>NZ_JBUYWC010000003.1:0-618911 GCF_055230935.1 Rhodococcus ruitaii | reverse complement strand
CAGGTCCAGCAGGCATGGAACGCCGACATCCCCCGCATCATCTACGGCCAGCAGTACTACCTCACCGCCTGGACCCCCGACCTGCAGGGCGCACTCCCGTCCTGGCAGCTCGACATCGACCTCTCCCGCGCATGGCTCGAAAACTGACACGTATCGGTCGGACATGATCCCAGTTATGAGGAGGAAAGCAGCGTATGAGTGTCAAGATCCACGCCCAGAGCATCTACACACCTCGGATGCCTGGATTCGATACCGATGGCGAAGACGGATACAGCCGCATCAATGCAGGCGCGGTACGCGTCTACGAGAAGGTACTCCGCCCCGACACCGTGGTCGATGTTCACTTCCTGCCACGATCGACCTACCGAACCTCCCACAGCTACCTGGAGATGCTCAACAACGCCGAAGTCGTTCGTAGTGTCATCAATGGTGCGGAACAGAACGACTGCGACGTCGTCTTCATTCGTTGCGGGAACGACCCGGGCGTACGCGAGGCCCGCGAGAGCGTGTCGGTTCCCGTGGTGGGAATGAGTGAGGCCGCCATGCATCTGGCGTGCCAACTTGGCTCCAGGTTCGCCGTCATCGGCGTCGACGACAAGTCGACGCCCCTCGCCGAGCGCAATCTGCGTCTGTACGGACTCGAGAACCGGGCGATCGCGCGCCGCCCCGTCCGTGTCCCGCCGGGCGATGCTTTCCAAGAGATCGTTCGGCAGGGTGCCCGTTGGTTCGATTCTCCCGAATTCGTCTGGGAACACGTCGTTCCTGACTTCGAAAAGGTGGCACTCGAGTGCATCGACGAGGGAGCCGAGGTGATCGTCACCGGATGCGCGCTCTTCGGGAGCCTCACACTCGCCGGATACGACAAGATCTCCGGCACGGACGTTCCCGTCCTGGAAAGCCTCGCAGTCGGAATCAAGACCGCCGAGATGCTCGGTGATCTCCACCGCAGCATCGGACTGGCGACCAGCAAGCAGCTGACCTACCGTTCGCAGCTGGCACCGGAAGTGCGTGACCACCTCGTAAAACCCTACTTCGCGTAGTGTCCTGCTCGAGCAGACCCGACTGCTCTCGCCCGCGCCTGTGCGACGGTGTGAGATCGTCGGCGTCCCCGTTCGACAAGAACGACCACATCGCCGCCCTCGGCGACGCGTTGACGCAACTTCCCGGCGGCGGAGCGGGGTCAGGGCTGGTCCACACCGATTCCGGTGGCTGCTCGAAAGCGTTCCTGCAGCCTGGACTGTCCTGCACACCGCCTGGCCACCTGCCCCTGCACCGACAACCCGCAGAGGAGAACCGGCGGTCCCAGCGCCGGCGTCCCGTCACGCTTCGTTGCGGGTACACTGCCACCGGCGATCGATCCGCAGGCCAGCGGGGTGACGGAGCGTGTCAAATCAAATGAGACGTCTCAGGGTGTTGGAACGTAGCTAGTTTCGGCTCGTCTGGCGGGATCGTTGATGGCGGCCCGCTCGGGCAGCTTCGGCGGGCGCGGTCGTCGGCTGAACCTTTCTGGGTGGGCGTGGTAGGCGGCGTCGAGCACAGTCTGGCGCCGGGCCCGGACGTCGCTGGCGGTGCCGTAGTGGACGCTGGCGGGGGTGTGCAGTCCAATCCCGGAGTGGCGGTGTTCGTGGTTGTACCAGGTGGTGAACTCGGTCATCCATGCCCGCGCCTCACCGATCGAGGCGAACCTGTCGGGATAGTCGGGCACGTACTTCATCGTCTTGAACTGGGACTCGCTGTACGGATTGTCATTGCTGGTCCGCGGCCGGTTGTGCGATCGGGTGATATCCAGGTCGACAAGTAGCGAGGACAACGGCTTGGAAGTCATCGCTGCCCCACCGTCGGCGTGCAGATACCCGGGCGCGGTGCCCTGTGTGGTGATCGCCTCAGCGACGCGGTCGGCGGCGAGATCGCCGTCCTCGATGGTCTCGATGCGCCAGCCCACGACGTAGCGGGAGAAGATGTCCAGGACGACGTACGCGTGATACCAAATACCCTTGGCCGGGCCCCGCAATTTTGTGATATCCCACGACCACACCTCGTTTGTTGCGGTCGCGACGAGTTCGGGAATCGTCCTCGGCGGATGGGTCGCCTGCCGGCGCCGCTCCCCGGATTGGCCGGCCGCGGCGAGGATTCGGTGCATGGTGCGTTGGGAGCAGTAGTAGCGCCCTTCGTCCAGCTCACGGGCCCATACCTGCGCCACCGACAGGTCGGCGTACTCATCCGCGTTGAGAACCGACAGGATCGCCTCCCGTTCGGCCTCGCTGAGCTCGGCGGGATGGCGGGCCTTCGGGTGCGGACCACACGCCCGGGCCTTCGGGTTGGTCGGCCGGTGGTGGGTGGCCCTGGACCGGCCCACCAGGGCGCAGGCGGCCACCACGCCGAGCAGCTCGGTCAACGCTGTGGCGGTCTCGGCTTGCCAGGTGCGCCACAGCGACCGGGCCATCATCGGCTTCGGCCCTGCTGCGAGAGTGCTTCCAAGAACGCGACACCTTTTCCCAGGACCTCCAGGGCGGCCTCACGGTCGGCGAGAACCTGGTCCTTGCGTGCAGACTCCGCCTCGGCCTTGGCCAGGTCACGTTCCAGTTCGGCGATGCGGGCCTGCTCCGGGCTTCGCGGCGGGCGTCCGGACTTCTTCGATCCGCCCAGGGTGCCGGCGGCGATCGCGGCCCGCCATTCCTTCACGTGCGAATCGTAGAGCCGCTCCCGGCGCAGCACAGCGCCCTTGGAACCGGCGGGGGCCGCATCGTACTCAGCAACGATCCGGCGCTTGAAATCCGGGGTGAAGGACCGACGCTTCGCGCGGTCGGACCGCGGCCCTTCCGGGGCTGCCTGAGCGACGAGTTTCAGCTCGGCAGTCTCGGAGGGTCCGGTGGCCCCGGTGGTCGTAGTGCTCGGGATGGTCATGCTGGGAACTCCTATCCAAGCCCCAGCCTCATTCCGCACTGACCGGGTGTCTCACTTCAGTCTGGCGGATAGGGGGCCAGGGAAAACACCTTGACGCGTCCGATCGACGTAAGGCGTCGAGCTGATGCCTGTTCGGCACGACCGGCACAACCGGGGAACTCTTCGATTCGCCTGGATCAGGAGCCTCCACCTCCAGGTTGGACTGGCACCTGCCTGACAAAGGACGGCACGTCAGACCCAAGCCGACGGTATATCCGTGTAGACATCCCCATCGCCACACGTGAACCAACCTCGAGGCGAATCACATATGCGAGCCGCCATCGACCCGCACCTCAGTGCCAGTGATGAAGTAGGCGTCGGGCGAACCGAGCATCGCAACCACCGAGGCGACCGAATCAGGACCGGCGAAGATCGCGTCATCGGCGAGCGCCAGCGCCGGAGTTGCTTTTGCGAAGAGACCAAGATCCGCGTCATCAGGCAGACCGGGCCCGATGCTCTGCTTGGCATCCCCGCTCCCATCGGTCATTCCCGAAGAGATCGAACCCGGCTGCACAGCATTGAAGCGGATGCCTTGCTTGCTGTACTCCTGCGCCAGGGCGTGCGTCATCGCTTGTATGCCACCCTTCGACGCCGCGTATGCCGACATGTACGGGTGCGCAAACATTGCCGAAGTGGAGCTGAAATTGACCACCGCGGGTCCACTCCCCTCGCGGAGAGCAGCGATGGACTCACGGGTCACCAGGAAGGTCCCCACCAGATTGATGCGCAGCACCTGTTCGAAGTCGGCGAGCGTGGTGTGCTCGAAATGCGCCGAACGCAGTACGCCCGCCGCGTTGACCAGGGTGTCGAGCCCGCCGAGCCACGTGGTTGCTGCGCTTACCCCGGCGCGCACCGACTCCTCGTCACCGATGTCCATTACTACGGGATGCAGCCGGTCGGCGGCATCGCCCGCCTTGTTGACGGTGTCCTTCAGCCCGTCGTTACTGATATCGGCGGCAACGACCCGGCCGCCCTCGGCGAGAAGGCGCAGAACGCTCGCCTGCCCGATCCCGGAACCACCGCCAGTGATGAGGGTCCGGCGGCCTGAGTAGCGCTGGAGCTGTGTCATGCGAGATTCTCCTGTGTCGGCGAGCTAGGGTCGAACGAGCCCGACTTCCACTATGCTGAGGGCCGCAAACCCCGAGGTGTGATCCTCCCACTCAGTGGGCAAGCGCAGTGAGTGGATCGTCGCCGCCGCAAGCCGCCAGATCCCTCTTCGATCGATTTGCTGACGTCCCGTCTGCGTGAGACCCGGACGCTGATTCCCTCCTGGACGAGTTCGCTCCTCGGTCGACAAGTACCGACCGATGTCGGCCGCTCAAAGGAATCTCCCATTGTCGATCATGGCGAAAATTGCTGAGATGGAGGAAGATCCACTGTTCCGGACGACCGATCCACCTCAACACACCGAGGATGCTCATGTACAACAGTAATCGGTTCGCCTTCGCCAAAATCTTCGTCGACGACATCGAAAAGCAGGCCGACTTCTACTGTGCGGCATTCAGCATGACGGAGAAGAACCGGCTCGCAATCGGAGAAGGCTCCAATGCCGTCGAGGAGATAATCCTCACCAGCGGGCGCGGCGATGATTCGTCCCTGACCGTGTGGCGCTACATCGAGCGCCCCACTCCCACACCGGGCGAGTCCGTCCTCGGATTCAATGTTCCCGACATCGA
This sequence comes from Rhodococcus ruitaii, assembly GCF_055230935.1. Classification (NCBI taxonomy): domain Bacteria; kingdom Bacillati; phylum Actinomycetota; class Actinomycetes; order Mycobacteriales; family Nocardiaceae; genus Rhodococcus; species Rhodococcus ruitaii. Next base: position 614,292 of record NZ_JBUYWC010000003.1, on the reverse strand, counting down.
GGCCGCGGTGCGTGTCGTCGAGGCGGCAGGAGGATCCGTCGAGACTCCGATCGAGCGGATGACGGACCTCGGTTTCGCCGTGGCCTTCGTGAAAGATCCAGAGGGTCACCTCATCGAGATCGCACAAAATCTGTAGACGAAGAAGGACATTGCATTCGGGAAGGTTACGGGGACTTCAGCGGTCGGATTGCCGTCCTCCCCACCCGCCACGAGTTCGGGGCCGGGTGGGGTGGCACGTCAGCGATTCCTGCTCACTGCACGTCCACCGGGGCTTCGGCCGGATACCGGCGTGTTGCCATGCTGTAGAAGTCGGTCAATTGCGCCACGAAGGCAGCGTTGTTCATCGGGTCGCTCGGCTCCCCGACCGTAGCTCCCTTGCTACGCATGCCGTCGATCAACAGTCCGAAGACCTTCTCGCGGGTCAGGTCGTCGGTGTGATCCTGGTAGCGCTTGACATCATCGAGATCGTCGAGCAACAACGAGGTGTAATGCACGAGCATCCGCATTTCGTCCACACCGAATCGTCTGATCTCTTTGTCGCCGTTACGGACAGACCATTCATCGTCGCCGACCGGATGTAGCTCGGTCGTGATGTCCAACTCAGGGTAGTCGCGTTAGTCCCTGGCCCCGTTTGCCTCCCGGCGGTGGTACATCCGCGAGTTGTCGGTGAGGAACGCTGTGTTCCAGAACGGTGCCGCGATCCGCGCCGGGTCCTCGTCCGGACCGTCGGGCCAGTAGGTGAAGCCACCATCCACATCGGACTTGCTGAAATAAGTGAGGACCTGCGCCGACTTGACCTCCCACTCGTCGAAGAGACCGCACTTGGACATGATCGCCAGCAGCCAGATCGGCGTGTTGAACAGCCCATACCGCGGAACACCGCAGCGTCGAAGTGACCGGCATCGAAGCTGTGGGACGGCCCGCACACGTTGAACAGAAGGTTGTGCACCATGCCGTACTTCGCCCCGTGAAGTGACTTCGCGGTGTCGAGAAGCTTGCTCCCGAGGTAGATTTCCTGCAGTTCGGGGTGGAAGACGACGCCCTCGTTTCCGAGAAAGCTTCGGAAGACCGGTGCCACGAAGTCCGACAGCTTCGCGTCGGGCTTCCGGTCTCTACCACCCGAGATCGCCAGGTATTCCTCAGTGGATGAGAAGTGGTGCGCAAGGATCAGGCGCCACGGACCATTCGAACGAATCACCGAGAATAGTGTATCGATCTCCGCTGGTGTGTAGTAGTTCTCGATCAAAGATGGCGGGCGCAACGGGAATCATCGGATGACGCTCGACAGTTGGAGCAATGATCAGAACCTGTGGATCCCGGGAGGGCGCACCTTCCCGGATGATGATCGACGAAGTTACAGGAATCTGATCAAGACCAGCGTTGGCGCGCTGGCGGGAAGGCACGCCCGTGCTCACGGTAGTACACGAAGACCAGGACCCGAACGAGGCCGGCGCAGGCCGGTCGCTGCTCGATGAGATCGTCCGCGACGGGGCCCGGCAGATGCTCGCCGCAGCCCTGCAGGCCGAGGTCGCCGACTATATCGCCCGACATGCCGGTGCAGTCGACGACCACGGCCACCGACTGGTGGTGCGCAATGGGCTACCACGCTGAACGCGACGTGATGACCGCCGCCGGTGCGGTGTCGGAGAAGGCGCCGCGGGTCAACGACAAGCGCATCGACCCCGCCACCGGCACGCGCAAGAAGTTTGCCTCCGCGATCCTGCCGGCCTGGGCCCGCAAGTCCACCCTGGTGTCCGAGGTGTTGCCGCTGCTGTATCTGCACGGCCTGTCGACCAGCGACTTCGGGCCCGCGCTCAAGCAGTTCCTCGGTTCCGGTGCGGGCCTGTCGCCGGCCTCGATCACCCGCCTGACCGCGCAGTGGCAGGACGAGGCGAAAGCCTTCGCCCGGCGGGATCTCTCGCAGGTCGACTACGTGTACTGTGGGCCGACGGAATTCATGTGAAAGTACGTCTCGAGCAGGAAAAACTCTGCCTGCTGGTCATGCTGGGGGTGCGGACCGACGGAACGTAAGGAACTCGTCGCGCTCACCGACGGCCACCGGGAATCGACCGAATGTTGGGCCGATCTGCTGCGGGACTGCCGCCAGCGCGGCATGCGGGCCCCGGTGCTCGCGATCGGGGACGGAGCGCTGGGATTCTGGCGGGCGCTGCGGGAAGTGTTCCCCGACACCCGGGAGCAACGCTGCTGGTTCCATAAGCAGTCCAACGTTCTTGCTGCACTTCCGAAGTCGGCGTATCCGGGTGCGTTGGCGGCGATGAAGGAGATCATCGGGGCCGAGGATATCGACAAGGCTCAGCTCGCGATCGCGGCGTTCGAACGGGACTACGGCGCGAAGTACCCCAAGGCGGTGAAGAAGATCGTCGACGACGCCGACGTGCTGCTCGAATGCTTCCGGTATCCGGCCGAACACTGGGTGCATCTACGTACGACGAATCCGATCGAATCGACCTTCGCGACAGTTCGTTTGAGGACCAGAGTGACGAAGGGACCAGGCTCGCGAGCGGCGGGGATGGCGAGGGCCTACAAGCTGATCGAAGCGGCGCAGTCGCGGTGGCGGGCCGTCAATGCCCCGCAGCTGGTCGCACTGGCGCGAGCGGGCGCGCTGTTCCACAAGGGCAAACCCCTCGAACGGCCGGTCGACATCACCCCGGAACCCTCGCCCAACACTTCGGTGTCCGGGGTCGCCTGACGACCCCCGATCCACAGGATTTGACTATTCCTCCATGTAGCCCATGTATTGCAGTAGATCCTCGGGCAGGGCGCGGGCAACCTCCCTCGAGCAAGCGAGGTACTGGTTCTCCTCCTGGCGACCCAACCGACTGCTGTCGTGACGGCCAGTGCGCGCCGCACCGCGTCGGAATTGTTGGCTCCGCCGCCGTGCCACAGTGTGCCCGAAAAGATCATCCCCGATCCGGCCTTCATCTCGGCGGGCACGGTGTCGTCCTGTGTGTACTCCCTCGACTCCACCTTGTGGCGGCCCGGGATGACGCGCGTGGCGCCGTTCTCCTCGGTGAAGTCGGTGAGTGCCCAGATTGCGTTGCAGTAGCCCCTACCTCCACCGAGGCCGATCGCCGCGCCGCGGCAGGGACGGCACCGTGCTCGCCCTGACCGAGCACGCTGATCAACGGCCTTCACTCGAGTTGCTTGCGCCCTGTCGACGCGGTCCTGCCAGTAGTCCAGCCATTCAGGCGAGGGGAAGATGTGGGTCTTGCCCGCTGCCATGGCCGCGACGACGAGGTCCGCCACGTACTCGGTCGATACACCCTTGTCGATGTCGCTGTTCACCTGCTGTCGCAGTTCCTCGAGTTTCGGATCTGCCTGTGCTCTCGGCACATGCCCGGCCGGCGCATTGCGCTCGTCGTCGCGGATGGCTGTTGCAGTGTAGGCCGGGCACAGCACCGCGACTCCGACATGCGGGTACTCCGTGGCGAACTCGTGGGCCATGCTTTCCGACAGCGCCGTCACGGCTGCTTTCGACGCGATGTACGGATGGAGGGGCGCGGTAGTGGTGAAACCGGCCATCGATGCGGTGTTGACGATGTAGGCCTCGTCCTGAGCAGCCAGGATGGGAAGGAAGATGTTACAGCCGTTGACCACGCCCCAGAGATTGACGCCAATCGTCCACTCCCAGGTGGCCAAGCTGGTCGTCGCGAAACGCTGCATTCCGCCGACTCCGGCATTGTTGCAGAGCACGTGGACCGCCCCGAAGTTCTGCATCGTGACATCGGCGAGTGCTCGGATCGAATCTGCGTCGGCAACGTCGGTCCGGACAGGGAGAACCTCGCCGAGCGCCCCGAGTTCAGCGGCAGTGACGGCGAGGTCTTTCTCGTCGAGGTCGGCGATGACGACCTTCATGCCTTCCTTCAGAAACCGCGTGGCAAGGCCACGGCCGATTCCGTTCGCGCCGCCAGTGACGACGGCGACGCGTCCCGCAAGTTCCTTCATATTTCGAACTCCTTCGCCAAGTGCGGTTTCGGATCGATCTTGCGATCCGCAATGCCGAGGTCAGATCTGGGCTCGCACCTTGTCCACCCGCTGTTGCCACACGTCGAACCATTGGGGGTGCGGAAAGATGTGTGTCTTGCGGGCCGCCATCGCGTCGACCACCATCCCGGCGATCTCCGCGGGGGATATCCCTTCCTGCTCCAGCGTGGTGTAGACGGATTCGCGTCGTTCGTTGAGGCTCGGATCGGCAACAGCACGCGGGATGTGCCCGGGAGGGGCGTTGCGTTCGTCATTGCGGATCGATGTGGACGTGTACGCCGGGGACAACACCGCGACACCCACGTGCGGATACTCGATCTCGAACTCGTTCGCCAAACATTCGGACAACGCCACCACTCCGGCTTTGGTCGCCTTGTAGGTGGCCTGGTACGGGCCCGCCGTGAAGCCTGCCATCGAGGCGGTATTCACGATGTACGCCTCATCCTGCGCCGCAAGAATCGGAAGAAATATGCGGCAACCGTGCACGACGCCCCACAGATTGACTCCGATCGTCCATTCCCACGTCGCCTGACCGACGGTGTCGAAGCGTTGAGTCCCGCCGACACCGGCGTTGTTGCACAACACGTGGACCGCACCGAACCGAGCGACCGCAGCATCGGCGAGCGCTTGGACCGACTCTTCTCGTGCCACGTCCGTCTTCACCGCAAGCACCTCACCCGAGGCAGCCAACGACTGCTCTGCCCGCGCAAGATCTTCCTCGTTGATATCAGCAACGACGACCTTCATTCCTTCGAGCAAGAATCGCTCCGCGAGACCCAATCCGATACCGTTGGCGCCGCCGGTGACGACCGCGACGCGGCCGCGTAGTTCCTTCATGATGCTCCTGTCCGCCGTCCTATGCCGCGCGCACCCGACCCCGACGAGCCAGACGCCTATGCCAGGAAGAGCTCGAAAAATGTTCTCTTCCATAGGCGTATATGAATCGATTCCACACCATCCGGCCACCCGCTCAGTGGAACACCCATTTTTTGCTATCGGCGCCGCTGTCACCCTCTTCGCCTCCTCTACGGTCGCACCGCCGAGGATTAGCGGTCCTCACCGACTGAGAGGGGTCAATTTTCGGTTGCCGGAAAGGGGTCAAGATTCAGGTGTCGTTGACAAAACCCTGGCCTATGCGTTCAGTACCGAATCCCAATCCGTCGATCCGGCGACCTGCGCGACCGGTATCGGTGTAGCTCCATGTCAGGCCGTGTACAGTGCACTTCTCGACTACAACTTCGAAACCGGCGAGTTCGATCCGGGCATTGCGGAGTTGTTCACCACCGAAGACGGAAAGAATTGGACCTGAAGCGCCATCCCGCGATGCTGTCGGCGAGCGCGGCGGTCGCCACGACGATCGACTGGGAGTCGTCGATCCCACGACGCTCTCGGTCACCTCCGAGAAGGTCGACTACCAGCTCGACTTCGGCTCGCCGAAGCCTTCACCTATATTGCCTCGCCACCGCGATCAAGGGAATAGGCCATGACTTCGGCACAAATTTCGAGACGCGACTCCACGGAACCCGAGCAACGCCACACGGCCCCGATCACTCACCGCTCCTCGTAACCTGGCTGCCGGCGTCGGCGCAGGTCACGACCACCGGCGTAGGCCGGACTGTTCGTCGCTGCAACTGCAGTCCCAGAAAAAAGAGCGCGAGGGCCAGGCAGGCGACCACCGCTCCGCCGAGCGCGATGGCCGAACCACCACCGGGTACCAGTTGTGCTCCGATCAACGGCGCGAGTGCAATACCGAGATAGTTCGTGGTGGAGAACCAGGAGAGTGACACCGTGGCCAACTGCGGCGCGATCGAGATCAGTTGATCCTGACGGGGAACGATCACCAAGTACGAGGCCATGCCGTATGCCGCAAACCCGGCAGCGGCCAATGCGTAGCTGTTCCCGGCGGACATGAGAAACAGCAGCGTGCATGCCAGTAGCGCACTGCCGAGCAAACCGACTGGGCCGTGACCCCATCTGTCGTTGAGCAGACCTCCGACCAGATTACCAACGATGGCCGCCAAACCGAGTATCAGCAGCAGGAGCGCCAATGGAGTTCCCGTTCGGCCCGACACTTCGGAACCGAATATGTACGCGATGTCCATAGCCAGTACGGCGAGAACGTTGCCGGCCAACGCGATCAGGAGAAGCGGATTCGAGAAGACCGTGAGCAGCGCCCGACCAACCGTCACGTGGCCGGTCGGCAGATCTCGCATGAAACCGAGCATTGCAAGTGACACCAGAGTTGCCAGCCCAGCTACGATTGCCATCGAGATCCGCCAGTCCGTCATAGCCGCGAGCGTGGTCGCGATAGGTGCGCCCAGCACGGATGCGGCCGTGAAACCCAGACCCACCGCCGCCAAGGCACGCCCACGCTTCTCGGGTGCGACGATCTCCGGCGCTACTGCCATGGCCACCGGCACCACGGCTGCCGCGCCCAGCGCCGAGATCATACGACCGCCGATGAACCAGGAGAGGCTGGGCGCCGCAGCCGCCACCAATGTGCCGACGGCAACGACGACGAGGCCGGCTGTCAGGACGGCGGTTCGAGAGCGGCGAGAGAAGACGGACGCAAACAGAGGAGCGCAGAGCGCTGCGACGAATGCGTAAGCCGTGATCCCGTAGCTCACGCTACCGATGGAGGTATCGAGCGATGCTGCGATATTCGGAAGGAGTCCGGCGATATTCAGAGAGTTCGTCGAGACGACGAACGTTGCCACGGCAAGTAACGCCAGTCGGACGGGCGATGAGCGGACGTGCACAGCACCTCTATTGCTGAGAATAGGCCGAAGACACCTGACCATGAACGGTTCCCACGGCACTCTCGACCTGTTGCGTGACCGTCGATTGCTCCTCACAATCGATTTCGCACCCACCGTAGCCCCGGATCGGAATCGACGAGAGTGTGCATCCCGTTGATCGGGAGACCAGACGTGGCAGGATGTCGGAGTGAGTGCTTTCACCTACGAGATGCCTCTGCTCCGTGGCCGACGATTTCTGTGGAGTTCATCAGATTCACCTGCCCCGCAGTGGATCTCGTGCCTCATGACACGCCTACACTGTCACATCACCGGCGGATCCGGACCCAGCGGCGTCCGCGAGCCTGTAACGTGCGCTATTCCGCGACCAGTTAGCGACTGCGACAACCTGATCCAGGACCACCCTTGCGCTTCCTCGACGCTCAGTACGCCCTGGCAGACGCAATTCGCATCGACCACCACTCGGGAGCGCAGCCATCGACAGCCTCCCTCCCACATCGTGGGACGTGCTCACCGCTCCCTGGTATCCCTGTCCGAGCCATGCGAGCATCTTTCACAGGACACGTCGGACGAGTGAGCCACGGACGGCGAACCCCTGTTCACTGCCTCGGCAGCATTGTGCCATCGCATACCAGGTCGACCAGCGACTCGATCTCTTCCGATGTCATCTCGCGTTGCTTGAACAACGCGATGGACATCGCGGTGGCCGTAAGCAGGCGCACCACCATCACAGGGTCGACGTCGGGGCGCACCTCCCCGCGACCGATGGCGCGGCCGACCATGGCGAACCACCCCGGTTCGAAGGATGCCGACCACGCATTCAACTTCTCATTGAGGTCCGAGTAGCGTCCGGAGATCATCGTGGCCTGTAGCCCCCGTTCGATCGGGTCTGCCGCGATCGAAGTAAATTGGATGACGAAAGTGCGGACGTCCTCTCTCCAGGAACCGGTGTCGGGGGCGTCACCCCGCTGCGCCTCGTGGAAGCTCAGCGCGTCGGCCAACAGGTCGCTGGCGGTGGGCCACCACCGGTAGACCGTCGCGCGGTTCACGCCGGAGCGTTCTGCCACTTCGACCACCGGTAGTTCGACCTTACCCTCGGCCAGCATGGCCAAGCAGGTCCGCAGGACGGCTTCGCGGATGCGATCGCTGCGCCCTCCGGGACGCACGCGCCGTCGTTGCGACATTGTGCTCAATGGCCTCACCCCATCAATGCTTGGCCGCGCACCCGACGTCAGTTCCGGCCGAACGCGACGCACCACCTCGATCCATTGCCAAGAGCCTAACGGTGAGTCACGGACCCCGAGGAACGTCATCCCCAATAGCGACGAAGTGTTGCTTTTAATGATGAAAGGCCCTACCTTCAGGATGACCTCCGGTTCGGACGCGACGCTGAAATGCACAGCTGAAGCCGGGTGTTCAGCACTTGACCGGTGAGACAAGGGTCCGCCTCGGATGGCGACGAAATGATGGGATGAAGAATGACACTGCGAACTTTGCCGCCAGATTGCTCGGTTGACGAAATTGTTGCGGCGATTGAGCGTGACGGTGCGTGCATAGTGCGGGATGTGCTGTCCGACGAAGCATTGACGACGCTGGACCGCGATGTGGCGCAACTGATTGAGCAGACGGAGGCTGGCACGGACGAGTGGGCCGGAACACAGACGAAGCGAACCGGTGGCCTGGTAACGCGCGCTCCGTCGTCGCGGCCGGTGATAACTCACCCGCTCGTGTTAGCCGCGGCAAACGCGGTGCTGGGGACGTTCTGTGAGCGGATCCAGTTGAACCTCACCCAGTTGATTACGATTCTTCCGGGCCAAGGGGGACAGCCGTTGCACCGTGACCGATTCGTGTGGGGAGGCGGCGGCACCGGCTTCGAGGGCGCCGGGGCGGTGCCGCGCGACGTAGAACCACAGTTCAATGCGATCTGGGCTCTGACCGATTTCACCGAGGAGAACGGTGCGACGGTCATGGCACCAGGAAGCCAGCACTGGGAGTTCGGCGGCACCGCACCTGAGCGCGAGGCACGTCCGGAGGAACTCACCCAAGCAGTGATGTCGCGGGGGTCGGTGGTTCTGTACACCGGCTCCGTAATCCACGCGGGCGGGCAGAACCGCTCGGACGCATCGCGCATCGGAATGGCCATCACCTACAGCTTGTCGTGGTTGCGCCAAGAGGAGAACCAGTACTTGTCTTGCCCGCCGGAGATCGCCAAGGATTTGAACGACTCGGCGCTGACAGAACTATTGGGCTACACCATGGGGAACTTCGCGCTGGGGTTCTGCACCAGTCCCAACCCGGCGGACTCCCCTAGGTCGACGACTCCGGAACAGCTGCTCGGCCACCTGGGCAGTCACTGACCCGCTCAAAGCTCCCACCACGACAAATCAACGCCAATCGTGGAAATCCCAACCGCAGTCACGGACTGACCAGGCCGTTCGAGCTCTGATGTCCCAGCTTCGGGCAATCGAGCACAGGCGACTCAAGCAGCGCCGACATGTGGGCGGCATTCCCACAACTCGGTGCTTGTAGCACCCGGCCGGTAAGCCGCTGCGGGTGCACGATGCTCGTTCCACGTCTGTCCGACCGTCGGACAAAGCCCGCCTCAGGAGCCGCCGGCACATGCGCACGGCGTCAGCGAACTGACTCACGATACCGAGGAGAAACTCACATGGCGCACAAAAAGTTCCACTTGGGCTACTTCACGAAGTTCGGCGCCACCTCGTGGCCGGACGATCCCGGCGGCTTCGGTTCCCAGTGGGCTGATGGCTCGTACCACAGCGAGTTGGCCAAGCAGCTGGAGGCCGCGAAGTTCGACTTCATGCTGTTCGAAGACACCACCGTGGTGGCAGACACCTATCAGGGCTCCATGGAGTTGGATCTGAAGCATGCGGTGCTGGCGCCGAAGAATGATCCGTTGCCGTTGTTGCCGGTGGTCGCTCAGGCAACGAAGCACATCGGGCTGATCGCGACGGCGTCCACCACGTTCTATCCGCCATATCTGTTGGCACGACAGTTCTCGACTATCGACTCGTTGACGGGCGGACGCGCAGGCTGGAACATCGTGACTTCCAGCGAGAAGAACGCGGCAGCCAATTTCGGGCTCGACAGATTGCCGCCGCCGACTGTCCGTTACGACGTCGCCGACGAGTATGTAGAGTTGACCCGGCAATTGTGGGACTCGTGGGAGGACGGTGCCCTGATTGCCGATGCGGAGACCGGCACGTACGTGGACCACACCAAGGTGCGCACCATTGATTTCGCCGGTGAGTACTTCAAGTCCCGCGGACCCTTGAACACGTTGCGTTCCCCGCAGGGCACGCCCGTACTGTGCCAAGCCGGTTCATCCAAGCGGGGTCGTGAGTTTGCCGGTAAGAACGCCGAGGTCGTTCTGGGAATGGTGCGCAGTGGTATTGACTCGATGAAGGAGTACCGCGCGGAGATCCGTGCGCGCGCCGCCGAGAACGGCCGCGATCCGGACAGCGTCAAGGTGATGTTCCTTACCCCCGTCGAACTGCATACCGGGAATGGCCCGACGGAGCGGTCCGAGGCCAAGAAGCAGGCCGACTTCGAGCACAACATCGTCATGTCTTCGTCGACGATGGACATCGACTTCTCCCAATTCGACGTTGACAAACCAGTACCGGATGATGCGGAGGCGGCTGGTCATACCAGCGCCCTGGACGGGATGCGCAAGGTGGGCAGGGAACAGGGTCTGACGTTGCGGGACATCTTCTCCGGCCCTCGCGGGGGCGGTGGTTCATTCCTGTCCGGCACCCCCGAAGAGGTTGCGGAGAAGATGATCGAGGTGATGGCAGAGGTGGGCGGCGACGGCTTCTTGATTGAGGGCTCCGGTTACAACCAGCAGCTCCCGACCCTCGTGAACGAGTTGGTCCCCGCCCTGCAGCGGGCCGGAGTTGTGCGAACCGAATACGTCGGCAAGAACTTCCGGGAAGTTCTTGCCGAATTCTGACCGTCGTCGCACATCCCTCTTCCTTTGACGGGTTGGGGTCGATCCGGCATTGGTGAGCCCGGATCCACCGCCGATGTGACGGTGTGATCGTATTGTAAAGCGGGAGAGCCCTGCAGAGCACAGGATCCGAACCACCACACCAAGATTCGTCCAAAGAATAGAGGTATATCGCTGGCTGATGCAGCAGTACGCGATGGCACAAGTGCAGACAAGACATGAAGCGAGGCTGCCGTTCCCAGCGTGGGTGAGTTGAGTCGAGCGGTTCACAGCAATCCTGCACGCAGGGCGAGATACCGGATCGACTCGACGATGACGATTTCCAGCCTGGCCGTGGCCGGGGACCATGCCCGCATGGAGTCCTCGCATCCGCGCGCCGATGGCTCGCGCCGACACCGTGCGTTCACCCGGCCGACAAACTCGCCCACTCGGCCGCGCACAAGCGGACCTCTAAACGGAGCGAGGGCGGCGCCTCCCTGCGCCGCGCAGTCACGTACTCGTCCCTGATCATCGAATGAGACGATTCGTGGTGCGTCCGCGTTCGCTTCGGAGGCAGTCGATCTCAACCCTTCACGAGCAGGACCCGGCGACACAGTCGACGACCGCCCGGAGCTTCACGATGGCGGTGGTGGGTGCAGCAGAGGTCCCGCAGCGGGCAGCGAGATCGGCGCGGCGGTGATGAGATAGGAGCGGTACCCGACACGGGGACGAGGTGGGTGCGGCGGTCGCGCGAGGGGCGTTCCTTCCGTGGGTGGCACGCGCATAGGCAGCCACGTCTGCGACGGTCGACGTTGTTGCAGCAGAGGATGATTCACCTGCATCTTTGTGTTCGATGATTTTGTGTTGCGAAGTTTGTGCTTCGGCAGTCGCAGCGAGCCCCGATTGCAGCACCGGCGATGGTAAAAAACGTCAATCATCTCGCTGCCGAGGACCCTGGGACACGGTGACCTACCTGCCGCGAGCTCGGATGGCACCGAGTAGCGGTTGCCTCGGTAGGCGACCAATGCCTGCCGCGCCGCGGTGTCGGCTTCGTGATGGCCACCGGTGCGGCGCAAGTGGCGGCGTGAGGCGCGCGGACGGCGACGGCCACCGACGACCGCCCGCCTGCGGTTGGCCGCAGGAGCGTGTCTCCGCGCACCCAGCGGAATGTGTCGAGTCTCGCCTGCCTGCTCGACCGTCACATCATCCGGTCGAACCACAAGCCGCGGGTCGGATCGCCGAATTTACGGACGATGCGGTCACGATCGTCGATCAGATGCGGCTGAGTCGTTCGCCGGGGCGAGCACCGTTGCCGCCACCCCGAATAGGCCAGCGATCCGACGAGCGGATCCCTGGTCTTCGCCAGCCCACACCCGGCGGATGGGGTTGTCGAGTTCGACCCAATCCCAATAGATTTCCACGCCTGGCGTGCGCGGTGTTCGAGCAGTCCGTGTCGCTGGCGCAGGACACGCACGCCGGCCGCAGATTCCGCTGGCGAATCCGGCGGGTCAAGGATTGGTACGCGGTGGTGTAATCGAGAGTTTCGCGTTCATCGCAGGTCTGATGGAAGACCTGCAATGGATCCAAGATACGCTGACATCTGTTGCATATGAAAGTGTACTGCGGTACTTTCTCTGAAACTCCCAGCCGTCTCGTCGTCAACCTGACATTGAGTTCAGTTGTTGCCGTGAAGATTTCGACCTGACTCTTGATTTCCGGTCGGATGCATTGATGCGTGACCCGCTGGCCCATGCGGCCACCGGCGTTGTCGGCAGGTCGAGGCGCTAGCCGACCTGCCCGCTTATTACACCTGCAACCAGAGAGATGAGCATGACGGACGAACACGAGGACGCGACCGATGATTCACTTGAAGACCGCGCGCAGGATGCGGCTTCTGGACCCCGCAACTGGCTCACCTTCGTTCTGACACTCGCCTTCACTACGATCGCAACGTCGATCCCGCTGACGATGCTCAACAGTGTGATCCCGTTCCTCGGCGAGAACTTGAATGCCTCCCCGGCCACCATCAGTTGGCTGAGTATCGGTACCCTCATCGCCTCGGCCGTGACCATCCCACTTGCGGCTCAGCTCGGCGAGCTGTACGGCGCCCGTCGTGTGCTTATCGCCGTGTTGTGTGTCTCCGTAGCAGGCAATGTCATCGCGGCCACCGCAGCGAGCGTCGGCATGATGATCCTGGGCATGTGCCTTGCCGGAATCGGATACGGAACGTTCCCGCTCGGCTACGCGTTGATTGGCGAGTACCTCGAAGGGTCTAGGCAGTCGATGGGCGTCGGGCTGATGGGTAGCTCACTTCTCGCTGCCATCGCGTTGTCCAATCTGGTCTCTGGTCCGATCGTCCAGACCCTCGGCTACTCGTGGGTCTTCTGGGCATGCTCGATCGTCTCTGCCGTCAGCCTCATTCTCGCTCGGCTTGTGATACCCGAATCGAGGATCGTAGTCGGCGGTCGCGTCGACTGGGCCGGCTGCACCTTGCTCGCAATAGCGGTCGGTGCGCTGCTCGCGGCGTTCAGCAAGGGCTCCGAGTGGGGCTGGAGCTCCAGTTTGACAGTCTTGCTCCTTGCCTGCGGCGTGGTTGGACTCGTAGCCTGGGTGCTGGTCGAGAAGCGTGTCGAGACGCGGGGTGCCGTGCCGACCGTGTCGCTCCGCGTTCTGGGACAGCCGTCGGTCTACCTCTCCGGCGCGATGACTCTCTTCGGCTTGGTCTGTGCCTACGGATTCACCTTCATGATTGCGTACTATGTGGTGATACCCGAGGCGGTTGGCTACGGGGTCGGCTTCGACTTGCGCCAGGTCAACTATCTGATGTTGGCCAAGGGGGTGATCGGTGCCGCTGCCTCTCTTCTTGCGGCCAAGTTGGATGTCATCTTCGGGCCGAGGGTTATGTGCCTGGTGTCCGGGGTGCTGGTCGGTGCGGCCGCTGTGGTGTTCCTCCTCGCGCACACCCAAGTCTGGCACGTCTATCTCTCAACCCTTCTCAATGGAGCGGCGGGAGGGGTGCTGATTGTGTCGGTCATGAATCTCATTCTGAGCTCGGTTTCCGATCAGGATGCCGGACCGGCCTCCGGCATCAACCTGATTCTGCAAGCCATCGCCGGTGCCGTCGGAATCTCGATGGTCGGCAGTATCCTGACCGCGGGAACGGACCCGGTCAGCGAGATCCCGTCACTCGGCGCGTTCACGGCAACTGCATGGGTGTTCGTTCTGTGCTGGGTCGCGGCCATGGTGTGCGCAGGGCTCCTCGCATATCGAAAGTCCCGCAACGACTCCCCAGATGCCGTCGAGCCACCCCCGTCCAAGGAACCGTTCAGCTCAACAGACCCGGTAGCGGACACTCTCTGAGCCCTGATCCACCGTCGTTGATTCCAAACGATTCTCCCGCCGGATGCTGGTGGGGTGACGTCCTTCGGGCACGGGCTGGTCTGCCGGTCTGTCCGGCCCTCCACTGCGGTCTCCGGTCGTACCCCGTCCAGCCGGGTGGTCAGGTGGTAATGGTGTCGGTGCCGAAGAGGTTGTGCCAGGCCCTCTCCGACGGCCACCACCCGTTTGACAGATGCTGGTTCAGTCTGCGTCCGGGCGACGTGATCCGGCCGGGATGGTGATCAGGTGGGTGAGCAGGGCCGCCGACGGCGCGGGCGTGGTTGAACGCGATCACCGCGTGCGTCAGCCACGCCACGTTCGCCGCGTGCTTCCCGATGGCAGGTGTGCGAGTGGGCCGTATTTGAACGGTGACCTACTCGACGATCGCATGGTCGCGGTGCGGGCATCGGCTTCGAGTGTGGTCAGGGTCGAGTCGGTGACGAACTCGTGATGGCGGTGGGCGGCGAGCGTCTCGTCCTGACCGACTTGGGCGGCCGGGTTCAGCCATGCGACCCGACGCATCACCAGCAGGTAGGTCACGTGCTCGTGATTTCGGCGTGAAGATGGTGACCTCGGCTTCTGCGACCTCGGCGTCAGAGACCCACCGCGCTCGTCCTCGTCGATCGAGGCAATCGCCGCCCGGCTCTGCGGGTTCATCCGGGCGGTCACTGCGAACCACTCATTAGCCCGCTGGGCGGCGACGAACTGGTTACAGAAGTAGGCGAGTGGGTACGAGCCGCGCGTCAGGTCGGTCATCTCCGGTCCGGCCGTCCAGGCCGCACCGGGAACCTGCACGGTTCGCGCGTCCGGTCGAGGAGCCAAGACTGAGAGGGTTGAGGCCAGCAGCAGGTCTGTCTTATCCAGCGCACGATTCATTTCGTCCCGCATGCGGTCACGCAGGTTTCTGGTCCCGGGCCTATTCCTCGCCGGTACGGAACATCTCAGCTCGGGGCGAATGCTGGACGTCCGACACCGCGCCACTCAGGAATCCCCGGGCCGGTCGAGGGCGATGGTTTCGGACACGACGACTCGTGGATAGACAACGGAACTCGCGGTAAGCAGGCGACGACATCGTGCGTATCCGGACACCTAACTCCGTGCAGCACTGACGCCTGCGCGGCGGCCGAAGTAGCTACCGTCACCGGGGCTGGCTCCGCTGGCGTATTCGCCAGCACAGACGCCGGCGGTGCACCGTCCCGCGGCGAAGAGTCCCGGAATCGTCTCTCCCGAAACATGCAGGACTTCGGAGTCCACGGTCGTATTCAACCCGCCCAACGGGAACCCGCTCGTCATCCCACGCAGGTCGAAGGCGGCGATCGGAGTTCCAATGGGCTTCAGCCATTTCCAGCACTTGGAGAACATCGGGTCGGATCCGCGCTCAGCATGCATGTTGTAGACGTCCAACGTAGAGGTCAGCGCTCCGCCGGGTAGCCCCATCTCTGCTTCGAGTTCGGCAGCGGATTCACACACCCACTTCGGCTGCAGGCCGACCGATACCGGTCCCAGGGCTTCGTCGTGTGTCTGCTGGTCGATGATCAGAAACGCTTCGTTGTTCTGGTGGAACAGCATCGCCTGCCCGATTCTGCCGGGATAGGTGTCCTCGGTGATGAATCGTTGGCCATGTGCATTGACGACAATTCCTCTGACCATCAGCTGAGGCAACGTATGGACGGCCACTTCTGCTGCATCCATGTGGGCTGTCGCGGCGCCGAGTGCCTGCCCGATCCGGATGGCGCGGCCGTCGTGCGCCTCGATCGCGGACCCTGGACGGTCTACGAGGGCGGGAACGTTGTCGCGCAGCATTTCTTCGTCGAATGCGAAACTCCCCATCGCGAGCACGACACCGCGACGCGCACGAACGGTGAGAAGTCGACCATACCGTCGCGCGACCACACCCACCACGCGACCGTCGTCATCGACCACGACGGTCTGCACCCGAACGTCGTATTCGGCTTCGACACCGAGACGTTCGGCTGTCTCGACGAGCGGTTTCATGAGCATGTATCCGCCGCCGCGCTCGCCCGTCTCCTTGTTGTCCATCTGCGGAAGATGCCCACGCGGCGCAGGCAGGATGACGTCTTTGAAGGGCGCCGCATTCTCTCCCCCGGAATACATCAGCCCTTCGTCGTTGCCCGGTTCCCAGCCGGGCTCACCCAGAACTCCTCCTTGAATGACGCTCCTGCGTCGACCAGCCAGTGGTAATGATCAACACTGCCTTCGCAGTAGGGATCGATCTTGGCTTCATCGGCAGCCGGTCCGAATGCGGCCGTCATGAACGCCTTCATGTTCTCGGTCGTGTCGTCGAATCCGCACGCCTTCTGCAGCGGCGTTCCCCCACCGAGATAGATGAACCCGCCCGCCATCGACGCTGCGCCACCCCAACCTCCCGAGCGCTCGAGCACCAGCACCTCGACGCCCGCGCGCGCAGCCTCGATGGCTGCTGCAGCGCCCGCGACCCGATATCCTCCTGCTACAACGACGTCAGCGGCGATATCCCACGTAGTGATCTCCGATTCGGGAATCGGACGGACGGTATCGGTAAGCATGAAATCTCCTCGGGCAAGGGGAGACGGCAAGGTGCCGCACGGTCTCACCGCGAGAATGCCCACCGGGAGAGAACCTCCCACCCAGTGGTCTATGAACGAGGCAATCGCATCAGTGACCTACAACACTTCTGTCCAATCGTTTTTGCTCAGTGTGATTCGCAGTCGACACCACGGCGTCACCGCTCGCGGCACCGAAATACACCCATCTCGACTCAGGAGAACAATCGATGTCCGATCCTTCAACTCGCTCGCCCGCCGGTCACCTCGACGGCGCAGCGGTGCCGAAATCGGCGGCCTTGGTCATAGCGGCCCTGGTCCTCGCAGAATGTGTGAGCGCATTCGAGGCCGGAATGATCTTCATTGCCCTGCCTCGCTTCGGCGAGATCTTCGATGCGCCCGCGTCGACCACCGGGTGGGCGGTGACTGCCTACATGCTGGTGGGCGCGACGACGGCGCTCGTCGGTGGCCGCCTCGGCGACATGTACGGACGCAAGAAGGTTCTCATCATCGCCATGCTGGTCTCGACGCTCGGTTCGGTGATCAGCGTCTTCGGTGATTCTATGGGTGCAATCATCATCGGCCGGGGTGTGCAGGGCGCTGCAGGCGCGATCCTGCCGCTCTGTTATGGCCTTGCACGCGAGCTGTTGCCTCCGGGGAAGGTGGCCCTCGCCATCGGATATATCGGCGGAGCAGCGCTTCTCGCCGGATCGGGCGGCTATTTCATCGCAGGAGTACTGCTCGATGTTGCGGACTGGCACATGATCTTCGTCTTCGCCGCCGTTCTCGCTGTCGTCGCGTCGGTCGTGGCCGTACTCGTCCTTCCCGGAACTCATACGCGCACAGACCTGCCACGATTCGACTATCTGGGCGCCGCCCTGCTGACGCCGGGCCTGATCGCACTCCTGTACGGCATCACCCAAGGACCCGCATGGGGCTGGACAAGTCCCGGTGTCGTCGGGCTCATCATCGGAGGCATTGCGATCCTCGCCGTGTGGACCGCGTGGGAACTCCGTCAGGAAGAGCCCCTCGTCAAACTTCGGGTACTCGCCACCAAGCGAATGACTCTCAATCTGGTCGCGTTGTCGGTACTCGCTCTGGGTCCCGTCGGGGCCGTACAGATCGTTACTCCGATGGTTCTCCAGGCTCCGACCTCGTTGCCCATCGGACTCGGAGTGTCCGCGACCGTCGCGGGCCTGATAGGTGGCATCGGTGCCATCGTTGGGTTCGCCGCGTCTCCGATTGCAGGGCTGGTCGCAGGACGCTGGGGCGGCCGGACCGCATTCTTCGTCGGGGCTGCGCTGTTCGCCGTCGCCAATCTGATGATCCTCATCGGTCACAAGTCACTCGCCGTCATGATCGGTGTGTTCGTCGTCGCCGCAGTGGCAACGGCATTCGCATACACCGGATACCCGAAGATCGTCATCGAGTCGGTCCCCGAGAACGTCACGAGTGTGATGACGGGCGTGCTGACCACTGCCCGACAGGCGTTCTCAGCGGTGAGCGTGGCCATCGTGTCGGTCATGCTCTCCCTGTGGACCGTGCCGGGAACGACGATGCCCACGCTGACGTCGTTCAACCTTGCGGTGGGGTGGTTCATTCTGTGTTCGCTCGTGGTGGCGGCTATCTGCCTGTTCATCGGCCGCCCGAAGCAGGAGACAAGCACCGTCGCTGACGCGGTGGACGAGAACGGTGCCGACATGTCGGCCGCTCCCGCCTGACCAGTAGCCTGTTCCGACCAGCGGGAGACTCACTGTACGCTCCCCGACCTGACCGACACAGAGGCCGATGAGATGGCCGCCCAGTTCGCCGCAGGTGTGGAATTCGGCTTCGAACAGGATATCGAGGTCTGGAAAGAACAAGACTGCGATCGACAACCCGCTGCTGTCCGAGGAGGACGGTCCGGTGTACCAGCTCCGCCCGCTGGTACAGCCAGTTCTACGCCGACGTCGAGGCCGTCACGGACGACATGACCACATGCTTCGAATTCGAGCTCGACACAACCCGGGCAGTGTCGAGTTGGAAGCAGTAGCTCGACGAGAACCTGGCGAAGATGGAGGCCGAAGCGCACGCAGCGCGCTGACACGACGTTTCAAGGGCAGTCCACACGGAAGCAGTGTGGACCTGCCTATTTCTATCCACAAAATCATCCCGCGAAGCGGGAGATCGCCTACGGATACGTGCTGCCGGATCGTAGGGTTTCGATATGGCTGACGAGAAGATATTTGTGGTCGACCGCGTGGTCACGAAGGCCGGATGTGCGCGCGCGTTCGTCGACAAGTACATCGCGGAGTACGCACCGGGTGGACGCGGGCGGGGGATGACCCTCGATCGGATTCTCGTGAGCCCACCGATCTGGTCCGACGAGGAAACCAACGTCGTCACGATCACCTGGACTGTGGATGGGGTCGAATCCTGGTGGCAGATGACCCGACAGGGCCGGCGGGATCCAGATCTGGGTCGATGGTGGACGAGAATGGACAACCTGGTCATCGAACGCTCGCGCACCATGGCCGCCGAATCCGGCGATGTCGAAAGGCTTTCCGATGTATAGCGTGACCAGAGTCGTGCATCTTGCCGCGTCCGCCGACGCCTCGGATCGCGCCGAGTACATCGAGACCGTCCGAATCGCAGTCAAGGATTTCGGCGCACTCCGGCATCTCGTCGCGCCTACCCTTCCCGGAGTGATCAATGGGGGGGACGCACTTGTCCACCTCCAGTTCCCATCGGCCGAGGATGCTGCCTGCTATACCGCCGAACTCGATGCGGCACTTCGTGGTCCCATCACGGTCAGGGTCGACGGGATCGGATATGCCGCGCGTTCGGCGCAGACACGCGTAGGCGAACCTCGAACCATATACCGCGCCTTGCTGATACGAGTGGATCCTGATACCCCGGCTGACTCCGTGGAGCAGTTCGAACGCGATCTGTTGAAGATGCCGAACTACATGTCTTCGATGGCCGCGTGGCGCCTGAGCCGAGTCACCGACAGCGTCGGCAGCACCGAGTGGACACACGTCTGGGAGCAGGAGTTCACCGACCACGCCGCACTCATGGGGCAATACTTGAACCACCCCGTGCATTGGAGTGTCGTCGACCGCTGGTTCGACCCCGAATGCCCCGAGTCGGTGATACGTGATCGCGTCTGTCACACGTTCTGCACCGTCGACGACATCGTCGTCGAATAGCGCAGGGGTGCTCGGACTGCCGAGGACGGTCCGAGCACCCCTACGGACTGGAACGACTCAATCGAACAGTGCGCGCATCATCTTCCAGATCTCCTGGCGCGCAGACTCGGTCTGAGACAGTGACGGGAACGTCAAGAACCCGTGGAAGAGTCCGTCGAATCGCCTATGTCGGACCTGCACTCCCGCCGCAGCAAGGCGTTCCGCATAGTCGTCGCCGGACGAGCACGGCGGATCCAGCTTAGCGGTGATCACGAGGGCGGAGGGTAATCCGGCGAGAGATCCGCTCCGCGACGGGACCACTCGTGCATCGTCGGTGCCATCCGGAGCGTACTGCTCCCAGTACCACTTCATCGCTTTGGTCGTGTTGTAGTATCCCGACCCGAACTTCCGGTACGACTCGGTGTCGAAATCATCGTCGATCACCGGGTAGAACAGCGCTTGACCGAACACTGAATGCCCGTCGTTGTCGCGAGCCGCGATCGCGACCGTCGCAGCGAGGTTTCCGCCGGCGCTGTCGCCGACGAGCACGATCCGCGACGGATCGCCCCCGTAGGTTGTAGCGTTGTCCGCGGTCCACTCGAGCGCTGCGTACATGTCTTCGTGCGCGGCCGGCGCCCGATGCTCGGGCGCAAGACGGTAGTCGACGGACACCACGACGGCACCTACACCCGCGGCCATGGCGCGGCAGAATTCGTCATGGCTGTCGAGGTCGCAGAAGACGAATCCGCCACCGTGGGCGAATACGACCACCGGAAGCGCAGACTCAACGCTTTCGGGGCGGTAGATGCGCAGCGATAACGCTGCGCCTCCTGGGCCGTCGATGGTGACGTCGTGTACTTCCCGCATGGCAGGGAGATGCTGGAGCGGCGCGCGTCTGCTGCGGATGATCTCGCGTAGTTCCGGAGGTGGAAGCGTCGTAACGTCGGGAAATCCGGAGTTCAGGGCATCGAGCATGGATGCAACTTCTGGGGGCAACGACATAGGTCGGTCTCCTCGTTGTGGTGCGAGATCACGCTAGGCCCACTGACGAGCTCCCCGAAACGCTTTCTCCCGGCCAGCGGTCCGACACATCGACGACTCCGGCCATCACGCTCAGTGGGACAGTATCTTCACTTGCCGCCGCTCGGAGCCGACGATGAAACCTGAACGCACATCCGCAGCGCGGTCCCGGCCGTGCATCACGTACAGCGTGGAGGAATCGACACGATGGCCACTTCTCCCGGCACTGCTCCAGCACCGGACGATGTCTACGATCCGGATGTCCTGCGAATGGTCGAAGCGATCCGCGCGCGGAGAGGCGGCTCGTTGCAGGACACAGGAATCGACGCCGCGCGCAACTCACTCGAGTCGATCACACGGCCACCCGGGCCCGATATGCGTTCCGTCGAGGCAGTCGAATTTGCCGGCCCCCACGGCATGATTCCCGTGCGCATCTACCGTCCGCACTCCGCGCCGGAACACGGCGCTCCTGCGCTGGTGTGGTTTCACGGCGGGGGCATGATCATGGGCACACTCGACTCCTTCGATCGTCTCGCGCGTGAAGTCTCGGAGTCGACGCAGGCCGTGGTGGTCAATGTCGACTACAGGCTCGCACCCGAATATCGGTATCCGGTTGCCCACGACGAAGCCTATGCCGCGCTGCAATGGGTTCACGGCAACGCTGATGATCGAGGTGTGGACGCCACACGCATCGGGGTCGGAGGAGACAGCGCCGGAGGTGGTCTGGCCGCTGCCACCGCACTGCGGGCACGCAACGACAACGGCCCGCACATCGCACAGCAGGTCCTGATCTACCCGGGGCTCGAGCGCCGGTGCGATCGGCCGTCTATGCGGCGCTTCGCAGACAGCCCCTTTCTCCGGGCCGACGACATCGATTGGATGAAGTCCTTATATCTGGGCAGTGACCCCGCCACAGACGATGAATACGGAACACCGGTTCTTGCAGACGATCTCACGAGGCTTCCTCCTGCTGTCGTGGCATGTGGGTACGCCGACCCCCTCCGTGACGGGGTGGAGGACTACGGAAAGCGTCTGCAGGAGGCCGGCGTGCCGACGGCGATCATTCGGTACCCAGGTGTCGGGCATGGTTTCTTCATGCAGACCTATGCCCTGTCCAGGGCCCGTCAGGCGATGGCAGAGGTCGGAGCACTGGTTGCTTCGCGGTTCACCCACTCCGCCTGACCGCACCTCCGGCACTCACCATCATTTTGCGTGACTCGCTTCACATCGGCGGCTTCGTGTGGCACTATTTCCTAATAGAAATTACGACGTCCACGCACTTTGACGCTGAGGTTGTAGGAGCACATATGACAATTTCGGTCACAGCCAACCACGCGACGCCCAGTTCAGTACTCGATCGCGTCAGTCTTGTACTCGATGCGTTCGACGGCACTGGGCGTCTCACCCTCGCCCAGATCGTGCGCCGAACGGGCCTTCCCCGTTCATCTGCCCACCGCATACTCGAGCGCCTCGTCTCGATGCGCTGGCTCCACCGCGAGGACCGCGACTACGCCCTCGGATTGCGGTTGATGGAACTCGGTTCACTCGCCGTGCACCAGGACAGGCTGCACGCCACCGCACTACCGCATCTCCAGGAACTCCACCGCGTCACCGGCTTCGTCGTCCACCTCGCAGTCCTCGACGATGAGGATGTGGTCTACCTCGAAAAGCTCGGCGGGCGGCTCGCCACGGCCGTTCCCACGCGTACAGGGGGGCGTCGTCCGGCCAACACCACAGCGCTCGGCAAGGCACTCCTGGCTTACTCGGGCGCCCTCGGCAGCACCCACGACTATGTCCGCGAACAAGGAATCGCCTACGAAGCCTCCAACTCTTTAGCCGGATTCGGTTGTATCGCAGCCCCGATCGGCCCTGTCGGTTCTGCCGTAGCTGCAGTGTCGGTGTGCGGGCCGCTGCCCCACCTGCGTTTTGAACACAAGCTGACCGCACCGGTTCGAACCACTGCAACCGCGATCTGGCGCAAACTCGACCGCAATCACGTCGTCCCGACACTCCAGCGGCGTCGACCCCTGCATGCGATACCCAGCGCCAAAGAGTCTCAATACGTGTGACCGACAGCTCCGAACAGGATCCGGCACCTACCGATCTTCGTCTTCACGTTCACCGGGCGGATCTCCATCCTGCCGGTTCGGTACACCTTTCCAACTGCCTGGATTTCGGGGGCGAGGAATCCCGAGCTCGTCGACATCACTGAGCGCGAATCGATCTGCCGCTAGGTCGATGTCGTCGAGCAGTCGCTGCGACAGTTCGATCTCGCCTTCGAAGTATCGTTCGGCCCACCACAGGCTCATCTGCGAATAGCCCCAGCCGGGTTCACGATCGGAATGTGCGGCATGCCTTCCCGCTCGATTCAGCTTGTCTTCGAGATTGGCTATATGGTCGTGGACAATCGCCTTCAGCTGCTCCGGGTCGTTGAGATGCCCCAAGTACATCCGGAGCATGACAGCATGCTTGAGGACCGGTGTCTCCACGGGCGCCTCACGTGACCACGTACGTACCGCGTCGATACCGCGCTCGGTGATCGAGTAGACCCGTCGGTCCCGCGCGTGCGTCTCACGCACCATGCGGGACTGCACGAACCCCAACTTCTCGAGCTTCTTGAGTTCCGCATAGACCTGACTCACCGACGGACTCCAGTAGAAGAACCCGATACTCCAGTCGGCCCACTTCTTCAGGTCGTTGCCGGTGAGTTCCTCGCCGAACGACAGCATGCCGAGGACAGCCCAACTCGTGGCGGGAAGGGCGGGATACTCGTCGATACCGGATTCTGACACCACGGAAGCCTAACAATGTGGATGTACAGTGCGCGTCCCGAATCTCCCACTGCGCGGGATGAACACCCTTCCTGACTCTACGACGCGGATAGCGTCAGCGAACCCGGCTCTCCTGCGCCCTCACTAGAGCCTTGAACGTTTCGAAGCCGACGCCCCGGCTTCAACCCAACCGAACTCGCGGCCACCCCGACAAGGAGACATCGTGACCGACCACAACAGGCCTGACGTACTCGCACCCGCGCAACTTGGCCCGATCACACTGCGCAATCGCATCATCAAAGCCGCAACATTCGAAGCCGCCACTCCCGGCGCACTCGTCTCCGACGATCTCATCGAGTATCACCGTCGTCCAGCGGCCGGAGGCGTCGGTATGACGACGGTGGCGTACTGCGCCGTCGCACCGGAGGGCCGGACGGAAGCGGATCAAATCTGGATGCGCCCCGGAAGCCGTGCCCGGTCTGCGACGACTCACCGACGCCATCCATGCCGAAGGCGCTGCGGCCTCGGCTCAGATCGGGCACGCCGGCCCCGTGGCCAACGGCGCGAGCAATGGATTGCCGGCACTCGGACCGACACGCCAGCTCAATCCCCTGAGCATGCGCACCGTTCACTCAGCGACACTGCACGACATCGAACGCATCCGCCTGGCTCACGGAAACGCCGCCCGTCTTGCCGTCGAGTCCGGCTTCGATGCTGTCGAAATCCACTTCGGCCACAACTATTTCGCAAGCTCGTTCCTGAGCCCCAAGATCAACAAACGAAAAGACGCGTACGGCGGGTCCTTGGCGGGCCGCGCCCGGCTGGTACGTGAGACCGCACGCACGGTCCGGGACGCTGTCGGCGGAAAGATCGCGATCCTTGCGAAACTGAACATGGACGACGGTGTGCCCGGCGGCTTCTGGCTCGACGAGTCTGTGCAAGTGGCGCAGTGGCTCGAGGAAGACGGCTCACTCGATGCCATCGAGCTCACCGTGGGTAGCTCACTGCTCAACTCGATGTATTTGTTCAAGGGAGACGTGCCGATACGCGAATTCGCTGCGGCGATGAGTGAACCTGTCCGCACCGGCATGAAACTGTTGGGCAAGCACTTCCTCAAGTCGTACCCCTACGAACCGTTGTTCATGCTGGAACAAGCTCGCCAGATCCGCGCCGCGGTGAAGATGCCGCTCGTCCTGCTCGGAGGGGTCACCGACCGTGCCGGAATGGACACCGCCATGGCCGAAGGCTTCGAGTTCGTCGCGATGGCCCGGGCATTGTTACGTGAACCGGATCTGATCAACCGGATCGCCGACGACGAGGAACACCGTTCCCTGTGCATCCACTGCAACAAGTGCATGCCGACGATATTCACCGGCACCCGCTGCGTACTGGTGGAACCGGCTCTCTCGCACTGACACGGGACGGGTCCGGGGCCGGGCGGTGAATTGCCCGGCCCCGATCCGTCGATGACGTGGGAGCCGGCTATTTCCCGCGATACGCGTAGAACGCCGGTGTGTGATCGACGCGAAGACGCGTGAGGTTGCGATAGCTGATCAGCCACGTCCCGTCCACCCTGCGGTATTCCTCGTGGTAGTGACCCCAGCCGTGCAGGTGCTCCTCCACATCGCCGTTGGTCCACCACAGCACGTCCTCCATCGCCCAGACCCCCGTCGCCGTGGTGTCGGAGGTGAGGGTGATCTCCGGGTTGTGCCCGTGATGAGCCGAGGTGACGGTGACCGCGCCGTCGAGGAACCCCCGGATCATGTTTTTCAACGGCTCGCGGCCCACGACCGCGCCGGGACGCTGGGCGGGCGGCAGATGACTGTGATCGCCGCCCTCGAGCCGGAACGTCTCGCTGACGACGTCCTCGGTGTGCAGGTCGGGGTAGCGCTCCCACTGCTTGGTGTCCATCACCCGGAGCCGGGCCGCGAACAACCGCTTGATCTCCTCGATGGCCAGTGTCTGCTCGGCAGGTGTGAGTGTCAGTTCGGTGCCCGACATCAGAGCTGACGTAGATCCGCGGGCGACCAGAACGCGCGCATCGAGGTGATGCGTCCCTGCTCGTCGAAAGTCATCACGTCGATCGGTTCGACCACATAGGTGGTGCCGCTCATGGGAGTGGAGACACGGAAGTGAAAAGCGGCGTTCGCGCCACTGATCTTCACCGCGAGCAGTTCCGTCTTCTGCGATGTACCGTCGAGTGCGCTGTAGAACTCCGTGATCGCTTCGCGCCCGACCTTCGGCTCACTGCCCACCGGGTCCTCGAGGGTCGCGTCGTCGGTGTACAACGCGGCGATGTCGGTCGACGAACCCGACTCCAGTGCGGTCATGTACCCGGTCACAGTGGCGCGGATGATGTCGGCAGAAGGCATGCTCTCGGTTGTGGACATGAGCGCGACGCTACGGCGGTTCGACCTCGACACGGATACAGTTTCCCGTTGAGCGAGAGACAAGTATCTCGCGTCGTGTTCGACCGCTGATCGGGACCCCGCCCGCGGCTGCGGATCGAGTGCCCGACACTGGAGTAACACGATTTCGGAACGGAGCTGAGTATGACCGCGGAACATGCAGTGCTGGATCCACGCACGATGCGTGATGTGATGGGCAACTTCTGCACGGGAGTCACCGTGATCACCGCACTCGACGGTGACGAACCACTGGGCTTCGCGTGCCAGTCCTTCACGTCGGTGTCGCTGGAACCACCGCTCGTGTCGTTCTGCCCGGCTCGCACGTCGACGACCTGGCCCAGGATCCGCGAGGTGGGCACATTTGCCATCAATGTCCTCGCCGAGAGCCAGCGCACGCTGTGCGGGGCATTCGCAACAAGTGGCGGAAACAAGTTTCGCGGTGTGCGCTGGTCGCCGGGCGACAACGGTGCGCCCGCCATCGACGGCGCACTTGCGCGGGTGGAAGCGACCATCGAAGCCGAGCACGACGCCGGCGACCACACCATCGTCGTTGCCCGCGTCACCGGGTTGACCACCCTGGATCCGAACAGCCCGCTGCTGTTCTACCGCGGCAACTACGGCACGTTCGAGCAGATGTGACCCACGAGGCGGAATAGCGGTCGCCGGGAGCGAGTTGCACCGAAGGTGTGCCCGGCGGCCGGTGCCGGGCCCGGACGCAAAGGATCCCTTCGGTGACCGTTCCCCTCTCCATCCTCGATCTGGCGCACATCGGCAAGGGCGAAACTGCACGCGACAGTTTCGATGCGAGCGTGAAGATGGCGCGGCTCGCCGAGAAGTGGGGCTACCGGCGGATCTGGTACGCCGAGCACCACAACATGCCGGCGATCGCGTCGTCCGCGACAAGTGTGCTGATCTCGCATATCGCCGCGCACACCTCGACGATCCGTCTCGGCGCGGGTGGCATCATGCTCCCCAACCATTCGCCCCTGACCATCGCCGAGCAGTTCGGCACCCTCGAGACACTGCATCCGGGTCGGATCGACCTCGGGCTCGGCCGCGCACCGGGCAGCGACCAGAAGACGATGCGGGCGCTGCGCCGCGACCCGTCGTCGGCCGACAGCTTCCCCCAGGACGTGCTCGAACTCCAGGCGTACCTGCGCGGTGATTCGCGCATTCCCGGCGTCGATGCGATCCCCGGCAAAGGCACCGACGTCCCGCTCTACATTCTCGGATCGTCGCTGTTCGGCGCGAAACTCGCCGCGCTCCTCGGTCTGCCGTACGCATTCGCGTCGCACTTCGCACCGCAAGCCCTCGAAGAGGCGGTGCAGCTGTACCGGAACGAGTACCAGCCGTCGGAGCAGCACCCCGAGCCGCACGTCATCGCCGGTGTCGGTGTGATCGCGGCCGACACCACCGCCGAGGCCGTGGACCTGTTCGAGAAGGCCAAGCGTCACCGTGTCGTGCAGATGGTCGGGCGCGGCCGGACGTTCACCGAGGAAGAGATCGACTTGCTCCTCGACTCCCCCGCCGGGATGCAGGTGCTCACGATGCTGCGCTACACCGCCGTCGGCACCCCGGGCGAAGTACGCGACTACCTGGACCGGTTCACCGAGCGCTCCCAGGCCGACGAGCTGATCGTCGTGTCGTCGGCGCCGGGTCGCGACGCGTGGCTGCGGTCGCTCGAACTGGTGGCGCAGGTGAGCGGTCTGGTCCCCGCGTGACGATTCCTGCTCGGGTGGAAACGGGAATGGGAAGGTAATCCCACCGATATCTACTCGTGGGTACACTTTTGGGCGGCCGGCCGGCCATTCGCGGCGGGCACCGAGACACCCGCAGGAGCACAATGAAACTTCGCACCCGCGTCATTGCCGCCGTCGTATTCGCCGCCGCAACGTTCGCGGCCCCGGCCACCGCCGGTGCCGAAGAACTCCCCGACGACGGACCCACCATCACGATGACCGTCACGAACCACACCGACGCTCCCATGATCTACGCCGGGGACAGCAACGAATACGGGCGGTGGGTCGACAAACCTGCAACGGTCATCGCAGCCAACGCGACCGTGACGATCAGCGGCGTCGCGTCGGACCGGCGCGGGTTCGGGCTCCAAGTGTCCTACACGATGCCGGGCGACGCGCACGTGACGTTGATGTCGAACAATTACGGCACCGGTCCCGCCAATGCCGACGGAACGCGGATCGACGGGGGCAACCGGCACGGGTACTCCATCACGTCGCACGTCGAAACGGGCTTCCCGTTCGTGAAGTCGACCTACACGGTCGCTCGTCCCTGACAGAACGGTCACACCCGACACGAGAAGGGGCCGGATGCCGCTCCCTTGGCCAGGGGTGTGGCATCCGGCCCCGCGTTCTCCGCAGGCTCAGCGGGTCGCAGCGTCCTTCACAGCCAGGTGCGCGAACAACGCGCTCGCGCCGATCGGGTTGCCGCCACCGGGGTAGACGGTGCCGCTCGGCGCGGCCATCGTGTTACCCGCCGCATACAGGCCGGCGATCGGAGCGCCCTCGGTGTCCAGGACGCGACCGACGGTGTCCGTCTTCAGCCCGCCCTTGGTGCCGAGGTCGGAGATGCCGAACTGTGCAGCGTGGAACGGGCCCTTCTCGATCGGGACCAGCGCGGAACCGCCACCGGTGAACGCGAGGTCGTAGGGCTCGTCACCGCGGCCGAAATCCTCGTCGACCCCCTTGGCCACGAGCTCGTTGAACCGCGCGACCGTGGCTTCGAGCGCCTCTGCGGGAACACCGATCTGCTCGGCGAGCCCGGCGAGCGTGTCGGCCGTCTTCCACAGCCCCTTCTCGACGTACTCCTCCGTCTCCACCAGCGGCACATTCGTCGCGGCGACCGGCGGCACCACACCACCACGATCGTCGTAGATCATCCAGAACGGCAACGTCAGGTCGCCGGCCTTCATGCGGTCGATGACTTCGCGCCCGAGCCGGTCGTAGGGTGCGTACTCGTTGGTGAAGCGCTTTCCGGCCTGATCGACGAAGATGCCACCGGTGAAGCAGAGCGCGAAGGCCGAGCGGCCGTCCGGGTGGGTCAGTCCCGGCGACCACCATGCCTCACCCATGAGGTCGACATCGGAGCCGACGGCAATGCCTGCCTGGTGCGCCTTACCGAGGTTCGACCACGGCCCCATCGAGTCGCGGGCGACGCCTGGAACACCGTACTTGCTGCGCATCTCGTCGTTCTGATCGAAGCCGCCGGCTGCGAGGACAACGCCCTTGCGGGCGCGGATCCCGCGACGCTCCCCGCCCTTCGACACGATTGCACCGACCACGACGCCGTCCTCGATCACAAGTTCCTCGAGCGCGGTGAGGCGGTGCAGGTTCACGTTCGGGTACTTGCGCAGGGCGATGAGGAACCGGCCGACCAGGGCACGCCCACCGATGAGCGTGTCGGGCAGCGCTTCGCCGTTACGTTCGCGTCCCAGAGGGCCGCGGATGGACTCGTTGAGTTCCGGGTCGTCGGCGACCGGCAGCGGCTTCGGGACGATGTGACGTCCCTCGGCCCGTGCCTTGGGAGCCTTGCCGAAATAGTCGGGCCACGGGTACACCATGAACTCGATGTCGTCGTCGGACTCGAGGTAGTCGATCAGGGGCGCGCCACCGCGGACATAGGCGTCCTGCAGCTCCCGCGGGGTCCGGTCGCCGACAACCGAGTGGTAGTAGGTGAGCGCATCCTCGATGGTGTCGTCGTCACCGGCGCGCGCGAGCACCGCATTGGTCGGAAACCAGACCCCACCGCCACCGGAGTATGCCGTGGTGCCACCGAAGTACTCGGACGCTTCGATGAGGGTGACCGCCAGGCCCTCACGCGCCGCGGTGTACGCGCCGCAGGAACCTCCGGCTCCCGACCCGACGACGAGTACGTCGCATTCTTCCGCCCAATCCACCATGCTTGATGCCTTCCGCTGATCGGTTCTGTGGAACACGCCACAGTGTGCCCGCGCGGACGTCTTCACGGTCGTGGAATTCCGCTGATCGGGAAGGCATCGAGGAGAGACACACCCGCTCAGCTGTCGCGCTTACCCCGTGGCTTCCACACCACCAGCGCATTGCTGCGGGGCATGGGAACAAGATCGCGTCGGGCGGAACGCAAGTGGGCGATCTCCACCGACATCTCCGCGACCCGCTGCTGCAGGGCTTCGACCTGATTGGTCAATTCGATGATCCGCTTGATACCGGAGAGACTGACACCCTCGTCCTGCGACAGCCGCTGGACCTCACGAAGCAGTTCGACGTCGCGCGGCGAGTACCGGCGACCGCCACCGCTGGTGCGGTGCGGGGTCACCAAACCGAGCCGATCGTAATTACGCAGCGTCTGCGCGTGCATCCCCGCGAGTTCGGCCGCGACCGAGATGACGTAGACACGGGCATCCGGGTCGGGCGGATTGCGGAAACCTGGCGTCTCGCTCATCGTGCACCTGCCCATCCTTCACGCGGATCGAATCCACCGGCCTCTTCGGCCTGAAGATATGCAGTCAGCGCCTCGGTCGCCTTGTCGTCGAGGTTCTGCGGGATCGCCACCTTGAGGGTCACCAGCAGATCGCCCGAGCCACCTCCGCGTTTCGCGACCCCACGACCGCGGACCCGCATGACCCGGCCGTCTGCGGTAC
This sequence comes from Rhodococcus ruitaii, assembly GCF_055230935.1. NCBI lineage: Bacteria > Bacillati > Actinomycetota > Actinomycetes > Mycobacteriales > Nocardiaceae > Rhodococcus > Rhodococcus ruitaii. The sequence continues at coordinate 583,662 of NZ_JBUYWC010000003.1, read as the reverse complement.
CCGGCGGAATCTTCAGCCCGACGCGCCCTTCCAGTGTCGGCACGGACACGGTACCGCCCAACACCAGTTCGCCGTAGCTGACAGGGAGCACGAGAGTCAGGTCGTCGCCTTCGCGACCGAACACCTTGTCGGAGCGCACATGCACCGTCACGAACAGGTCGCCCGACGGCGCGCCGCGGAGTCCGGCCTCGCCCTGACCGGCAAGTCGGATCTTCGATCCGTCCTTCACCCCCGCCGGAACGCGGACCGTGATGGTGCGGGTGCGATTCTGCACTCCGGATCCGTGGCAGTCGTGGCACGGGTTGTCGATGATCGAGCCGCTGCCGCGGCAGTCGTCGCACGGTTCCGAGAATCCGAAGGCGCCCTGGTTGCGCGAGACGATGCCACTGCCGTTGCAGTTCGGGCAGACCCGCGGGCTGGTGCCCGGTTCGGCGCCGCTGCCGTGACAGGTGGTGCACGGCGCGGGGCTGGTCATGCGCAACGGAACGGTGACGCCCTGCACGGCATCACGGAAATCGAGGGTGGTTTCGGTCTCGACGTCGCTGCCGCGACGCGGACGCGACCGGGCACCACCGGGGCCCCCACGGTTGAACATGCCGCCGAAGAGATCGCCGAGACCACCGTCGCCGGCTCCTCCTCCGCCGAACAGGTCGCCGAGATCGAAGGTGCTGCCACCGGCGGAGAATCCGCCGCTGCCGGGCTGGAAGCCGCTACCGCCGCCGGGGAAGCCCCCGGAGGCGAACAGGCGGCGGGTCTCGTCGTACTCCTTCTTCTTGGCGGGATCGAGCAGCACACTCTTGGCTTCGGTTACAGCCTTGTAGCGTTCGGCGGCTGCCTCGTCGCCGGGGTTGGCGTCGGGATGCAACTCCCGCGACAGCTTCTTGAACGCCGATTTGATCTCCTCGGCCGATGCGGACGAGGAAACGCCCAGATCCTTGTAGAAGTCCTTCTCGATCCACTCCCGTTGGCTCACTGGGCGCCTCCTCCTTCCACTGATGTTGCTCTAACTCTGCGTGTTGTTCTTACTCTGCGCCGGACTCGTCCGACGACTTGTCCTGCAGTGTGTCCGACGGATCGCCGTCGGTCACGGTCACCATCGCGTGTCGCAGGATCCGCTCGTTGTAGCGGTAGCCCTTGCGCAGGACCGTCCCGAGAACGGGATGGCTTCCGTCGCCTTCCATCTGGACCGCTTCGTGGAGTTCGGGGTCGAAGGGGTCGCCTTCGACGCCGAATCCGGCGAGCCCGAGCGAGTCGAACACCGTGGTCAACTTATCCGACATAGCCTTGAGCGGGCCCGATTCGAGATCTCCGTGGGCACGAGCACGGTCGAGGTCGTCGAGCACGTCGAGGAACTTCGCCGCGACCGTGGCCTTGGCTTCCTCGACCGCTGCAGTGCGCTGGGCATCGGACCGTCGCCGGTAGTTGGCGTACTCGGCCGTGACGCGCTGCAGATCCGCAGTGCGCTCGGCGAGTTCGTCGGATTCCGGCGCCTCCACCGATGCCTCGGTGGCTGCCTCCGCGGCGCCCTCCGAGTCAGGAGCGGGCTCGACCACGTCGCCTTCGAGGGTTTCGGGGTCGCGAACCTCGAAGGTGTCCGGGTCGATCCGTCGCTTGTCGGTGACGGTGACCGGCTCCTGCTCGGGGGTACCCGCAGTCACTTCTTCTCCGTGTCGTTCGGCTCGTCGACAACCTCGGCGTCGACGACGTCGTCTCCGCCGGCTGCTGCGCCGTCACCGGCTGGCGCACCCTCGGCGCCCTGCGCCTCGTAGATGGCCTGGCCGAGAGCCTGCGACTCGGTCGCGAGCTTCTCGACGGCGGCCTTCACCGCAGCGATGTCGGAACCGGCGAGAGCGTCGTTGGCTTCCTTGATGGCAGCCTCGACCTTCTCCTTGACGTCGGCCGGCACCTTCTCCTCGTTGTCCTTGATGAACTTCTCGGTCTGATGCACGAGCGACTCGGCCTGGTTGCGAACCTCGGCCTCCTCGCGACGGGTCTTGTCTTCCTCGGCGTGAGCCTCGGCGTCCTTGACCATCCGGTCGATCTCCTCCTGGGACAGACCGGAGCCGTCCTGGATCTTGATCGTGTTCTCCTTGCCGGTGCCCTTGTCGCGAGCGGTGACGTGCACGATGCCGTTGGCGTCGATGTCGAAGGTCACCTCGATCTGCGGGACACCGCGCGGAGCCGGTGCGATGCCGCCGAGTTCGAAGGAACCGAGCAGCTTGTTGTGCGCCGCGATCTCGCGCTCGCCCTGGAAGACCTGGATCTGCACGGACGGCTGGTTGTCGTCGGCCGTGGTGAAGGTCTCGGACCGCTTGGTCGGGATCGTGGTGTTGCGCTCGATGAGCTTGGTCATCACGCCGCCCTTGGTCTCGATACCCAGCGACAGCGGGGTGACGTCGAGCAGCAGGACGTCCTTGACCTCACCCTTGAGCACGCCGGCCTGCAGGGCAGCACCCACAGCGACGACCTCGTCGGGGTTGACACCCTTGTTGGGTTCGCGGCCACCGGTGAGCTCCTTGACCAGTTCGGTGACGGCGGGCATACGGGTGGAGCCACCGACGAGCACGACGTGGTCGATGTCGCCGACCGCAATGCCTGCGTCCTTGACGACCTGCTGGAACGGTGCGCGGGTGCGCTCGAGGAGATCATTGGTGATCTTCTGGAACTCCGAGCGGGTCAGCTGCTCGTCGAGGAAGAGCGGGTTCTTGTCCGCGTCGACCGTGATGTACGGCAGGTTGATGGACGTCGACTGCGAGCTCGACAGCTCGATCTTCGCCTTCTCGGCAGCCTCACGCAGACGCTGAAGGGCCATCTTGTCCTTCGTCAGGTCGACGCCGTGCTGCGACTTGAACTTGTCGACGAGCCAGCTCACGATGCGCTCGTCCCAGTCGTCGCCACCGAGGTGGTTGTCGCCGGAGGTGGCACGCACCTCGACGACGCCGTCGCCGATCTCGAGGAGGGACACGTCGAACGTGCCGCCACCGAGGTCGAAGACGAGGATGGTCTGTTCCTTCTCGCCCTTGTCGAGCCCGTATGCGAGCGCGGCCGCGGTGGGCTCGTTGACGATGCGCAGGACGTTGAGACCGGCGATGGTGCCGGCTTCCTTCGTCGCCTGACGCTGGGAGTCGTTGAAGTACGCGGGGACCGTGATGACCGCGTCGGTGATGTCCTCGCCCAGGTACGACTCGGCGTCGCGCTTGAGCTTCATCAGCGTGCGAGCGCTGATTTCCTGCGAGGTGTACTTCTTGTCGTCGATCGCGACGTTCCAGTCGGTGCCGATGTGGCGCTTGACCGAGCGGATCGTGCGGTCGACGTTGGTGACCGCCTGGTTCTTGGCGGGCTGACCAACCAGAACTTCGCCGTTCTTGGCGAACGCAACGACCGACGGGGTGGTGCGTGAACCTTCAGCGTTGGCGACGACGACGGGTTCGCCGCCCTCCAGAACGGAGACGACCGAGTTGGTGGTCCCGAGGTCGATACCGACCGCACGAGCCATGATTTCCTCCAAATGCTTTCGAAACGTTCCTTGCTCAACCTGAGCCTGTCCGACTCACACTGAGCGCGGTCGACTCGACTTTGCACCCGCAGCACCCTGCAAGTCAAGCAAGTTGAGTGACATGCGCTCAAGTTGTCTGATGGGTCCAACGGCAGGTACGGACGGAATGTTCCGAATGTGATCCAACTCACTCATTGTCGTCGTCCGCAGGGATCTCATCAGCCACATCTCTGCTGCCGTCCTACACGGATTCGACGTGTGGGACGTCGATCTGACGTGCGTTCACCTCACCCGCGACCGCGCCTCCGGTGGTAGCCGCATCAGCACTCGACGCAGCAGGTAGGGCACGCCGACAGTAGTTACAACGGCAACGGACAGACACAGACCTCCGCCGCAAAGGTTGTATCTGTCCGCTGCTCCGCTTTTACGCCGGCCGGGCTTCTACGTCGGCCGGGTCCTACGCCGACCGAGCCTCGTTCGCCTTCGTGATGAAGTCGATCTGCTCGGGACTCGGCCCGCAGAACTCCTGCTCGATCCGCTCCGCATTCTCGGTGTGCATGCGGTACATGCTGTCGCGCAGGCCCTCGTCGCCACCGTGGAACTGTTCGAGCAGCCCCATCCACTGCGCCGCCATCTCCTGAGCTTCGGGGGACCGCGGATCCATTCCGGCGCTCAGTGCGGCATCCACGCGCGGAATGAGAACCTGCCACGACGTTTCCGCCGCCGCAATCGTCTCGTCACCGAGCAACGCGCGCCGCTCGGCAAGATCGGCCAGCTGGGATTCGCTGAAATACCGTTTCACTGTGTCGTCCACGTCGATCACTCCTCTGATCACTTCGAGGAAGTCGGCGACCGAGGCGTCCGGCGACGTGCGCACTCTCCGGGAGAGCATCTCGACATGCGCACGCAACGTGCGTGTCGCGGTGAGTTGCTCATCCAGATACGTACGGTGCGCATCGAGAATCTCCGACAGCGACAAGTCCCCGTCGGTGACCGCGGCGATGGTCTCGAGCGACAGACCCAGTTGACGCAACGCCAGCACTTCGTAGAGTCGCTGCACATCGTCTGCCTCGTAGAGGCGATGCCCCGACGTCGTCCGTCCCGACGGCCGCACCAGTCCGATGTCGTCCCAGTGATGCAGTGTCCGCACGGTCAGGCCCGTCGCCGAAGCGAGCGGCCCTACCTTCCACGTCTCGGTGGTGCGCATCGTTCACCCACTTCCACCGGCGCTCTCTGCGTCGGCACGATCGACGCTAGGACCTCACGTAACGTGAGGATCAAGCCCGAATTTGCCGGGGTATTCCCGTCGGGCTTACCACAAAATCGGTATTCTTCTGTACATTTCTGCGGAAACCAGGAACGATCGTGTCGCTCGGTCTCCGGGTGCGATGCCGAGAGCCGGCATCGAGACATCTGCTCGAATGGGGGCAACTCGGCATGTCCGTAGGCGTAGGCCTGAGGGTCGGCACCACCGTGTCATCGGTTGCCGTCACGTCCCCCACCCCCGGACGACCCGACCCGGAACCCATCGAACGGCGCACCGCGGTGCATCTGCATTCCGACGGCACCGCCACGCTGGGCGAACACCACCTCGCCGACGGCAACACCAGTTCGTTCACCGATTTCGTCGACCGGCTGGGACGATCCAACGGCGTCCGGGCCAACGACGGCGCCCTGTCTCGCGCAGAAGACCTCGTCGCGACCGCGATGGAATGCCTCATCGCCGACGCCGGGACCATGATCGGCGACGAGAACCACACCGTCGTGGCGTCCCACCCCACCGATTGGCCACCGTCGACAGTCGCGCTGCTCCGCAACGCCCTCGACTATGTGGGCCTGCGACACGTATCCCTCATCTCCGATGCCGAAGCTGCCGCCGCATGGTTCGAATCGCAGGTGTCACACCAGACCGGCAGGCTCGTTGCGGTCTACCACATCGACCCGCACGGATCGACCGTCACGCTCGTCCGCTCGGGTGTGGTCGCGGGTAAGGCGTTCCGCTTCGCCGAAGACGACGCCCCCTCGGTCTCCGTGCAGTTGTCGACGGCACTCGGAGCGTTCGGTTGGCTCGTGACCAATCTCGACGCGATCGTCGTGACTCTGGACGAAACGGTCGACACCAGCGCCGCACAGATCGTCACCCAGTCCATCAAGGCGGGTCTCGGCGTGCGGTGCGCCCTGGCACCCGACCCCCACCAGACGATGGTTCGCGGCGCCGCGCTCGCTGCCGCCGCAGGGTCGGTGGATCTCCTCGGATCCACACAGGTGCTTCCCGCCGCTCGCCCGTCGGGCTCGAAGCGTGCCGACCTGGACCCGGAAACCACGACGGTGATCGCCAAGATCACGCCTACTGCTGCGGTTGCACCTTTAGATTCCGGCAGGGGCGCGGCGTTCGCGAGCACGGCAACGTCCGACAAAACGGGTCCACCCGACACCGCGGATCCGACAGGTCCTGATACCACCACCGACGATCCCGGCAGGAAGCCGAAGATCGGCGTGTGGGCCGCAGCCGCGGCCGTGGCGTTGCTCGTCGGCGTCGGCGTCCTCATCTTCACACTGCGCGATACCTCAACCGCGAACGCGAACCCACCGGCGACGACCACGCCGAGCGCAGTCGTCCCGACGGCCACGCAGCCCCAGCCTCGTTCGACGTCGGCGACCCCCACGACCTCGGAAACCGCCGAGACCCCGACGACCGCCGACGTCGCCGAGGCCGAGTACACCGCGCCCGGGTATGTGCCCACTGTCGTCCCGCAGCCGCAGTACGAGGCAGAGCCCTCGAGCTCCGAGTCGTCGACGACACCGGAGGAGAACACCTCGGCCACCACTGCACCGACGAGTAGCAGCACCGGTTGGTCGCGCCGCAATCCACCGAGGGAGCCGAGCATCGAATCGGGAGGTGGTGGGTCCAGTTCGTCGTCGCCGGCTTCACCGACGCCGACATCTCCCGAAGAACCGGAGGAACCGGAGGACCCCGGAACCACGTCAGCCGCCCCATCATCGTCGACCACAATCACAACCTCCGGGGAGATTTAGCCGGCTCGGTCCATTCGGCCCTTTCAAGATCAATATTCGGTGCCGTACGCTATCCCAGAACTGCCCGGATTCACCTCGCAAAGTTCGCAAAACAGCTGTTCACGTACAAGATCGACCAACTACGAAGGGCCTCCATGCGTCACTCGTCGGCGTCGCGCGCCGCAGTCCGTACCACCATCCGTCGTGCTGCCGTTGTCGCGGCATCAGCGGTGCTGTTGATCGGACCGCTGGCCGCCACCGCGAACGCCGCTCCCGCGGACCACACGCCCGAACTCCCGGCAGAACTCGTCGAGGCCGTACAGCGAGATCTCGGACTCACGCCGGAGCAGTACCTCGATCGCGCAGCCCGCGCCCAGGAACTGAACAGCTACGCGCGCGACTTCCGCGCCGAGCGCCCCTCCGACTTCGCCGGAGCATGGATGAGCACCGACGGGAACCCCGTCGTCGCCGTCACCAACCAGGACGCCGCACGCCAGGCCGAGCAGGACGGCTTCGACGCCACGGTCGCGCCCGTCTCCGCCGACGGCCTCGAGCAGGCCCTTGCAGAACTCAACCGCTGGGTCGCTGCACTGCCACGTGAGGTGTCGTCGCAGGTCAACAACACCTCGATCGATGTGCTCAACAACCAGATCGTCGTCGACATCGTCAACTCGCCCGTCGGCCGCGCACTGAACCTGCCGTCGCTCATCGCGAACATCCAGGTGCAACTGACACCCGGCATGCCGCCCAACGACCCCGCCCCGCTCGGCGGCGACACCTACATCACCGCCGACGGTGATGTGCGCGATACACCGATCGAGCGCATCGGCATCTGTTCGTTCGGGTTCAACGGCGTCGACGCGAACGGCGACCCCGTCAACATCACTGCCGGCCACTGCGACGCCGTGGCCCGCGAGGACGGCGGGTCCACTGTGTACCTGCCCAACCGCGGGAATGTCGACGAGAGCGTGCAGATCGGCTCGTTCACCGATTCGACGGCGGGAACCGACAGCACGCTCGACTACGGCATCATCTCGCTCAACGACGCCGGCGTCGACGCCGGGCTCGACCGCCCGACGGTGCGTGGCGGAAACGGATCGACGCTGACGGTCACCGGTACCGCTCGTCCCGTGGTGGGCGCTCCGGTGTGCAAGTCCGGACAATCGTCGTCGTTCACCTGCGGTGTGGTTGCCGCCGACCGCGTCGAGACGCAGCTCGTATACGCCAACGGCAACGTGAGCACTATTCGCGGCTTCGCGACCACCGCGTGCACTCTCGCGGGCGACAGTGGCGGCGCAATCGTCACGGGCACCCTCGCGCTCGGTGTGATCTCGGGTTCGAACAGTGCCGGCGCACCCAACTGCGTCGAGGCCAACCTCGTGCTCTCCACCACGGGCGGGACGTCGAGCCTCGGAATCGCAGTCGGCGATATCGCAGACGCCACCGGGACCCGCGTGCGCACGGCATCCGCGCCCGCATAGCCACAGAAGTCACACGCGACACACTGGTAGTCGGGCGTCGGACCCGGGTTGCCGGTATCAGCCCATATGATCGTGTCGCCGATCCGCTCCGATCGGCCTCTCCACGCACGCGTGGAGGTCACTGAGAAAGGTATCCATGCGACGCTCCTCCGCACGCCGGGCAGCCGTCCTCGGCTCAGCAGCTGCGCTCCTCATCGGGCCGGCAGCGCTGGTGGCCCACGCCGACCCGGCTCCCGCCCAGACCACGGACCTGCCCGCCGCGCTCGTCGACGCGTTGGATCGAGACCTTCAGATCGGCCCCGAGCGGTTTCTTCAGGACGCCGCACGCAGCCAGGACCTCGCACGCTTCGCGGAGACGGCCCGCGAGCAGTTCGCGGCCGTGTTCGCCGGCGTGTGGCTCGACGACCACGGCACGCCCACCGTCGGGCTCGCAGACGGTGAGGAGTTCGACGAAGCTCGCACTTCCGCCGAGGACGCCGGGTTCGCCGTGCAGCGGACCGAGGACAGCGAGAACGCCCTCAACGACGAATTGAAGGCGCTCAACGACTGGCTCGAGACGCAGCCGCCTGCCATCGCCGATGTGGTTCGCGGGGTCGCCATCGACGTCGTCAACAACGACGTCATCGTGCGCGCCGAGAACGTTGCCGGCTTGGAGCTGCCCGACTTCCTCTCGGGTGTCCGGGTGCTGTTCGCTCCCACCGATCTGACGCCGCAGCCTGCCGCCGACCTGCATCCGGTTGCCGGCACAGCCGCGCCCGACGCCCTGCTCGGGGGCGACGCATACGCATCACTCGGACAGGGAACGGGCCTGCGCTGCTCGCTCGGCTTCAATGCTGAGGACAACCGCGGTCCCGTCAACATCACCGCCGGTCACTGCGACCCGAACCGGGCTCAGGCCGGCACCCAATGGGCATCCGACGTGTACCAGTTGCACGGGGAGGCACTCGGCCAGCATCTCGGCTCGTTCGAGAAGACCAGCCTGGACGACAGCGACTACGCGATCATCCGCCCCACCGATGAGGCCGAGGGCCGGTTCGAGAACAACGGCGTCCGCGTGCCGGGCGCCGCTCCCCTGCCGATCACCGGCACCGCCGATCCCATCGTCGGCACGCCCGTGTGCAAATCAGGTCTGCGCACCGGCTACAGCTGCGGCCTCGTGACCGCGACGAGCCAGAACGTCGAGATCGGCCACCGCGTCCTGCAGAACGGTTTCTCGACCAACCTGTGCGCGCTCCAGGGCGACAGTGGCGGCACGCTCGTCACCGGCACCCTCGCCATGGGCATCTCGAGCGCCTCGAACGTCGGCCAGTACGGCATGTGCGAGATCGCCAGCATCGTCAGCGGCCTGCTGGGCGAATCCCCCGAACTGTTCGCGACGCCGATCAACTCGATCCTCGCCGAGAACCCGGGCCTGACGATCCGCACCGGTTAACCCTCGCGCAAGCGCTCTCGCGTAAGCACCACAGTGCCCGCCTTCCACACGGATGGCGGGCACTGTCATTTCCCCGCCCCACCGTTCCCCCCGCCCCCTTTCCGAGCGAATGAATCGTTCGTCTCGGTCATCGAGCGCAATGGCGCATTCGCTCAGTCGTGGGGTCGGCGAGACGGGAGCGGCGGGGCCGGTGCGGTGTGTCGGTCCGGCACCAAGATCGAAGCGGGATACGCTTCGGAAATCTCGTTCGGCCGCAAAACGAATGATGGCGGGAACGATCCCCCATCGGCGGCAAACAACAGGGAGGTTCTGCAGATGTTCGGATCGGTCACGGGAAGCGCCGATGTGGTTGTGAACGCGATCAACTTCTTGCTTCAACTCCTCTGGTTGAGCTGACGCAGAGAGCGAAAGGCCTCGTCATCCACCGGATGACGAGGCCTTTCTACGCGTGTGTATCAGTTCGCGTACTGCGTGGTTCCCGGAGGTGCAAGCAGCGTCTGGATCAAGCTGACGCCCGCAATGGCGAGTGTCGGACCACCGACAGCGATGGTGCCGATCACCGTACCGATCGGGAAGCCGGCGATGCAGCCGACTCCGGCCGCGGCCAGGCCGATGACGCACCCGAGAATGCCGCCGACAAGACCACCGACGGCAGTCGCAATGCCGAGCTGCGACGCGAAGTTCTGCTGAGCCTTGAGGTTCTCGTCCGGCGAAGCAACGTCGGTCACCTTGAGAGCGACCGGCGTGATGCCCTGGGCAACCTTGTCCTCGGGAGCAACCGGAGTTGCCTGCGAGAGGTCGGCGACCGGGGTAAGCGTGAGAGTCTTGCCGTCCTCGCTGATCTCACGCTCGAACGGCAGCTGAATGTCGCCGAGCTGAACCGCGAGCGGCAGGCTGACGACGGTGTTACCCCCGTCGTCCTGCAGTTCGACATTCTGGCCGTCACCCGAGACCTGGAAGGCACCAGCGTCAATTACGGTGACAACGGACTGGCCGTCGACATGCGACTCGTAGTTGATCTCATCCTGGGCCGCCGGAGCGTCCGGGGCCGCATAGGAGGTTCCGGCCGTGATGCCCATGGCGGCGATGGTCATCGTCGCCACGGCGGCAAGCTTCCTGAGCTTCATGTATTTCCGTTCTGTGACATGGCGCACGTCCTGAGGACGCCCCCAAATTTCCCTGTACGCGTAGGACTTCCGAACCCCCGACGCTCGTTCTATATGTCCGAAAGTCACGTCCGGCACAGAATCATAACCGACCTCACAGCAATTTGTTATCCGGGTAGCGCCTGATAGATGCCGAATCGTGGCCGAAACCGATCGCACGTCACACATTCTGCATGGAGCACTTAGGCCATCCTGGCTCGAAATTGCGAAATGCCCGTCTATACGGTGACTGCCGCACCGGCCCTCACCACCGGAACGCCCGACTACCCACCGGTAGCCCGAGCCTAGTTACCAGCGAGTAACTTAGCGTGCGTTACGATGCGGAGGCTTATACCAGGCGGCGGCTGGCCGCGAGCGACACGAAAGGCCACGTATGAATGCCCTGACGATCACGTTGGGCACGATCGGTGTGCTGCTGAGCATCCCCGCTTGGGGCTCGTTCTTCAACGGGGTGTGGAAGATAGTCAGCGCCATCCGGATCGGTCAGCCCGCTCCGGACAGATGGCGTCCCTTCTTCCCGCGTTTCAAGCAGTTGGTCGTCGAGTTCCTCGCGCACACCCGCATGAGCAAGTTCCGTACCGTCGGCTGGGCCCACTGGCTCGTGATGATCGGCTTCCTGCTCGGTTCCATCGTCGCGATGGAGGCCTACATCCAGACCTTCAACCCCGAAGGTCACTGGCCCCTCATCGGCGGCACCGCGGTCTACCACTTCATCGATGAGCTCCTGGGCATCGGCACGGTGATCGGTGTCTTGGTGCTCATCGCGATCCGCCAGCTCAACCACCCGCGGACCCCCGCACGCATGTCGCGCTTCAGCGGCTCCAATTTCAAGGCCGCCTACTTCGTCGAAGCCGTCGTCCTCATCGAGGGTCTCGGCATGATCCTGGTCAAGGCCGGCAAGATCGCTACCTACGGTCACGCCAACCCGTGGACCGACTTCTTCACGATGAATGTCGCGAAACTGCTGCCTGCCAGCCCCGAAATGGTGTCGGTCTTCGCGTTCCTGAAGCTGATGTCTGCGATGGTCTGGCTGTACGTGGTCGGCCGCAACATCAACTGGGGTGTTGCCTGGCACCGGTTCTCCGCGTTCTTCAACATCTACTTCAAGCGTGAGGACGACGGCGGCGTCGCCCTCGGTGCCGCGAAGCCGATGATGTCGAAGGGGAAGCCCGTCGACATGGAAGACGCAGATCCCGACAACGACACGTTCGGCGCCGGTCGCATCGAGGACTTCTCCTGGAAGGGCTGGCTCGACTTCAGCACCTGCACCGAGTGCGGCCGCTGCCAGTCGCAGTGTCCCGCCTGGAACACCGGCAAGCCACTGTCGCCGAAGTTGCTGATCATGTCGCTGCGCGACCACGGCAACGCGAAGGCCCCGTACCTGCTGGCCGGTGGCCGCACCGATATGGGCGGCGACGAGGTCGGTCTCGTCGACAGTGAAGGCAAGGTCGACGAAGCCGCACTCGCCAAGATCCCCGAGGCAGCGCGCGCCGAAGCGGGGCGCAAGCTCGTCGGCGAATCGGCCGAACTCGTCGAGGCCGGCGAACTCGCCCCCGTCATCGACACCGAGACGCTGTGGAGCTGCACCAGCTGTGGTGCGTGCGTCGAGCAGTGCCCGGTGGACATCGAGCACGTCGACCACATCATCGACATGCGCCGCTACCAGGTGCTCATCGAGTCGGACTTCCCGTCCGAGCTCGCGGGTCTGTTCAAGAACCTCGAGAACAAGGGCAACCCCTGGGGCCAGAACTCCAAGGACCGTCTCAACTGGATAAACGAGATGGACTTCGACATCCCGGTGTTCGGGCAGGATGCCGACAGCTTCGACGGTTACGAGTATCTCTTCTGGGTCGGCTGCGCCGGCGCCTACGAGGACCGTGCCAAGAAGACGACGAAGGCCGTCGCCGAGTTGCTCGCCACCGCCGGTACCAAGTTCATGGTTCTCGGTGCCGACGAGACCTGCACCGGCGACTCCGCTCGCCGCGCGGGCAACGAGTTCCTGTTCCAGCAGCTCGCGCAGCAGAACATCGAGGTCCTCGACGGTGTGTTCGAGGGTGTCGAGCAGAGCAAGCGCAAGATCGTCGTCACCTGCGCGCACTGCTTCAATGCTCTGAACAACGAGTACCCGGAGGTCGGCGGCAACTACGAGGTCGTCCACCACACCCAGCTGCTCAACCGCCTGGTGCGGGCAAAGAAGCTGATTCAGGTCTCGTCGGTCGGTGAAGATGTCACCTACCACGACCCGTGCTTCCTCGGTCGCCACAACAAGGTGTACAACGCTCCGCGTGAGCTCATGGCGGCGTCCGGCGCGAAGCTCGTCGAAATGCCCCGCCACGGCGAGCGGTCCATGTGCTGTGGTGCAGGTGGCGCCCGCATGTGGATGGAAGAGCGAATCGGTAAGCGCATCAACGTCGACCGCGTCGACGAAGCGCTGAGCACCGACCCCAAGAAGATCGCAACCGGCTGCCCGTTCTGCCGCGTCATGCTGACGGACGGTGTCACGGCACGTCAAGAAGAGGGCAAGGGCGAAGGCGTCGAGGTCGTCGACGTCGCGCAACTGATGCTCGAGTCGATCTCTCGCGTCGAGCCGGAGACGCTCTCGGCGAATCTGAAGGTTGTTCAGGAGCCGAAGACTCCGGTCGAGGTCGAGGCTGTTGCCGAAGCTGTCGAAGAAGAGCGGGTCGAGGAGGTTGTGGAGGCAGCTGAAACTCCAGCGGCCCCCAAGACCACGGGTGCTCCGAAGGCCGGCGGACTGCAGATGAAGGGCGGACTCAAGGGCCCCGGCGCCAAGAAGGCAGCCGCTCCCGCGGCGGCTCCGGCCGCTGAAACTGCGGAGGCTCCCAAGGCAAAGCCCGGGGGTCTGCAGATGAAGGGCGGACTCAAGGGGCCGGGCGCCAAGAAGGCGACGGCTCCCGCAGCCGAGGCTGCACCGTCCGAAGCTCCAGCCGTCCCCAAGGCAAAGGCCGGCGGACTGCAGATGAAGGGCGGACTCAAGGGCCCCGGCGCCAAGAAGGCAGCCGCTCCCGCGGCGGCTCCGGCCGCTGAAACTGCGGAGGCTCCCAAGGCAAAGCCCGGGGGTCTGCAGATGAAGGGCGGACTCAAGGGGCCGGGCGCCAAGAAGGCGACGGCTCCCGCAGCCGAGGCTGCACCGTCCGAAGCTCCAGCCGTCCCCAAGGCAAAGCCCGGCGGACTGCAGATGAAGGGCGGACTCAAAGGCCCCGGCGCCAAGAAGGCAGCGGCCCCCGCCGCTTCGGAAGCTGCAGCTCCCGAAGCCGCTGCACCTGCAACCGAGTCGGCACCTCCGACCGCCAAGCCCGGCGGACTGCAGCTCAAGAGCGGACTCAAAGGCCCCGGCGCCAAGAAAGCAGCACCGAAGCCCGCAGCAACGCCTGCACGTGAGGCCGAGGAGCCGGAAGAGGCAGCGCTCGAAGCAGAGGCAGCGCCCGAAGCAGAGGCACCGAAGGAGACCGCGATCCCGAAGGCCAAGCCCGGCGGACTGCAGATCAAGGGTGGCCCCAAGCCTCCCGGCCGCAAGTAGGTAGGCAACGAAGAAGTGAGGCTCGCAACGCCGGTGGTCCGCCACCAGCATTGCGAGCCTCACTCTTGCGTTGCGAGCCTTCTGACTTTGAAGGTTCCCGTCGGACCGCTCCCCCGTTGCGCCAACGCAATTGCACCGCGAATCTTCGCCGCGACCGCACCGGGTGTCTCCACATCGGCCCACGTCCACCGCACCACCACCCACCCCGCGTGCCGTAGCCGATCCTCACGAAGCTTCTCCCGATAGACGACGTCCTCCGCGTCGGTCGTAGCGACACCATCGCGCCGATACTTGATCCGCCCGTCGAACTCGCCTATCACCCCGTGTTGAGGTAGCAGAAAGTCGACGCGTGCCAACCATCGGCCGGCTGCGTCCAACACATCGACCTGTGTAAGAGGAGTGGGTAGTTGCTCCCGCGACATCAACACTCGGCTGCGTGACTCGCCGACACTGTCACTTCGATCGCTCATGCAACGCACCGCTCGCAACGCGCGAGGACGGCCCGGACGGCTACCCATTCGCTCGACAGCATGTTCCAGCCCGCCGATGTCGACAAGCCCCTGACGCAATGACTGGTCGCCGAGCACCACGGCCTGCTCGAACGGCTCCGACACCGAAAGATCGAGGATGGTCCGAGCCACACCCAGGACACGAACCCCATGTTTCGCCCTCAGGTCGCACTCATCCACACGCGCCGCGTGCAGCACCCTCCCGCGCGACCGCTTGCTTCCGCTCGGCCGGCTCCGGGTCAAGTGGACGTCCTCGAGTGATATCCGCCAGGGCCGCAAGCCGTGGAGCACCGCAGCCGACACGTGGCTGAGTGCGGTGTCCGCAGACGCCACCTGCACTACAGCCAGCGAATGAAAAGCATGGCGACCGTAGTCGTCGGCAGCGTCGTAGGTGTCGCGGGGAAGGAAGACTCCGGCAGCCAACCGCACCCATCGGCCGGACGAGACGAGGCCGCGGATCTCCCCCGCTGTATAGCCGAGCGCGAGCGCTTCTCTGCGATGGATGAGTGGTTCGTCTCCCATGCACAACAGCGTCGCGTACTCGTCGGACGACATACCTCGAACGTCTCGTCGCAGCACGAATCTGTGGATGGATCGACCGCCTGTGGAGAAGTTCCATACAGCCGCCATGTGGAGGAATGGGCCTAAGCTCGTTGTCTGTGTTGTCTCGTGTCCTACCAGTTCTCGGAGCGGCGGCGCTCGCCCTCTCGATCACACCCACCGCGTTCGCCCAGGACCGGCTACCCGTGCCCTACGACTACCACAACGGGGTCGCCGTCGAACTGGCGAACCCGGGTGGTTCACCCGCCGGAGCGAACACGTCGTGCAGATCCGCAGACCAACCCGTCGTACTCGTGCACAACACCCTCGGCAACAAGCAGATCGGCTGGCAGACTCTGGCCCCGCGCCTCGCCAACGAAGGCCGGTGTGTCTTCAGCTTCACGTACGGCGAGTACGGCGGACCGTGGCCCGTCGACGCTGTCGGGGGCCTACGACCCATCGACGAGAGCGCTCGGGAACTGTCCGTATTCGTGGACGACGTCCTCACGCAGACCGGCGCCTCGCAGGTGGATGTCGTCGGCCACTCGCAGGGCACACTCGTCCCGACCTACTGGGTGCAGCTCCAGGGTGGCGCGGGCAAGGTCGACGACTACGTGTCGCTCGCACCGATGTGGCACGGCACCGACGTGTTCGGGTCAGAGACACCGGGCGCGATCCGTCCCGCTTTGGAAGCGGTGTGTCGGGCATGCGCCGATATGGCGCCTGGCTCACCGCTCCTGGACCGCCTCTGGAACACCGGGATTTTCGACCCGTCGATCGACTACACGAACATCCTCACCCGCCACGACCAGACCGTCGTGCCCTACACCAGCGGGTACGCGGAGGCGCCGAACGTCACGAACGTCGTGCTGCAGGACGTGTGTCCATCGAGCAACGCCGGGCACCTCGGTCTACTCGCCGATCCCACGGCCGTGGAGCTCGTACTGAGCGCACTGGACGATCACAGCTCCATCGACGCGGCGAGCTGCGGCCAGGAACGCTGAAGCTCGTCTTCCCAGTATCCCCACGAGTGAGTGCCCTCGGGCCGGAAGTGGAACGTCGCGGGGATGTCGAGTTCGTCCAACCGTTCCTGGAGCCGGTGAGTGCAGATGTTGGTGGCGGCCTCGATGACGCCGCCCACGACGACCTGGTCGAGCAGCGGCGGCGATTGCGGTGTCCGCGGAAGAGCCGGGTCCTCGTGCGGTCCGGGCAGACCCGATCCGTTCGAGATGTACAACGAGAGGCCGCGTAGACCTTCTGCGTTGACCGTCGGGTCGTGCTCCACCCAGCCCGCACCGTTGTATGGGCCCCACATATTCGTCGCGTCGGTCTCCCCCATGCCCTCGATGACCGACCGGAGGTAGGCCTGACCGAGTGGATCGCTGGTCTGCGCGCATCCGCTGTACGAGGCGACACCACGGTAGAGGTCGGGCGCATGAATCGCGAGAGAGAGCACCGACGTCGCAGCCATCGACAGGCCCGCAATCGCATTGACTCCCGTCGTGCCCAAGGCGTCGTCGATGACCGGGGGCAACTCCTCCGTCAGGAACGTCTGCCACTTGGCCACCCCGACAACCGGGTCTTCCTTGATCCAGTCGGTGTAGTACGTGAACATTCCCTCGGCCGGGATCACGACGTTGACGTTCTTGTTCGCGAGAAAGTCGAGGATTTTGGTCTGGTTGAGCCAGTTGGCGCCGTCCTCGCCGCCGCCGGCCCCGTTGAGCAGGTACAGCGTCGGACGCGGAGCAGACGTATCAGCCGGCGTGATGACCTGCAGGGGGATGTTTCTGTCCATCGACGGCGAGTACACGTACATGTCCGAGTACCGGTCGTCGATCTGCTCGATGCGGTCCAGGTGAGGTGCCGGGGCAGCGACAGCGGGCACGGCAGGCGCCGCAAGGGCGAACGCGACCGCAGCACACAAGGCAGTTCGGCGCAGAACGTTCATCTTCATGTAGCGGATTCGCCCTTATCGGTAGTCGGATGCAGTTCGATGACTCTACGCACCGCGGGGCCGACGACCGCAAGCGCCTCGGGCGACGTCATGTGCCAATGCGTCACAGGCACTGAATGATCATGGACTTCGCCGGTGACGGCGTCGGTCCAGCCCGTGACTCCACGACGACCGTCGGCTGCCGCGGTGAAGTACAGGACGTCGCCGTCGAACACCCCCGGGCGGTGCCTGCTGAGCAGCATCGAGTTGTGTTCCGCCGTGGTGATCAGTCGCTGCACCATCTTTTCGGCGTCGTCGACAGAATTACCGGTCAGTTCTGCGACGGTCGCGACGAGCCCGGTGACATCCTGCGGTTCGTTGCCGTCGAAGCCGAAGCCTGCGAGCAGGTCTGCCATGGACACCGGTGCACGGTCGTCGGCCGGCGGCTCCGACGACCCGTTCACGAAGCTGTCGAGCATCACGAGATTGTCCACCGATTCACCTGCGGCCTGCAGCTGCACCGCCATTGCATGGGCAATCACACCGCCCAGCGACCAGCCGAGCAGACGGTACGGCCCGTGCGGTTGCACGCGGCGAAGCTCCTCGACGTACCGCGTAGCGAGATGGTCGAGGGTGGCCGGTGCGAAGTCGTCTTCGAGAGCGGCGGGTGTCTGCAGACCGTAGACATCGGTATCGAGCTGCTGGGACAGGCCGGTGTAGCACCACGACAACCCGACGATCGGATGCACGCAGAACAGCGGTGTGCCCGAACCATTCGTGCGCAGCCGTACCACCGGACGGAGCGCGTCCGACATGTTCGCGTCGGAGCCCTCGGAGACCAATCGGGCGAGGCCCTCGACGGTCGACTCCCGGAACAGCCACTGCAAGGGCACCTGGGCGTCCACCTCTGTACGCAGGCGCGAGACGAGTTTCGTCGCGACGAGGGAGGTACCACCGAGCGCGAAGAAGTCGTCGTCCAAACCCACCCGCTCGATCCCGAGCACCTCGGCGAACACCGCCGCCACCGACTCCTCCACCGGCGACACCGGCACACGGAACTCACGAACCTCGAACACCGGATCCGGCAGAGCCTTCCGATCCAACTTCCCGTTCACATTCAACGGCAACGCCTCGAGCACCACGAACGCCGACGGCACCATGTACGACGGCACACGCCCACCGAGCGCAACTCTCAGCTCGGCCACATCGAGTTCCACACCCGACCCCGGCACCACATACGCCACCAACTGCGCACCCGCGCGCTCATCCACACGAGCAACCACCGCCACGTCACGGACACCGCCCACACCACGCAACGCCGACTCGATCTCACCGAGCTCGATCCGGAAACCACGCACCTTCACCTGGAAGTCCGTACGCCCCACATAATCCAACGCACCATCAGCAGTGAACCTCACAAGATCACCCGTGCGATACAACCGCTCCCCCACCGCAAACGGCGACGCCACGAAACGATCCGCAGTCAGATCCACCCGACCGTGATAACCCCGCGCCAACTGCACACCCGCCAGATACAACTCACCCGCAACCCCCACCGGCACCGGATGCAACCGCTCATCGAGAACATAGACACGAGTATTCCACTCCGGCACACCGATCGACACCGACGCACCCGATACCTCGGCGACCTCACCGGCCGTCACCGACACCGCAGCCTCGGTCGGACCGTACAAGTTCACCAACCGCGTATCGTTCGACGCCACGAACCGCCGCGCCGTCGACGCCGGCAACGCCTCACCGATCGCCAGCACCCGACGCAACGACCGAGGCAACACCCCCGACGACTCCACCAGCAACGCCTCGAGCATCGACGGCACCACATGCAACGTCGTCACAGCCTGCTCGGCGATCAACGCATTCAGATACGCCGGATCACGATGCCCATCCGGCGAGGCGATCACCACACGACCACCGGAGAGCAGCGCCGACCAGAACTCCCACACCGACAAATCGAACGTCGCCGCCGTCTTGAGCAACACCGCATCGTCCACGCCGAGACCGAAATGATCACGCTTCCACAGCATCTGGTTCACGACCGCCGCGTGCGGCACCGCCACACCCTTCGGCCGGCCCGTCGAACCCGACGTGAAGATCACATACGCGGTGTTCGACGGCCGCAGAGGAGAAATCCGCTCCGCATCCGACACCGGGATGTCCGCTGTCTCCGGCAGATCCGTGGTGCCGCGATCAATCGTGACAACCGTCCGGCCTCCGCGTACCGCAACATCATCGCGTCCGGAACTGAGCACAACCACCGGTGCCGACTCTCGGAGAATGTATGCCGTGCGTTCCTCGGGCTGGTCGGGATCCAGCGGCACATACGCGCCACCGGCCTTCGCGACCGCGTACATCCCTACCAGCAACTCGACGGAGCGGCGCATCATCAGGGCCACCGTCGTCTCCGGCCCGACTCCCACTGAAATCAACCGACGCGCCAGATGGTTCACTCGCGCGTCGAACTCCCGGTACGTGAGCGACCCGTCGTCGAACACCAACGCGGTCGCTGCCGGATCGCGGCGCACCTGTGCATCGAACAGATCCACCAGCGTCGCCGCCGTATCGACCTCGCGCTCCGTGTTGTTGAAGGACTCGACGACGCGGGCACGGTCATCGGATCCGAGGAGATCGATGTCGCCCACGGGCACGGACGGATTCGATACGATCGCATGAAGCATTCGTACGAAACGCTCGAGTATCGCCTCGGCGGTCGTCTCGTCGAACAGATCCGTCGCGTACGTCATGGATCCGATCACACCCGATTCCGAGCCGTCGTCACCGTATCGGTCCGACACGATCAGGTGAAGATCGAACTGCGAAACGTCCATTTCGGCCTCGACACCTGCGATCGACAGGCCAGGAAGCTCGAATGTCGCCTGCTCCAGGTTCTGGAACGACAGACCCACCTGGAACAGGGGATGCCGCGCAGTCGAACGAGCCGGATTGAGGACTTCGACGAGACGCTCGAACGGCACATCAGCATTAGCAAAGACGTTCAGGTCCGTCTCACGTGTCTGATCGAGAAGCTCTGCGAACGTGCGGCCGGAGTCCACACGGGTGCGGAACACGAGCGTGTTGACGAACATGCCGATCAGGCCATCCAGCTCGCGTTCGTGACGTCCCGCGACAGGGCTTCCCACCGCGACGTCGTCGGTACCGGCGATGCGCGCAAGGTACGCTGCCCAGGCAGTATGTACGACCATGAACAAGGTCGCATTCGCGCGTCGACCAAGCTGGACCAACCCGCGATGCAGGTCGGCATCGAGGCTCAGGTTCACTCTTGCACCTCGAAGCGATTGCACTGCGGGATGTGGCCGATCGGTCGGCAGATCCAGCTGCTCGGGCAGATCCGCCAGCTCATCGATCCAGAATCCGAGCTGCCTCGCCGCCAGCGATTCCGGATCATCCTCCGAACCGAGTATCTGTCGTTGCCACAAGGTGTAGTCGGCGTACTGGACAGGCAGCGGCTCCCAGGCCGGTCGTGCCCCCTCTGCCCGTGCAAGATATGCGGCCATCACATCCCGAGCCAGCGGGCCCATCGAGAATCCGTCGCCCGAAATGTGGTGGACGACGAAGACGACGACATACTCGTCACGACCGAGGTGGAAGAGCTTCGTTCGCAACGGTACTTCAGCGGTGACATCGAATGCCGTCGTCAGGACATCAGTCACGGCAGACATCAGATCTGCCTCGATGAGCGTCGTCGGCGCAAGATCGATCGCGACGTCGGCCGGGCGCAACACCCGCTGGACGCCGACACCGTCGACCTCCGGATACACGGTCCGAAGCACCTCGTGCCTGTCGAGCACGTCGCGTACCGCAGCCTGCAGCGCGTCGGGGTTCAGATCACCGGTCAACCGCAGCGCCATCGGAATGTTGTAGGCGGCCGACCCGGGATCGAATCGGTTGAGGAACCACATCCGCTGCTGTGCCAGCGACAAGGGGATGACGTCTGGGCGCGGCTGCGGCACGAGCTGCGCTACCCGACCCGAGCCGGCATCCACTTCGAGCCGGGCAGCGAGCGTTTGGACCGTCGCTGTATCGAACAGCGTCCGGACCGCGACTGTCGTATCGAGTGCGTCGCCGAGCCGCGCCACGACCCGCGTGGCAACCAATGAGTTGCCGCCGAGCGCAAAGAAGTCGTCGTCCAGACCGACCCGCTCCACTCCGAGGATCTCAGCGAATACCGCTGCAACTACCCCTTCAGTCGCACTCACCGGCGCCCTGAACTCGCGATGCCCGAACACCGGCTCCGGTAGCGCCCGCCGATCGAGTTTTCCGGACACGGTGAGAGGCAACGACTCGAGTACCATGAACTGCGACGGCACCATGTACGACGGCAGCACCCGACCCATCATGTTCCGAATCTGCGACGCATCCGCGTCGCCCGACGGAACGATGTACCCGATCAACTGGTCCGATCGCACTGCGACCGCACCGGCTGCGACACCATCGAGCGCACGCAACACGCTTTCGATCTCACCGAGTTCGATACGCTGGCCACGTAGCTTCACCTGTTGATCGTTGCGGCCCAGATACTCGAGTTCGCCATCTCGATTCCACCGCACCAGATCGCCTGTGCGGTACATCCGCTCGCCGGCGTCACCGAAGGGGTTCGCCACGAAACGATCTGCCGTCAGCGGTGCACGTCCCGCATAGCCTCGCGCGAGCTGAGCTCCCGACAAGTACAACTCGCCGACGACGCCGACCGGCACGAGATTCATACGCGGGTCCAGGACCCACGCCGAGGTGTTCTGGACTGCCACACCGATAGGAACCCGAGTCGCGGCGACCCCACGATACGTGTGGTGGGTGGCCTGCATCGTCACCTCGGTGGGCCCGTACAGGTTGTGCACCTCCGTCCCCAACATCCGACGGGTACGCTCTGCAGTTGCCTCGGCCAATGCTTCGCCACCGGAGAACAGCGATCGCACTACGCCGACGGGCCCCTCCCACACATCGAGCACTGCGTCGAGCACCGAGGGGACGAACTGCGCGACCGTCACCTCACCGCCGGCCAGCAGACGCGCGAGATACTCCGGATTGCTATGCCCGTCCGGCTCCGCGATCACCATTCGAGCACCGGACACGAATGGCACCAACAGCTCCCACACCGACGCATCGAACGTCACGGGTGTCTTGAGCAGCACCGAGTCCGAAGAATCGAACTCGTATTCCGTCTGCATCCAACGCAATTGGTTGACCAGCGATCCGTGCGACACGGTGACGCCCTTGGGCCGGCCGGTAGACCCGGAGGTGAACAGCACATACGCGGCGTTCTGCGGGTGCAAGCGGGAACGGCGTTCGCCGGCGTGGACCCGACCACTCGCATAGCCGGAAACGTCCACTCGATCGACGTTCACCACCGGGCGGTCGGTGCGGATCTGCCGACCCGACCTCGTCAGGACGAGCAACGGATCCGCTGTGTCGAGCACGTAATCGATTCGGTCATCCGGCTGATCCGGGTCGATCGGCACGTACGCAGCACCCGCGACCAGCACGGCCGCAATGGCGACCACCATCTCGGGCGAGCGCTCCATCGCTACTGCGATGCGGATTTCCGGTGCCGCACCCAACGACATCAGGTGCCGAGCGAGGCGGCATACCTGCTCGTGCAGCTCCGCACCACTCATGGGCGATCCGTCGTGCACGATCGCGACGGAGTCCGGCGAACGTTCGGCCTGCACCGCGATCAGATCGGGAACGAGCTGCTCCGATTCCGGTCTGTCGTCACCGCGGCCCGCGGCCAGCACGAGATCACGTTCGCCCTCGCCGAGCAGGTCGAGTGCACCGACTGCCATATCAGGACTACCAACCATCGCTTGCAGAAGCCTGACGAACCGCTCGGTGAACGCCACAATGGTGTCGACGTCGAACAAGTCCGTCGCATAGGTCATCACACCGCTCATACCCGCGGGGCAGCCCTGCTCGTCGACCCGATCCGAGATCGTGACCTGCAGATCGAACTTCGCCAACTGCAGGTCCGGGTCCATCGCCGACAAGGTCAGGCCTGCCAGGTCGACATGTGTGGTCTCCATGTTCTGCAAGGTCAACATCACCTGGAACAACGGATTCCACGACGTGGACCGAACCGGGTCGAGGACTTCCACCAAGCGTTCGAAGGGCACGTCCGCATGTCCGAACGCGCCGAGGTCCACATCCCGCACCCGAGACAACAATCCTGCGAATGATTCACCACCGACGACCGGAGTGCGCAGTACCAACGTGTTGACGAACATCCCGATCAGATCGTCCAACGCACGCTCACCACGACCCGCTACGGGGGTACCGATCACGATGTCGTCGGTCCCGGACAGCCGCGCGAGAAGTACAGCAAGAGCACCGTGAATCACCATGAACGGTGTCACGCCGTGAGCGGCTGCTAGCGCGTCGATGTCCGACCGCAATGACTGGTCGATCGTGAAACCATGCGAGGCACCGCGATACGACGCGATCTCAGGGCGTGGACGATCGGCCGGCAGCTCGAGCACACCCGGTGCACCCGCCAGGTTCTCCGTCCAGTACGCCACCTGTCGCGACAGCACCGAATCCGGGTCTGATTCGGAACCGAGAACATGTCGCTGCCACAACGTGTAGTCCGCGTACTGCACCGTCAGCGGTTCCCACGACGGAACTTCGCCCGAGAGCCGGGAGGCATACGCCACCATGACATCCCGCGACAACGGACCCATCGAAAAGCCGTCTGCTGCAATGTGATGCGCCACCACTACCAGCACATGCTCGGTGTCCGAGATCCGTAGCAACTTCATTCGAAGCGGCGGTGCCGCCGTCACATCGAACCCGGACTCCACTACTACCGCGGCGGCACCGAACACCTCGTCTTCCGAGACCGATTCCACGGCAAGAATATCCGAGTGTTCCGGTTCCTTCGACACCACCTGGTACCCGACACCATCGATCTCCGGATACACTGTGCGCAATACCTCGTGCCGCACGATCAGGTCCGACACCGCAGACCGTAGCGCATCCACGTCGAGCGGACCCGACAACCTGATCACAGCGGGAATGTTGTTCACTGCCGAGTCCGGATCGAATCGGTTGAGGAACCACATCCGCGATTGGGCCATCGACAGCGGTATCCGTTCCGGCCGGGGCCACGGCTCGAGTGCACTCACGCCACCGGATCCGACCACCTGCTCGACCGCGGCGGCAAACGCCTCCACCGTCGGCGCTTCGAACAGCAGCCGCACCGGCACCTTCGCGTCTGCAGCGGCACCCACCCGTGACACGACCTGCGTCGCGATCAGCGAGTTTCCGCCGAGTGCAAAGAAGTTGTCGTCCAGCCCGACACGTTCGATGCCGAGGACCTCGGCGAACACCGCCGCCACAGATTCTTGCAGCACACTCGTGGGGGCTCGGAATTCACGCACCTCGAACACCGGGTCCGGGAGCGCTTTCCGATCCAGCTTGCCGTTCACATTCAATGGCAATGCGTCGAGCACCACGAAGGCAGCGGGGACCATATACGAAGGCAACTGCGCTGCCGACTCACTCTTCGTCGACACCACATCGATCTCGGTGCCCGGCTCCGGGACAACGTACGCCACCAGTTGCGTCCCGGTTCGCTCGTCGTCCCGTGCGACCACTACGGCGTCTCGAATGCGGTCTACGCTCCGCAGTACCGTCTCGATTTCGCCGAGTTCGATCCGAAAACCGCGTACCTTGACCTGGAAGTCCCTGCGCCCCAGATAATCCAACTCGCCATCAGCGGTGAACCTGACGAGGTCACCGGTCCGATACAACCGTTCGCCCTCCCCGAATGGTGATGCAACGAAGCGCTCGGCCGTCAAGTCGACCCGACCGTGATAGCCCCGGGCGAGCTGAACCCCTCCGACGTACAACTCGCCCGTGACACCAATCGGCGTGGGATGGAGCCGCTCGTCGAGCACGTACACCGTCGTGTTCCACACCGGGACACCGATAGGAACAGACGATCCATGCACCGCATCCGCGACGTCACCGGCGGTGACCGACACCGCGGACTCCGTCGGACCGTACAGATTCACCAACCGCGCCTCGTTGCGCTCGACGAACCTCCGCGCCGTCGCCACGGGCAGCGTCTCGCCGATCGCCAGCACCCGCCGCAACGACGACCCCAACCGGCCATCCGATTCGACCATCAGCGCCTCGAGCATCGACGGCACCACGTGCAAGGTCGTCACATCCTGCTCGACCACCAGACGGTTGAGATACGCCGGATCGCGGTGACCTTCCGGCGATGCGAGCACTATCCGGCCGCCCGAAGTCAACGCCGACCAGAACTCCCACACCGAGAGGTCGAATGTCGCGACCGTTTTCAGTAGCAGCGCATCATCTGATCCCAAGCCGAAGTGCGAACTCTTCCACACCATCTGATTCACGATCGCTGCATGCGGCACCGCGACGCCCTTGGGCCGTCCTGTCGACCCCGACGTGAAGATCAGATAGGCGGTGTTCGACGGGCGCAGGGGCCCACGCCGCTCGGCGTCCGAAACAGGCGACCCCGCCAGGCCCGACAGATCCACGCAGTCGATATTCACAGAGGGGGTGGTCCACTGCCCTGGCACGGAGGCGGCGTCTCCTGCGCCGGTGAGGAGCACCACCGGATTCACCGACCCGATGATGTCGGCGTTGCGCTCCGTCGACTGGTCGGGGTCGAGCGGCACGTAGGCACCACCGGCCTTCGCGACTGCGAACATCCCCACCAGAAGTTCGACCGAGCGGCGCATCATCAACACAACCGGCGACTCCGGCCCGACTCCGAGCGAAATCAGCTTCCGGGCCAGACGGTTCACACGCTCATCGAGCTCTCCGTACGTGAGCGTCTCGGCCTCGAACACCAATGCCGTTGCCACAGGATCACGACGGACCTGCTCGTCGAACAGGTCCACCAGCGTTGCGGACGAATCAACGGCGCGCTCGGTGTCGTTGACGAGTTCGGTTACCCGCGTCCGCTCCCCTGGCGTCAGCAGGTCGAGATCACCGACCGGCGCCGCCGGATCCGCGACGATCGCCTCGAGCATCCGCACGAACCGCTCTACGATCGATCGTGCTGTCGTGTCACCGAACAGATCCGTCGCGTAGGTCATGATGCCGTCGACACCCGATCCGGCACCGTCGTCGTCATACCGATCGGACACGATCAGATGCAGATCGAACTGCGAGACCTGCATCTCGGCTTCGATCCCCGAGATTCTCAATCCGGGAAGCTCGAACGTCGATCTCGCCAGATTCTGGAACGACAACCCCACCTGGAAGAGGGGATGTCGCGCCGTCGAACGTGCCGGATCGAGAACCTCGACGAGACGCTCGAACGGCACGTCCGCGTTCGCGAAAACGGTCAGGTCCGTTTCGCGAGTGCGCTCCAGCAGTTCCAGGAAACTCTGCCCGGGTTGCACGCGCGTCCGGAACACCAGTGTATTGACGAACATGCCGATGAGGTCGTCGAGCGCACGCTCGGTACGTCCCGCGACCGGGCTGCCGATGGCGACGTCGTCGGTGCCGGCCATCCGTGCGAGGAACGCCGCCCAGGCCGTATGCACGACCATGAAGAGCGTGGCGTTCGTCCGTCGCCCCAGTTGCACCAGTTCACGATGAAGCTCGGCGTCGATGGAGACGCCCACCGTCGCGCCGTGCAGTGATTGCACGGCCGGACGCGGAGTATCGGTCGGTAGATCCAGTTGATCCGGCAGGTCCGCGAGTTCCCGGGTCCAGAACCCGAGTTGCTGTGCCGCCAGGGATTCCGGATCGTCCTCCGAACCCAGTACCTCCCGTTGCCACAGGGTGTAGTCGGCGTACTGCACCGGAAGCGGCGCCCACGACGGTACCTCGTCGTGCATTCGTGCGAGATATGCCGACATGACGTCCCGAGCCAACGGACCCATCGAGAATCCGTCACCCGAGATGTGGTGGACGACGAAGACCACGACATGCTCCGAGCGATCGACTTCGAAGAGGCGCACCCGCAAGGGAACGTCGGCCGTGACATCGAATCCGGTCGTCACGAGCTCACTCACGACGGCGAACAGGTCCGCCTCCGCGAGGCGTGACGGTGCGAGGTCGATTTCCACGTCGGTGATCGGCAATACGTGCTGGACACCGACTCCGTCGACCTCTGGATACACGGTCCGAAGCACCTCGTGCCTACCGAGCACATCGCGCACCGCAGCCCCCAGGGCCGCAATGTCCAAGACCCCCGACAACCGTAGTGCCATCGGAATGTTGTACGCGGCCGAATCGGGATCGAACCGGTTGAGGAACCACATGCGGCGCTGTGCCGAGGACAGTGGAATCGTGCCCGGTCGTCGCCTCGGAACCAGTGGCACCGCGACACCGGTCTCCGTCAGACCGTCGACCGCGGCAGCAAACGCCTCCACCGTCGGCGCTTCGAACAGCAGCCGCACCGGCACCTTCGCGTCTGCAGCGGCACCCACCCGTGACACCACCTGCGTCGCGATCAGCGAGTTTCCGCCGAGTGCAAAGAAGTTGTCGTCCAGCCCGACACGTTCGATGCCGAGGACCTCGGCGAACACCGCCGCCACAGATTCTTGCAGCCCACTCGTGGGGGCTCGGAATTCACGCACCTCGAACACCGGGTCCGGGAGCGCTTTCCGATCCAGCTTCCCCGAGGCGTTGAGCGGCAACGCCTCGAGCAGCACGACCGATTCCGGAACCATGTACGACGGCACACGGTTCGACGCCGCGTGCAACACGCGGCCGGTGTCGGTGTGGCCGTCGCGGAGTACTACGTAGGCCACGACCCGGTCTTGCACTACGACGACTGCTGCCGACGACACCAGTGGATCGTCACGCAATACCGCTTCGATCTCACCGAGTTCGATACGCACTCCGCGTAGCTTGACCTGGAAATCACTGCGCCCGATGTACTCGAGGTGCCCGCTACGGTTCCTCCGGACGACATCGCCCGTCCGGTACATGCGTGCGCCCGCGTCGAACGGATCGGCTACGAACCGATCAGCGGTCAGCTCGGGCCGCGCCACGTATCCACGTGCCAGTTGCCGCCCGGACAGATAGAGTTCGCCCGCAACACCGTCCGGCACGAGACGGAGGCGCGCGTCGAGGACGTAGGTCGCAGAGTTCCACACCGCGGCACCGATCGGTACTACCGGACCTGTGCCGTCGACGACGGTTTCGGTGGCATGAACTGTGAATTCCGTGGGCCCGTACAGATTGTGCACCATGGTGTTCGGCAACGTCGACATCAGCCGGGACACTGTCGCGCCGGGGAGGGCTTCACCGGCGACAAGGACGGCCCGCAGGGAAGTACACGCATCCGACGACATGTGTGTGACGAAGACGTCGAGCATCGACGGCACGAACGACACGAGCGTGACACCGTGTGCGTCGATCATCGAGGCCAGATAGTCGGGATCTCGATGTCCGTCCGCGGAGGCGACGACGAGGCGCGCACCTCGTGACAGCGGTGCGAACAGCTCCCACACGGAGACGTCGAACGTGAACGGTGTCTTCAACAGAACTGCGTCGTCCCCGCCGAGTCCGAATCGTTGCGAAATCCACGCTATCTGATTCGCGACGGCGCCGTGGCTGACCGCCACACCTTTGGGACGTCCGGTCGAGCCGGAAGTGAAGATCACGTATGCGGTGTTGTCCGAGCGGAGCGGGCCACGCCGTTCGGTGTCGGTGATCCTCGAAGCCGGCCATCCGGAGAGGTCGAGTTCGTCCAGGAGCAGCGTCGGTGCCGACACGGTAACCGACCCCTGCTCGGAGGTGGTGGTGAGCACGAGCACCGGCATCGCGGACCGAAGCACATAGTCCGTCCGCTCGGCCGGGTGTTCCGGATCGAGCGGCACGTATGCGCCGCCCGCTGCCGACACAGCATGGACCGCGACCACCATGTCGGCCGAGCGAGACATGAGAACACCAACGGTCGAATCCGGCCCTACGCCACGAGATATCAGCTTTCGCGCGAGCCGGTTCACCCGCGCGCCGAACGCCGCGAAGGAGAATTCCACGCCCTCTGCCACCACAGCAATCGCATTCGGAGTGCGGGCAACCTGGTGTGAAACCATACTCGAGATCGTCTGTGCGCCAAGCGCATGATCCGGTCCGATCTGCGCAGACAGAATCCGTGCGACCTCCGGGGCAGTGAGCAAGGCGAGGTCACCGACTGCCAATTCGGGATCCGCCACCGCCGTGTCCAGCACCCGCAGAAAACGGTCGGCGAAGTCGGCAATGGTCCTTCGGTCGAACAGATCCGTCGCGTACTGGATACGCACGGCGAGCTCGTCCGACTCCACGACGGTCACCTGCATGTCGAACTTGACCGGCATGTCGCCGAAGTCGACGGGCGAGACCGTCAGCTCATCCATGGTGAATGCGGTGGGGTTGTCGTACTCGAACGCGAGCATCACCTGAAAGAGCGGGTTGCGCGCCTGCGACCGCGGCGGATCGAGCACCTCGACGAGACGTTCGAACGGGACGTCGGCATGGGCGAAGGCCGCGAGGTCGATGTCTCTGATCTGATCGAGGAGTTCTCCGTACGATCGTCCACCGTCCACATCGGCACGGAGCACCAGGGTGTTGACGAACATGCCGATGAGGTCGTCGAGTTCCGCGTGGCCACGGCCCGCGACGGGTGTTCCGATCGAGATGTCGGTCGTGCCGGTCGATCGCGCCAACAGCACTGCCAGCGCAGCATGGACGGCCATGAACATGGTGGTGCTGTGTTCCTGAGCCACACGCCGCAACGCCGCACTTGTTGCGCGATCGACGCGGAAGTCGTACGACGCACCCCGGTGCGACGCGACCATCGGCCGTGGCCGATCCGACGGCAGATCGATCTGATCCGGTATCCCTGCGAGAGCATCGGACCAGTAGGCGACCTGCCGCGACACGAGGCTTGCCGGATCGTCCTCCGTCCCGAGGGTCTTCCGCTGCCACAGCGTGTAGTCGGCGTATTGCACAGCGAGGGGCGCCCACGGTGGCGCGTCTCCACGCACGCGCGCCGAGTACGCTGCCATCACGTCGCGGGCCATCGGACCGGTCGAGAAGCCGTCGCTCGCGATGTGGTGGACGACGAGCACGATCACATGGTCTGTCGCGCCGGCATCGCCTGTGGTATCGACCTGGAAGAGGCGGGCTCGCAACGGAACCTCAGAAGTCACGTCGAACCCGGTCGTGACGACGTCCGTGACCGCATCGACGATCCGGTCGGCGGCGACAGCAATCGGGGACAGATCCGGTCGTACATCGGAGACGGCCAGTACGTGCTGCACGCCGACCCCGTCCACTTCCGGATAGACGGTGCGCAGCACCTCGTGACGGGCGATCACGTCGTCGACAGCAGCCCTCAGTGCGGCGGTATCCAACGGGCCGGACAGCCGGATCGCCATCGGAATGTTGTATGCCGCCGATTCCGGATCGAACCGGTTGAGGAACCACATCCGGGCCTGCGCCAGCGACAATGGGATACGATCGGGCCGCTGCTGCCGAACCAACTGCTCGACATCACCGGTACCCGCCACTGCGTCGACCGCACCGGCGAAGCCCTCTACTGTCGGCGTCTCGAACACCATCCGCACGGGAACTCGCGCGTGCACCACTGCACCGACTCGCGACACCACCTGCGTCGCGTTCAGGGAATTGCCGCCGAGCGCGAAGAAGTCGTCGTCGAGGCCGACCTGTTCGATGCCCAGCACCTCCGCGAAAGCCGAAGCCACGGAACGCTCGATATCGGAGGCCGGCGCCCGGAACTCCCGCACTGCGATCACGGGCTCGGGTAAGGACAGTCGGTCCAGCTTTCCCGAGGCAGTCAGGGGCAGCGTTTCGAGGACGACGACCGCATCGGGAATCATGTACGTGGGCAGGCGATCTGCGATGAGTCCGCGGACGACATCCGGGTCGAGGTGTTCACCTGCAACAGCAACAACATACCCGACGAGCCGATCCGAGACGACGGCGACCGCAGCTGCCGCGATCGGGTCCAGCGCCCGCAGGACACTCTCGACCTCACCGAGTTCGATACGCAGACCACGCCGTTTGATCTGATGATCGCTTCGGCCCAGGTATTCGAGTTCCCCTGCCGACGTCCAGCGCACGACGTCTCCCGTGCGGTACATTCGCGTGCCATTCGCCGAATAGGGGTCGGCGACGAAGCGCGGTGCCGTCTGGCCGGTGGCGTTCTCGTAGCCGCGCGCAACCTGAGCTCCCGCGACGTAGAGTTCGCCGCGCACGCCGACCGGTACCGGCTGCAGACGCGCGTCGAGCACCAGCAATGTCGTATCCGCGACCGGTGTCCCGATCGGAATCCTCTGCGCAGCGTCGGGTATACCTACCCGGTGAGCGACCTGGATCGTGGTTTCCGTCGGTCCGTACAGGTTGTGAACCTGGGCGCCGAGCAGATCGCGGACACGTTCGGCAGTATCGACCCGGAGTGTCTCGCCGCCCGAGAACACATGCTGCAGCGACGATCCTGGGTCCTCGTCGAGCACGAGGTCGAGCACCGACGGCACGAACTGAGCGACCGTCACCTTCTCCGCAGCAATCACCGAGGCGAGATATGCCGGATCGGTGTGACCGTCCGGGACAGCAACGACGAGGCGGGAGCCGAGACGCATGGGCAGCAGCAACTCCCACACGGACGCGTCGAAGGTCACGGGCGTCTTCCACAGGATCACGTCGTCGCCATTCAGGCCGAGGGTGTGCTGCATCCAGTCGAGTTGGGTGCCCAACGCGCGATGTGTGACGGCGACGCCCTTGGGTCGGCCCGTGGATCCCGAGGTGAAGAGCACGTACGCGGTGTGATCGGATCGCAACGGCCCGAGCCGATCGCCGTCACGTATCGGTGTCGTGCCGTACGACGCACCGACGGCCGTGACGTCGAGCACCGGGACCGGAAGCGCAGCCGTGGCGGTACGGACCAGCGCAAGCGCAGGGTTCGCAGTCTCGACGATGTGTGCGATGCGCTCGGCGGGATGGTCGGGATCGAGCGGGACGTACGCGCCACCTGCCTGCAGGATCGCATGGATGGCAACGAGCAGGTCGACGCTGCGTTCCATGCACACCGCGACACGTGTCTCCGGGCCGACCCCGCGTGCGATCAGTTCGCGGGCCAGCCCCGCGACACGCTCGTCGAACTCGCCGCGGGTCAAGGCCATGTCGGTCGACGTCACTGCGGTGGCCTCGGGATTCGGGTCAGCACACCCGTCGCCGACATTCCCGCCCGGCCCGACGCCTAGCGCCAGGACCGCGGCCTGCTCAGCGTCGTCGAGCATCGGCAGGGCACGGACACGCAGTTCCGGGTCGGCCACCACCGCGTCGAGCACCCGCCTGAAGCGCTGCGCGAACAAGACGACGGTTGCCTCGTCGAACAGGTCGGTGGCGTACACCCATTCGGTGTCGATACCGGCGGGGGTGCCGTCGTCCTCGAATGCCTCCGTCACCGTGATCTGCAGGTCGACCTGGGCTCGGCCGAGATCCGCATCGACCGCATCGATCCGGATGTCGTCCAGTTCGATGCGAGTTCGTTCCATGTTCTGGAGGGTGAGCATCACCTGATAGAGGGGATTTCGTGCCTGCGATCGCGGCGGGTCGAGTGCCTCGACGAGTCTCTCGAACGGCACGTCGGCGTGCGCGAACGCCCCGAGGGCGATGTCGCGGGCGCGCGAGAGCAACGCCGAGAACGGATCGTCGGGATCGACCCGGGTGCGGAGTACGAGGGTGTTGACGAACATGCCGATCAGGTTGTCGAGAGCCTGATCGCCGCGACCGGCGATGGGGGTGCCGATGACGATGTCGTCGGTGCCACTCAGACGTGCGAGTTCTGCACTCAAGGTGCTGTGCAGCACCATGAACAGCGTCGCGTTCTGTGAGCGGGCCAGATCCAGGAGGCTCTGATGCAGCGCGGTGTCGAGACTGATGCGGTGGGTGGCGCCGCGATGGGAGGCGACGGCCGGTCGCGCGCGATCGGCCGGCAGCTCGAGCACGTCGGGGACGTCCGCGAGCGTATCGGTCCAATACGCGATCTGACGTGCGATCACGCTCGTCGGGTCGTCGTCGGAACCGAGTATGTCGCGCAGCCACAGGCTGTAATCGGCGTACTGGACCTCCAACGGCGCCCATGCCGGTGATTCTCCCGCCGACCGGGCTGCATAGGCGATCGCCACGTCGCGCAGCATCGGTCCGATGGAGAAGCCGTCTGCAGCAATGTGATGCACGACGAAGACCAGCACGTACTCCTGGTCGCCGGTTCGAAGCAGACGAGCGCGCATCGGAACCTCCGACGTCACATCGAATCCCGCCCGGAATACCGCGGTGACGACGTCCGCGACCTTGTCGGGTTCGACGTACTCGTCGTGAAGGTCGGGAGCGACGTCGGAGGCGAGCCTGATGACCTGCACCCCGGCGCCGTCGACTTCGGGATACCAGGTCCGCAGAATCTCGTGGCGTGCGAGCAGGTCTCGTACGGCCAGGCGCAGTGCGTCGACGTTCAACCCGCCGGTGATCCGGATGGCCATGGGGATGTTGTACGCCGCCGACTCCGGATCGAATCGGTTGAGAAACCACATCCGCTGCTGCGCGAACGACAGCGGCACCGGATCGGGACGCTTCTGGGCGACGAGCGGGAGCCGGGCACCGCTCGACGCGAGATCCGATACCGCGGCGGCAAGTGCTTCGACGGTGGGGTGTTCGAAGAGGGTGCGCAGTGGCACGTCGACTCCGAGAGCCGCACCGATCCGCGACACCACTCGGGTGGCGATGAGCGAGTTGCCTCCGAGTGCGAAGAAGTCGTCGTCGAGGCCCGCGCACTCGACGTCGAGCACCGTTGCGATCACCTCTGCCACTGTGTGTTCGATGTCGCTGCGGGGCGCCCGGAACTCGCGGACGCTCACGTCGGGTTGCGGCAGTGCACGTCGGTCGAGTTTGCCGGATGCGTTGAGCGGCAACGCGTCGAGGGGCATGACCACATCGGGAACCATGTAGCGCGGCAGTGCGCGGCCCGCGGCACCGCGCACCGTGTCGCTGTCCACCACGGTGCCGTCGGCGGGGACGACGTACGCGACGAGTCGAGGCCCGTGATCGCTGTCGTGCACCACGACGACGGCCCGGGCGACTTCGTCGAGGGCGACGATTGCGGATTCGATCTCACCGAGTTCGATGCGCAGTCCACGGATCTTGACCTGGAAGTCGGTGCGGCCGAGGAAGTCCAGGGTGCCGTCGAGAAGCATCCGCACGCGGTCGCCGGTGCGGTACAGGCGTGCACCACCGGGACCGGCCACGAATCGTTCGGCGGTGAGGTCGGGTCGCCCGTGATACCCGCGCGCCAACTGGATTCCGCCGAGATACAGCTCGCCGGGGATACCCGTCGGTGTCGGGTGCAACCGCGCGTCGAGGACGTGGACGGTGGTGTTCCGGACGGGACGGCCGATCGGGACCGTGCCGCGGTGGTTGCCGTCGCTGCGTAGCACCGTGGAGGTCACGGTGGCTTCGGTGGGGCCGTAGGTGTTGTCGAGGACGGCGCGGGAACGGGCCGCGACGTCGGCGGCGAGATCGGCGGGCAGGGCCTCACCACCGACCGAGAGGTAGCGCACCGAGTCGGGCAGTTCGAGGTCCGGATCCGCCAGGAACACCGCGAGCATCGACGGTACGAATTCGAGGATGTTCACGTCCTCGTCGCGCGACAGTTGCGCGAGGTAGGCGGGGTCGCGGTGGCCACCGGGGATGGCGATGACGAGTCGCGCGCCCACCTGCAGCGGGTAGAACAGCTCCCACACCGACGCGTCGAACGTGATCGGTGTCTTGTGCATGGCCGCGTCGCCGGGTCCGAGGTCGTAGCGTTCACGCATCCAGGCGATCTGGTTGGCCACGGCACGGTGTTCGACGGCGACGCCCTTGGGTCGTCCGGTGGAACCGGACGTGAAGATGACGTACGCGATGTTGCCGTCGCGTAGCGACCCGAGCCGATCGGCGTCGGTGAGGGGCGCATCGGACAGACCCGACAGCGCGGCGTCGGCCTCCACACGGTCGACTTCCACCACGCGGTGTGTGCGCGGCAGGGTCGACCGTTCGGCCGAGGTGGTGAGCACGAGCACGGGACGCGCGATGTCGAGGACATACTCGGTGCGGTCTGCGGGATGGTCGGGGTCGAGTGGCACGTAGGCGCCGCCGGCCTGCAGCGTCGCGTAGATCGCAACCATCATCTCCACCGAGCGGGCGGCATGGATACCGACGAGAGCGCCCGGTCCGACTCCGGCTCCCACGAGGTGCCGTGCGAGCCGGTTCACCCGCGACGCAAACTGCCCGTACGTCGTCGCCTCGCCCGCGAGCACGAGGGCGACCGCATCGGGCGTGCGCGCTGCCTGTGCGGTGAAACGGGTGAGCAGAGTGCCGGTTTCCGCCTCGGTTGCGGTGGCGTTGACGGCGAGCGCGAGGGCGCGTTCGTCGGGTCCGCGCAGGTCGATGTCGCCGATCGGGGCGTGGGGGTCGCGGGTGGCGGCGTCGAGGATCGCCGTGAGGTGTTCTGCCAGCCGAGCGACAGTGGGGTCGGTGAACAGGTCGGTCGCGTACGTGATCGAGCCGTCGATGCCGGTACGGTTCCCGTCGGCATCCGTGCTCTCCCCGAGGTGGATCTCGAGATCCAGTTTCGCGCCGACCGCACCGGCTTCCACGGGTGCGACGGTCAACCCGGGCAGCGACACCTCCGAGCGGGTGAAGTTGTGCACGACGAGCAGCGTCTGGAACAGCGCGGAGTACGCGGTGGAGCGCGCCGGGTCGAGGAGTTCGACGAGTCGTTCGACAGGCACGTCGGGGTGCGAGAAGGCGGCGAGGTCGACGTCGCGGGCCTGCATGAGGACGTCGTCGAAGGTGGCGGCGGGATCGACCTGCAGTCGCAGCACGAGGGTGTTGCCGAACATGCCGACGAGGTCGTCGAGAGCGGGCTCGCCGCGACCCGCGACCTGCGTGCCGATCGGAATGTCGGTGCTGCCGGACCACCGGGCGAGCAGCACCGCGACGGCGGTGTGCACGAGCATGAACAGCGTGACACCGCGCTCGCGGCTGAACCGCTCGATGCGGTCGGCGAGTTCGGCGTGAAGCGAGAACAGCGCGGTGCCTCCGCGGGACGACTGCACGGCCGGACGCGGATGGTCGGTGGGCAATTCCACGAGGTCGGGGAGATCCGCGAGCGCACCGGTCCAGTAGGCGAGCTGCCGTGCGACCAGCGACGACGGATCGTCCTCACTACCGAGCAGGTCTCTCTGCCACAGCGCGTAGTCGGCGTACTGCACGGGCAGTTGCGCCCAGCCGGGAGCCTGCCCGCTCGTGCGCGCAAGGTAGGCAGTGACGAGATCGCGTGAGAGCGGGGCCTGCGATCCGCCGTCGCTGGCAATGTGGTGGGCGACGACGGCAAGCACGTGCTCGTCGCCAGTGATCCTGAACAACCCTGCGCGCACGGGAACTTCGACGCTGAGATCGAAACCGCGGGAGGTGAATCCGGTGAGGTGCGACTCGATCTCGTCTGCAGCGACGTCGACCGTGACGAACTCGGCAACTGCACGATCCGCCGGTACGATCACCTGCGTCGGCCCGGTGTCCGTGTCGGGGTACACGGTGCGCAGGGCTTCGTGGCGTTCGAGGACGTCGAACAATGCGGCTCGCAGCGCGTGCTCGTCGAGGACGCCGGTCAGCCGCAGCACGATCGGGATGTTGAACGCAGCCGACCCGGGATCGAAGCGGTTGAAGAACCACATCCGCTGCTGCGCGAGCGACAGCGGAATATGTTCGGGCCGGTCGTATTCCACCAGCGCGGGCCGGGAACCCTCCCCCGCGGTGTGCGCGACCACCGCAGCGAGCGCCCCCACCGTCGGGTTCTCGAACACGGCCCGCACCGGCACCGTGGTCTCGAGGGCCCCACCGAGTCGTGCGACGAGCGCAGTGGCGACGAGCGAGTTGCCACCGAGTTCGAAGAAGTCGTCGTCGAGACCGACCCGGTCGGTGCCGAGCAGGTCGGCATAGACCGCGGCGACGGTGTGTTCGACGGGGCTCTCCGGCGCCCGGAACGCGCGGGCCTCGAACCCGGGGGCGGGCAGGGCCCGGCGGTCGAGCTTGCCGTGCGCGGTGACCGGCAGGGTGTCGAGAACGAGGATCTGCGCGGGCACCATGTACGCCGGAAGTGCGTCGGCGAGCCGGTCGCGGACCTGCTGCGGATCGACGGTGGCTCCCGCCGCGGGCACCGCGTATCCGATGATGCGGTCGCCGGTGTGCGGGTCGGAATGCACGACGACGACCGCCAGCGCGACGTCGTCGCCGCGAGTGAGCGCAGCTTCGATCTCGCCGAGTTCGATGCGCAGGCCACGGACCTGGACCTGCGCGTCGCTGCGGCCGACGAAGTCCAGTTCGCCGGTGGCGGTGCGCCGCACGAGGTCGCCCGTGCGGTACATGCGGTCGCCGGTGAACGGGTTTGCTACGAATCGGGACGAGGTGAGCGCGGGGCGGCGGTGGTAGCCGCGGGCCAGACCCGCCCCCGACAGGTACAGCTCGCCGATCACGCCGTCGGCAACGGGCCTCAGCCGGTGGTCGAGCACCACGGCACCGGAACCCTCGATGGGCGTTCCGATGGTGATGGTGTCGCCCGGCGCCAGCGGTTCGGTGGCGGTGATGATGATGGTGGTTTCGGTAGGTCCGTACGTGTTCGCGAACCGGCAGATCGGCCCGAATCGCTCGACGAGTTCCGGTGGGCACACGTCGCCGCCCACCAGCACCGCCCGGAGATCGGGAAGATCACTGCCGGTGAGCGTGCCGAGCGCTGCTGGGGCGGTGAGGACGTGCGTGATGCGCTCGCGTCGCAGCAGGTCGGTGAGCTCGGTACCGCCGACGACCTCCGCCGGTGCCACCACCGTGGTGGCACCGGCGGAGAACGCGGCGATCTGCTCGAACACCGATGCGTCGAAACTCGACGACGAGAACCGCAGCATCCGCGAGGTCGTGTCCAGGCCGAGCTCCGGCCGGTGCTCGGCAGTGAACGCCGCCAGGCCGCGGTGGGTGACGACCACACCCTTGGGGGTACCGGTGGACCCCGACGTGTAGATCATGTATGCCGCGGACGACGCAGTGATCGACGGTGCGAGCGGCGTATCGGGCTGGTCGTCGGCCTCCACCGACAGCCACGGCACATCGGAGGGGCCGGTGCCGATCCCGACGCTCGCCCCGGAATCGGCCAGCAGGTATTCGATGCGCGCCGTCGGCAACGCCGGGTCGATCGGCACGAACACGGCACCGGTCTTCACGACCGCCCACAGTGCGACGATCGCATCGATCGATCGCGGGAACGACAGTGCCACCACGGTTTCCGGAGCGACACCGCGTCCGAGGAGCTTGTGGGCGAGCTGGCTGGAGGCGCGGTCGAGTTCGGTGTAGGTGAGCGTGCGGTTCCCGTCCGTCGCGGCAATACCGCAGGGGTTCGCGGCGACACCGGTGGCGAAGATGTCGGGCAGTAACCGCACCGGCAGTGCAGCGGGAATCGCGTGCGCGAGGGCGCGGGCACTCTCGGCGTCGTCGAGCACCGGGAGCTCACCCACCGTGAGCGTCGGGTCGGTTGCGATCGCGCGGAGCAATCGCGTCCAACGTTCGCTGAGGGTTGCGGCGGTGCCGGCGTCGAACAGGTCGGTCGCGTAGGTGAGCGACGCGGCCAGCGCCGCGTTCGCGTCGTCACGGATGGTGAATTCGAGATCGACCTTCGCGACGTCGATGCCGGGATCGAGGGGTTCGACCACGAGGCCCGGTAGTTCGAGGACGCCGGTGCCCTGATTCTGCACCGACAGTGACACCTGGAACAGCGGTGCATGTGCCTGCGAGCGGACGGGATCGACAGCGTCGACGATCTCCTCGAACGGCACGTCGGCATGGCCGAAGGCCGCGAGGTCGGTGTCGCGGACCTGTTCGAGGAATTCCGTGAATCCGGTGCCCAGGTCCATCCGGGTGCGCAGGACGAGGGTGCCCACGAACATGCCGACGAGGTCGTCGAGCGCGGCGGCCCCGCGACCGGCGATGGGCGTGCCCACGCTGACATCGCCGGTGGATCCGAGCCTGCCGAGCAGTACGGCGAGTGCGGCGTGCAGGACCATGAAGCGCGTTGCGCCGTGGCTGCGGGCAAGGTCGTCGAGTGCGCGCACGGTACCGGTGTCGATGCGGAAGTCGGTGCGGGCGCCGCGTTGCGAGGCGATGGCCGGTCGCGGACGGTCGGCGGGCAGGTCGAGCACCGCCGGCACGTCGGCGAGCGCTTCGGTCCAGTAGGCGAGCTGACGGGCCGCGATCGACGCGGGATCGGAGTGATCCCCCAGCAGGGCGCGTTGCCACACCGCGTAGTCGGCGTAGTGCACGGCGAGCGGCGCCCATTCGGGTTCGGCTCCGGACAGTCGCGCCTGGTAGGCAACGAGGATGTCGCGGGCGAGCGGCACGGTCGAGGTGCCGTCGGCAGCGATGTGGTGGACCACGACGACGAGCACATGCTCGTCGTCCGCGAGGCGGAGCAGCGCCCCGCGGGCGGGGGTCTCGACGGTGACGTCGAACCCGCGACCGGCGACGGCGACGATCTCGTCGTACAGCGTGCCGGGGGTGACGGCATGTGGAGTGAGGTCGAGCGGTGCGTCGGCGAGCACCACCTGATGTGGGTCGGTGCCGGTCGCGGGGAACACCGTGCGGAGGGTCTCGTGCCGCTGCACGACGTCGCCGACCGCTGCCTGAAGTGCATCGACGTCGAGGTGCCCGGACAACCGCACGGCCACGGGGATGTTGTAGACGGGCGACGCCGGATCGAACCGGTTGATCAACCACATCCGCTGCTGCGCAGGCGAGAGCGGGATGCGCTCGGGTCGCTGCCCCGCGACCAGGGCCGGACGAGTTTCCGTCGCGCCGCCGCGGGTCGCGAGGGCCAGCGCCGCGACCGTCGGGTTCTCGAACAGTGCACGAACCCCGAGCGACGAGTCGAGCCGCGCGATCGCCCGCGTCGCCGACAGTGAGTTGCCGCCGAGTGCGAAGAAGTCGTCGTGCGCACTCACCCGGTGGAGGCCGAGGATCTCGGCGAAGACGTCGGCAACGCGCTGCTCGTCCACTCCGCGTGGCTCGACGAATTCTGTTGCCGCGAAGACAGGCTCGGGCAGCGAATGGGTATCGATCTTGCCTGCACCGGTGCGCGGGAAGGCATCGACGACGGTGATGGCTGCCGGCACCATGTACGCGGGCAGCATCTGCGCGGCGTGCCTCGACAGGTCGGCCGGATCGAGCGAGGCGGCCATGTGCGACGCGGTCACATAGGACACCAGGGTGCCGGTTGCCCCATGCGACACGGTCACCGCCGCATCGACACCGGGATGGCCGGCGAGGACCGCGTCGATCTCCGGCAGCTCGATCCGGTGGCCGCGCACCTTCACCTGGAAGTCGGTGCGTCCCAGGTAGTCGAGTTGACCGTCGACCCAGCGCACGAGGTCGCCGGTGCGGTACATGAGCGCGCCGTGCACGGGGCCGGCGACGAAGCGGGAGGCGGTGAGCGCTGATTGCCCATGGTATCCCCGGGCCAGCCCAGCTCCGTACACATACAGTTCCCCCGGGACCCCGGCGGGCACGGGATTCAGACGTGCGTCGAGGACCACTGCGCCGGTGCCGAGGGCGGCCCGGCCGATCCGCACAGGATCACCCGTCGCCATCGGTCCGAAGTGGGTGGCCATGATGGTCGACTCGGTCGGTCCGTAGGCGTTGAACATCTCGCGTCCCGGCGCCCAGCGCTGCACGAGCGACGGATCGCAGGCCTCACCGCCGACCACGACGACTCGAATACGCTCGAGCCGTTCGGGATTCAGGGTGGCGAGGGCGGCCGGGGTGAGGAACAGGTGGGTCACTTCCGTGAGGTGTTCCTCGAGTTCGGTGCCGCCGTAGACGTCGGTCGGGACCAACTGGAGTACTGCTCCCCCACCGATGGCCATGAAGAGCTCGAGCAGCGACGCATCGAAACTCGGTGACGCGAACGCCGCGACCCGGTCGCCTGGCCGCACCCGGTAGCGGTGCTGTTGCTCGGCGACGAAGGCGGCGAGTCCGCGGTGAGTGACGACGACGCCCTTGGGCACACCCGTCGACCCGGAGGTGTAGATGAGGTAGGCGGCGGCGTCCGGACACGGCGCGCGACCGGTGATCGGCCTGTCGTCACCGCCGCTGTGCGGCGACACCCAGGTGAGGTCGCCGGGGGGAGCCACGGCGGCGATACCGAGGCGCGCACCGGAGTCGGTGAGCATGTGTTCGATCCGCGCCGCGGGGTAGCCGGGGTCGACGGGCAGGAAGGTAGCGCCCGTCTTGGCGACGGCCCACAGCGCGATCACCGAGTCCACCGAGCGGGGCACCGCCACCGCCACGACCGATCCGGGCACCGCGCCCGCGTCGAGGAGGGCGTGGGCGAGGCTGTTCGAGCGTCGATCCAGCTCCCCGTAGGTGACGGCGACGGAACCGGAAACGAGCGCGAGAGCCTCGGGGTCGGCTGCAGCATCGGCCAACAGGTCCGGCAGCGACCGGTACGGGGCGCCCTCCGGCGCCTGCAGGAGCGCGAGGCGTTCGCCGTCCGACAGCAGATCGATGTCACCCACGGCCGTCGACGGAGCGGTTGCGGCACCGGACAGGACGCGCACGTACCGCGCGAGCATCGCGGCGGCAGTGCCGTCGTCGAACAGGTCGCGCGCGTACGTCACGGTGACGGTCGCGTGGTCGTCGTGCTCGGTGACGGCGAATTCGAGATCGAACTTCGCGATACCGAAATCGACGGGGAGCACGTCGATGGCGAGTCCCGGTACCGACACCGATGCCGGACGGGGCACCTCGAGCGCGAGGACGGTCTGGAACACCGGGTTGTGTGAGGTGGACCGAGACGTACCGAGCGCATCGACGAGCCGTTCGAACGGCAGGTCGGAGTGCGCGTAGGCGGCGAGGTCGACGTCGCGTACGCGTGCGAGTACGTCGGCGAACGACTCGCCGGATGCCACCGGCACGCGCAGCGGAAGGGTGTTGACGAACATGCCGACGACCCCGTCGAGGTCGGGCTGCCCGCGACCGGCAACGGGTGTGCCGATGGTGACGTCGTCGCTGCTGCTCAGCCTGGCCAGTAGCACGGCGAGAGCGGCGTGCAGCACCATGAACAGTGAGGCGCCGTGCTCCCGCGCCAGCTCCTCGAGGCGTGAGTAGAGCTGCGAGTCGAGGTCGGTACCGACGGTGCCGCCGCGGAACGACGGGACCGTGGGCCGCCGGCGGTCGGTGGGTACGTCGGAGACCTCGGGCGCACCGGCGAGGGTGTGGCGCCAGAAGTCGAGCTGACGGGCACCGAGCGAGCCGGGATCGTCGACATCGCCGAGCAGGTCGTTCTGCCACATCGCGAAGTCTGCGTACTGGACGGGCAGCGGCTCCCACGTCGGGGCGTGGCCGACGACACGGGTTCCGTACGCGGCGACGAAGTCGCGGGCGAGGGCTTGCATGGACCAGCCGTCGATCGCGATGTGGTGCACCACCAGGACGAGTACGTGGCTCTCGTCCTCGTCGCGCAGCACCGTCAGTGCGACCGGTGGTGCTGCGGTGACGTCGAATCCTCGCCCGATGACCGCGCGCAGACGTTCCTCGAGCGGGCCGTCGAGTGGTTCGATCGCCGGAGCCCGGCCCGCGTCGGCGACGGGCAGAATCTGCTGGTACGGGCCGTCCCCGTCGTCCGGGTAGCGGGTGCGCAATGTGTCGTGACGCCCGACGATGTCGGCAACGGCAGCGCGCAGTGCTTCTTCGTCGAGCACACCGGTGAGCCGCAGTGCCACCGCGACGTTGTATGCGCCGGACGTGGGATCGAAACGGTTGACGAACCACATGCGCGTCTGCGCCGGCGACAGCGGGATGCGTTCGGGGCGTGGTTGCGCAGTCAGCCGTGGGCGCTGATCTGTGCGCTGTCCGTCGATGATCCGAGCCAGCCCGGCGACCGTGGGATTGTCGAACAGGTCGCGTACCTGCAGGCGCGTGCCGAAGCGGGCGTCGAGCCGGGCGAGGAGCCGGGTCGCGGTGAGCGAGTTGCCACCGAGGTCGAAGAAATTCGTCGCGGCTCCGACGTGGTCGCGGCCGACGAGTTCGGCGATCACGCCGGCGACGATATGTTCGGTGCCCGATGCCGGCGCCACATGTTCGGCGGATCCGAACTCGGGGTCCGGCAGGGCTTTTCGGTCGAGCTTTCCGTTCGCGGTGACCGGCATCGCATCGAGCGACACGGCGAGGGTGGGAATCATGTGTCGCGGGAGTCGCGACGCGGCGTGCGCGAGAGCTGCGTCCGCGTGCTCGGAGCCACCGTCTCCGACCACGTAGGCGACGAGGTGCTCGCCGGCGGTGTCGTCGCGGTGCAGAACCACGACGGCCTGCGTCACGGTCTCGTGTTCGAGCAGCACGGCTTCGATCTCGCCGAGCTCGATGCGCTGACCTCGGAGCTTGACCTGGAAGTCGCTGCGGCCGACATACTCGAGTACGCCGTCGGCGCGCCACCGCACCAGGTCGCCCGTACGGTACAGGCGCCCGCGTCCTGCGGTGTCGGCGACGAAACGTTCCGCTGTCAGTTGCGCGGCGCCGTAGTAGCAGCGCGCGAGCTGCACACCACCGAGATAGAGTTCGCCTTCGACTCCGATGGGCACGGGGCGCAGACGCCTGTCGAGCACCCGCACCGACGTATTCCATACAGGTGTACCGATGGGTACCGGGGTCTCGCCGGGCACCGTCGCGTGCGCGGTCACATCGACGGCCGCTTCGGTCGGTCCGTACAGGTTGTGCACGGGTACGCCGAGTGTCTCGGCCGCTCGCGACACACTCGCCGCCGCAAGCGCCTCACCACTGGTGAACACCTGCCGCAGGCCGCCGCACCGCGACACGTCGCCTTCGGTGAGGAACACGTCCAGCATCGACGGAACGAAATGCACTGTGGTGATGCGGTGTTCGCTGACGACTCGCGACAGGTAGCGGGGGTCGCGGTGTCCGTCCGGGGTCGCGAGCACCATCGTCGCGCCCGCGAGCAGCGGCCAGAACAACTCCCACACCGACACGTCGAAGGTCGCCGGAGTCTTCTGCAGGACAACGTCGTCGCCGGTCAGCGGGTACCTTCCCTGCATCCACTGCAACCGGTTGACGATGCTGCGGTGCGAGATCGCGACGCCCTTGGGCCAGCCGGTGGAACCGGACG
The DNA here is from genome assembly GCF_055230935.1 of Rhodococcus ruitaii. Lineage (NCBI taxonomy): Bacteria > Bacillati > Actinomycetota > Actinomycetes > Mycobacteriales > Nocardiaceae > Rhodococcus > Rhodococcus ruitaii. Next base: position 539,326 of record NZ_JBUYWC010000003.1, on the reverse strand, counting down.
TGAACAGCACGTACGCGAGGTCGCCGGTGTGCAGGGGCCGGTGCCGATCGGCGTCGGTGATCACAGCGTCGGAGAACGACAGCGCGTCGGGAAGCGCGTCGAGCACGCGGGCAGGACGTGCCGTGTCGAGGACGTGCGCGGTGCGCTGCTCGGGCTGATCCGGGTCGATGGGCACATAGGCGGCGCCCGCGGCCACGATGGCGTGGATCGCGACGAGTTGCTCGAGTGACCGCGGCATCGCGACGGCCACGAGGTCGCCGGAGCCGATCCCGTCGGCGATCAGCCACCGGGCGACCCGATTCACGCGTCCCGCGAACGATCCGTAGCTCACCACTGCCCCGCCGTCGACGACGACCGCCGTGTCGTCGGGCGTGCGTGCCGACTGCTCGGCGAGCAGATCGGGAAGGGTCGTCGCGGGCAGCACCCGGTTCTCGCCCTGCTCGAACGTCGCGATCACATCGAGTTCGCCGGGTACGACTACCTCGACGTCGCGGACGTGAGTGTCGGGATGCGCGACGAAGGTTTCGAGCACACCGAGCAGTCGCTGCACGATCCGCTCGACGGTCACGCGGTCGAACAGCTCGGTGCGGAACCGCACGCTCAACCGCAAGGTGGGTTCGAGGATCGCCATCACGGTGATCGGGTAGTGCGTGGCGTCGCGGGCATCGATGCCGGTCACGTGCATCCCGGCGAGATCGGTGGTGTCGTCGAATCCCGCACGATCAACGGGGTACGACTCGAAGACGGTCAGCGTGTCGAAGAGGGTCCCGGCACCGACGCGGCCTTGGATCTCGGTGAGCCCGACGTGGTGGTGCTCGAGCATCGCGACCTGGTCGTCCTGCACGCGCCGGAGCAGGTCGACGACGGTGTCGGACTCGTCGAACCGGACCCGCACGGGAAGGGTGTTGATGAACAGGCCGAGCATGTACTCGACGCCGGGCAGTTCCGCGGGGCGCCCCGACACGGTGGCGCCGAACACGACGTCGTCGCGGCCCAGCAGCCGCCCGAGCACCAGTGCCCACGCCGTCTGCACCAGAGTGTTGACGGTGACGTCGGTGTCGCGGCGGTCGACGAGTCCGGTGCGCAGCCACGCGGGCAGTTCGATGTCGATCTGCTCGGGGTCGGCGTCGAGCACCTCCGCGGCGTGCGGGGCGACGAGTGTGGGAGCGGTGAGCCCGGACAGCGCGTCGTCCCATGCCTGCAACGACCGGCTGCGGTCCTGGACGCTCCACCACTTCAGGTAGTCGCGGTAGGGCACGGGTTCGCCGAGCGAGTCGGGTGAGACATAGCAGGACAGCACTTCTCGTACGAGCAGCGGCATCGACCACCCATCGAGGACGAGGTGGTGGTTGGTCAGCACCAGCACCGCATCGTCGCCGGTGCGCACGAGAACTGCCCGCAACAGCGGCGGACGTGCGGTGTCGAACGGCGAAGCGCGCTCCGCATCGAGCACGTCCGCGAGACCGTCCGGACTCACCGAGACCTCGCGCCACGGAACGTCGACGCGGCCGAGCACGATCTGGGCAGGCGCGCCGGTGTCGTCGTGGACGAACGCGGTGCGCAGGTTGGCGTGCCGGGCGACCACGGCGTCGATCGAGGCGCGCAGCCGTGTCGCGTCGATGCTGCCGGTGAGATGCAAGGTGAGCTGGGCGACGTAGACGTCGAGCGACCCGGCAGCGAGCTGCGAGTGGAACAGCAAACCCGACTGCAGCGGCGGCAGGGGCCAGATGTCCTGCACGCCGGGATACTCGGATTCCCACCGTTCGATCTGGCTCTGCCCTGCCGGTACCAGCGGCACATCGGAGGGGGTGAGACCGCCCGCACCGGGAGTATCCACATGGGTGGCAAGAGCTTCGAGGGCGGTGCGCCAACGCGCCACGAGACCGCTGACGAACTCGGCCGGCACCACCCGCGGCACGTACGCGAAGGTCGCGGTCAGGCACGGCCCGTCGGGACCGTCCACCACCATGGCGTTGATGTCGACGGCCGAAGACACCGCGAGCCGCGAGGTGCGTGTCGGGTCGAGGTCCACCTCGGCGGGCACCCAACCGATGTCGCGGATCTCCTCGGGAATGTGCCCGGACGTCAGGCGCCCGAGATAGTTGAACCCGATCTGCGGGATACCCGCGGAGGCGAGGACCGGGCGTACCTCGTCGTCGAGATGACGGAGGATTCCGTATCCCACACCGTGATTCGGGACTTCGGCAAGTTGCTCTTTGACGGCCTTGAGCACCGTTCCCGCGGCGGGTCCGCCCGCGAAGGCGTCGTCGAGATCGACCGATTCGGGCACCGCTGGACACACCGGGTAGACGGTGGTGAACCACCCGGCAGTGCGAGCGAGGTCGGCACCCTCACGGTCACGGCCGTGCCCTTCGAGCATGATCGGAACCGCGCGGTCGTACGGTGCCAGAGCCAGCGCGAGCGCGGCGATGAGCCCGTCGGCCGTGCCCGAACGGAACACGGCGGGCAACCGCGTGAGCACCGCGGCGGTGGTCGCGGGATCGAGTTCCACGCGCAGCCGTTCTGTGGTCGCGAGCGTGTCGACCTGCGGATCGAGCTCGCCGATACCCGGAAGCGGTGTCACCGATCCGAGGGTGCGCTGCCAGAATCCGAGTTCGTCCGCGTACACGCCGTCACGGGCGTCGGAGTGCAGTGCATGCGCCCATCGGCGGTAGGACGTTCCGACCTCGGCCAGTGCGGGCTCCGCATCCGCCGCGATCTGCAACCATGCCTGCGCCAGGTCGGGTAGCAGCACACGCCACGACACACCGTCGACGACGAGGTGGTGCGCCACGAGCAGCAGCCGGCCGTGGCCCTCGGCGGGGTCGAACCATACGCACTGCAGCATCGCACCGGCAGACGGGCCGAGACGCTGTGTCGCCGCGTCGCATTCGGTGTCGACGAGATCGCCGATCGACGCGGCGTCGGCAACGGTGATCCGTTCGATCGCCACCGCACCGTCGGGAACTGCCGCCGGGACGTGCCAGGTGTCGCCGGTGAAAGTCGAGCGCAGCATGTCGTGTCGGGCGAGAACCGCGGTGATCGCGGCGGTCAGCTGCTCGCCGGTCAGGTCGACCGGGGTCGTCACCAGCACAGCCTGTGCGAACATCGAATAGTCGCCGCGGCGGAGCATCTCGTGCACGATCGGGGTGAACGACACCGGGCCCACACCGCCACCGTCGAGTTCGGCGAGGACCGTGTCGCCGGGCACCGCGGATGCAACCCTGGCGAGCGCCGCAATCGTCTTGTGCTCGAATATCTGTCGCGCTGTGATGTGCAGGCCGGCGCCCTTCGCGCGTGCCGCGAACTGCATCGCGACGATGCTGTCGGCGCCGAGCGCGAACAGCGAATCGTCGGCGCCCACGCGGTCGACGTCGAGCAGTCCCTGCGCGACCTCGGCGAGCAGGCGCTCGGTGGCGGTGACGGGAGCACGGAACTCGGCCGACGCGAATCGAGGCGCGGGCAACGCGGCACGGTCGAGCTTACCGGCGAGAGTGACGGGCACGTCGTCGAGTTCGACGACGGAAGCAGGCACCATGTGCGCCGGCAGGGTGCGTTCCACGCCGTCGATCAACGACTCGGCGTCGAACGTGGCACCGGTACGCATGACCACGTACGAGACGGGCACAACGGAATTCCCCGTATCGTGGACGACGGTGGCCGCGTACTCCACGCCGTCGAGCGCGCGCAACGCCGCGTCGATCTCGCCGAGTTCGATGCGGAATCCGCGAATCTTGACCTGAAAATCGGAACGTCCCACGAAGTCGAGTTCGTGATCGGTGGTCCACCTCACCTCGTCGCCCGTGCGATACAACCGCGTGCCCGGATCGAACGGGTTCGCCACGAACCGATCCGCCGTCTGCCCCGGACGATTCAGATAGCCGCGCGCGAGCCCGGCACCGCCGATGTAGAGCTCGCCGACGAATCCGACCGGGACGGGCCGGAGCCTGCGGTCGAGAACCACGGCCGTGACCCCGTCGATCGGACTTCCGATCGTGATCGGTGCGCCGCTGGTCAACGGATTTCCTGCGGTGACGACGATGGTGGTCTCGGTGGGCCCGTAGCTGTTGACGAAGCGGCACGTGTCGCCGAACCGAGCAACGAGGTCGGGGGTGCACACGTCGCCGCCCACCACGACGGCCTCGAGATCGTCGAGGCCCGCGGGGTCGACGATGGTGAGCACCGTCGGCGCCGACACGATGTGTGTGACGCGGTGACGACGCAGGATCTCGGCGAGGTGGTCTCCGCCGATCACATCGGCCGGGGCCACGACCATCGCGGCACCTGCGCTGAACGCCTGCAACATCTCGAAGATCGACGCATCGAAACTCGCCGAAGAAAACCTCAGCATCCGCGACTGCGCCGTCAGGCCCAGCTCAGGTCGTGCCTCGGCCGCGAACGTCGCGAGCCCGGCGTGCGTGACGACGACGCCCTTCGGTGTCCCCGTCGAGCCGGACGTGTAGATCATGTAGGCCGCGTGGTCGGGACGCAGCGGAGGCGGGGCGACAAGCCTGCCCGACCGGTCGGCAGCGATCGGATCATCGACCGCGATCCAGTGCGGCCCCTCCGGGAGCTCGCCGATCCGCGCATTCACCGAAAGACCCAGCTGCACACCGGAATCGCGCACCATATAGGCGATGCGTTCGGTGGGCAGCGCCGGATCGATCGGCACGAACGCGGCCCCGGTCTTCGCCACCGCCCACATCGCGATGATGGCCTCGGCGCTGCGGTCCATGCTCAGCGCGACGAATTCCTCCGGCCCGGCACCGGCGGCGGTCAGCACTCCGGCGAGCAGGTCGGAGCGCTCATCGAGTTCGCGATACGTCTGGGTCCTGACACCGTCGACGATTGCAGGTCCGTCGGGATTGCACGCGACACCGGCGGCGAGCAGGTCGCGTAGCAGCCGCACCGGCCGGGTGGCCGGCCCGCGCGCGGGGACGAGCCCGGCGCGTTCGTCCTCGTGCAGCACATCGAGCGCACCCACCGGCCCGGCAGTCGAAACGAAGCCGTCGAGGAACTCCACGAACCGTGCGTGATGCGAACGCAGCTCCGCTCGCGAGTACAGGTTCGGGTTGGCCTCGAAATCGATGTGGGCGGGGTCGTCGGCATCGCTCGGATAGATGTTGAGCGAGAGATCTTCGACGGGCCCCGTGCTGAGCACGTGCAGCTTGCCGATGGCGTCGCCGAGGCGGACCTGACCCTGGAACATCATGATGTTCACCGCCGGTCCGAAGAACCCACGATCCGCGCTGCCGTACCCCGTGTCGCGGCGCATGTCCTCGTGCCGGTACCGCTGGTGACGCAATGCCCCGGTCAGTTCGAGCTGCACGCGGCGCATGAGATCGGAGGCGGTGTCGTCGGGCCCCACCGTCATCCGGATCGGGACGACGTTGGAGACCATGCCACCGGAGCGCCGCAGTTTCGCGGTGGTGCGGGCGGAGACAGGCAGACTCAGCACCACGTCGCGTTCCCCGGTCACCCGCGACAGAAACGCCCCGAATGCAGCGACGACCACCGTCGCGAACGTGGTGTGCTCGTGTTCGATGAGCAGCCGGTCGACGGCCTCGGCCACGTGGTCGGGCAGCGGTGCACTCCACCGCACCGGATGCGAGCCGACGGGGGCCGCGCGGCCGGCGAGACTGATGGGGTGCGGAAGGTCGCGGATGCGGTCGGCCCAGTGGTTGCGGTCGGAGTCGAATCGGGTGGACGAGCGGTAGCGGGCTTCGTCCTCGACGATGTCGGGCAGCGCGCTCACCCCGAACGGTGCGGGATCGCGGCCCTCGACCGTTGCGGTGTAACGCTCGGCAATGCGGTTGCTGAAGGTCATCGCGCCGAAACCGTCGAGGGCGATGTGGTGGACGCGGGTGTAGATGAAATGACGCCGCTCGGCGACACGGAGGACTGCGCACACGATGAGCCGGTCGCGGAGCATGTCGAGGGGCGCAGCCCACTCGGCGCGAATCCACTCGATCGCGGCCGCTTCGGGGTCGTCCTCGTCGCGCAGGTCGATGATCGTGGCCCGGTCGTGGAGGGTGTCGTCGATGACCTGGAGCGGCTCACCGTCGATTTCGTAGAGCCGCAGCATGCCGGTGCCGATCTCGCGAGCGGCCTCTGCCCCGGCGTCGGCGAAGATCTCGGGGTCGAACTCGCCGTGCACATCGAGGTACTGCGCGATCGTCAGCGGCACATCGCCGAGTAGGTGTTGCGCGAACCAGATGCCACGTTGGGCAGTGGACAGGGCAAACCCGCCAATAGACGCATTCCCGCTGCTGTATCCATTGGACCCGAACTGCGACGACACACGTCTCCTACCCGCGCGCCCCCCGGAGCTGCGACGAAATCGTTATAGAACGCTTACTTTCCCGCTACAGGATCACCGGACCGGGCGTGCTTCGCAACCAGAGTGTCGATCTTGTCCGGGTCGATGTTGATGCGTGACAGATCGTAGTCGTAGTGCTCGAGAAGTTTCGGATCGATGACACGACGCCACAGCGGCGGGAACAACGACAGGATGATGAGCACGGCATATCCCGCGGGAAGTTGCGGCGCGTCGTCCATCGACCGCAGCGTCTGGTAGCGCCGCATCGGGTTGGCGTGGTGGTCGCTGTGTCGCTGGAGGTTGTACAAGAACAGATTGGAGCACATGTGGTTGCTGTTCCAGCTGTGCTCGGGTGCCACACGCACGTACTTCCCGTCGTCGCGCTTGCGTCGCAGCAGTCCGTAATGCTCGAGGTAGTTGGCGCCCTCGAGAAACATGATCGCCATGGCGGCCTGCACCACGAGCCACGGTGCGATCTGCCAGCCGAACAGCGCGATGAGAACCGCGTACAGCACGACACTCATCGCCCACGCGTTGAGGAGGTTGTTTCGCCGGAGGTTCCAGAACGACACGCCGCGTCGGGCGAGTCGCGCCTTCTCGTATCTCCACGCCGACGCCAGGCTCCCCGACACGGACCGCGGCAAGAACTTCCAGTAGCTCTCGCCGAACCTCGCGGTCGCGGGATCTTCCGGGGTCGCGACACGGATGTGGTGTCCGAAATTGTGCTCGACGTAGAAATGTCCGTAGAACGACTGGGCGAGGGCGATCTTCGCGAGTCGTCGTTCGATCTTGGTGCGCTTGTGACCCATCTCGTGCGCCGCATTGATTCCGACGCCACCGACGATGCCGAGTGTCGCGGCCATCGCAAATCGTTCGGCCCAACCCATCGGCTGCGACGCCAACATCCAGCAGCCGGAGAACAGGCCAGCGTACTGCAGCGGCAGGTACACATACGTACAACGCCGGTAGTACTTGTCGTTCTCGAGGCCCTTCATGACCTCTTCGGGCGGATTACTCGTGTCGAGCTTCGTGAAGCGGTCCACGAGCGGGCAGACGACGGCGATCATGATGGCGCCGGCCGCCCAGAAGACACCCAGATGTAGGTAATGAACCAGAACCCATGCGAGGAACGGACTCAGCGGGATGGCGAGGCCATACAGCCACAGATACCTCTTTGGATCTCGCCACTGACGCCGACCGGCCCCCTGCTGCGTGTTCGGTGCAACAGAGCTTCCTCCCCGATTCAAAGACACGATCAACCCGCTCCAAGCCACTCGGGAGACGCCCCCGAGCACGATTCTTGCTTGCCCACAGAAACAATCTGATTTCTGTGACCCCCCGACGCGGGTAGATGCTACCGAATCCCGCCGATCTCACCACGGTCCTGCCACGGCGATGTGCCCCAACGCACACGTCGGCGGCGCCGCACCTCACGATGCAACGCCGCCGGCAGAAAGCTGTGGGGTCGAGTCAGATGACGCGGACGCCCTGAGCCTGCGGACCCTTCTGCCCCTGTCCGATCTCGAACTCGACGCGTGCTCCCTCGTCGAGGCTCTTGAAGCCCGAGCCCTGGATCTCGGAGTAGTGCACGAAGACGTCAGCTCCGCCGCCGTCCTGCTCGATGAAGCCGAACCCCTTCTCTGCGTTGAACCACTTGACTGTTCCCTGCGCCATTTCCGAGTACTCCTAAATCGTCCCGCTTCATCACCCCGACGAAGCAGATCTTGCATGGAGCCCCAATCATTGCACTGATACGGACAAACGTCGCCCCCGAGTTCCGACAAATTCTGCGTGTCGTGAAAATCCGGGTGAAATCCATTTGCTCGACAGTGGCACGATGGTCCTCGTGAACAACGAGGATCAGGGCCACCTACATCATCGAATGACACGCACACTCGAGCAGTCGTCGAAGCTGCAGAACGTGCTGTACGAGATCCGTGGGCCGGTACACGCCCACGCCGCCCGCCTCGAAGCCGAAGGTCACCGCATCCTCAAGCTGAACATCGGCAACCCGGCACCATTCGGATTCGAAGCCCCCGACACGATCGTGCAGGACATGATCGCGTCGCTCCCGCACGCGCAGGGCTACTCCGAATCACGCGGCATCGCCTCCGCGCGCCGCGCCATCGTCACCCGCTACGAACTGGTGCCGGGCTTCCCCAAGTTCGACATCAACGACATCTATCTGGGCAACGGTGTGTCCGAGCTCATCACCATGACGATGCAGGCGCTGCTCGACGACGGCGACGAGGTCCTCATCCCGGCGCCCGACTACCCGCTGTGGACGGCGATGACCTCCCTCGCCGGTGGCACACCGGTCCACTACCTGTGCGACGAGACGAACGAGTGGAACCCGGACATCGACGACATCGAGTCCAAGATCACCGAGAAGACCAAAGCGCTGCTCGTGATCAACCCGAACAACCCGACCGGCGCGGTGTACTCGGCGGAGATTCTCACGCGGCTCGTCGCGCTCGCCCGCAAACATCAGCTGCTGCTGCTGGCCGACGAGATCTACGACAAGATCCTCTACGACGACGCCAAGCACATCTCGTTGGCGACGCTGGCCCCCGATCTGCTGTGCCTGACGTTCAACGGACTGTCGAAGGCCTACCGTGTCGCCGGGTATCGCTCGGGCTGGATGGTCATCACCGGACCGAAAGACCACGCGTCCGGGTTCCTCGAAGGTATCGATCTGCTCGCCTCCACCCGCTTGTGCCCCAACGTCCCCGCGCAGCACGCAATCCAGGTGGCGCTCGGCGGCTACCAGAGCATCGACGACCTGGTACTACCCGGCGGGCGTCTCCTCGAGCAGCGTGACGTCGCGTGGGAGCGTCTCAACGCGATCCCCGGTGTCAGCTGCGTCAGGCCGCGCGGCGCGCTGTACGCGTTCCCGAGACTCGACCCCGAGGTCTACGAGATCCACGACGACGAGAAGCTCGTCCAGGATCTGCTGCTGCAGGAGAAGATCCTCATGGTGCAGGGCACCGGTTTCAACTGGCCGAACCACGACCACCTGCGCGTCGTCACGCTGCCGTGGGCACGTGATCTCGCGGTGGCGATCGAGCGATTCGGCAACTTCCTGTCCAGTTACAGGCAGTGAGAAATCGTTGCCAAAAGGAGACCTCAGCAGTGCGGAAACGGAAAAGGCCAGGTCGGAGTAGGTCGACCCCCGGTCCGTATGGGGGATTTGTCCGAGGGTGATCGGACCCACACATCAATCGCCTTCCCGGATCGGTGAAACTACAAGTAACTTGGGCTCTGGCACTCCGAGTGCCGGGCTCCCTGGCTCACGCCATCCCCCCTTGTGCGAAGCCAGGTGAAGGTGGCGGGGACACCCCCTGCTCCCCGCCACCACCAGCCCTTTCTCCCCCACCGCGAGACTCCCGCCCATCTATGGCTAGCCTGTTGCGGTGAGTCACGGACACGGGCACGGACACGGCCACTTCGAGGGCCCCGCACCACTCGCCCCTCTCGCCGCCAGGATCGTCGTCGGCCTCCTCGTCGCGATCGGCGCGATAGTGCTCGTCGGCACAGCGATGCTGTGGCCGAGCGAGCAATCCGTAGACATTCCCGCACCGTTTCAGACCTCCGACGGCGGCGCCGTCGTCACCGAGGCCGGAACCGTCGTCGAGCAGAGCACCGGGTGGTGCGGAAGCGCATCGCTGGGCCGGGTGTTCTCGGGTGAGCCGACGCCCCCACCGACCCAGGCGTTCGAATGCGAGCGCAGTGTCATCGACATCGAGTCGGGGCCCAACGCGGGTACCCGCACGCTGCTCGAGGTCATTCCGGGCGCCGGCCAACCCGAACTGCACACCGGCGATTCGATCCGCCTGGTGCGCCAGACCGATCCGTCCGGCGCGACGATGTACTCCTTCTACGACTTCGCCCGAGGCCTGCCACTCACGCTGATCGTCGCGGCGTTCGCGATCGTCATCGTCGCGGTCGCGCGATGGCGCGGTCTGCGCGCCCTGATCGGGCTCGGTGTCGCGTTCGGTGTGCTCGTGATGTTCATGCTCCCGGCATTGCTCGACGGGCAGCCTGCCGTCCCGGTCGCGTTGGTGGGCGGGTCGCTGATCCTCTACGCGGTGCTGTATCTCGCACACGGTGTCAACCTGCGGACGAGTTCCGCACTCCTGGGCACCCTCGCGTCGATGGCCCTGGCGGCCGTGTTGTCGTACGTCGCGATCGAGATGACGCATCTGACGGGCCTGTCGGAAGAACAGAACACCGACGTGCAGCTCTATATCGAGCAGGTGTCGATCACAGGGCTGCTGCTCGCCGGCTTCATCATCGGTTCGCTCGGTGTGCTCAACGACGTGACGATCACTCAGGCGTCGTCGGCGTTCGAGCTTGCAGCCCTCGACCCGCGGGCCTCACGTCGGGAGATCTTCGGGTCGGCGATGCGCGTGGGCCGCGATCACATCGCCAGTACCGTCTACACCCTCGTCCTGGCCTACGCGGGTGGCGCCCTGCCCCTGCTGCTGCTGTTCTCGATCGCAGGTCGGTCGGTGTCGGATGTGATCACCGGTGACGCCGTCGCCATCGAGGTGGTCCGCGCGTGTGTCGGCGGTATCGCGCTGACCCTGTCTGTGCCGCTCACCACCGGAATCGCCGCGATACTCGCGCGCACCGGCGCCCCCGCTGCTCCCGCCGGCCGCCACTCACGCTGACGAACTTTCGCCCGTGTGTCCGGGTTTCCGCGGGTCGTGAGGCAACGGAAACCCAGGCAGGTGGGGGAAAGTTTATCCACAGGCGCCGGAGTTATCCACAATGTCGCCTTTGCGCGGGTTTCGGGAAGTGTTTTCCGGCAGGCTCACGGCATGCCGGATCCCACACCGCTCACCCGAGCACTCCTCCGTTCGCGCGGCGTCTCCGATGACCGCATTACCTACGCGATTCGGAACGGCAGTCTCGCGCCGATATCGCGCGGACTGTATCTCCGTCGCACCGACTACGACGCGCTCGACGCCGTCGGCCACCATCGCGTCCGTGCCAGGAATGAAGGATCCCGGCTCGAACCGGGACACGCACTGAGCCACGTCTCGGCGGCACTACTCCACGGCGTCGATGTGTGGGACGTCGACCTTCGTCGGGTACACGTCTCAGGGAGCAAGGGGCGCATCACCGAAATCCTGCATCGGCACCAGACCCAGCTATCCGACGGAGACGTCGTCGACATCGGTGTTCCCGTCACCTCAATCGAGCGGACCATCGTCGACCTTGCCCGGTCACTGCCTTTCGAGCAGGCCGTCGTCGCGGGAGACGCCGCGCTGAGGCTCGACCCGTCCGCGCGCGATCGACTTTCCGGCGCCGTCGACGCCGCATCGTGGGGTCACGGTGCGGGGGCAGCCCGTGCAGTCGCAGCGTTCATCGACGGGCGCAGCGAGAGTGTGGGTGAGTCCCGGTCGCGGGTGCGCATCGCTGAGTGCGGCCTGCCGGCGCCGATCCTGCAACAGGCCGTCCAGACCCGCAATGGACGCACCTACCGCCTCGACTTCTTCTGGCGGGACAGCGGGGTCATCGGTGAGTTCGACGGACTCGGCAAATACGACGACCGCCGCGATTTGGTGGCGGAGAAGCGCCGAGAAGACGCCCTCCGCGACCTCGGATTCCAGGTCGTCCGCTGGACGTGGCGTGATCTGGACCGGTTCGACGTCGTCGCAGCAGGGATCGCGCGCGCCGAGGACGGTCGAAAACGTGCGTGACGGAATCCTTCCACCACTTTCCTGGGTTTCCGTTCCCTCATGACCCACGGAAACCCGGACACACGGAGGAAACTCAGAGGCCAGGCAGCGGAATCTGCGGGAGCGGAGGCAGCTCGATCGTCGGTAGCTGGATGATCGGCAGGTCGACACCGGGGATCAGCTGCGGCGGCGGCGGTGGCGGCGGCTCGGGAGCGGGCGGAACCGGACGAGGCGCTTCCTCCGTCACCGTCGTGGTGACAGGAGGCGTGGTCGTCACGGTCGCCGGTGCGACTGCCGGCTGCGGGCTCGGGACGACCCGTGACGGTGTGGGTGTCACGACCGTCTCGGTGGGGCTGGCGCCCTCGTCGTCGGACGACCCGGAGAACAGACTGTTTCCGGCCCCGAGACCCACACCGATCACCGCGACCACTGCCAGGGCAGTTCCGGCAAGACCCGCACCGGAGATCTGCTTGCCGCTGACCTCCGGCCCCTTCCTTGTCAGCGCGCCGATCCACGACCTCTTCGCCGTGGCGACGGCAGGTTCCGGCTGGGCCGACGCCTTCACCGGCGCGGTGACCACCGGGATCCGCTCGGTGACCGCCGACATGTCCACCGCGCGAGGAACGATGTGGGTCAGGGAGCTCACCGGCTGGGACGACGGCGGCTTACTTGCGAGGATCGCGGCGCCCTTGGCGAGCACGAGTTCGGGCTCGTGCGGCACAACCAGCGGAAGTCCGATCCACGAACGCAGCACTTCCTGCACGAGGGGGATGTGAGCGCCGCCACCCAGCAGAACCACCGCTTCGGGGTTACTACCGGAACGCGCGATGACGTGGTGCACGAACTGCGCCGACGACTCGACGCACTGCGCGATGAGCGGGTCGAACGTGTCGCGCGACATGAGCACGACACCGGCAGCACCGGGCACGGCCACGCTGTCGGTCTCCGACAGCTGCTCCTTCGCCTCCCGGCATTGCGCCGACAGCTCGTCGTCGGCTGCCGGGTCGTCGGGTCGCCAGACTCCGTTGGTGTCGAGCTGGTGTTCGCGGATCACCTGATCGAAGAGGCGCCCACCGATGATGTCGGTGCGTTCGGCGAGGACCTCGCGGAGACCGAGGTCGACGACGGTGACAGTGAGACCCGAGTCGCCGAGGTCGTAGAACACGGCGGTGTTGCTGCCCAGCTCACCGGTCGCTTGCAGGTACGCGAGCGCTGCCTCCGGTTCGGAGACGAGTGTGAAATTGTCCAGATGCTCGACACTCATCGACGCGCGGATGTGTTCGGCCTGCACTTCGTCGCGATAGACGATGCCCACCGCATCGATCGACTCACCGGCGATACCGGTCTGGCTCAGCACACCCAGCGTGCGGGCAGCGAGCTGAGTGGGCTTGTCCTTACCCGTCTCCACCACTTGGAATTGGAATCCCGCGGACGGCGCAGTCCGGTCGATCGGACGCACGATCCGGACGGCGCTCCCCCCCACGGTTACACCGAGAACCGAACTCATCAGCCGCCTTTGACAGTCGTTGTCGCGCCGGCTGTCAGCCACCCCCGGCGCTTCGCACCCGACCGATGGTACCCAATGCGATTTTCCATATCACTCGGGTCGGCGACCTACGGTGTTCGCCACGCCGAAACCAGCGTGACAATCGGAGAACATGACCACTACGCCGCGACACCCAGCCGCGAATAGGTCCATCCGGAGCTCTCCCACGCCGCGCGGTCGAGGCACGCTCTGCCGTCGAGCACAGCACGGGTGTTGACCACCGACCCGATCTGCGTCGCGTCGAGATCGCGGAATTCGGGCCACTCGGTGAGCACGAGCACCGCGTCGGCCCGAGCACAGGCCTCGAGGACGCTCGTCGCGTAGCCGAGGGTCGGGAACACCTGCCGTGCGTTGTCCATCGCCTGCGGGTCGAACACCGTCACCGCCGCACCTTCGAGTTGTAGTTGACCTGCAACGTTGAGCGCCGGAGAGTCACGGACGTCGTCGGAGCCCGGTTTGAACGCGGCGCCGAGCACCGCGATGCGTGCGCCGAGAACCGAGCCGCCGCACGCCTGCCTCGTCAGTTCCACCATCCGCGTCCGGCGACGCATGTTGATGCTGTCCACCTCACGCAGGAAATGCAGCGCCTGGTTGGCGCCCAGTTCGCCGGCGCGGGCCATGAGGGCGCGGATGTCCTTCGGCAGGCAGCCACCACCGAATCCCAGGCCGCTGCCCAGGAAACGTCGGCCGATCCGGTCGTCGTGGCCGAGGATGTCGGCGAGTTCGACGGCATCTGCACCCGCGACCTCGCAGACCTCGGCGATCGCGTTGATGAACGAGATCTTCGTGGCAAGAAAAGCATTCGCCGACGACTTCGCGAGCTCTGCGGTCGCGAGATCGGTGACGAGGAACGGCACACTCCGGTCGATCAGCGACGAGTACACCTCGCGCATGATCGATTCTCCGCGTCCGTGACCTTTGTGCTCCACTCCGCACACGAGACGATCCGGCGACAAGGTGTCCTGCACCGCAAAACCTTCACGCAGGAACTCGGGATTCCACACGAGTTCGACGTCGGCGCTCGCCGCAGCGCGGGCCCGTTCGGCGAGGTCGACCGCTGTCCCGACTGGCACCGTCGATTTGCCGACGATCAGCGCGGGCTCGGTCAGGAGTGGACTCACTGCGTCGACGACAGCGTTGACGTGCGACAGATCCGCCGCGTACTCGCCCCGCTTCTGCGGGGTACCGACGCAGATGAAGTGGACGTCGGCGAATGCGGCCGCGTCGGCGTACGAGGTGGTGAAGGTGAGACGTCGGGCTTCGAGGTTCCGGCGGAGGATCTCGGCCAGGCCCGGCTCGTAGAACGGCACCTCGCCCGCTTCGAGCTTCGCGATCTTGCCGGCATCGATGTCGACCCCGAGCACCTCGTGTCCGAGTTCGGCCATGCAGGCCGCGTGCGTGGCTCCCAGATACCCCGTTCCGAACACTGCGCAGCGCATACCCGATTTACTACGCAGCGGATGTGAGCGCCGGGCAAACCGCGGGAAGCACCGAGCGAACGCCCGATGTATTTCCTCATCGGGGATCAGCCGGGGGTCAGCGTCCCGTCGAGGACGTCACGCGCTCTGCGCTCGACGAACAGCGGCACGAATTCCCGAACCTTGCGACCGTCGAATTCGTGCCGTTGTTCGTCCACCAGCTTTTCGATCTCTGCAAGGGGAACTTGCGGGAAGCGGGTGCTCAACTGCTGGATTACCCGGGAGATTCCCTGATCCTCCGAAGTGCTGCTCATGGGAGAATTATCCCCTCTTCAACCTGGATTCTCACAATCAAAACGGCATCGAAACTTGTGATGTGACACAAAGCTCCCCGAATCTTCCGAAACGGCCGGATCGCACAAGACGAGGGCACGTGAACTCGGCCACCTCGTCGTCCGCGAGCGTCCATATGTTGTCCGACGGTGGGTGTACCTTGATGCGTCCGGGCTTCCGTGGCCGACACGACAAGACGGTGAGGGACAGCACGTGACCGAGACAAGTCGGCAACACACCTACGCCAGGCCCTGGCCTGCACTGTGGGCGCTGTGCCTGGGCTTCTTCATGATCCTCGTCGACACCACCATCGTTGCGGTGGCGAACCCGGCGATCCTCGAAGCATTCTCCGCCGACATCAACAGCGTCGTCTGGGTGACCAGCGCCTACCTCCTCGCGTACGCGGTGCCGCTGCTGATCACCGGACGCCTCGGCGACCGGTACGGTCCGAAGAAGCTGTACCTGACCGGTCTGGCACTGTTCACGGTGGCGTCACTGTGGTGTGGCCTGTCCGGCAGCATCGAGATGCTGATCGTCGCCCGGGTGTTCCAGGGCTTCGGCGCCGCCATGATGACCCCGCAGACGATGGCCGTCATCACCCGCACCTTCCCGCCCGACAAGCGCGGCACCGCGATGGGGCTGTGGGGCGCGACCGCCGGTGTCGCGACACTCGTCGGCCCGCTGGCCGGCGGGGTCCTCGTCGACGGGCTCGGCTGGGAGTGGATATTCATCGTCAACGTGCCTGTCGGTGTCATCGCGTTCCTCGCCGCGATGCGATACGTACCCGCCCTCGAAACGCACCCGCACAAGTTCGACATTCCCGGTGTCGTGCTGAGCGCTTCGGGCATGTTCCTTCTGGTGTTCGGTCTGCAGGAGGGCAACACCTACGACTGGTCGCTGCGGATCTGGCTGATGATCGGAGCCGGACTCGTCCTGCTCGCACTGTTCATCTGGAATCAGTCGCGCAACAAGGACGAGCCACTGCTCCCCCTCGTGCTCTTCCGCGACCGCAACTTCTCGATGGCCAACATCGCGATCACGTCGATGGGCTTCTCCATCACGTCGATGATGCTGCCGCTGATGTTCTACGCGCAGAGTGTGCGTGCACTGACCCCGACCGGCTCCGCTTTGCTGATGGTGCCGATGGCCGTGCTGTCCGGTGTACTCGCCCCGTTCGTCGGCAAGTTGGTGGACCGCACACATCCGCGCTAC
This sequence comes from Rhodococcus ruitaii, assembly GCF_055230935.1. Taxonomy (NCBI): domain Bacteria; kingdom Bacillati; phylum Actinomycetota; class Actinomycetes; order Mycobacteriales; family Nocardiaceae; genus Rhodococcus; species Rhodococcus ruitaii. The sequence continues at coordinate 522,811 of NZ_JBUYWC010000003.1, read as the reverse complement.
ATCGCGGCACCGGGATTCCTGATGCTCGCGGTCTCGTTGGCATGGTTGGCGCTGGTGATGACACCCCACGTCGCGATCTGGGAGTTGCTGCTGCCGATCTCGTTGACGGGTATCGCCAACGCGTTCATCTGGTCGCCGCTCGCCGCGACCGCAACGCGCAATCTGCCACCGCATCAGGCAGGCGCGGGGTCCGGCATCTACAACACCACCCGGCAGGTCGGTGCGGTCCTCGGCAGCGCGGCCATCGGTGCACTCATCACCGCACGCCTGGCTGCCAACGGGTTGTCCGGCGCAGGTGGTGTGGAGGGTATGTCCGGCGAGATCCCCGAATTCGTCCGCGACGGTTTCAGCTCGGCGATGGCGGAGTCGATTCTGTTGCCGGCGGCGGTGCTGGCGATCGGCTTCGTTGCGTCACTGTGTTTCGCCCGTCCCCTTCGCGCGGACGACGAAGGTCCCGGGTCGCGGGACGACCTTCCCGCGCGCACACCCGCTTCCGACACCCGCAATCGCACGCGCGAATAGCCGATAAGCGCGCGGGAAGCCGACGCGTCAGAGACCGGGCCTGGCGGTGATCGTCCCCTGATCGATCGCGTCGACCAGCAACGCGTGATCTCTGATGTTGCGCGCCGCGTACGTCTTCGCGAAGGCCGTCATCGATTCATCGAATTCGGTGTCCGATCCGAGGTATTCGGCGATGGCAATACGGTCGCCACTGCGGGCATGCGCGTAGGCCAGCGTCCGTCCGCACAGCCGTCCGTACAGTGTCATCCCCGCCGGCGACATCATCTCGATCGCCGCCGATCCCTTGCCGTCGCGCAACTGCCGCAGGTAGAAGTCGCGTCGGACGCCGTCGACCCCGGGGCCTTGTTCCCAGCCGAGAAAGATGTCGCTCGTCGCCTGCATCAACCGCTGGCCGTTGACGACTCGCTCTCCTTCGTTCTGGAACGTCGGCCCCTCGACGTACCCGGACAGCACCGATTTCTGTGCTTCCTTCGCCTGGAGGAACAGCGGATCTTCGTCGTCGGCGCCGAGCAGCAGGAAGATGAACGCGCGGGTGCCGACGCTGCCGACACCGACCACCTTGCGCGCCGCCTGCACGAATTCGAAACCTTCGAGCAGGACCCGGCGGTCCCACTGCAGCGTCGACCGGTACGAGCGCATGCGCTGATGCAGCTCCCCGTACAGCGCCGCGGTGTCGCCCACGGCCAGTGCTTCTTCCAGCGGGACGATCAGCGGCGGATTGTGGATGATCTTCCGCTCCCCGTTCACCAGCTCGGTGAGTTTGCTCAACGCCTGCACGCTGTCGCGGGTCTTCGACTTCTCGAGCATCTTGCGGGTGCGTTTCTTCATCGTCGCGTCGAGTTCGTTCCGCAGCTCGATGAGTTCGGTCGTCGGTTCGATGTGCGAGTACCACACAGCGAGATTGCCGCGCTCCGCCTGGATGAGCATCGCCTCCCGGTACTCGGCGGCGCACGCCCTCGTGATCCGTTTGACCTGCTTACCGCTGAACCCGTTCTCCAGACCCGCGACGGCCAGGCTCGCCACCAATCGTTTGACGTCCCATTCGAACGGGCCGGGGTAGGTCTCGTCGAAGTCGTTGACGTCGAACGCCAGCTTGCGCTCCGGGGTCGCGAAGATCCCGAAGTTACTCAGATGCGCGTCGCCGCACAGCTGGGTGCGCAGGCCCGAGTTCGGAGTACGCGACAGGTCGTCGGCCATCACCAGGGCCGCGCCCCGATAGAACGGGAAGGGCGACGACGCCATCCGTCCGTACCGCACAGGCACCAGTTCCGGCACCCGCGACCTCGCCTGCTGCTCGAGTAACCCGATCGGGTCGCGCGCGGAGCTCGTGTCGACTTCGGCGAGCGCCTCCAACGGCGTCACGTGCCGAGCGGCGCGACCGCGCTCTGCTCGCTCTTCACGGGTCGGATGCGCAATCACATCGGACGCAGACATCGCTACTCGCTTCTGTCAGACCCGCTCGGGGTTCCACGTCACGATCGCCCAGATGACGACGATGTCGACCGCGATGATCAGGATCGACCACCACGGGTAGTACGGCAGCCACAGGAAGTTGGCAACGATCGACAGCGCGAGGATGCAGATCGCTGCGAACCTTGCCCAAGTAGCGCCGGTGAACAGGACCAGGCCTGTCAACGTGACGAGGATGCCGAGGATCAAGTGGATCCATCCCCACGTGGTGAAGTCGAACTTGTAGATGTACTCGATGCCGGTGACGAACACTTCGTCCTTGGCCAGGGCCGCGATGCCCTGGAAGATCTGCAGGACACCGACGGTGACGAGAAGAATTGCTGCGCCGAACGCGGTTCCCTTGGCAACAGCCTGCTTGGTATCCGAATTCTGGGACATGACCGTTCCCGTCTCGAAGAGGGGTGGGACGGGATTCAGTGTGCACCGTCGTCGACCATTCGACGGGAGAACGGAACAATTCCGACGTAATCCGGAATTCGGGTAACTATTGTGGACCCATCAGCGTTCGAGAGGTGACCCGGCATGCCCGAAACTCTGATCACCCCGGACGCGACATCCGGTCGACGCTGGTGGGCCCGCGCCGCCTTCGCCTTCGCCTTCCTCGCAGTGGTCGTCCCCTTGCTGTTCGCTGGGGTCCTGAGCACGACGGGGATTCTCCTCATCGGGATCGGCGGCACGGTGGTCTGCATGGCTGCCCTCTACTGGTTCCTCGCCGGCCGCGCCCCACTGCGCTGGGCGACGCTTGCCGTGGCGGTGCTGGCGCCCTTGACGGTGTGCGTGTACTTCGTGCGGGCGAATCTGCTCGCGTTGGTGATCACGTCGCTGATCCTCGCCGCCCTCGCGATGGCCTGTGGCCGCACGGCGTTGCGGCGCAGGACATCTGCCGACGTGATGCTGGAGATTCCCACGACACCGCCGAGACACCCGTTCCTCATCATGAATCCCCGATCCGGGGGCGGGAAAGTCACGAGGTTCGATCTGCAGCACAAAGCCGAGAAGCTCGGAGCAGAGGTGGTTCTGCTCGACGAGACGAACTTCGCCGACGTCGACGAACTCGCCCGCCGGGCAGTCATGGACGGTGCGGATCTGCTCGGCGTGGCCGGCGGCGACGGGACGCAGGCACGTGTCGCTGCGGTCGCCGCCGAAACCCGGGTGCCGTTCATGGTGATCAGCGCGGGAACACGCAATCACTTCGCGATGGATCTCGGCCTCGATCGCGACGATCCCGCGCGGTGCCTCGATGCACTCCGCGACGGCGTCGACATCCGCATCGATCTCGGGCGGATCAACGGGCGGGCGTTCGTCAACAACGCGTCGTTCGGTGTGTACGCCGAGGTGGTACGCAGCCCCGCCTACCGTGATGACAAGACCGGGACCGTTCTGAAGCTGCTTCCGGATCTGCTTGCCGGACAATCCGGCCCGGACCTGGTCGCGCAGATCGGCGACATCACTGTCCGCTCCCCGCAGGCGGTGCTGGTGAGCAACAACCGATACAGCGGCAGCGACCTCGCGGGGATGAATCGTCGGGATCGGCTCGATCGGGGCGTGCTCGGCGTCGTGACGGTGTCGGTCGCCGGTGCCGGTCAGGCAGTCTCTCTGCTGCGACGAACCCATGCGCGCGGTCTGACCCAGCACGAAGCGTCCGAGGTGATCGTCGACGCCGACACCCCCGAGATCTCGGTGGGGGTGGACGGCGAATCTCTCCTGCTGACCACCCCGGTGCGGTGCACGATCGAGCCCGGCGCGCTGCGAGTGCGGGTGCCTCGGGAGCGCCCGGGCATCAGGCCGTCGCCGCCTCCTGTCGACTGGGTCCGGTTGCGTGCGCTGGCGAGGTTCGAGCCGGTGCGTCGACCCCCTTCTCTCAACTGAGCTGAGCTGAGCGGCCTGAGTCCAGGGGGCGGGGGTTACCGGGGTGGGCCGGGGGAACCGGCTCAGATCCACCCGTTCTGCTGAGCACGCCGCGCGGCTTCGACCCGCGTCGTCGTCCCCGTCTTCCCGATCGCCGACGACAGATAGTTGCGCACCGTCCCCTGCGACAGGTGCACCGCGGAGGCAATGACGGCGACGGGCACCCCGTCCAACGCCGCGCGCAGTACGTCGCGCTCGCGGTCGGTGAGGGGATTGTTGCCGCCGACGATGGACTCGGCGGCCAGGGCCGGATCCACTACACGTTCGCCTCGCCGAACGCGCCTCACCGCTTCGGCGAGTTCGGCGGCGGGGGTGTCTTTGACGACGAACCCCGACGCACCTGCTTCGAGTGCGGAGCGCAGGTAGCCGGGGCGGCCGAAGGTGGTGACGATCAGCGACCGCACGTCGGGGAGTTCGCGGGCGAGTTCGCCCGCCACCACGATCCCGTCGAGCCCCGGCATTTCGATGTCGAGTAAGCACACCTCGGCGTTGCTCGATCGGGCTGCGCCCAGCACTTCGTCGCCTCTGCCCACTTCGGCGACGACGTCGATGTCGCCTTCGAGGCCGAGCAATGCCGCCAGCGCACCGCGGACGAGTGCTTGATCGTCGGCCAGCAACACGCGAATCACCCGAACACCACTTTCAGTTCTGTACCCACTCCGTCGGGTCCTGCGCCGACGGAGAATTCTCCTCCTGCCGACCGGACCCGGTCGCGGATACCTCGCAAGCCGTTGCCGTCGCGACTGCCATCGACGCCCCCGCCGTCGTCGACGACACTCAACAAGCCTCCGCTGAGACCGATCACGCAGCTGCGGGCGTTGCTGTGCCGGACCACGTTGGTGACCGCTTCCCTCAGCACCCAGCCGAACACGAGACGGTGGCGGGGGTCGACGACCGACGCGTCGCCGCGCAGTTCGACGCGGATGCCGGCGTCGTCGAGTGCGGTGCGGGCGCGGTCGAGTTCGTCGGCAAGCCCCGCGACCCGCAGCCCGGTGACCGTGGCCCGCACTTCGCCGAGCGCCTCGCGGGTGAGCGAGCGGATCGCAGCCAACTCCGCCTTGGCGCGTTCCGGGTCGATGTCGATGAGGCGTTCGGCGAGTTCAGCTTTCACGGTAACAGCGGTGAGGCTGTGTCCGAGCACATCGTGCACGTCTCGCGCGACACGGTCACGTTCGGCCACGATGACGAGTTCGTTGCGCAGGGCCTGGTATTCGTCGTCGCGGTCGCCGACCGCGCGGATCACGGCGGTGATCGTCCCGACCAGTACGACGATCACGGTGTAGAAGAAGTCGTCGCGCAGGGTCCCCGTCCACCATGGCACCAGCAGACACACTCCGACCATGGTCGCGAAGACGATCATTCGGGGTACGAGCGTCAGGACGAACATCGCGAACGACACCACGAACGCGCCCATACCCAGCGCGCCCGTTCCGATCTGAAGGCCGACGGCGAAGACCAACAGCGCCAGCACCGGGAGGTGGGTTGCCGCAATCCGCGAAGGCGTCTTCTTCTGCGTGTGCAGGCTACGGAAACCGTGAATGTAGACGAGGGCGAATGCTCCGATGCAGAGCGTGCCGAGGGTCCTCACCAGGGTGGACCCTATCGTGATGGTCTCGAACATCGGGTAGATCAGGAACACGAGCCAGACGGTTGCCATGAACCAGCCGAAGCGGGTCCACGGATCCTCACCGATCCGGTCGCTGTCGGTCACTGCCGACCCCGCCCTCGCTTCACCAGGTATGTCGAGAGAATCACGAAGATCACTGCCCACACCGACAAGTTAAGCACCGGCACCCACAGTGGCTCGTCAGGCAGGGCGTTGCCATTGCTGTCGATCAGGACGCCCTCGGTCAGCGGGTAGCGGGCGAGTGCCACGTAACCGTAGAGCGGGGTGAACTTCGCGATGGTGAGCATGACGCCCGACAACGGGATGAAGATGTTGCCGAGAAACGCGAGGACCACCAGGCTGCCGCTTGCAGCACCGACAGCGGCCTCCGACCGGAATGCGAGGCCGAACATCAGCCCGTACACGGAGAACACGGCGGCCCCGACCAGCACCGCGATCGAACCGAGGATCCAGGCGCTCCACTCCCCCGAGGCGCCCGTGAGCACGCCGAGAATGAAGATCAGTGCGATGGGGATCGCGGCGAACACCAGCGCGACTGTCGCCTTCATCGCAACGAACCCGGCATCGGACAGCGGGGTCAGACCGAGTTGCCGTCCCCACCCTTGCATTCGTTCGACGGCGGCCATCCCGCCGATGCCGGTGGTTGCGGTGACAGCGCCGTACGCGGCCATCGAGATCATGATGTACATCGCGACGTTGCCGTGACCGGCCGACTCCGACGCGTACGACTGCGCAGCACCGAAGATGAGGTAGAAGAAGGCCGGCAGGACCGCGATGAAGAATACGCTCACGTAGTCGCGGAACTGACGACGCAATTCGAGGCGGATGAATGTGGTGGTCATGCCGGTACCTTCTCGGTGAGTGTGAGGAACGCGGTCTCCAGTGATCCACCGGCGATTTCGAGGTTCGTGGCACCGAACTCGACGAGTAGCGCACGGGCCACATCGTCGGAATCCGTTGCCCTGATCTCGATCCGATTGCCCATCACGGAGATGTCGGCGACGCCGGGGTGCGACGCCAGCGCCGCGCGCACGTCGTGTTCGCGTCCGGGGGCGATGTCGGCGGAGACGATTCGTCCAGTGGCGAGCGCACGGATCTCGGGTGTCGGACCGTCGGCGACGACGCGCCCGTCGGCGATCATGACGATACGGTCGGCGAACGAGTCGGCTTCTTCGAGGTAGTGGGTGGCGAAGACGACGGTGCGTCCGGCGTCGGCTTCGGTGTGCATGGTTGCCCAGAATTCGCGTCGGGCGCCGACGTCCATCCCGGCGGTCGGTTCGTCGAGGATGATCAGGTCGGGGTCGGGCAGCAGGGCGAGAGCGAAACGCAGTCGTTGCTGTTCACCACCGGAGCACTTCGACACCATCCTGCCCGCGAGCGAGGCGACCCCGGCCCGTTCGATGACCTCGTCGATGTCGCGGTGCTCGGCGAACGTCGAGGCGATCATCTGCACGGTCTCGCGGACGGTGAGGTCGCGCAGCAAACCGCCGGTCTGCAACACCGCAGACACCTGGCCTGCGGCGATGGCGTGACGTGGTGGTTTACCGAACACCGACACCACGCCGGCGGTGGGTTCGGTGAAGCCCAGCACCATATCGAGAGCGGTGGTCTTGCCTGCACCGTTGGGGCCGAGCAGCGCGACGACTTCGCCGCGCTGCACCGTCAGGTCGAGGTGGTCGACGGCGCGTACTTCGTCGCCGCCTCGGGGTCGGAAGCTCTTGACGACGTCGTGCAGCTCGATGGCTGCGACCCTTCTGTGTTCCATGATCGGAAGTCTCGTGGTTCACGGGGCGCGCCGCGATCCCCGGCTGTCACAAGATCACCATGACAAATGTCAGACGGAGACTGCGCGGGACCCGAGGCACAGTGTCATCGCGAGCGGCCAGGCTTATGTCCCTCGGGTGGACAGGCGCCATAGGACGGTTCGTTCGCGCGATCGAGCAGCGTGGAGCGGGTCGGTGCTGTCGGTGGTGCGCGGATGGCGGGGGGTCGCTTCGTGTCTGCCGGTGACCGTCAGTCCGGCGGCAGCGATGCGCTCGAGGAGCGCGTCGCGCGGGCGTAGTCCGAGATGTTCGGCGAGGTCGGAGAGGACCAGCCAAGCTTCGCCCTGAGGTGTCAGGTGATCTGGAAGCTCGTCGAGGAAGCGGTTCAGCACGGTGGACGCTGGGTCATAGATCCCGAGTTCCAGGTCCGAGGTGGGGCGCCCGGGTATCCAGGGCGGATTGCACACGATCAGGTCGGCGCGCCTGTGGCTGACAGGCCACAGGTCGGCCTGAACGACCTGCACGTGCTCGGCGAGGCCCAGTCGTTGCATGTTCTCGCGCGCGCACTGCACCGCACGAGGATTGAGGTCGGTTGCTATCACCTCTCGGACAGCACGCCGAGCCAGGATGGCGGCAAGCACTCCGGTTCCGGTGCCGATGTCGAACACGATGGGGTGATCGACAGCTGCAGGCAACGGAGCATCCGCGACTAGGTCGATGTATTCGTTGCGGGTGGGAGCGAAGACGCCGTAGGCGGGGTGGATTCGGGCTCCCAGGGCTGGGATTTCGATTCCTTTGCGGTGCCACTCATAGGCTCCGATGACTCCGAGGAGTTCAGGCAGCGGGACCAGCGTGACCTCACCGGAAGCCTCGTCCGTCTCGCTGATCGGCTGTCCGAAGGCATGCGTGCACGCTGCTCGCACATCCGGTGCTCGGCGCAGCCGAATCGAGTAGTCGGGCTCCAGGGCGATCAGGATTCTTCCCAGCAGGGCTGCTCGTCGGGAGCGAGCGTTCCTGTTGGTGCGGAAGAGTTCGGCGGGCTCGGAGGCGTGCGGTGCTCGGGCTGCTCGCTGCTGGGTGCGTCGGTCCATGGCGCGCATGAGCTGGCGGGCGTTGTGGAAATCACCGCGCCAGAGCAGACCTGACCCCGACCGGACAAGCCGGAGGGCCGCAGAGGCAGACGTGCGGTCGTCGGCAGCGACGATGACCGATGGTGCTGGCGCGCCATTCTCGGCGCGCCAGAGTGCGGTTCGTCGTGTGTCGTTCTCGGTCCAGCTGATGGTCGTCATGGGGTGCTCCGGGGAAGGTCGAAGTCATCAATGGTCGATCTGGCTTCGGGAGGACTGTCAACGATATCTGGGACCTCCACGAGGCCCAGCGGGCGGACTGGTTTCGCGCGATCGCATTCGGAGAGATTCGTCATCGAGCGCGGTGGAGAGGTGGTTGGTCGGCTCGCTCTGCAGATCCACCATGCCGTCGCCGACGGATTCCATGCGTGTCGGCTACTCGAGGAACTGCAAGAGCTATTCGCAGTACCAGACTGGGTGGTGTAGGGAGAGCGAGTCCGCGCTTCGCCTGAGTGCCGTCCGCAACAACCACACCGCTGCCGTGGACGTCGGCCCGCCGACCACGACCCGGGGGCCGCTTACCCGGCCCGGTGCGGGCCTGACCGACGCGAAGACCGAGGACCTCACTCTGCTGATCGCCGCTATGGCCGGCCGGCGTGGAGGCCGGCGCGTGACCGGTCACCCTCGGTGTGTGTACGAGGTGCTGTCGCCGGACCGGTAGAGATCGACCCATTGCTGGACCGAGAGGTCCTTCGGCAGTGCGCGTGGGTCCAGGCCCACGGCGGTCGACCACTTCCGAGCGGCACGGGTCCGGCCGAAGAGCCCTGCGCGGGTGGTGATCTCTACGATGCCTCGCCCCCGACCGGTGAAAACCCGGTGTGCCATGGCGTGGAAGGCCTTGTGCTCTTTCCTCGGCAGCAAAGGCTTCTCCCGGCGCGTGATCGTCAGGAGGCCACCGTCCACGCTCGGGGCTGGTGTGAAAGCCCGCGCTGGTACCCGTAGTCCCAGCTCGAAGGTGAACCAGGGCGACCATTGCGCGGTCATCAGCGTGGCACCACCGACGCCCGCACGGCGACGGGCCACTTCCCACTGAACGAGGACGACGGCGTGAGTCCATCCTGGTGCCCGCAGGATGTGTCGCAGGATCGCTGTCGTCTGGTGGAAGGGCAGGTTCCCCACCAGAACGTGATCGGTGTGGGGCAACCGGTGGTGGAGGAAATCGTCGTGCACGACTTCGACCCGAGGAGGTAGCTGCCCTTCGAGAGAACGGGCGAGTCTGCTGTCGATCTCCACCACGGTCAGCGGCCGCGCCAAGTGCGCTAATCGCGTCGTCAGAGCGCCAGCACCGGGACCGATCTCGATAATCGGGCCTGTGGTGGAGCGGATGCGTTCAACGATGGTCTTCTGGATAGCTGCGTCGTGCAGGAAGTTCTGGCCGTTCTCGTGACGACCATGACGGTAGGTAGGCATTGGAGAGCTCCGCGGATCCGTAGACGGGGCCGGGCATGCGAAAGCCGCCGCCCGGCAGGGCCGGAAGGACGACGGAACTCACTGAGGAATCGTGGGTACCGCCGTCAGCGACGGCGCAACCTCATCGATGCAATACCAAGACAACACATTCCGCTCAACTTATCACAGTGCGATCATCGGCCAGTTTCCGGACGGAGGCCGTCGAGCTCTTCCGCCGCGAACCGGATCATCAGCACACGCGGCCAGGGCAGGCAATCCGCAGCGAGAACGGCTCTCAGCTTCTCGGCGTCGCGGGCATACAGCGGCTCGACGCCAGGTGGGTTCCCGAGCGTCGCGAGCAGCGTCCCGGGATTGAAGGTGTCCATGAGATAGGCGCTGCCGCCGGTGAGGGCGCGCACGTATCCCCGCATGAATTTCCGGGCCTGTTCTCCGACAGGTCGACGTGGGCGTGGATCTCGCGGGGATCGCTCGGCACGTGCGCTCCTTGTCGTAAGCGGTTTCCGCAATCGATGACGCAGCTCCGGCGCGTTCTGTGGGGACGGCGGAGACCACGGCATCCAGATGAGTTTTGTCGTCGAACCCGGTCTGTCAGAGCATGACCACATTCGATCGTCCCGTCATCACGGCCTCCCTGGACGTTCCCGGCGCCACCGTCACCTACGACGTCCGCGGCGACCTGCAGTCCGGCATCCCACTGCTGATGGTGGGGTCGCCGATGGATGCGGGCGGATTCGCCGCGCTCGCGGCACAGTTCTCCGACCGCCCCGTTGTCACCTACGACCCGCGCGGTGTGATGCGCAGCCCCCGCGACACCCCCGGCCGCTCGACACCCGACCTGCACGCCGACGACCTGCACCGTCTCATCGACACACTCGCCGCTGGCCCGGTGGACCTCTTCGGCAGCAGCGGCGGCGCGGTGAACGGCCTCGCCCTGGTCGCGAAACATCCCACGCAGGTACGGACGCTCATCGCGCACGAACCGCCGGCGTGTCCGGTGCTGCCCGACTTCGCGGTCGTCAAGGCGGTGGTCGACGACATCGACGCCACCTATCAGCGCAGCGGCATGGGTCGGGCGATGGCGAAATTCATCATGCTGCTGTCGCAGACGGGACAGCTGGAACCCTCCTACCTGGCGGTGCCCGCCCCCGACCCGTCGGCGTTCGGTATGCCCACGGAAGACGACGGCTCCCGCGACGACGCTCTGCTCAGCCAGAACCTGCAGTCCTGTATCGGATACGAACCCGACTTCGACGCACTCGCAGCGGCGTCGACCCGGATCGTGATCGGCGCGGGCACGGAGTCGACGGGTGAGATCTCCGCTCGCGCGGCGGCGGAGGTCGCGAAGCAACTCGGTATCGAACTCACGATGTTCCCCGGCGGTCACGCAGGGTTCACCGCCGACGGATACGGGGTCCCCGGCGACCCGGAAGGCTTCGCCGCTGTGTTGCTGGCCGCGCTGACTCCCTGAAGGCGGATAATCGGTCAATGGCCAACTCGCCCACCGGCGACTCCGTACTCGACCGCGTGCTCCGGATCCTCGAGGCGTTCGATGCGTCGACCCCCACGCTGACGGTCGGCGCGCTCGCGCGGCGCGCCGGCCTGCCACAGGCGACGGCCTACCGCATCGTCGACGACATGGTGCGACGCGGATTCCTCGACCGTCAGCCGACGGGAGAGGTGCGGCCCGGCCTTCGGCTGTGGGAGCTCGTCACCCGCTGCTATCCCGCCCGCGACCTGCGCGACGCCGCACTGCCATTCATCCAGGACGTGCAGTCGGTGGTTCACCAGCACACCCAACTCGCCGTCCTGCAAGACGAGGAAGTACTTGTGCTCGAGCGCCTTTCGTCGCCTGCATCGGTGATCAATCAAGCCTCGGTGGCCAATCGTCTCCCCGCGCACGACACGTCGCTCGGTATGTCGATGCTGGCGTTCTCTCCGTCGCACGACCAGGCGCGGTACCTTCGCGAACATCCCGGTATCGACGACCGATTCGACGGTGGGCTGCGTGGCGCACTCGCAGAGATCCGCACCCGCGGATACGCGCTCCTCGACGGAGCTCTCGACGCGGGCACCACCGGCATCGCGGTTCCGGTGCTCGACCGGTCGAAGCGGGCAGTGGCGTCGATCGGTGTCGTCGTGCCGACTGGCACCCGCCGGCACACGATCGTCGCGGTACTCAGCGCCGCAGCACGAGGCATCGCTCGCGCTACCGGCGACGGGCCGTGACCACCTTCTTCGATGATCTTTCTTGTTCAATGAGAAACCATGCGGGTGACGCCGAGCAATCCCTCCACACTCGATGGCACACGTCACACAGCGGAGGGCTCACATGAACACTCGGATCGACACCACCCAGGTCGGCATCGTCGGCGCCGGCCCAGCGGGTTTGATGCTGTCTCATCTGCTGGCGAAGGCGGGAATCGACAACATCGTCGTCGAGAAGCGCGACCGCGACACGATTGCGAGCACCCACCGCGCCGGGATCCTCGAGCACGGGTCGGTCCAGCTGCTCACCGACAGCGGCGTCGACGGGCGCGTGCTCACCGATGGACACCGGCACGACGGCATCGATCTGCGATTCGCAGGCGAAAGCCACCGCATCGATTTCGCTGACCTGATCGGCGAATCGGTCTGGCTGTACCCGCAGAACGAGGTCTTCGTCGATCTCGCCGACGCGCGCGCACGCGACGGCGGCGATGTGCGCTACAGCGTCACCGATACCGAAGTGCTCGACCAGACCACCGGCACCCCGAAGATCCGCTTCACCGACGCCGACGGCACCGCGATCGAGATCCACTGCGACATCCTCGTGGGCGCGGACGGTTCGCAGAGCGTATGCCGATCCTCGATCCCGCAGCAGGCACGTACCGACAATTTCGTCGAGTACCCGTTCGCCTGGTTCGGCATCCTCACCGAAGCGCCCCCGAGCGCGCCCGAATTGATCTACGCCAACTCCGATCACGGATTCGCCCTGATCAGTCAGCGCAGCGACACGGTCCAGCGCATGTACTTCCAGTGCGCCCCGGGCACCGACGCATCGGTGTGGACCGAGGATCAGATCTGGAGCGAGCTACAGAAACGTGTCGACGGGCCCGACGGATTCCAGCTGAAGCGCGGCCGCATCTTCGAACAGATGGTGCTGCCGTTCCGCTCGTATGTGTGCGAGCCGATGCGCTACGGCAACCTGTTCCTCGCCGGCGACGCCGGGCACACCGTTCCCCCGACCGGCGCCAAGGGGCTCAACCTGGCGCTGGCCGACGTGCGCGTGCTGTTCGAGGCCATCGACTCGTTCTACGCGACCAAATCCCCCGAGCTGCTCGACGGATACAGCGACACCGCCCTGCGGCGAGTGTGGCGAGCCCAGAACTTCTCGTACTGGATGACGAACATGCTGCACACCCGCGCCGATGCGAACCCGTTCGAGCGCAAGCGTGCCCTCGGCGAGCTGGCGTCCGTCACGTCGTCGCGGTACGGACAGCAGTATCTCGCCGAGGGTTACACGGGCTGGCCGCGCAACTGACATCAGTCTCCGAGATCCGCCAACGCCTGCTTGCCCATCGCAAACGCGCGGTTGCTGTTCGGCACACCCGCGTAGACGGCGGTGTGGAGGAAGACCTCGATGAGCTCGTCGGGATCGATGCCCGCTCGGAGCGCCGCACGGATGTGCATGTCGAGTTCGTGCTCGTTACCGACCGCGGTGAGGATCGCGAGGGTCAGGAGCCGTCGGGTGTGGTGGTCGAGGCCGGGGCGGGCCCAGATGTCGCCCCACGCGGTGCGGGTGATGAAGTCCTGGAACGGCTGTGTGAATGCGGTGGCCTGCGACATTGCACGGTCCACGTGCGCGTCGCCGAGGACGGAACGCCGCATCCGCATCCCCGCCTCGACCGCCGCAGAACGATACGCTCCCACCTGCTCCGAGCTCGTGATGTGCGCGCGGATCAGAGCGGTCACTCGGCCCGCCTGCTCGACGTTCACCAGATGTGCACCCGGGTCGAGGACGTGGAAGTCGGCATCGGCGATACCGTCGGCGAGTGCACGCATGGTCTCGGGCGGGGTCGCCGGATCCTGAGCACCCGCGATCACGAGCGTGGGTGCGACGATTCGCGCGAGGTCGGCGCGTCCGTCGAACCCGGCGAGGGCGTCGCAGCAGCCGGCGTACCCGTCGTCCGACGTCGCCGACACCATCGCAACGTGTCGCTGGACCAGTTCGGGGTCGCGTTCCGCCAGATCGGCCGTGAACCAGCGCCCGACGATCTGCTCGGCAATCGAACTGACTCCGTCGGCGCGCACCGTTGCCGCGCGGTCACGCCACTGCTGCGACGGCTCGAACACGGCGGCCGTGCACAGCAACGTCAGCGACCGCACCCGCTCCGGGCGGTGTGCGGCGAGCCACTGCCCGACTGCGCCACCCAACGACAGTCCGACGACGTGCGCTGCGGCGACGCCCAGTTCGTCGAGCAGCGCCAGAACATCCCCGGCTAGTTCGGCAACGGTGTAAGCGCCTGCGAGCGCATCCGATTCCCCGTGACCACGATGGTCGACGGCGATGACGTCGGCGATCGGCGACAGCGCCACGATCTGCGGCGACCACATCCTCCGGTCGGAACCGAGCGAACCCAGCAGCAGCACCGAGGGAGCGGCGGGGTCACCGTGTCGTTCATGGGCGAGAGGGATCATCACAGTCCTTCGTGTCGGGCGAGGGCACGGTCGACGAGATCGGCGGCGTGCCCGAGATAACGGGTGGGATCGAGGAGTTCGGCCAGCTCGTCGGCCGACAGATACGCGGTGATGCGTGGGTCCGCGTCGAGTGGGCTTCCGGAGACAGCAGCATCGGTGACGATGGCTCGCGCATCGTCGACGTGTCGCGACAGGGCGCTCACCACCTTCTCGGCGAGCACCGCTCCCCCGGTGAGCCCGAGGTTGCGGTCCAGGGCGTCGACGTGCACGTGCAGACCGCCGAGGCAGGCGGAAAGACGATGTGCTGCACCACCGGTCAGCCGAAGTAGGTCGGAGACCGCTTCCCATTCCGCATGCCACGGCCCGGCTGCGCGGGCGAATTCGTGATCGGCCGACGACAACACCGTTGCGACGAGGCCGGGCACACGACGCGCTGCAGCGCGCGCCGCGACGGCAGCCACGGGATTTCTCTTGTGCGGCATGGCCGATGAGCCACCCGGTGCATCTTCGGATACCTCACCGATTTCGGTCATGGCCATGAGCACCACGTCGGTCGCCGGTTTCGACACCGCACCTGCCGCAACACCGAGAGCCGCGGCCAATCGTGTCATCGGGGTGCGCACGGTGTGCCACGGGACGGTGGCGCGTGCGAGCCCGAGGCGGTCGGCAAGGTCGTCGGCGAAGTACATCCCGTCGGGTGCGATGGCGGCGAGGGTGCCGGCGGCGCCTCCGTACTGCACGGGCAAGGCCGAGAGGGCGCGGTCGAGTTCGGCGTGGGCGTCGTCGAGTCCGGTGAGCCACCCGGCAGCAAGGGCACCGAACGTCGTGGGAAGGGCCTGCTGGCCGAGGGTGCGCGCGATCATCGGCGTCGTGCGGTGCGCTCGCGCGAGATCGGCAGCAGCACCGGCGGCGGTGGCGAGGTGGTCGAGGATGCCTCGTCCGGCGCGACGCGCGAGGAGCACCGACGCGGTGTCCATGACGTCCTGGCTGGTTGCGCCGACGTGTACGGCGGACGCGGGGGTGTCGGCGCGGTCGCGGAGCAGTTTCACGAGCGGGATGACGGGATTACCGCCCGCCGCAGCGAGCGCACCGAGTTCGGCGGGGTCGAGATCACGCGCGAGTTCGGCGGCGGCGACGGCCACGGCGGCGGCGTCCGCTTCGGTCGCGCGCCCGATCCCCACGGCGCCGGCGGTGATCGTCGCCTCGACCTCGAGCAGCGCTCCGATCCACGCGTGGTCCGACACCTCGGGCGCTATGTCGCCGGCCCCGTAGACCGGGTCGAACAGTGGCCCGCGGGTGGATTCCTGGTGGGGGTGTGGCATCGGAGACCTCGGGATCGGATCGGGTGCATTCGGAAATGGCAATGCGCGAGCGCGGTTTCACGTACCGACTGGTCCATGACCGGCTCGGCGCAACAGCGCAGCAATGTCGTCGACGATAGCGGACGCCGCCGCCGCCGACCGGATGACGCCGATTGTCTCGGCCGTGCCGACGGTGTCGACGGGCAGCCGCGCGAGCCTCCCGTCGGCGATGTCCCGCCCGGGGACGCGCTCGGGCGCCACCCAGACGGCGTCGGAATCGCGCAGGTAGGCGGAGGCGACTGCGACGTCGAGGGTCTCGACGGTACCCGAAGGGAGTTCGAGTCCGTGCCGGCGCAGGAGCACGTCGGTGTGGTGTCGCGGGACGGTACCGGCCACGCCGACGACCAGCGGGTATTCACATGCCGCGGGGAGCGTTGCCCGCGTGCCCACCAGCGGATGGCCGGGGCGGACGACGAAGGCGAGCGCTTCCGCATAGAGCAGCTCGAACGACAGTCCGACCATGGTGTCGGGGTCGCTCATCCGCCCGACCATCACATCCAGTTTGCCCGCTCGCAGGGCAGCGAGCAGCTCGGTGTTGGTGCCGGTGCGGAGGCGGACGTCGAGATCGGGGTGTCGCGCCCGCAGCCCGCCGAGCACCTCGGGGAGCAGCACCGACGCGGCCGACGGCAATGCTCCGATGCGCACGGTTGCGTGCTCGGATTCGCTGGCGCCCTCCAGTCCGGCGAGTGCGGTGTCGAAGGCCTGGACGACGCGCTCGGCGTGGTCCAGGAAACGTTCACCGGCGGCGGTGGGAACGGCTCCGTGACGGCCTCTGTCCAGCAGTTTCACCCCGGCCAGGAGCTCGAGTTCGTTGAGGGTCTTGGTGACGGCGGGCTGGCTCAGATGCAGCCGTTCGGCGGCGCGACCGACGTGTCGTTCGTGCGCGACCGCGACGAAGCAGTTCAGGTGCCGTAGCCGGATTCGACCGTGAAGAACCATTACTGCAAGTTATGCAATTCGGCTCGAATCGTCAATTTACATGAGAGTTCGGCACACATAGCGTGGGGTGTAACACACGGCACACGACAGGAGCGGCTTCATGAGCATCGCTGAACGAAGCGTGTACGGCGAGTTCGTCGAACGCGACCACTCGCAGCATCCCCCCGCGCTCACACCGGGCTACCGCACGTCGATTCTGCGTTCCCCCCGCAACGCGCTGATCTCGCCGCGGAACACGGTGTCGGAGAAGACCGGTCCGCTGTTCACCGCAAGCGAGCTGGGCGAACTGGACAACGATCTGATCCTCAACTTCGCGCACGGCAGCCTGCCGATCGGCGAGCGGATCATCATGCACGGCTACGTCCGCGACGAGTTCGGAAACCCCGTCAAGGGTGCGCTCGTCGAAGCGTGGCAGGCCAACGCCGGCGGCCGCTACCGGCACAAGAAAGACACCTACCACCTCGCGCCGATCGACCCGAACTTCGGGGGGTGCGGCCGGATGCTCACCGACGACAACGGCTACTACTTCTTCCGCACCATCAAGCCGGGCCCGTACCCGTGGGGCAACAGCGCCAACGCGTGGCGCCCCGCACACATCCACTTCTCCATCATCGGAGACGGCTGGGCACAGCGCCTGATCACCCAGTCGTACTTCGAGGGCGACCCACTGATCGAGCAGTGCCCCATCGCCGCGACCATCCCCTCCCGCGACCAGGTGCGCAGCCTGATCGCCCAGGCCGACACCGCGAACGATGCCCCGTTCGACGCCCGCGCCTACCGATTCGACATCACGCTGCGGGGCCGCCGCGCCACCTTCTTCGAGAACGCATAGGAGCACCGATGAACCAGCCGCTCACACCGTTTCCCATGGTGGTACGTCGGCCCGAGACCCCGTCGCAGACAGGTGGGCCGTACGTGCACATCGGCCTCGCGCCGCAGCAGGCCGGATTCGACATCTTCGAGAACAACTTCGGCAACACGCTCGCCACCGACGACACGCCTGGCGAGCGAATCACACTCGAAGGACGCGTATTCGACGGATCCGGCACTCCGGTCCGCGACGTGCTCATCGAGATCTGGCAAGCCGACGCAGACGGCCGGTACGCCCATCCCGGCGACCCGCAGGGCGGCAACTCGTCGTTCCGCGGGTGGGGCCGAACCGGAGGCGACTTCGACACGGGCGTCTACACGTTCGAGACCGTCAAGCCCGGGGCTGCACCCGGAAACAACGGCACGACGCAGGCCCCGCACGTGCTCATGGTGTTGTTCGCGCGCGGCATCAACGTCGGCTTGCATACCCGCCTCTACTTCGACGACGAGGCCGACGCCAACGCCGCCGATCCGCTGCTGAGCTCGATCGAATGGGAGGTCCGTCGCAACACGCTGATCGCCACGCGCAGCGAACGCGACGGAAAACCCGTCTACACCTTCGATATCCGGCTCCAGGACACCCCGGACGGCGGACGCGAGACCGTATTCCTCGACATCTGAGGCAAGCACACCGCACACACACGAACCTCGCAGGGCCGGTGGGAAGCCACCAGCCCCGCGAGGTCTACGTGTGCCCTGCCTACTTCGCTTCGGCGACCGCCGCCGCGGGCTTCCGGATGAAGAACGCCGCGACCACTGCCAGCATCGACACGACCCCACCGCACAGGAACGCGGTGTGGATACCGTCCTGGTTGGCAACGATCTCGGTGGCCCCGTCGGAGATGCTCGAGGTGGCGGTCACGGTCATCACGGTGATGAACAGCGCCGTACCGGCTGCACCCGCCAACTGCTGCATGGTGTTGAAGATCGCGCTGCCGTGCGAGTAGAGCTCGGCCGGCACCGACCCGAGCGACGACGTCATCAGCGGTGTCATCACCGACGCGAGGCCGAGCATCATCAGCACATGCGTGCCGATGATCTGCGTCATGGACGAGTCCACGTCGAAGAGCGTCATCAACCACAGCGCCGCACTGACGACGACGGCACCGGGAACGACGAGCGGACGTGCACCGATGCGGTCGTAGACGCGTCCGACGAACGGCGACAGCACACCCATCGCCAGGCCGCCCGGCAACAGCAGCAGGCCGGTCTCCAGCGTGTCGAGGCCGCGAACGTTCTGCAGGTACAGCGGCAGCAGAATCAGCGCACCGAACAGCGACATCATGCTGATGATCACCATGCCGAGCCCGATACTGAACGCCGGAGTGGCAAACGGACGCAGATCGAGCAGGGCTCGGCCGTCCTTCTGCCGCGAGAGCTGACGCAGCACGAACACGACCAACGCGACAACACCGACAGCAAGGGGCACCCACACCGGGATGCTCGAGTCTTCCGCCGAATGGCCGATGCTGCTCAGCCCGTAGACGATGCCGCCGAACGCGAAGGCGGACAGGATCACCGACAGGACGTCGAGCGGGACCTTCTTCGGGTCGGTGACGTTCTTGACCAAGGTGATGCCGATACCGAACGCGACGAGCGCGATCGGAAGGACGATCCAGAACATCCAGCGCCAGTCGAGCGCGTCCAGGATGATGCCGGAGATGGTGGGCCCGACGGCCGGTGCCACGGAGATGACGATGGAGATGATGCCCATCATGCCGCCGCGTCTATGGGCGGGCACCACCCGCAGCACCGTCGTCATCAACAGGGGGAGCATGATGGCGGTACCGGCGGCCTGTGTCACTCGCCCGACGAGGAGCAGTTCGAACCCCGGGGCCGTCGCGGCGAGCAAGGTGCCGAGGCTGAACACACCCATCGAGGCGATGAACACCTGACGGAGCGTGAATCGCTGGAACAGGTAGCCGGTGGTCGGAATCACCACGGCCATGGTGAGCATGAAACCGGTGGTGAGCCACTGGGCCGTGCTCGCGGTGATGTCGAGATCGACCATCAGCGGCGGCAGCGCGACACTCATGATCGTCTCGTTCAGGATCATGACGAATGCTGCGACCACGAGAACACCGATCAGCACCTTGCTGCCGGGCTCCATGTCGGTGTCATGACCGGCGGTCGGTTGGTCTTCCAACTGGGGTGACTGCATGTCCGTTTGCTTCCTGAAATGGGGGTGGGTCGAGCACTCCTGGGTAACTCCGAAAGTCTCACCCTGCATGGAAGTGGCTGTCAAATAGATTTCGGCTGTTAGATTGACATCGACTCTTACCGTGCGGTTCGAGGCGAAAGGAGCCGCGACATGAACCGAACCACCGAGCCCGACACTCGCGCGCATGCCCCCAACCTGCGGGAACGCCGCAAGCAGGAAACACGGCTCGAAATTTCGCGGGCAGCACTGGAGCTGTTCGAACGCCAAGGTTTCGCGGCCACCACCGTCGACGAGATCGCCCGGCACGCAGGTGTGTCCTCGAGCACGTTCTTCCGATGCTTCCCCACCAAGGAAGAATCGGTGTGGGGCCCCAACCGCGATCTCGAAGCAGAAATCGTCGAGCTGCTCGAATCCATGTCGCCTGAGGACATCACCTTCACTCACATCGAGTCGATCTACGAACGCTCCCTGCAGCGTCTCCTGTCGTCCTCCGACGACGCGCGGGATCGCGTGCTCCGCACCCGACGGCTCATCTCTTCCGACGACCACCTTCGCTCAGCCGCATTCGCCGCCGACTCTCTGGCGATCTGCCGCATCACCGAGAACATCACCCACCGCCTGCACGGCATCCGATCCGCCTCGTACGCACGGCTGCTCGTCGAAACGGCGGGGGTGGCCTCCCGCATCGCGTTCGACAGCTGGGTCCGGCGCATCGAACGCGGCGAAGACGCCGACCTCGTCGAGATCTATCGGACGACCCGCGAGGAACTGCGCGACGTCGTCGCCAGCTGACAACCGACCGGGCCGAACGTCGACGGAACGACGCAGCGCGTGCAAGAGTGACGTAATGCCCGACAGGTTGCGAGCCCGGTTCAGCCGGTCCGATCAGCTCACCGAGCGCCCCGACTTCGCCCTCGTCGGTGTGCTGAAAGTTCCCCAGACGTCGACGAGCCCGGCGCGCGCGATCGTGCGTCGCATCGGCTACGCCCTGGCCGCCCTGTTCGTGGCGGTGGTGCTCGTCTACATCGACCGCGACGGCTATCGGGACGCCCAGGACAACGAGCTGTCGCTGCTCGACTGCATCTACTACGCCACCGTGTCGCTCTCGACGACCGGCTACGGCGACATCACTCCGATCACCCCGTCCGCGCGGCTGATGAACGTCCTCGTCATCACACCGCTGCGCGTCTTCTTCCTCATCGTGCTGGTCGGTACGACGCTGGGAGCTCTGACCGAGACGTCACGTCAGACGTTCCGCATCCAGAACTGGCGGCGCCGGGTCCGCGACCACACCGTCGTCCTCGGGTACGGCACCAAAGGTCGTTCCGCTGTCGACGCGATGCTCGGCGACGAGGTCCCGCCGTCGCAGATCGTGGTGGTCGACAGCGATCCCGTGGTCCTCGAGAGTGCGGCCGGCCAGGGATTGGTGACCGTGCACGGCTCGGCGACCAAACAGGACGTGCTGCGTGTCGCGGGAGTGCAGCGCGCGGCGTCGGTGATCGTCGCGGCGAATCGCGACGACACCGCCGTGCTCATCACCCTCGCCGCCCGCGAGATCAATCCGAACGCGAAGATCGTCGTCGCGATCCGCGAATCGGAGAACGCGCATCTGTTGCGTCGCTCCGGTGCCGACACGTTGGTGGTGTCGTCGGAGACCGCCGGACGGCTACTCGGTGCCGCGCGAAGTTCACCCCGCGTAGTGGACATGATCGAGGACATCCTCACCCCGGAAGAGGGATTCACCATCGCCGAGCGCGATGTGGACCTCGACGAGGTCGGCCAGGACCCGCGACATCTCGGGCAGATCGTGCTCGGTGTCGAGCGCAACGGCAGCCTGTTCCGGGCGGGATCGCCCGAGGTCAGCGCTCTGGCTGCGCGCGACAAGCTCCTCTACATCCGGTTGGCGGGCGACGGGTCGGGTTACCACGACTGAAGGTGACCCTCCCACTCTGCCCAGTTTTATGGAAGAGTCATTTTCATGATTGAGAATGACATTTCCACGCGGGAAGGGATGGACGTGTCCGCAGACAACACTTTCACCTCGGATTTCGGCATCACGTCGCTGCAGGTTTCGCGGGATCGCGCCATCATGGGCGCGACGGTCACCGACAAGCTGTGCACCCCGGACGGCACGGCATCGCTCGGGTTCCTCACCACACTCGTCGACATCGTCGCCTCCTCTCCGGCGCTGGTCGTGGGCTCCCCCGACTGGACCGCGACGCAGGATCTGTCGATCCACGCCGCAGGCTTCCTGCGACCGGGCCCGATCGCGATCGACGCCAAGCTGATCCGCGTCGGCAAGAAGACGATCCTGGTGGAGACCGACGTATACGACACGCACGGCGTCACCGATCTCCGCGAAATCGCGAACACGATCGACACCTCGGGCACGGGCGGCCTCACCCCTGCCGCGCGCGGTCTCGTGACCTTCGTGCGCCTCCCCCGCTCTGCCGCGACCCACGGCGATGTCGCGTCGTACACCCCCGAAAAGTGGGTCGGGACGATTCGCGAATACCCGCCCGTCCCCATCGACGACGACGTCTTCTCGCGGCTGAACCTTCGCGAGATCGACGCCGCCAATGGAGAGTTCGAGCTCGACCTCACCGGCTTCGTCGCCAATTCCATCGGCACCATCCAGGGCGGCGCGCAGGCCCTGCTTGCCGAGGCCGCTGCGCACGCAATGCGACCGGGGCTCGTCGCCGCCGACATCCAGGTCCACTATCTGGCGCAGGTGAAGAAGGGGCCGGCGCGGTCGCACGGCACAGTCGTCCGTGACGCCGACGACCACTCGGTGATCAAGGTCGCGCTCGTCGATTCCGGCGCGGAGGACAGGCTGCTCACACTGCTGACGATCACCCTTCGTCGGCCCCCGCGGTAGCCGATACCCCACGTCCCTTCCCGCGCGCCGACCAGTCTCCGGCAACGACAATCGCCGATGTGGGAAGCAGGGATGCGCGCGGGAAGGAGGACTGATCACCGGTCACGCCTCGCTCGCTCCACCGCCCGCTCGAAGCGGGCACGGACGACGTCGAATCGGGACAGTTCCGCCCACGTCCAGCGGATCACGTGGAAACCCAGATCGCGTAGCGCGTCCTCCCGAAGCTTCTCCCGGCGAAAGACGTCGGGGCCGTCACCGCCGTACTTGCCCATACCGTCGAATTCGCCGACGATCCGATGCTCCTTCCAGTAGAAGTCGGTGCGGGCAACGAACTCGCCCTCCGGAGTGTGCACAACCTCCTGCAACGAGGGTGCAGGCAGCCCGATCTGTTCCATTCGCAGCCGGCTCAGCGACTCACCGGGGCTTTCACTACGTCCGTCGAGAAACGCGATGATCCGTCGCGCTGCGGCGATCCCTTGCCGTCGGCCGAGGGACTCGAGAGTCTCCGGCAGTGCCGTCTTCAGCGACGGATCTCCCGCCAATGCCGAATCCCCGGCAATCACGACCTCGTCGATCGGTGCGGTGCAGGCGAGGTCCGCGACCGTCCGCGCGATGGACGTACACGGCACTCCGTCGACCTCGACGACGTCGTCGCCGCCGAGCTGCACCACATGCAGATGACGTCCGGTGCCGCGACGGCCACCGGATGTCCCGGCCCGGGTCACGTGGACGCGGCTCAGATCGGGTCGCCACAATGCCAGTCCGTGCAGAACCGCGGCAGACACATGGCTGATCGCGGACCCGTCGGGCAGTCCTGCTCCTGTGGTTCGCGCCCGGATTCGATGTCGTTCGATCGCGTCGAGGCCCTCGGCGGTGGGGCCGTCCAGATAGATTCCGGGGGTGAGTCGCTGCAGTGCGCCGGTTCGGAGCGCACGACGGATCTCGGAGTCGCTCAGTCCTGAGCTGAGGGCGTCGCTGCGGCGGAGGGGTTTCGGTGAGGTCATGACGCCGAGAGTGTCACCGCCAGACATCCGGATCCTGCCCAGAGCACGGATTTCCGCAGATCTGTGGATGGATCCGGCAGTTGTGGACAACTCCCGCGACGCAATTCGCTTCCCGCAGCTGTAATTACGGGTGTGGGAAACCAATGCCCGCGCGGGAAGGGGCTACCGGGTGGTGATCGAACTCAGGAAGTTGCGCGTCCGCTGGAACGAGCCGCGCACGTCGTCGCCGACGGGGAAGATCGCGGCCCAGACGTCGGTAGCACCGGCGTCGAGCAGGTTCTGCAGTTGGGCGCGGACGGACTCTTCGGTGCCGACGATCGCGACGTCGGCGGGGGTGCTCGCTCCCCCGATCTCTAGGACACGCTGATAGTTCGGCATTCCGGCGTACACGGTGGCGGTCGCAGCGACCGCGGCGCGCGCTTCGTCGGCATCGTCGTGCACCGCAACGGGTAGCCCCGCGACGATGCGCGGCGACGGGCGGCCCGCTTTCTCCGCCGCAGCGCGGATAGCGGGTGAGATGACGGATTCGACGACCTTGGCCGACGCCATCCACAGCACCGTGCCATCGGCGTATTGCCCCGCGACACGCAGCATTCGAGGCGACATCGCCGACAACAACACGGGCACCTCATGCGCGACACGCACCATCCGGCCCTCGCTCCGAGTACTCCACTCACCACCCTGGAAATCGACGTCTTCGCCACGCAGAAGTGCGGTGACGATGCGGACGTATTCCTCGGTGTTGTGACCGGGCCGGTCGTACGACATGCCGTAGACGTCGCGCACGAGACTCTCGTGCGACGGCCCGAGGCCCAGGGTGAACCCGGGACGGCCCATCGCTTCCGCGACCGCGGCGACACGGTTCGCCTGCAGCAGCGGGTGGACGGGGTAGGTCTGAAGCACCGCGGTGCCGAGTTCGATCGACGACGTCTCGCGACCTGCGACGGCGAGCGCAGCGAGTGGATCGCCCGCGACCGTGCTCGCGTACCAGAGCGACGTGAAGCCGTCGGCCTCTGCTTTCTGCGCCTGTCGCACGATCTTGTCGGTGGTCGATGCACCACCCGTCAACCCGATCCTCACCACAAACCTCCTTTGAGAATCTTACCTTTAGTCAATGAGAATAGTACTCTCAGAAATCAGTATCTACTTCTCGCTCGACCTGGAGGGCCACATCTTGTTTCCCGACATCACCCCTATCTCCGAAGAAATCGGCGCAGAGATCACCGGCGTCGCCGGGCATACACTGAACGATCCGAAAGCCGCCGCGCGCTGCCAGGAATTGGTCGACCAGTACGGCGTCGTCGTATTCCGCGAAGCGAGGATCAGCGACAGCGACCTCGTCGAACTGAGCCGCATGCTCGGTGAGGTCGTCGTTCCGCCGATGGGCGGCCAGGAAGACCACCCCGAGGTGTCCGCGATCAGCCTCGACCCCGCCAAGACGGTCCTCGCGTCGTACAACACCGGCACCTTCCACTGGCACATCGACGGCGCCACCGACGAGGTCCCTCAGAAGGGCACACTGCTGACCGCGCTGCAGGTATCCGACGAGGGCGGCGACACCGAGTTCGCGAACACCTACGCCTCGTACGAGGCCCTCTCCGACCAGGACAAGGCCGAGTTCGAGACGCTCCGCGTGGTGCACAGCTTCGCCACAGCCCAGCGCCTCGCCAACCCCGAGCCGACGGAAAAGCAGGAACTCGCGTGGGCGCGGGTGCCCGAGCGCGAGCATCCGCTGGTGTGGACACGGCGCAGCGGCCGCAAGTCCTTGCTGATCGGCGCCACCGCCTCGCATGTCGTCGGCTGGCCCGAGGAGCAGGGCAAGGGCCTGATCGGACGCCTCCTCGCGTGGTCGACGCAGCCGCGATTCTCGCTGCGTCACCACTGGCAGCCCGGCGACCTCGTGCTGTGGGACAACACGGGCATGCTGCACCGGGCCGTGCCGTATTCGGCCACGTCGCCACGGCTCTTGCATCGCACCACCCTCGTAGGCGAGGAAGCGGTGGCATGACCGACCTGGCCGACCTCGAACGCAACGTGCAGTACCTGATGGACAGGACGGCGATTCTCGACTGCATCGCGAACCATGCACGCGGGTGTGACCGACACGACACCGACCTTCTCGGCGGTACCTACCACGACGACGGTGTCGACGAGCACGGTGCGACCATCAACAGCGGTCCGGACTACGCGGGCTGGGCCAACTCCACCCATGCCGCGACGGCGGACGCCCACACCCACAACATCACCACCCACACGTGCGAGATCGATGGCGACACCGCGCACTGTGAGAGCTATGCCATCGTCGGACTGCTCGGAAAGGGTTCGTCCACAGTGCAGTTGATGAGCGGTCGCTACATCGACCGGCTCGAGAAGCGCGACGGAACCTGGCGGATCGCGGTGCGCAGGTCGACGGTGGAGTGGACCGCTTCGGCCGACGCATCGCTGCTGCAGTCGCCTTTCTTCACGAAGCAGGCCTTCCTCAAAGGCACCCGCGACACGTCCGATCTGTCCTATCAGCGTCCCCTCGAGGCCGACTCCGATGCCCCCGCTCGCTGGCGATAGCAGTCCCGAACAGCGACTACTCCTTTTGACAAGGGCATATGTTCCCTGGTCGGATAGCAGGGTTCACCTTGCGTAGATTTTGGAGAATTCCGACGATGATTGATTCGCTCGACACCTTCCGGTTGTACGTCAACGATGGGTTGTCGGACGAAGAAATCGCAGCTCAGGCTGCACGATACCGGCCGCTTGCCCAGGATTTGCGCGATCTCATCCTGCTGTCGATCCAGTCCCGTGGCGGCGACGACGAGATCCTCGCAGCTCGCAAGCACCTCGCTGAGGCCAAGTCGATTCTCGAACAGGATCGGGAAACCGGCCCGTGGGGCACGCGCTTCAACGATGCCGGCAGCTTCCGAACTTGGGGAAACGCCGCGATGGGGTTGCGCAACCCGATCGCCCCGCCTCTCGACCTCCGGTTCGAGGACGACGGTCGCGTGTGGGCCGACTTCCATCTCCACGCCGGGTACGAGGGTCCCGCCGGGTTCGTGCACGGTGGAGTCTCCGCACTGGTGCTCGATCAACTCCTCGGCGACACCGCCCGCCACGCGGGGGCTCCGGGCATGACGGGCACACTGACGGTGAAGTATCGACGCCCCACCCCGCTCGGCGACCTGCACTGTGAGGCGCAACTCGATCGGATCGAGGGCTCGAAGGCGTTCGCGACAGGATCCATCTCCGGGTCCGAGGGGGTGTGTGTGGAGGCCGAAGGTGTCTTCATCGCACCCAAGTGGATGCGTGAGCAGCGCGAGCACACCGGCGTCCAGGGCGCCCCGCAGTAATCCAGAACACCCGCGCAGCTCCGGCGAGCACGGTGTCGCGCTGAGTACAGTGGTTCGGGTACGCAGCGCGAAGGACGGTGGCCGATCATGGAGAACGTCGAGTTCTACTCTCTCGTCGCCATGTGTTCGCTTTTCGCGGCGTCCACCTGGTGTCTCGCCCGCCCGCATCTGCTGTCGAGCCTCGCCGCTGCCGTCGCGTCCGGCTTGTGGGTACTACTCAACGGTCCCATCGAAGGCCGCGTCCTCTACGTGGTGACGCCCGAGCACGGGCTCACCGAATCGGATCTGCTGTCGGCCGTGGGGTTGTGCATCGCCGCGTGGGGCTGCTGGTACAGCATCCGCAGCCGGCGTCGTCGTCGGCGTCGGCGACCGACGAGCGGGCCGATCCCACGGCATCCCGACGACACCCGGCCGATGCCGGTCCGCGTCGGCGATTAGACCATAGGCCACCCTTTGTCTCAGTGTTACATCACCATTCGGTATCGGTTCTGGACGAAACAGTCATGCTCACTTAGACTCGGCACCGGCCACTTCGCGTGGCCGTATCTCCCTGAAGTCCTCCCCGACACAGGAGATGCAGCGCAGAGCCCCGCTGGCTCCTCCCCCCTCAATTCGCCGGCGGGGCTTTCCTGCGCCTGCCTGTAGCCAGCCCCGCGACCACACCGTCGAGGATCCGCTCGAGGAGCACATCCGAGGTTGCGAAGTTGATCCGCACGTGGTTGCGGGAGTCGCGTCCGAAACGTGCACCACCGTCGACGAGAACACCTCGCTCGCCTATGCGGGTTACGGGATCATCGATTCCGAGCGGACCGGCGTCGACCCACGACAGGTATGTCGCTTCGGGAGCGTGGTGCCGCGCAGCGGGAACCTCCGCCCGCAACACCTCGTGTACGCGTCGGCGATTACGCTCGAGCACCCGCAGCAGATCGGCCTGCCAGGCGTCGCCGTGCTGCCAGGCCGCCAGCGTGGCCACCACCGCGGGCACCGACACCGTCCCGTACAGATCGAACGGTTCTCCGTCGCGCCGCGACAACAGGCCACTCGAACCGTAATGCACTACGGCGCAGCGTAATCCGGCCAGGTTGAAGGCCTTGCTCGCCGACGTGATCGTCACCGTCCGGGCAGCGGCCTCACTGCCGAGCGACGCGAAGGGGATGTGCCGGTACGGCTCGTAGATCAGCTCGGCATGGATTTCGTCGCTCACGACGAGCATGTCGAATCGCTCGGCAAGATCGGCGATGTGCTCGAGTTCGTCACGGGTGTGCACCCGGCCGGTCGGGTTATGGGGGTTCACCAGAACCAGGACGCGAGGACGATGCCGCGCGACCGAGCGTTCGAAGCCGCCGAAGTCGAGTTCCCACCGGTCGCCGGTGTCGACGAACGGACAGTCGATCTGCTGCAAACCCATCCGACGCAGGGTGGAGAGGAACGGCGGGTAGTTCGGGGTCTGGATGGCGACGGCATCGCCGCGGGCGGTGGCGAGATGCAGGATGATCTGCAATGCCTGGATGAGGTCGGTCTGCTCACGTACCGCATCCGGATCCGGTTCCCACCCGTATCGCGCGGCCATGCGCCGGGAGAATTCCGTGCGTAGCGGTGTGCCGTCGAACCAATCGGGGTATCCGAGGTCGCTGCTCTCGATGCGTTCGTGCAGCGCACGCCGGATCTCCGGTGCCACCGGGAAATCCATGTCGGCGACCCAGGAAGGGAGCATGCCTTTCGCTGCCGCGTGCGCCCACTTCGCTCCCGCGCGGGCGGACAGCGCGTCGAGGTCGAGACCGTCGAAGCCGGGGACACCGGTCATAGCGCCTCCGAATGCGACCTCTGCGGACAGCCGCGCGCTGCAGACAACGCGCGGCTGACTTCGCAGCACGCGGATGAGGTCAGTTGCGGCGATCTACTAATTCGTCGCCCTGAACGTCTTCGTCCATCCGCGCGAGGTGGGCTTTGATCCACTCGGTGCTCCCCGGCGCGGCGGAGCTGTCGAACGTTGAATCGGTGGTGCAGGTGCTCAAGTCAATCCTCGTCGCACTCGACGCCGGCCTGCCCGGCGGACGCAGGTCACAACCACCCGACGTGAGTGACCGCCGTCACTATAACTCTGGAATCGAACTCTGCCAAACCGCCTCGTAGCGGTCCGGCGGCGCCTGCGAAGAAGACACCGCCGGAGCCACGGGCTCACCTCACGGCTGCGAGGACTGCGGTGCGAACAGGTCGCTCAGGAAGTCCAGGAACCACTGCAGCGGATCGATGGGCAGTTCCTCCTGCACCGGGGGTTCCGGCGTCGTGATCGGCTCGTCGGAGACCGGCCCCGTCTGCGCCGGGGCTGCTTCGGAAGCGGGAGCCGGAGCGCCTTCGGCAGGCGCGCCTTCGGCAGGCGCACCCTCGCCGCCACCGACGGTCACCGTGATGGGTGCCTTCGAGAACGGACGGCCGGATGCATCGAAGATGTTGTCGTAGGTGGCGCCCGCGGCGTCCTGGCACCCCCAGTAGACCTCGTACGTGCCCGGCGTCAGCGCACGAGCACCGGTCTGCGCGGGTGCACCGTCCTTGACGTAGGTGGCCGACGAGGTCTCGGTGTTCCTCACCGAGAATTCGGTACCGGCGGGCTGGTTGTCGATACGACCCGACGGGGTCGCGGTGTCGACTGTGCCCGGCTCAAGGACGTAGGTGACGCAGGTGGCGCCGAGTTCGACGGAATCCTGCGGCAGGTCGAAGTCGACCGTGATCGAGGTGTCGTCCGCGGAAGCAGAGACGTTCGGGCCGGCAGCGGATGCGACACCCGGGACGGCGAATGCCAGCGCAGCGGCTCCGGCAGCAGTGAGGGCAGCTTTCTTCGCGACAGAATTCATCAATTTCCTCCCCGAAATTTTCTGGTGCGTCCGCGTCGTGAGCGGCACGCGAAACCGACCTCTGTCAGGCACAGCTTCATCTGCACGTTATCGCAGGTAACGATCCGTGTCGCGACGAACGACATCCCACGCCGGGAAGTACCGGAATGTCGCTTTCTCGTATTTCGTTGGTCAGTTCAGCAGAGGCGGCCGCGCGTGATCGCGTTGATCACGCTGCAATTCGACCAGTTGCTCTTCTCGCTCTGCCACCCGCAGAAACGCCCCCACAGCGAACGCGACGGCGACCGACACTGCCAGCCAGGCCATCAATCCCACTGCGATCCACCACCACATCACCTCAGTGTGCGCGAAAACCGGGAGCGTGCCAAACACTTCCACCGGACGTCACGACAACACTTCTGTCACGAAACGGACACATCGGGTCGCTCACCTGGAGTTTCTTTCACCGGCAGTGCAGGTCGCTCGAGATACGACATGTTTGCAACACCACATCGCGGTGTCCCACACCCGACATGTCAGACAGCGTCCCCTACGATCGCCCAATGCGGATCTTCTTTGTGTGCACCGGAAACATTTGCCGCTCGCCCACCGCTGAACGCCTGACCACCGCATACGCAGCCGAGGCTGGCCGGACCGATCTCACCGCGCACAGCGGAGGTACCCGCGCCATGGTCGGGCACGGGATGGAATCCACGGCGGCACTGGTGCTGCAGCAACTCGGTGGCGACCCCGAGGGGTTCACCGCGCAACGCATCGCACCACAACTCGCAGAAGATTCCGACCTGATCATCACCATGAGCGAACGGCAGCGCAGCAAGGTTGTCGAGGTGGCCCCGCGCATGATGCGCGTGACCTTCACCTTGAAGGAGGCGGCCCGTCTCATGGAGACGAGTGGCGCAACCACCGTCGCAGAATTGGCAGCGGCCCGGGCTCAGCACACTGCTGAACCCGGGCCGGAAGACATCACCGATCCGATGGGCCAGGACGAGGAGACGTTCGTCGCGGTCGGTTCGGAGATTGCCGATCTGCTGCTACCTCTGCTCGCCCGAATCCGGGCCTGAGTCACCTACCGGGCGTCGCGGTGCTTGGATCACCGGCCGCGACGCCTGGTGTTCGGCCGCATGACCGTTGGCGGGTCCGTAGCTCTGCACGGCCGAGTACGCCTGCGTCGAATACGGCTGCTCCTCGCTGTGCCGTGCCGGCGCCTGCGGGAACTCGGTCACCCGCCACGAGTCGGTTCCGGTCGGGTACGACATCGCCTGCGACTGTTCGGGAGACGCATGCTGGCCCGGCTCGGAGCCCTGCTGGCGTGGCGGAACCGGTGGAGTCACGACCCGCTGCGCCGCAACCGTGGGCACGGCCTTCGCGGCGCTGTCGGCCGCCTTGTCCGTCTCGTAGTAGTACCGGTACTCGTACGATCCGCCGCGTCCCTTCGCCGGGGTCATGTTGAGGATCGTGCCCAGCACGGTCGCGTTGACCGAACGTAGGTTGCCGACCGCGCGAGAGAGTTGTTCCTTGGTGGTCTTGCCGTGCCGTGCGATGAGCAGGGCGCCGTCGGTGATGGTACTGAGCACCGCCGCGTCGGTGACGGGCAGCAACGGCGGCGCGTCGATGATGACGTAGTCGAACCGCGACCGCAGATCCTCGAGTACATCGCGGGCGTGTTCGGAGCCCAGCAATTCGGAGGGGTTCGGCGGCAACGCACCCGCACCGAGCACCCACAGGCCGTCGTACTTGGTGGTCTGCATGACGTCGGCGATCGACGCCTGGCTCGCGAGCACGGTCGACAGACCGGCGCCACCCATCACACCGAGGTACTTCGACACGCGGGGACGACGCAGGTCGCCCTCGATCAGCGCGACGGTGTGCCCGGCCTCGGTGAGCACCAGCGCGAGGTTGATCGCGGTGGTCGTCTTCCCTTCGGTGGGTAGCGCACTGGTCACCACGATCGCGCGCGGCGGATGGTCGACCTCGAGGAACTGCAGGTTGGTACGCATTTCTCGGTAGGCCTCGGCGTCGCCACTGTTGGCGTCGACGAACGAGATGGCCGGCGTTTCCTGGCGCGCCTTGTCCATCGGGATCACACCGACCACACCGGATCCGACGATCTCCTCGACTGCTTCGCGATCCTTGACGGTGTTGTCGAGGCGATCGCGCAGCACCGCGAGGGCGATACCGAGCAGCACACCGACGGCCAGACCGAGCGCGACGTTGCGCGTGGTCTTCGGGGTCACCGGTGCCGTCGGGGCAGTGGCATGGGTCTCGACGACGACGCGCGCCGTGGGAGGCCCGCCGTCCTCGGGGGTCTCGAGCTCACGGACCATGCCGACGAACTCGTCGGACATCGCGTTGACGATGTCGCGGGCGCGTTCGGGCGACGGATCGGACACGGCCATGTCGATCAACACGGTGTCGGGCGCCGACGACGCGGTGACCGTCGCTGCCAGTTCGGCGGGCGTCACGTCGGTCAATCCGAGTGTGTCGATGGTGCGTTCGGCGAGATTCGTGCCCGTGAGCAGCTTGGTGTACGAGGCGACGCGCTGCTGCGAGAACAGGTTGCCCTGATACAGCTCCTGCACGGATCCGCTGGATGCCGTCGACACGAACAGCCTGGTCTTCGCCTCGTACTGCGGCGTGGTGAGCAGTGACGCACCGAGCGCGGCGAGGACGGCGACCACCGTCGTGACCGCGACGATCTTCCACCTCGCCTGCAGAATTCGCAGGTAATCGTGTACTTCCATCAGGGCGTCTCCCTCGTTGCGGTTACTGCGCACCCAACGGGCACGGTAGGACGGTCGTCGCGATCCGCCAGCGCGCTGGCGAGAACCGGGCCGAACGAACGCAGGGCGTCCGTTCCGGTCAACTCCGAGTGCGTGTACGGCACCGGATGTTCGACGACGAGACCGCGCACATACCGCTGCCAGGTGGCAGCGAGATCCGGGTGCCGGTCGAGATCTGGGGTGGCGACGAACAGGTCGACGTCGCCCTCGTAAGTACGTGGTGTGTGCCGTCGCGCGGCCACGTCGATGGCATCTGCTGCTGCCTCGGCACGACGAAGCACTTCACGTACGAGTTCGTCGGGCAGCGTCGCGATAGCGACTGCTGCACTCTCGTTTTCGGGAGCGTCGACGCCGGTGTCCCGCTCGCGGGCTTCTCCGAGCGGGAGGGTTTCCGGCGTCAGGGTGTCGAGCAGTGCAAGCACCCCCACCCGATCGCCGCCCTCCCGTAGCTGCACGGCCATTTCATGAGCGATGGTGCCGCCGACCGACCATCCGAGCAGGTGATACGGACCATCGGGCTGAATACTACGGATGGCTTCGACATACCGCGCGGCGAATTCGGGAATGCTGCGGGGGATGTCGTCCGTCCCGGTGGCCTGTACACCGTAGAGGGCACGGCCGCCCACGTGATCCGTCAGACCGCGGTAGGTCCAGGCAAGTCCGCTGACGGGGTGGATGCAGAACAGCGGTGGGCGCGCGTCGCCGGCAGCGAGTTCGATCACCGTTCCGAGCGGGTCGGGTGCGTCGCCTCCGTGCTCGATGCGGTGCGCGAGTTCGTCGACTGTCGTTGCGGCGAACAACCATTCGAGTGGTATGTCCCGATCGAGTGCGGCGCGCAGATCACCCGCCACCGCCACGGCGGTGAGGGAACTGCCCCCGAGATCGAAGAAGCCGCGGTCGCCGGAGACACTTTCGACCGGCAGGTCGAGGTGCCGGGCGAAGATCGCGGCGACGGTCTGCGCGGTCGCTCCCTGCGGCGACACGAAATCCTCTGCGGCTGAGGTTGCATCGGGCAGCGGCAATGCCGCTCGATCGATCTTGCCCGACGAGGTGAGCGGTAGGGCGTCCACGACGGTGATGCTCGCGGGCCGCAGGTGGCGCGGCAGGTGGGCGGCAATTCGTCGTCGCAGGCCCTCGACTGTCGCGCTGCCCTGCACGTAGGCGGCGAGCACGGAACCCTCGACGGGCACGGTGACGGCGGCATCGACCTGCGGATCGGCGAGGAGCACGGCGTCGACCTCGGCGGGTTCGACGCGGATGCCGTGGATCTGCACCTGGTCGTCGGCGCGGCCCACGTGGTCGAGCTCGCCGTGTGGATCGATCCGCACCAGGTCGCCCGTGCGATACAACCGCGCCCCGGGCGCCCCGAACGGATCTGCCACGAATCGTGTTGCGGTATCGACTCGTCGGTTTCGGTAGCCACGAGCGAGTCCGCTTCCGCTCACATACAACTCCCCGACCGCACCGACGGAAACCGGATGCAGCCGCGAGTCGAGCACATGTGCGGTAGCACCTGCGACCGGAACTCCGATGCTCGGCTTCCGGCCCCCGGTGAGCGGACCTGCGACGGACACCCCGACCGTCAGTTCGGTGGGGCCGTAGCCGTTGAACACGCGGTGCGCACTCCACTTGTCGACAAGCGCAGCAGAAAGCGATTCACCTGCGGCGACGAGAGTCAACGGCGCCACGTCCGGCGACAGGGTCGCGAGCACGCTGGGCGTGAGGTTGGCGTGCGTGATGCGCTGATCGATCATCAACTGCTGCAACGGCTCACCGGCGAAGGTGTGCTCGGGGGCTATCACCAGGGTACCGCCGTGTGCGTGCGCGGTGAGCAGTTCGAACACCGCGGCGTCGAAGGTGTGCGACGCGGCCTGCAGCACCCGCGCGCCCGGTGTGGCCTCGAGGCGTTCACGCTGCAGATCCACGAGGGCGGTGAGTCCGCGGTGCGTCACCTCGACGCCCTTCGGGGTGCCCGTGGTGCCGGACGTGTAGATCACATAGGCGGTGTGGTCGACGTGCACGGTGTCGTCGACGTGCACGGTGGGTGATGCGGGCAGGATCACGTCGTCGCGGTCGGCGGTCAGATCGAGCCAGGTGAGGTTCCCGGGGCCGCACTCACCGACAGTGAGCCCGACGGTCGCGCCGGAGTCGTGCAGGATCGCGTCGACGCGCGCGGCGGGCTGCGCCGGATCCACCGATATCCACGCGGCGCCGCTCTTGGCGACCGCCCACACCGCAAGCGGCCAATGCTGATCCCGCGGAGACGAAATCGCGACGATATCGCCGGGGCCCACACCGCGCCGAGCGAGGTCTGCGGCGACCTCGTCGGCGCGGGCGGCGAGCCCGGAGTACGTCCACGCGACCCGTCCCGCCTGCACGGCGATCGCGCCGGGATGCTCGGCGACGGCGTCGTCGAGCAGATCCACCAGGGTGCGCGACGGGACGGCGGGTGTCGACAGCGGGGCGGGTGCGGCCACGGCGAGGTCGCCGACGGGAAGGTGCGGACGGTCCATGGCGTCCTCGAGCAGCGACACGTAGTCCGCGAGCAGCACATCGGCGGTGGCGGTGTCGAACAGGTCGACGGCGTGCACGAGACGCAGGTCGATGCCGTTGCCACCGTCGCGTTCGACGACCTCGAGCACGAGATCGAACTGTGCGGGCGGTGCACCGGCGTCGGCCTCGATGATCTGCACTCCGGGCAGCTGCGGCAGCACCTCACCACTCACTGCGCGGTGGGTGAGCAGCACCTGGAAGAGCGGGTGGTAGGACCGTCCCCGGGTAGGCGCGACCTTCGCGACCACCTCGTCGAACGGCACATCGGCGTGCGCGAATGCGCCGAGATCCGTGGCGCGCACGTCACGTAGCAGTGTGTCGAACGGGCGGGCGGGGTCGATGACGGTGCGCAGCGGCACAGTGCCGACGAACATGCCGACGAGGTGCTCGAGGTGCGGATCGCCGCGACCGGCCACCGCGGTCCCCACGGTGATGTCGTCGCGGCCGCTGCGCCGCGCGAGGAGCGCGACGAGCACGGCGTGGGCCAGCATGAACACGGTCACGTCGTGGTCGCGTGCGGCGGCGCGCATCCGGTGGTGGAGGTCGGCGCCCAGGTGGACGACTGTCTGCTCGCCGCGATGCGTCGGGCGCGCGGGTCGCGGCCGGTCGGTGGGCAGCGGCAGCGGTCCGTCGGGGGTGCCGTCCAGGATCGTTGCCCAGTAGTCGAGCTGCCGGACGGCGAGCGACGCGGGGTCGGTGGGCTCACCGAGCAGGTCGTGTTGCCAGCGCGCGTAGTCGCGGTAGGTGACGGGCAGCTCCGCGAATTGCGGTGCCTCACCGGCGGAACGCGCGACGTAGGCCCGCGACAGGTCGGCGAGCAAGGGGCCGACGGAGCCGCCGTCGAATGCGATGTGGTGCACCGCGGCGGCCAGGATCCACCGTCCGGGTTCGACGTCGCACAACCGGATCCGCAGCGGCGCCTCGGTGGCGAGATCGAACGGCGTCGCGACGGTGTCGGCGATTGCCGCATCGACGTCGGTGCGTGAGAGGTGTTCGAGCGCAGGTGGGTCGAGCAGTTGCTGGCCCGCATCGGTGTGTGCGGTGCGCAGGATCCGATGGCGGTCGATCACGTCGCCCACTGCCGCGGTCAATGCGTCGACATCGAGTTCACCGGTGAGCGAGAGGACGACCGGTACGACATACGCCGCCGTGTCGGGGTCGACGCGGTTCAGCAGCCACAGTCGGCGCTGTGCCGGTGCGAGCGGAGCGGGTTCGTCGGTTCCGTAGTGCCGCAGTGGGATTCGCACGTCGTTACCCCATTCACCCCCGATACGGTGGGCCAGCGCCGCGAGCGTCGGTGCATGCAGCACCGAGCGTACGGGCACATCCACGCCGAAGGAGTCGGTGAGACGCGCGGCGAACCCGACGGCCGACAGCGAGTCGCCGCCCGCCGCGAAGAATCCGCGGTGCACGGACGGCCGCGCGCCGAGGACGTGCTCGGCCACGGTCGCCACGAGATCTTCGGCGTCGGTGAGCGGACGATCGTCGACCAGCACGTCGTCGGCCGGTTGTGCGGCATCGAGTGTTTCGAGCGCAGTGACGTCGAGTTTGCCGTTGGTGGTGAACGGCAGTGCGTCCACTACGCGCACGCGACCGGGCATGCGCTGCGGGGGCACCACCAGCGCCAGCGATGCCTGCACGTTCTGCGCGGTCAGTTCGTGACCGGCGACGAACGCCACCAGTGTGCTGCCGAGGGCGAGGACCGCGGCGTGCCGCACGTCGGGTTGCGCGAGCAGCGACGCTTCGAGTTCGCCGGGTTCGATGCGCACCCCGCGCACCTTGAGCTGACGGTCGGTGCGGCCCCGGTAGGCGAGGGCGTCTCCGGTGCGGTGCACGAGGTCGCCCGTGCGGTACATGCGGGTTCCGTCCGCCGCCGCTACGAATCGCTCGGCGGTGAGCGCGGGCGCCTCGAGGTATCCGGCGGCCAGACCGTCACCGGTGAGGTAGAGCTCGCCGACCGCACCGTCGGGCACCGGCTGCAGCCGGGCGTCGAGGATGTGGGCGACGGTGCCGGGCACCGGGCTTCCGATCCCGGCCGGAGCATCGCCGGTGACCTCGACGAGGGTCGAGACGATCGTTGCTTCGCTGGGCCCGTAGGCGTCGAGCATCGTGCGCCCGGCGACCCACCGTGCAGCCAGCGCCGGCGAGAGCGATTCACCACCGGATGCGACGACGCGCAGATCCGGCAGCCCGTCGGGGTCGAGGGTGCCGAGCACGGTGGGCGTCGACAGGTAGTGGGTGACGTGCTCGTCGGCGAGCAGGTGATGCAGATCGGCTCCCGCATACACGTCGGGCGGTGCGACGACCATTGTCGCCCCGGTCGTGTGCGCGAGCAGCAGTTCGAGCAACGCGGCGTCGAATGCGGGCGAATAGCCGTGCAGTACACGGTCTCCGGGGCCTACTCGGTAGCGTGCCCGTACCTCGGCGGCGAGCGGCGCGAGTCCGCGGTGCGTCACCGCGACACGTTTCGGTGTCCCGGTGGAACCCGAGGTGGCGACGACGTACGCGACGTCGGGCGGGCACTGTTCGCCGACTGTCGCCGAGGTGGTGAATGCCGCACCGGTTTTCGTGATGGCCCACAGCTTCCGGATGTGGTCGACGCTGCGGGGCAGCTCATTGAGCACCACTGTTCCGGGGCGTGCACCGGCGGCACGCAGTTCGTCGGCCAGCGCGTCGGATTGTTCGTCGAGTTCGCGATAGGTGAGTGAGACTCCGTCGCCGCGCAGCGCTTCGCGGTCGGGGTGTGCGGAGGCGGCAGCGCGCAGTAATTCCGGCAGGGTGCCCGTCTCCGCGGGTGCTGCGCCCACGAGAGGCGCAGCCGCCGGAGCGAATTCGATCTCGCCCACCGCGGCGTCGGGTGCGGTGGTGAGGGCATCGAGGATCATGACGAACCGCTCGGCCAGCCGTGCGGCGGTCGGCTCGGTGAAACGGGATCTGTCGAAGAGCAGCGTCCCGGCATATCCACCGGACGATGCAGCCAGCGAGAACTGCAGATCGAACTTCGGGGTGTCGTCGACGCTTTCCTGTGCCTCGAGGGTCAGCTCGCCCACCCGCAGCGGTTCCATGCCGAAGTCCTGCAGTGCCAGCGACACCTGCGGTGTGCCGTGGATGTCGGAGACCACCCGCTCGAACGGGATGGCGGTGTGGTCGAACGCGGCGACATCGAAATCGCGTACCTGGGTGAGCAGCCCCGCGAACGGCATGTCGGGTGCCACACGTGCCCGCAGCACGAGGGTGTCGAGGAACGGGCCGACGAGGTCTTCGAGCTGCGCCCAGTGGCGTCCCCCGGTCACCGCGGCGACGGCGATGTCGTCGTGCGCGCCGAGCCGGGCGAGCAACACCGACAACGCGGCGTGCAGCACCATGAATTCGGTGGCGCCGTGTGCACGGGCAAGCCCCGTGACACGGTCGCGTACGTCGGTGGGAATCTCGAAGTCGAGGCGCTTCGCCACCGGCTCGGCGCCGGTGTGCTCGACGGGCAACTCGGCGACGACGAGCCCGTCGAGCGCGCGCTGCCAGTGTTCGACATCGGCAGCGGGCACGCCGCGGTCCTGCTCCCACAGTGCGTAGTCGGCGTACTGCAACGGCAGCGGCGGCCACTGGGGGGCCTCCCCCGCGACACGTGCGAGATAGGCGCCGGTGAGGTCGCGCAGCAGCGGACGCAGGGACGCGCCGTCGGCGATCGAGTGGTCGACGTCGAGGTGCAGCACGTGCAGGTTCTCCGCGACCGGTTCGAGCCGGCTCGTCCACCGTCCCCGCCCGGTCACCGCCTGCCGCACACCGTCGCCGTCGACGAGGTACTCGGTGCGCAGGATCTCGTGGCGCTGCGTGACGTCGTCGAGGGCCTGTTCGAGGGCGAGCACGTCGAGCGGGCCGTTCAGCCGGACGGTGCTGTGCAGGCGGTACGCGTCCGGCGCGAGGGTGCCCAGGCTCCAGAGTCGACGCTGGGCGCGGCTGAGCGGGACGCGTTCGGGTCGCGGCGACACCGCAACCGGACCGTCCTCCCGCTCCGAACCGCCGGCGTCGATGACCGCCGCGAGCCCCACGACAGTGGGGTGGGTGAACAGCGTCCGCAGCGACACACTCACTCCGGTTTCGTCGCGAAGACGCCCGACGAGCACGGTGGCGAGCAAGGAGTTGCCGCCGATGGCGAAGAAGTCGTCGTCGCTGCCCACCGTGCCGCACTCGAGCAGCTCACCGACCACGCGCGCCACCGTGATCTCGGTGGGAGTCGCCGGCTCGGACGAACCCGCAGCGGGCGGCGTCGGGAGCGCCGCCAGGTCGATCTTGCCGTGCGCGGTCAGCGGGATCTCAGCGAGCGGCACGATCCCGGTGGGCACGAGGTGCGCGGGCAGCAGGCCGCGCAGGCCCCGGCGGAGCTCGTCGCCGTTCAGCTCGGCGGGTGTCACATACGAGGTGAGAATGCCGTTGCGCAGCACCGTGACAGCACGATCCACACCGCGCAGGGCAGACAGTGCGGCGTCGATCTCGCCCGGTTCGATGCGCACACCGCGTAGCTTGACCTGGCTGTCGGTGCGGCCGTGGAACTCGAGGCTGCCGTCCCGGCACCACCGCACGAGGTCGCCGGTGCGGTAGCGACGGGTGCCGCCCGGTGCGGCAACGAAGCGTTCGGCGGTGCGGGCCGGGGCGTCTCGGTAGCCGGCGGAGAGACGTCCACCACCGACATACAGTTCCCCGATCACGCCGACGGGCACGGGCCGCAACCGCTCGTCGAGCACCACCACCGACGTGGCGCGCACCGGCTTGCCGATCACGATGTGGTCGCCCGGGCGTAGCGGCGGCGAGTTGGTGACGAACATGGTGGTTTCGGCGGGACCGTAGCTGTTGATCAGGGTGCGTCCCGGCGACCAACGCTCGACGAGCGCGGACGTGAGCCGGTCGCCACCGAGCATGAGGACCCGCAGGTGCGGCAGGGCGCGGGGTGGGACGGTCGCCAGGGTGGACGGAGTCATCACCGCGTGGGTGACGGCCTCGCGTTCGAGGAGGTCGCCCAGGGCGGTGCCGCCGTAGCTGTCGGCGTCGGCGACGATCAGAGTGGCACCGGCGATACCGGCGGTGAGGATCTCGAGCATCGCCGCGTCGAAACTCGGTGCGGCCACGTGCAGTACCCGGTCGCCTGGGGCTGCCGCGAGGTCCTGGGCGATGTCGTCGGCGAGCGCACTCACGCCGCGCTGGGTGATGGTGACACCCTTGGGGTTTCCGGAGGTACCGGAGGTGAACACGTAGTACGCGGGTGAATCGGGGGTCGGCTCGAACACCGGGGCGGGATCGAAATCGGTGCCGTTGTCGACGGGTATCCACGTCACGGTGCCCGGCAGGGAGTCGTTCTCACCCACACCGACGCGAACACCGTCGAGCATCGCAGTCAGGCGCCCGGTGGGCTGGGCCGGGTCGACGAGCATCGGGGCGGCCGCGGCGCGGACGATGCCCCACACCGCGAGCACCGATTCCAGCGACCGCGGCACCGCGCAGGCCACCGGGTCGCCGGGACGCACCCCCTCGTCCTGCAGGCGCGCGGCGAGATCGTCTGCGTAGAAGAGGAGTTCGGGGTATGTCAGTGCGCGGTCGCCGTCGCGCACGGCCACGGTGTCGCCACCGAAGTCGGCGCCGGCCGCGAGGCGCTGCCGCAGCGACCGGGTCGATGCGGCGAAGCGTCCCGCCACGACGGGATCCTGACCGTCGATGAGGTCGATGTCGCCGAGCCGGATCTGCGGATCGGCGACGGCGGCGCGCAGGATCGCAGCGTATCGGCCTGCCACGGCGGTGATGGTCGCTTCGTCGTACAGGTCTGTGCTGTAGAAGAATTCGAGATCGAAACCGGCGGCCGTGGGCGTAGCGGTGACCTGCAGGTCGAGTTGCGTGTAGCGGGTGTCGACGGGCAACACCGACACGCCCACTCCGCGCAGTTCGACTGTGTCGACGGCATCGACGGCATCGACGGTGGGCCGGTTCAGCGACAACGACACCTGGAACAGCGGGTGGCGCGCCGCGCTGCGCACCGGGTTGAGGTGCTCGACGAGCGTCTCGAACGGCGCGTCGGGATGCATGTAGGCGGCCACATCGCGGCCACGGACGTGCTCGAGCAACGCGGTGAACGTCGCGTCCGGGTCTACGTCGGTGCGCAGCACGAGGGTGCCGACGAACATGCCGACGAGGTCGTCGAGTTGCGGCTCACCCCGGCCGGAGACGACGGTGCCGATGGGAATGTCGCGGCCCGCGCCGTGCCTGTGCAGCAGAGTCGCGAGTGCGGCGTGCAGCACCATGAACACCGTCGCGTGTCCGGTACGGGCAAGGTCGTGCAGGCCGTCGACGAGCGCAGCGTCGAGAGACAGCACGTGTGCGGCGCCGTGCCCGGTGGGTTCCGGCGAGCGCGGCCGATCTCCGGGCAGTGTCGTCTCCTCGGGCACACCGGCGAGGACGTCCTGCCAGTACGG
This sequence comes from Rhodococcus ruitaii, assembly GCF_055230935.1. Taxonomy (NCBI): domain Bacteria; kingdom Bacillati; phylum Actinomycetota; class Actinomycetes; order Mycobacteriales; family Nocardiaceae; genus Rhodococcus; species Rhodococcus ruitaii. The sequence goes on along the minus strand of NZ_JBUYWC010000003.1, from coordinate 481,116 downwards.
GAGCTGACTCTCGGCGATCGCGCGTTGGCGGCGGGCGTAGTCGCTGTACTGCACGGGCAGCGGTGACCAGGCCGGTGCCGTTCCCGCGTGGCGGGCGTCGTAGGCGACGGTGAGGTCGTGCAGCAGCGGGGTGAGCGACCAACCGTCGGCGGCGATGTGGTGCAGCACCACCACGAGCACGTGCCGCTCGGGCGCCGTCCGGTACAGGCGGGCGCGCAGCGGCCGGTCGACGGTGAGATCGAATCCGGCAGAGGCCAATTCGGTGACGAACTCGTCGAGCGCATCGCCGGGGACCGCGATGGGGTCGAGACTGATCGGGGCGGCGGGCAGCAACACCTGCTCGGTGGCCGTCGGGTACACGGTGCGCAGGGTGCGGTGTCGTTCGATGAGATCGCCCACTGCGGCAGCGAGTGCCGCGACGTCGAGAGCGCCGTCGAGTTGCATCGCGAACGGCAGGTTGTAGCCGGGCGAGGCCGGATCGAACCGGTTGACGAACCACAGGCGTTGCTGCGCCGCAGACATCGGGGCGGGCCCGTCCCCCGCGACGAGCGGCGGGCGGGAGCGTCCGGTGCCGGTGCGCTCGGAGATGATCGCGGCGAGCCCGGCGACGGTGCGGGCGTCGAAGACGTCGCGGACGGTGACGTCGACGTTGGTGATGTCGGTGAGTCGCCCGGCGAGTCGGGTGGCGAGCAGCGAGTTGCCGCCGTGGCGGAAGAAGTCGTCGGTCGCAGAGAGTGTCAAGATACCGCCACCGAGCAGGCCGGTGACGACCTCGGCGACGAGTTCTTCGACGGGCCCGTGCGGTGCCACTGCCCCGGCGCTCGTGAACTCGGGCATCGGCAGGGCGCCTCGGTCGAGTTTGCCGTTGGCGGTGCGCGGCAACGTGTTCAGCGACACGGCAGCCGCGGGCACGAGGTACTCGGGCAGGGTGCGGCGTAGTTCGTCCAGCGCGGCGGTGCTGTCGCCGCCGACGAGGTAGGCGACGAGCATGTCGTCGCGCAGCAGCACCGCGGCCTGGGAGACGCCGTCGCACCCGCGGAGGGCGGCTTCGATCTCGCCGGGTTCGATGCGGTAGCCCCGCAATTCGATCTGATGGTCGGCGCGGCCGAGATACCGGAGTGGGCCGGAGCGGTCGCGGCGGGCGAGATCGCCGGTGCGGTAGCGGCGCGCACCACCTGGTGCGGCGACGAATCGTGTTGCGGTGAGGCCGGGCCGGTCGCGGTAGCCGCGGGCCAGTTGATCTCCGGTGACATACATTTCGCCGAGCGCGCCGGGCAGTGCCGGGCGCAGCGCGGCGTCGAGGACGTCGATTCCCATCCCGGCGATCGGGATGCCGATTCCGGTGCCGGTGGCGTCGCCCGCGGTGACGTGCACCGTGGTCTCGGTGATGCCGAACATGTTGAGCGCGTGCACATGCGGGTGCCGGGTGGTCCACGGCGTCACACGCGTCGGGTCGAGTGCTTCGCCGCCGAGGATCACGAGCCGGAGGCCGGGCAGGTGCGCGTCGAGATCTGCGAGCTGGTAGAAGGCGCGCGGTGTCTGGTTGAGGACTGTGACGGCCTCGCGGCCCAGGATTTCGGCAAATGCCGCGGGGTCGCGGACGGTGAGGTGATCGAGCACCACGAGGCGCGCGCCCGTGGTGAGTGCGCCCCACATCTCCCACACCGAGAAATCGAAAGCCGGCGAGTGGAACAGTGTCCACACGTCGCCGGGGACGCAGCCGAGGTCGACCGTGGTGGCGGCGAGCAGCGTCGCGAGGTTGCGGTGGGTGACGAGCACACCCTTCGGGGCGCCCGTAGAGCCCGACGTGTAGATCAGGTAGGCGCCGCTGTCGGCGGGGATCGGCGTCTCGAAGAGCGCACCGTCGGCGATCCGGCCGGCGATCGCGGGGTCGTCGAGATGCAGCGCGGGCGTGGGCGAGTCGAAGGTGCTCTGGGCGAGCACAACCGACGGTGATGCATCATCGAAGAGCGCCTGCAGGCGCGCAACGGGGTGAGTGATGTCGACCGGCAGGTATGTCGCTCCGGCTCGCGTGACGGCGAGGAGCGCGACGACGAGATCGAGCGAGCGCGGCAAGGCCACGGCCACCACGTCGTCGGTGCCGATCCCCCGTTCGTGCAGTACCGCGGCAAGGCCCCCGGAACGGGACCACAGTTGCCCATAGGTGAGCGATTCCCCGTCTGCCGACAGTGCGACGGCTTCGGCGTCGTCGGCGACGCGGGCAGCGACGAGTTCGATGGGTGAGGCGGCCACAGGGGGGAGCGTGGCGCCGACGGGGGTGTGGCCGGCGCCACGCAGTGGGATACCCCCGACCGGACGAGCCGGATCCGCGGTAACCGAGTCAAGAGTACTCACCAACGACGTAGCCCAGTCAAACAGCGTCCCACTTTCGAACATTTCCGCAGGGAACGTGAACGTCCCCGTCAGTCCCGCGGGTGTGCCCGCGTCGGTGCGGTGATCGCGGATGTTCAGTTCGAGATCCACACGCGCAGCGCCGGACGGCAACTCACGCACCGCCGCACCGGGCACGGTGAACGTGTCGACACCGAAGCTCTCGTACGCGAGGATCACCTGGAAAACCGGGTGGTGGCCGCTGGTGCTCGCGCCCACCGCATCGACGATGCGGTCGAACGGGACGTCGGCGTGGGCGAATGCGTCGAGATCCACACGCCGGGCGTCGGCGAGCAAGTCGGTGAACCTCGCCCACGGCTGCACCGACAACCGCAGCGGGACGGTGCCGACGAACATGCCCACCAGGTGATCGAGCGCGGCGTCGGTTCGGCCGGAGACCGGGGTGCCGATGACGATGTCGTCGGTGGCGGCCAGCGAATGCAGCAACGTCGCAAACGCCGCGTGCACCACCATGAACGGGGTGACGTCGTTGGCGCGGGCGAGTTTGTCGATCGCGGCGTGCACTTCGGCGGGCACCGTGAACTCGACCTTCCCGGCGGTGCCGGTCACGAGGCTGCTGCGTGGATGGTCGGTGGGCAGCTCGAGCAGCGGCGGGGCGCCGGCGAGCGTTTGTTTCCAGTGCGCGAGCTGCGTCGCCGCGAGGCTGTGTGGATCGGTGTCGTCGCCGAGAATCGCTGTGTGCCATCGTGCGTAGTCACCGAAGGTGACCGGGGCGCCGGCGAGGTCGGGAGTGTCGCCCGCTCGCCGAGCGGCGTAGGCGGTCGCGGCGTCGCGTCCGAGCGGGAGCAGCGACAGACCGTCGACGGCGATGTGGTGCAGCACTACCGCGAGGGTGAATCCGTCGGCGGTGCGGTAGAGCGCGGCGCGGACGGGTGTATCGACGGTGAGATCGTAACGTGTTCGGGCGAACTCGGAGAGTTGCTCGTCGAGGTCGGCGGGCGCTTCGACCGGCTCGAGGTCGAGCGGCACGGCGTCGAGCAGGTGCTGTCGCGGGCCGTCGCCACTGTCGGGGTAGATGGTGCGCAGCGTCTCGTGACGCGTGATGACGTCGGTGAACGCGCCGCGTAGGGCGTCGAGGTCGGTGTCGGGTGGTAGATCGACCGCGAATGCGATGTGATCGCCGCCGTCCGTGCCGGCGGCGACGTCGAAGCGGTTGACTAGCCACATGCGTTGCTGCGCGGGGGCGAGCGGCGCGTCGTCCGAGTTGTCGGAGTGTCCGTTGTCCGCGCGGTGGACGAGTGGAATGCCGGCACCCGCGTCCGAGGATCCGACCACGCGGGCGAGGTCGGCGACGGTGGGATGCTCGAACACGTCGCGCACACCCACGCGTCGTCCCGCTACGGCGCCGAGCCGGGCTGCGAGCCGGGTGGCCAGCAGCGAGTTGCCGCCGACGGAGAAGAAGTCGTCGTCGCTCGACACGGCGGGAACACCCAGGACGTCGGCTACGATCCCGGCCACGAGTTCATCGGTGACACTGCGGAATCCGTGGTGTGTGGCCGATTCACCCGTAGGCTCGGGCAACGCGGCCCGATCGATCTTGCCGGTGCTGGTGAGCGGTACGGCGTCGAGCACGGTGACGGTGGCGGGCACCATGTGCCGCGGCAGACGCGAGGCGACCCAGTCGCGGATCTCGCGGCCGTCGAGCCGGGTGTCGGGGCTGTGCACGTAGGCGGCGAGCGCACTGTCTCGCACGAGCGTCACGGCGGTGCGCACATCCGGGTGGTCGTGCAGGACGGTGTCGATCTCGCCCAGCTCGATGCGGAACCCGCGGATCTTGACCTGATGGTCGGCGCGGCCCACGAATTCGAGGGCGACGTCGTCGCCCGTGCGCGCTTTTGGTAGCCCTGACTGCCTGAACCGCGCACGGGTCCAGCGCACCAGGTCGCCCGTGCGATACATGCGCCCGCCCCCGAACGGAGCAGCGACGAAGCGTTCGGCGGTGAGGGCGGGTGCGTCGAGGTATCCGCGGGCCACGCCCTGCCCCATGAGATAGAGCTCGCCGGTGACGCCGTCGGGCACGGGCCGGAGACGATGATCGAGCACCGCCGCGGTGACACCCACGAGACCGGTGCCGATGGTGAGCGTCTCGCCCGGGTGCAGCGGTGCGCTGGCGGTGGCGATCACCGTGGTTTCGGTGGGCCCGTACACATTGAGCATGGTGCGGCCGGGCGACCAGCGCGCCGCTGTCTCCGCCGGCCACCTCTCGCCGCCCACCGCGAGCACCTCGAGGTGCTCGAGCCCCGCCGGATCAAGCTGGGTGGGTACCGACGGCGTGGTGAACCAGTGGGTGATGCGTTCGCTACGGAGCAGTTCCAGCAGCTCGTCGCCGCCGAACAGATCGGCCGGTGCCACCACGAGCGTTCCGCCCGAAGCCAAGGCCATCACCTGTTCGAGGACGGCGCCGTCGAACGCCGGGTTCGCGAAATGCAGCACGCGGGCGTCGTGGTGGAGCGCGACATGCTCGACGAACGACTGCGCGAGCGGCCCGAGTCCGCGGTGCGTCACCGTCACGCCCTTCGGTTTCCCCGTCGACCCGGAGGTGTACACCAGGTAGGCGAGGGTGTCGAGGTGCACCGGACGCGCGCGATCGGCGTCGGTGATCTCACGGGTGTCGCCGTCGAGGGTGAACGGCACGATCTCCACCCCGGACGGCACTGGCACATCCGGGCCCGCGATGGCGAATCGGACACCGGAGTCGGTGAGCAGCGCGGTGATTCGGGCGGCGGGCTGGGCGGGGTCGACGGGCACGAACGCCGCCCCGGTGAGCGTCACCGCAGCCGCCGCGAGCACCGACGCCGACGACCGCGGCAACATCACCGCCACGCGGTCCTCGGCTCCCACTCCCCTGCCGAGCAGCGACCACGCCAACGGACGGGCTGCGGACGCGATGTGGAGAGGCTCGCCGCCGGGTTCGACGACCCGCGCCGCGGAGCGTTCGATGATCTCGGCGAAGGTGGCCTCTGGTCCGGGGTCGGCGACCATCACCGTGGCGGCGCCGAGGTCGACGTCGCCCACCGGCCCGGTGGGGTGCGCGGCCACATGCCCCAGCACCGCGCCCAGACGCTGCGACCACGCGGCGATCGTGGTGTGGTCGAACAGTGTCGTGTCGTAGACGAGCCGCCCGATGAGCGAACCGTCGCGCATGACGCGTATCGAGATCTCGAGGTCGAACCGTGCATGCGCCGAGCCGATCTCCTGCGGCCGCACCGTGAGGCCGGGAAGTTCGAGGTCGGGGACGTCGACGTTGTCGTAGGCGAGCATCACGCCGAACGGGCTGAATCCGAGTGCGTCGACGACCTGCTCGAACGGCACGGTGGCGTGGGCGAAGGCGTCGAGGTCGGCGTCGCGGGCCGCAGTGAGCAGCTCAGTGAAGGGCGCGGCCGGATCGACGTCGAGCCGCAGCGTGACGGTACCGACGAACATGCCGACGAGAGCGTCGAGATCGGGGTGGTCGCGGCCGGCGGTGCCCGTGCCGATGGCGATGTCGCGGCCGGACGTCCACACCGACAACCACACCGCGACCGCGGCGTGCACGGCCATGAACACAGTGGCGTCATGAGCGGCGGCGATCGAGCGCAGGGCGTCGACCTGCTCGGCGGGCACCGTGAACTCCACCGCGGACGCCGGACCGAATCCGCTGCCCCGGGGACGATCGGTGGGTACCGGTGCGGCGGAGTCGAGCCCGGCGAGGGCGGTGGTCCAATACGCGAGTTCCCGGCCGGCGGTGCTCGCGGGGTCGGCGGCATCGCCGAGCCGGTCGCGGTGCCAGCGGGCGTAGTCGCGGTACTGCAGCGGCAACGGCGTCCACGCCGGTGCCCGGCCCGCGACGCGCGCGGCGTACGCGACAGCGACGTCGGCGGTGAGCGGCACGAACGAGGCGCCGTCGAGTGCGACGTGATGTGCGACCACCGCAAGCACATGCCGATCCTCGGCCACACGAAACAGGCGGACGCGGAACGGGATGTCTTCGACGAGGTCGAACGGTGCCGCTGCCCACTGTTCGATCAGCGCGTCGACAGCGTCCTCGTCGACGTCCTCGCAGTCGAGCGGGGATACAGCGCTGTCGATTTCGAGCACCTGCTGTACCGGCCCGTCGCTGGTCGTCGGGAAGACGGTGCGGAGAATGTCGTGGCGACCGAGCACATCGGTGAGCGCAGCGTGCAGCGCCCGCACGTCGAGTTCGCCGTCGAGATGCAGAACGAACGGCAGATGGTAGGCAGCGGCGTTGCCGTGTGCACCGGAGAGCAGTAGCAACCGTTGCTGAGCCGGGGCCAGCGGAGCCGGTCCGGTCTCGGCGAGCGCGACGGGCCCCGACGCCGCGAGCGGACGCGCGTCGGCGACGGCGGCGAGGCGGGTGACGGTGGGGTGTTCGAACACGTCGCGGAGCTGCACGTCGCGGCCGAGTGCAGCGCCGAGGCGCGCGGCGAGCTGTGCGGCACCGAGTGAGTGGCCGCCGACTTCGAAGAAGTCGGCGTCGCCGCCCACGGTGTCGGTGCCGGTCAGCTCGGTGAACAGGTTGGCGACAAGGGTTTCGGTGGGTCCGTGCAGCGGCTTCGATCCGGCGGACGCCACCGCGGGGGCGGGCAGTTCGCGGTGGTCGATCTTGCCGCCCGGGGTCAGCGGCAGGGCGTCGAGCACGGTGATCGACGTGGGCCGCAGGTAGCCGGGAAGCTGCTCGGCGAGATGGATGGTGAGATCGGCCGTATCGACACTGCCCACCACGTAGGCGGCGAGGTGTTCGCCGCGCACCATGACGGTGGCGGCCCGCACGGCGTCGAACGAGGTGAGTGCTGTTTCGATCTCACCGAGTTCGATGCGTCGCCCGCGGATCTTCACCTGCTGATCGACGCGGCCCAGGAAAACGAGCTGCCCGGTCGAGTGCCAGCGCACCACATCGCCCGTGCGGTACATGCGTCCGCCGAACGGCGACGCGACGAAGCGTTCGGCGGTCAGCGCGGGTGCGCCGAGGTAGCCGCGGGCCACCGCATCTCCCCCGAGATACAGCTCGCCGGACACGCCGACGGGCACGGGGTGCAGGCGGGAATCGAGGACCACCGCGGTCATGCCGTCGATGGGCAGGCCGATGGGGACGCCGGCGCCGGGTTCGAGTGGCGCACTCAAGGTGGCGAGCACGGTGGTTTCCGTCGGCCCGTATGCGTTGAGCATGGTGCGGCCCGGCGACCAGCGGTCGGCGACGTCCTGCGGCACCGATTCGCCGCCGGCGTCGAGCATCGTCAGATCGGGCAGCCCGTGTTCGGGGGTGACGGCCAGGACGGCGGGTGCGGTGACGGCGTGGGTGATGCGTTCGGTGCGCAGCAGTGTCGCGAGGGCGGGGCCGCCGACGGCGTCGGGTGGGCAGATCACGACGGTGGCACCGGCGTCGAAGGCGAGCAGCAATTCTTGCAGGGATGCGTCGAAGCTGGGTGCGGCGAGGTGGAGGACCCGCGAGTTCGCGTCGGCGCTGTAACGGTCGCGCAGGGTGGTCACCAGCGAGGCGATGCCGCGGTGCCCGACAGCTACGGCTTTCGGGGTGCCGGTGGAGCCGGAGGTGTGGATCACCCACGCCGCGTTGTCGAGGTGCAGCGGGCGCAGCCGGTGCGCCGCGGTGAAGGGCTCTGCCGATTCGCTGCCGGTCGCCGGAGTTACGCGGGTGATGTGCGCGGGCAACGTCGGCTGCTCGGCAACGATTGCCACCTGCACGTCGGCGAGTAGCTCGGCGAGGCGGAGCGTAGGGAGTTCGGGGTCGATCGGGGTGTAGGCGGCGCCGGTCTTCGCGACAGCCCACAGCGCGATCACCGAGTCGATCGAGCGCGGCAGCAGCACCGCAACTCGATCTTCGGGACCCGCCCCGGCGGCCACGAGACGATGGGCGAGTTCGTCGGAGTGGGCGTCGAGTTCGCGATAGGTGAGCGAATTGTCGCGGTCGCACACGGCTACGCGGTACGCCTGAGCGTGCACGGCCAGCAGGTCGGGCAGCAACGCCGGTGCGGGCGCCTCCTTCCCGCGCGCCGGGGTGAATCCGTCGAGTTCGTCGGCGGTGGCGAACGGCAGGTCGCCCACGGGCTCCGACAGGTCGGTGACGAAATGCAAGAGGAAATCGAGGAACCTGCGGTGCAGGAAATCGAGGTAGTCCTGCGTGTACAGATTGGGGTTGGCTTCGAAATCGACGCGGAGGGTCTTTCCCGGAATCCCCGCATACACGTTCATCGACAGGTCGTCGACGGGGCCGGTGGACTGCACGTGGTAGTCGGCGGGCACCCCGCCGTAGACGATCGGCTGGTGGAAATTCATGACATTGACGACGGGCCCGAAAGCGTTTCGCGTCTCGGTGTGTTCGCGGCCCAGCGCGCGGAGGTCGGCGAGCATGTCGGCGTAGGAATACCGCTGATGCCGCAGCGCACCATTCATTTCCACCTGGACATTGCGGACCAGATCGGTTCCCGGCGCCGACAGGTCGAGGCGCACACGCAGCGGCACCACGTTGGAGATGACGCCCGCGGAGCGGCGCAGCGCGGCGGTGGTGCGTGCCGATACGGGAAGTGAGAGCACAACATCGTCGGTGCTTCTGGTGCGTGCCAGAAATGCGGCGAACCCGGCGAGCACAATCGGAACGTCGGTGGCATTCACGTCCTGTGCCCGCGCGGTGATCGCCTCGGCCAGCTCGGAGGTGACGGCCGTCCCCGACCGCCGCGCGGGCACCGTGGGCGGCGCGACGTCGCCGATCAAGGAAAGTGGCTCGGGTAGATCGGCCAGGCGCTGCGCCCAATGCTCGCGGTCGCCGGCCTGGCGCTTCGATCCGATGTAGGCAGTTTCGAATTCGAGGATCTTCTCGACCGGCAACGACAGGACCGGCGGTGTCTCCTCACCCGTGATCCACGCCGAGTAGAGCTCCGCCGCCCTGCTCAACAGGATCATCGCTCCGTGGCCGTCGAGCGCAATGTGGTGCACATAGCTCGACAGGAAATACCGTTCGTCTGCAATGTGCAGCAACGTGCTGGCGGTGAGCCTGTCGCGGAGCGGGTCGAGCGGTCTCGAGTACCGCGAAGCCATCCACCGGTGCGCGGTCGCCTCGGGGTCATCGGATCCGCGAAAATCGACATATGGGATATCGTCGTCGAAATCGACATTCACGAATTGGTCGGGAATTCCCCGGTTCTCGGTGAGAAACAGGAAGCCCGATTCCACATCGCGCGCGGCCTGCAGCATCGCCTTGGTGACGAGACTGTGATCGAGACTGCCCTGAAACTCCAAGTACTGGGCAGTAATGAACGGTACGTCCGGATTCAACACCTGGGCGTACCACAGCCCCCGCTGACTTGGGGACAGCGGAAGTATTTGCACCACGCTCCCTCGCCTCACCCGACACAACACTTACTCGAGGCGCGATTGCGACGTTGCTGCCCGCCCCGACGGATCGCGGCTGATGCCTCCCAACACCGTTGCCACGATCGAACGCACAAAGTGTATCCAGGGTTAGCAAAGCTCACCACTTGAACGGACGGCCAAGTTGATGTCGGTTATCGTCTCCGCGGGAGAACCACGAAGGGGGCATAGGCCGCGTGAACAATGTTACCGGTGAGTCAGATTCGTCCGGAGGGCATCGCCGCAAGGTACGTCGACGCCTGTCCGACGACGAGATTGCCGCACGACGCAAGAAACGACTGCGCCTGCAGATCGGCTGCGGTGTGGGCGTTCTCGCAGTACTCGGATTCGTCGGCTGGCTGGGTTACGAAGGCTTGCAAGCAAAATCCAACCTCGAGAAGGCGCAGGATTTCGCAATGCAGGCGAAAGACGCGTTGCTGTCCGGTGATACCGACACCGCAACGCGCACGGCCGGCGACGCCGACCGCTACGCGCAGGACGCGCAGGGATCCGTTGATTCCTTCCCGTGGCGCGTGGCCGGCGCGGTTCCATGGCTCGGCAGCCCCTTCGACACAACTCGCCAGCTCACCACAATTGTGAGCGGTCTCACACAAGACGTTCTACTGCCGGCCGTCGATGCGGGCAGCGCGGTCTCTCCGGATCAGCTGATTCTGGACGGCGCGCGCATCAATTTGGCCGCACTCCGCGATGCCGCACCCGTACTCGAATCGACTTCCGCCGCGATCACTGACCTCGAGGCGCAGACGAAAGAAGTGGACGGTACGTACCTCGGCCTGATCGACGACGCCAGACTGGACCTGCAAGACCAAGTGTCTGAATTGTCTGGCCTGCTGAACAATACGTCGACGGCAGCGAAGATCGCGCCGGCAATGCTGGGTGCGGATGGGCCGCGCAGCTACTTCGTCGGGTTCCAGACCAACGCCGAAGCGCGCGGCACCGGCGGACTGCTGGGCGGGTTTGCGGTGGCCCAGGCCAGCGACGGCGCAGTGAGCATCGACGACGTCGCCAGCAACCGAGAATTGAAGTTCGACTACGAACCCCTCGACCTCGGGCCCGACTTCAAGCAGGCATACGGCCACAGCCGCGCTACCCAGGATTTCCGCAACAGCAATGTGAGTTCACATTTCCCGTATGCAGGCCAGATCTGGCAATCGATGTGGGAGCAGGAGACCGGTGAGCGCGTCGACGGGGCCATTGCGACCGACCCTGTCGCGTTGAGCTACGTGCTCGAGGTCGTCGGCGACGTCACTCTGCCGACCGGCGAGAAGATTACGGCCGAGAATGTGGTCGAATTGACCGAATCGACCGCATATTCCCGTTTTGGCGACGATCAGGCCGCACGCAAGGCCTATCTCGAGTTGGTCGCCAAGACGGTCGTCGAGAAGTTGACCGGCAGCATCTCGAGGCCGCAGGCCCTTCTCGAAGCGCTCGGGCGGGCCGCGAGCGAAGGCCGGCTTTCGGTGTGGAGTTCGGTGCCCGAAGAGCAGGAAGTACTTGCCGACACCGCGCTGGGTCACGTAGTTCCGGATGACCCCGCACCGTATGCGGGGGTGGTGGTAAACAACCTGGGTGGCAACAAACTCGACTATTACCTCGAGCGGGAGATCGAGTACACCGCGGGGTCGTGCGTGGGTGACACACGGGATTCGACAGTCACGGTTCGTCTTACGAATACGCTTCCACAGAATGACCACACCAACTACGTCGTCGGAATGTTCGATAACCCAATTGGTGCACCCGTCGGAACGAACCTCGCTGACGTTGCGCTCCTCGCGACGCAAGGAGCCAAGTTGAACAAGTCGACGGTCAACGGGGTCTCGGGCTTCGTATTCAACAGCAGCGAGCGCGGACACCCCATGTTCAACGCCCAGGTTCCGATCCCGCAGGGCGAAACTGTTGAAATCGTCTTTGAACTGACTGAACCAACAAACCCTGGCCCAGCGCAGGTTCCGGTGCAGCCGCTCGTCGACGAGCCGATAATCTCGACGAACGTGCCCCTCTGCAATTAGAACAGCGCTACAGAGGGAGGCTCAGAACACCCGCCAAAGCTTCTGGCCACGAGAGCGGCTCTCGTGGCCAGAAGTATGTGGACTTTGAATTTCCCTACGCACGAATCGCGTTGATGTTCTCCCGATACCATGCGATTGTCGAAGCAATGCCAGACCGAAGGTCGATCTGAGGTTCCCAACCGGAGTTCCTCAGTTTGGACACGTCCAGCAGTTTCCGCGGTGTGCCATCAGGCTTGCTCGTATCCCACTCGATTTCTCCTGAGAAGCCCACCTCATCAGCGATGATCTGAGAGATCTCCTTGATTGTCTGATCTTTGCCTGTGCCAACGTTAACCTGATCGGGACCATCGTAATGCTCCATCAGGTGTAGGCAGGCTGATGCCATGTCGTCGACATGTAGGAACTCACGGAGTGGAGAACCTGTGCCCCAGTTGGTGACAGTGTCGACACGATCCCGCCGTGCCTCATCGAACCGCCGGATCAGCGCTGGCAGTACGTGTGACCCTTCTGGAGAAAAGTTGTCGCCTGGACCGTACAGGTTTGTAGGCATCGCGGAGATCCAGGGGAGCCCGTATTCGCGTCGAACCGCCTGTACTTGAAGAATGCCCGCGATCTTTGCGATCGCATACGCATCGTTCGTCGGTTCGAGATGACCGGTGAGCAGGTACTCCTCTTTGATGGGCTGCGGTGCAAGCTTCGGATAGATACACGACGATCCGAGAAACAGAAGACGCTGAGTTCCGTATTCGAGCGCTGCATCGAGCACGTTCACCTGGATGCGCATGTTCTCGGATAGGAACTCAACTGGATAGGTGCTGTTCGCGAGAATGCCACCGACCTTGGCAGCCGCAAGCACTACATTGACTGGGCGACGTTCCGCAAAAAATGACAAGACCGCATCGCGATCCCTCAAGTCCAATTCGGACGACGACTTTCCGATCAGGTTCTGGAAACCTTCTTCTTCCAAGTGCCTCCAGATCGCCCCGCCTACGAGCCCCCGGTGCCCTGCGACATAGAAGGGTGCGCTTCGATCGAGCGGGGCAGGCACAAACACATCAGACATCAGTGGATCTCCCAGTCCGAGTGGGTGGGCTTATCGATCCATGGCCGCCCTTCGTGCGTCAACGCCTCAATATCGGCGTCAACCATGATTCGAGCAAGTTCGGGGGTATGCACTGTTGCCTTCCAACCAAGCTTCTCCTGAGCCTTGGTTGCGTCACCGATCAGTGAGTCGACTTCGGTCGGACGGAGGTATCGCTCATCGAACTTCACATGCTCTTCCCAGTTCAGGTCAGCGTGCTCGAATGCAACTTGAAGGAAGTCACGCACCGAGTATGGCTGGCCCGTCGCCAGAGCATAGTCATCAGGCTCGTCCGCCTGAAGCATCCGCCACATCCCCTCCACGTACTCCGGTGCATAGCCCCAGTCACGCACGGCATCAAGATTTCCCATGTAGAGGTACTGTTCAACGCCAGCTCTTATGCGCGCAACCGCTCGGGTGATCTTGCGGGTTACAAACGTCTCTCCGCGGCGGGGCGACTCGTGGTTGAAGAGGATTCCGTTTACCGCGAACAACCCATAGGCCTCGCGGTAATTCTTGGTAACCCAATAGGAATAAACCTTCGCCGCCCCATAGGGCGAACGCGGGTAGAACGGGGTCTCTTCATTCTGCGGCGGCGGCGTCGCCCCAAACATCTCAGAGCTCGATGCTTGGTAGTACCGGCAGTCAAGTCCCGCGAGGCGAACCGCCTCTAGCAGTCGGATCGAACCGATACCCGTCGTATTTCCCGTATGCTCTGGCTCGTCAAAACTCACGCGCACATGCGACTGCGCCCCCAAATTGTAGACCTCATCGGGTTGGATCTGGGAGAGTAGTGTGACGAGCCTAGCTCCGTCGCTAAGATCCCCATAATGCAGGAACAACCGTGCGCCGTCCTCATGCGGATCTACGTAGAGGTGATCAATGCGTGAGGTATTAAAGGTAGATGACCGCCGAATCAGTCCGTGGACTTCATACCCCTTCGAGAGCAATAGTTCGGCCAGGTATGAACCGTCCTGGCCCGTGATTCCAGTGATCAGTGCACGCTTCATTTAAGTTCCCTTCCGAAGAATTACTTCGCAATTGTTTTGATTCTGACTACCAGTAGATATCGGTCGAGCTGGATTCCCCACGACCGTAACGCCGTCAGCTACCGAGTCTAGAACAATCGATCCCGCACCCACCCGACTACCGTCACCAAGCGAGATATCGCCGAGGATTACGGCGCCGGCTCCCACCTCAACATTGTTTCCCAGTTGCGGTACCGGTCCATCATTCTCACGGCTGCCGATTGTAACGCCGTTGCGTAGTTTCACTCCTGAGCCAATGACACAATGGTCATTGACTACCAAGCCAAATCCATGGTAGATCGAAAGACCCGGCCCCACTGCCGTTTTGGGTCGAAGCTCCAATCCTAGTACAAATTCAGTCATCAACCTGTACACAATGATCAAGAGGTACGACCACTTACGTGGAGACTCCCTACGCCCCATCGCTGCCTGACATATCCGGAGCAAAACCAGAACAATTTGCGCTTTCGGATCACGCGGGTTCGCTGCGATATCAGCCTTGATGTACTTCATCAAGGAACGCGTGGTTGGCCACTCAGCAGTCAACAGATCTACCTCCCAACCTTTTCCTGGAGATTCCGTGCGATCCAACTCTTGAACGACCCCAGATCAGTACGAAGCCTCTTCTCAGGATCTAACGGGAGGAGCGCTTCATCGACACCGTCGCGAGCAAGTTCGAACCGGCGACGCGCCAAATCTGCAAAGCGTCCGTTGCGGATCACATACCCGAGCGGAACGGGACGCTCTGTACGGTAGTGCATATGTACCTCCGACAGGCACCGAACTCGGCGGTCGGCCAACTTGAGCAACAATGCATAGTCCTGAGCCCGTCTGCAGCGCTCGTCGTATCCACCAACGCGCCGAATCTCGGTTGCTCTGAACATAGCCGACGGATGAGGAATCGGCATTTTCATCGCTGCCTGCCGAGCAGCCACTTCAGAATCCGATGTAGGCCAGCGCCCTTCCAGCGGTCCTCCCCACTCACCGAACTCTGCAACCTGCGTCGCTAGAACAGCAATGTTTTTGTCAGTCTCCATCTCCGACACTTGCGTTTCCAAACGGCGAGGCAACGAGATGTCGTCCGCGTCCATGACTGCGATGTATTCGCCGGCTGCCCTACGGAGCGCGACGTTACGAGCGACACCAGATCCCGAATTCTCCTCCAACGCTGTAAGTGTGATCCGTGCATCCTGCGTGAACGCACGAACGACCTGGCTCGTCGAGTCAGAGGATGCATCATCAACTATGAGCAACTCCCAGTCCTCGAATGTCTGGCTCAGAATCGACTCGATCGCACTCTCCACCGTGTGCTCGTCGTTGTAGGTGGGCATGATGACAGAAACTCTCGGCATACGAACCTCCATCCTTAGAATTGCCGCTCACGCAGAGTGGTTCAACGGGCCAGTAACTCGGACACTTCTGCCCACATCAATTCAATCTGGTCAACGAGCGGCTTCTTGCTGCGGCACAACGCGTATGCGTCCGCGCCTTGAAGCTCCACCAGCCCGGCGATCGTTGAACTTCTGTTACCAGGGTCACGAATCCACTCTTCAACACCGAACTGCCGCAGTAGCTCACGGTATTTATGCGACCACGAATGCGTTACGACCGGGGTCTGGGTGCTCAACGCAGAGACAACAGCATGGTAGCGACCGGCAAGCACGAGCCGTGACTCACTGATGTAGCTCTTCGTCTCCCACCCCGTTAGGTCGGACAGGATCTCGATAGGAGTTTGGGCGGCGACGCTCTCGAGAATTGCGAGATCTTTGGAACCCTCATGCAAGAGGCCGATAACCTCGTACCCCTGTTCCTGCCCCCAACGAGCAGCTCCGGTCAAGCAGTCGAGGTAACTTGTTCGATCCGTGCGCTCAGCGAGATTCCAATTCGGAACGATTATCAGCCTATTCTTGCGTTCCTCCACGCCGGCTGCTGGCCCCTCGGCGATCGTGATATCCGGGCAAACCCGCACCCGAGTCTCATCAACGCCGAGGTCGACCAGGTGCTGGTAAGACACCTCCTCACGAGCAAATATCAGGTCGCACAGCCCTAACGCCTTTCTCGATACCGAGCGAACCGCTGGCTCCGAGAAGCCTCCGTACGCCTGCGGAAGGGCGATGATCTTCAGTCCTCGCCTCTTCCATTGCTCGTACTTCCGCATGACCCAACTTGCCGTGTGAGGCCCCCACGCGTCACCGAGCGCGAATCCAGAAGCGTCGAGGGCCCCCTGATAGGAGCGGAGGGTGGAGTATCCGCTGAAATCCACACTCGGAATCAGTCGATCGAGGCGACTGATCCGAGGGTTTCCCACGTATTCCTTGAGCCCAAGCTCTCCCCGCAGTTGACCGTCAACCTGGTGGACAGTTACCGCCGGGTCGAAACCCATCGCTTGCACTCGAGCTGTCGCGGACCGGAGCAGCTGCTCCGCACCCCGATTGCCACGAGATGCGTCTCGAACCTCGGCACCACTGATCAGAACATTCATCGCCATTGCACTACTGTCCTCACATCACGCTTATGACTACGCGGAACCAACTGATCTGGAATTCCGTAACCGATCGCAATTAGCATCACGATTCTCTCGTCCGGCTCAAGGCCGAGAAGGCCCTTCATCTCAGTGTTCTTGCTCCTCAGCTCCGGCCAATTGATACAGCAGGTATTCAAACCAAGCCCCTCGAGCGCCGTGATGAACCCCGAAGCGAAAAGGCCACCATCTACGTAGATCGCGTGCCGATCCCGCTCATGTTCATATCCTCGATGTTGCCCGATCAGTACGCCGATAGCAGGAATTTGATGGGCGAACCCTGCAGTGCCCATCGGCACGGCGGCGACTTTCCCGCGCAGCTCCTCGTCATCTACAACCAACAAGCGAAAGCTCTGTCGGTTACACGCGCTCGGCGCAGTAAGGCCTACCGCTGCTGCCTCCTCCACGAGCGTGCGTGGCACAGGATGGTCCTCGAACCATCTCACGGATCTCCTGTGGAACGCTATACGTGTGAAGCCCGAATAGCTTTCGCGAGCATCATTGAGTCGCGGCTGCTCGTATGGACTCAACTCAAAGTCGATTTCCTGCTCATTGTCGGCATCGGCGGAGTCCCAGTGTACAAGCCATGCATTGCGTGCCCCGATAACCCTCGTGTCATCCGAATTCTGGGTAGCCTCAAAATAACGATTCAATACATCGACGGCCCATTTCAGCTCACCGGGGTCTTCGTTCTCCAGTTTCGCACGAAAGCTTTCAACGGTGCATACAACTCTGCCGATGTAGTCTGCGGCGAATGTCTCCCGACGCGGACGAGAGATTAGGCCCTTCTCGAGACGATGCACCGAACGGCGGAGGAACATGCGATTAGTGTCACTTCGCTCCGACTCAAAATGCCGCCGCATTCCTGAAGAGACCGCAGCCTGCTCCTCGCGGAACGCGCCATTCAAGTAGAAATAATTCGGCGCCCCGACGATTCGTGGGAGCCAACTAGAAGCAAACAGCAATGCCGATCTCCTAATTGAACCCAAGCGACGCCTAGCCATTATGAGTTGAGACATTATCCACAACCTTCCTGCCAATCAACGAGCGATTTATCGCCGGTGCCAACCTTGAGGAACTCGATGCGACAGAGCCAACCGAGAGGATCAATATGTCCCGCCCTCTCTGAGTGAAAAGGAAAATTAGGTACGTAGAGATCGAATAGCTGAGCAGTGCAGCAAACACTGCACCCCAAATTCCGTAGAGCGGAATTAGTATTATGTTGAGCATGATGTTCGCAACCAGGTTCACCGCATTGCTCGCAAGGCTGTATCCGTAGGCGCGCTCGATCAGTAAGAATTTGCTAATCAGTTGCCGCTGGAAGATTGGGATGGTGGTCAACGAATACAGTGCAATCAGGCTTGCTGCCACCTCGAATTCAGGGCCATACAGCAGTTCAATCACGCGTGGTCCGATCAAGACTAGGACGACGGCAATTCCAAACCCAACCGCAAATATAATCCGAGCCACAGCGGCGGATTGACGCCGATAGCTGTCGGCCTCGAAACTGGACTTGACAAGAGGGTTGAAAGAGACAGTGGTCATCGCGACTGCCAAAATTGTTGCAGCCTCCACAAAGCGGCTAGCCGTCGAATATTGACCTGCAGCAGCCGCACCTAATAGTGCTGTAACGACGAAGATGTCGCTTCGCATCGCCAATGCCGATGCGATTGACGACAGCCACAGATTTTTCAACTCGTTGATTTGCCGCAGTCCTGCCTTAAGCTTACGGATACTTGCGCATAGTAGCCTCTTGGAAACTCCCGATCCACGAACCAAGCACAGTTGCCAAAAAGCTGCTTCTAAACCCTGCATAGCAATAACGAGCGCGTACTCCCCTGAAGCTGCACCAATCACTTTAGGAACACCGATAGCCGCAACTACGACGATACGTCGCACGGCAATATAGGTAAATCTACTCCGACTCGTCCAAATCAGCTCAGGAACATCGAACGTGCATATCGCGTAACCGAGAAAGAACATCACGAGTGCAATAGCGCTGGCATCGCCAGACCCGAAGCCCACTAGCACGACAGCAATCCCGATGATGTAGATCACGGGGATCAGGATCAATCTCGCCGCAACAATCACCTCGATAGCCTGTCTTGGTTCGTCTCCGGCGGTCAGCAGTTTATGGACCGCGGCACCTGACAGACCCCCGATCGAAACCGATTGCAGAACCGCTACAGTGGCGAGAAGAACTGAGAAAGTTCCCACTACGCTCGGGCCGAGCGAACGGCCGAGAAATATTGTGACAAGTAGAATACTAAGCGTTCGGAACACGTTCGCGAATGAGAGAGAAAATGCCGACGCAGCCGAACGAGCTCTGCGACCTGATCGACTCGCGGTCCGAAGCCGATGTCGTCCAGTCACTTGATTCGCCACCCACGGTCGAGTCCTCGCCACTCACGTAGCATCGGTCTAAACCAAGAAGAGGGCGTACCTGTAATCGAATACGTCATGTACGTGGCCTCAAACGTACTATTTGGTCGTATATGCTCTCTATTCTGGCCAACCAGGCCGACTCTGTGAAAGTACGGGAATACAGAGCACCTGCGGCACTCCGCGCAGTGCTACCGCCGGACGCGATATCGGAAATCGCTGACGAGAGGGAACTCCCGTCGTGGTCCGCGGTAAAGACTCGGCCGGCACCACCATGCGTGAGTTCGTTCGCCGCAGAGCAACGGTCCGACACGATGACTGGTGTCCCTGCTTCCAGTGCTTCGAGGGCCACGGTCGGTATTCCTTCCGACCACAGGCTCGGAAGCACCAGGCCCCGTGCCGATCGTATGATCGACCGAGCGCGCTCCGCATCGACTTGTCCGTGATACCGGAAGCGACTCGGCTCCGCCTCGGCAGCCTGTGCGACTTCGCTCTCGAGCGGTCCGGTACCAGCGATCTCCAGGAGTCGATCATGCGGCCAATGGTCAAGCAGCCAGCTGATCCCCTTCTCCGCAGTGAGTCGCCCTACCACGGCCCAGCTTTCTCCGACAGGTGCCGAACCGTGAACCCCACTGGTCGCGAAGTTCGGTACTAATTCAACGTTTGGGCCGGAGACCAGCCTGCGGAAGCGCTCCTGCGCCTGCGTATTCAGCGTGATAAGCGTCCGTGCGTTCTGAAGGACGGGTGCATGTGCCCCTGAGCGACGCGAGCCAAACGCCAGTGGCATCGTGGCAAGAGTCGAGTCCCTGTAGCACTTGTTACGTACCGCAGCAAGCGCTGTGGACTGCAGACAATCGTCACAATCATGGCCGTCACGCCAGAGAATTCCCGACGCGCATACAGTTCGGTAGTTATGCAAGGTTGCGACCAAGCGTGAACTCCACCTCCGGGTCCACCGCGTCGACCAGTTCGGAAATAGGTTGTGGATGTGAACGACATCCGGAGAGAAGAGTTCGAGTTCCCGGTTCGGATCCTGCCCCGAAAGATTCGCAGCTCGAAGGACAGACTTGATCGAGTAGAGTGGTTGTTCTTGTTCAATATCGGTATGTTTCGCGAAGAGCTCGACCTTGTGGCCTGCCCGTTGTAAAGCTTCGATTTGCGCAAGCACGACAGTGTTCTCACCGCTAGGTGCCGCGCTGGAGTAGAAGCTATGAACAACACCGATACGCACGACTGATCCTATTTCTCAGATTCGACAACTGCAGTGTAGAGAAATCTCGCGTTTCCGAATACGTACCTCTTCCAGAGCCGGCGAGGCTCGCTCGCGAAGCGATAGATCCATTCAGTTCCCGAATTTTGCATCCAGAGAGGCGCCTCGCGAACAGTGCCCGCCAGGAAATCGAACGCAGCGCCGACCCCAACGCAAGGCCGTCCCAGGCGCTTCGCCAACTGTGCAGCAACATAGTCTTGTTTCGGAGTGCCCAGCCCGACCCAGATCAGATCAGCCTCGCTCTCTTCGATCCGTTCGTAGCAGTCCTGGATGAACGCATCCGTCAACGGAGCAAACGGCGGAGCGTAGGTTCCCGCGATATCGATATTGGGATATTTTTCGGACATCGTCGCACTGAGGACTGACAGCGTTTCATCGGTGGTACCCAAGAAAAAGTTGCTAAGACCGGCGCCCGCGGTCAACGCAAGAGTGTCGGCGAATAGGGATGGTCCACGCACTGTCGATGGGGAGGAATCACCCGAATTTCGGGCTTTCATAAACCACGCAACTGGCGTACCATCTGGGAAGTTAATTCCCGGCCCATTCAGTAGATTTGCGTATATTGCGTCCTTCGATGCGAGAGCCACGCAGTATGCATTCGATAGCCTGACCGGAACTGGGTCTCGACGCCTCCCAGCATCCAGAACGATATTTACCGCCTCCGGCAGACTTGCAGGGTCAAAGGGCACCTTGCCTACGCGTATTCTTTCCTGTGAGCGATTTCCGAGTTGCGACATGCTTTCCTCATGGATTCGATGATCGATGGCGGGTTTCACCGGAGTACCGGTATAACGGACTCGGTATAACGGACTATTATCAGGATTTGCGTTCCAAGTCGTTGCGAGTTCCAACACCGACAGCACGATATTCCCATCCTGCGTCGAGCCACCGATTTCGGTTCAGGCAGTTTCTTCCATCAATTACGCTGCGCCGACGCACGACCGATTGAAGATCGTTCGGGTCTAGTTCGCGGAATTGCGTCCACTCGGTGAGCACCAAGACCGCATCTGCGCCCGCACATGCGTCTTCTACGCTGGTGGCGTACCCGAGGGTGGGAAATATCCGGCGTGAGTTTTCTGTCGCCTTCGGATCGAATACGCTCACCGACGCACCCTGAAGCTGAATCTGCCCCGCAATATTCAATGCAGGCGAATCTCTGACATCATCCGAATCCGGCTTGAAGGCCGCGCCCAAGACAGCAACGCGGGCGCCAATCAGCGATCCCCCAACCGTATCTCGCACTTGCTCAACCATCCGCGTCCGCCGGCGCATATTGATGTTGTCGACCTCCCGGAGGAACGTCAGCGCCTCATCAGCTCCAATCTCACCCGCGCGGGCCATGAACGCACGGATGTCCTTGGGAAGGCAGCCGCCCCCGAAACCAATCCCTGCATTGAGAAAACGCCGACCGATACGAGCGTCATAGCCAATCGCGTCTGCAAGCATTGTGACGTCCGCTCCCGCAGCCTCACATACTTCTGCCATCGCATTGATGAATGAGATCTTGGTCGCAAGGAATGCGTTTGCTGCGGTCTTTACCAGCTCAGAAGTCGCCAAGTCGGTAACCAAGAGGGGCACCCCCTCCTCGAGAAGTTGGCTGTAGACCTCGCGCGCAACCTCCTCTGCCTGTCCACGAATCTGCGGATCGATACCCAGGACAAGACGGTCAGGATGTAGCGTGTCTTTCACCGCGAACCCCTCACGAAGGAACTCCGGGTTCCATGCAAGTTCAACCTGGGAGCCGGCCGGTGCCAAATGCCTCGCGCGCGCTCCTAGTCGTTCGGCTGTGCCAACCGGAACCGTTGACTTGCCGAAGATGACCGAACGCCCTGTGAGCAGCGGAGCCAGGGTTTCGATAACAGCGTCGACGTAGGTGAGATCGGCAGCAAACTCCCCCCTCCGCTGCGGCGTACCAACTCCGATGAAATGAACGTTGGCGAACTCGGCAGCCTCCTGGTATGAGGAGGAAAATCTGAGGCGCCCATTCTCCAGGTTCCTCTTGAGAACCTCCTCCAAACCAGGCTCGTAGAATGGAACCTCACCTGATTCGAGCTTCGCAAGCTTGGAAACATCGACATCAATGCCCAGTACCTCATGCCCCAGTTCGGCCATGCACGCGGCGTGCGTCGCCCCCAGATACCCGGTACCGAACACAGCAATACGACAACTCATCGGAAACGCTCCGGTCTTCTCTCGATCCTGGATTTCAGGGCTTCAGTACGCGCCGTCTGCCGCTAGAACTGCTTTAACGGTCTTCCCAATGATCAATACATCGGAGACCATTGACCAGTTTTCCACGTAGGACAGATCGAGTCGGACCGATTCTTCCCATGACAGATCTGAACGTCCAGAAACCTGCCATAGCCCTGTCACGCCGGGACGTACCAACAGGCGTCGCTTGACTCGACCGTCGTAGTTCTCGACTTCGCGTCGTAGTGGTGGACGCGGACCGACTACGCTCATTTCACCACGCACTACGTTGATGAACTGCGGCAACTCGTCGACGCTGAATCGACGAAGTACCCTACCTACCCGGGTGATACGCGGATCTTCACGCATCTTGAAGAGCAAGCCTGCACCTTCATTCTGTGCAAGCAAAGACTCAACCCGCTTGTCCGCGCCTGAGACCATCGACCGGAACTTGATCATTCCGAACGGTTTACCGTCCAACCCTATTCGCTCAGATCGGTAGAACACCGGCCCTCTGTTGTCCAGCTTGATAGCCACAGCGACGACCGCAAATACGGGAGTAAGAGCCAGAAGTGCAATCGCCGAAAAGGCCAGGTCAAAGATTCTCTTACCGCTGCGTTTAGCACCGTGGTAGCTTGGCTTCTCCACGTGGATCAACGGGAGGCCAGCAACTGGACGCATTTCGAGCCTTGGGCTCGCTACATCGACCACTCCAGTAGCAACGACAAGATCCGCATTGTATGGTTCAAGCTTCCATACCAGGTCCTTGATGCCTTCTGGGCCGAGCGTCTCGGTTGCTGCTACCGCAACGGTGTCTGCGCCCGATGCACCAAGGGCCTCGACGATCGAATGCTCGTCACCGAAAATTGGTACAGGCCGACCGTCGACATCAATTTCCTCGCCGACCACCCCGGAGTACGCGGGAACACACACTCCGACAACCCGATATCCGTCGGTGAATTTGCGCTCGAATGTACTGCCCAAGTGCCGAACCGCGCGGGCGCCGCCGACGACTAGCACCGATGTCGTGTATTCACCCTTGCGGCGCTTCCTCGCCACGACCTTTCGCCACATCCACCTGCTGATTAGCAACCCGAGAAGCCCGACCGGCAATGCGATCGCCAAGTACCCCCGCGCCAGCTCCAACCGAAATACCAGGGCCACAATGGCAATGAAGCCGAATAACCGCAACGTACTTGACACAACGCGCTGATACTCGTCGTACCCAGCACCGATTACGCGACGTGACCTGGTACGAAACAACCGAAGGTTCACCAACCAAGCAACAGCTAACCCCGTAGAGATCAATGTGTAGTTCAGCGTGCTGACCGGGTCCATCGTGAGCAGATTCTCGTGACCGAACCGGACGATATGCGCCAACAGGACTGAAAGCACCACGACTACCGCGTCCGTCCAGACCAGACGGCGCACGTACAACGTCTGCCATGTCCATCTCGTCCCAGCGGGGATCGAATCATCTTCTACGAGTGTTGAATCAACGCTGGTAAGACCACCTTCAGAAGCAGGATTCCGCTTCTCACCAACCGCGGTCACCGCGAACCAACCATCATCGTTGTCCCCTCCCCGAGACATACCTGTTCATTTGGTGACGGTCCAGCCCGATGCCGCAACCCTCCCCGGTCACACAGCCCCGCACCGAACACTGCCTGCTTCCCAGCCGGAAGCGCGCCTTCTGTACAGATGCTCCATGCAGCATCGCACGTGCACCTACGAACGAGACTCTATCGTTACTCTCGCTCATCAGCAGCATGAACGGATGTCCAGTTCGAACGCTTCACTCGGACCTGCTTGCTAGTCAGTTCCCAGTACGCATAGGCACAGCAACTCGGTGTTCCGGCTCCGAGTCAGTGGAATGCGGCGCGCACCTCCAAGATTCGCATCACAATTCAGTTCGCATGGTTCCACGATCGGCCATAGACTCCACCCGCCGGGCAGACGACATGATCCGCATAGATGAAGATCCATCACCAAAGAGATGTAAGTCACACCCCATTTCCGGGAGCTGCGCGTTCTAGAAGCTCTGTTATTCGGGCAAAGTTCATAAACTCGACAAGAGGAGGATGAGATTCCACAATGGAAGTAAAATCGGTAGCACACATGGCATTCCGCACTGCGGTAGTGCCGGCAGCTGGAATGGGGACACGATTCCTGCCCGCGACCAAGACCGTTCCAAAGGAGCTCTTGCCGGTTGTTGATACTCCGGGCATCGAGCTGGTGGCTGGCGAGGCGGCCGATTCCGGAGCGTCCCGGCTGCTCATCGTGACCGCTCCTGGCAAGGACGGGGTCGTGTCGCATTTCGTCGAGGACCTTGCACTCGAGAGCCATCTCGCTGCCAAGGGTAAACACATGCTCCTCGAGAAAGTGCGCAAGTCGTCAAGCCTGCTCAAGGTCGAGTCTGTAATTCAGGATCGGCCTCTCGGCCTCGGCCACGCCGTAGGATGCGCCGAGCAGTCTCTCGCGGACGATGAGGATGCGATCGCCGTTCTCCTCCCCGACGACCTCGTCCAGCCTGCCGGAATTCTGGAGGCGATGTCTCAGGTCCGCGCGAAGCACGGCGGGACGGTGCTCTGCGCAATCGATGTCCCGAAAGCTCAGGTGAGCTCGTACGGCATCTTCCACGTCAAGGAAGTTAGCGGTGTCGCCAAGCCGAACGTGATGAAAGTGCTGGGCATGGTTGAAAAGCCGCAGCTTGCCAATGCTCCGTCGACGCTTGCTGCGGCTGGTCGCTACCTCCTCGACCGCGACATCTTCGACGCACTCCGTCGAATCAAGCCGGGCGCCGGCGGCGAGCTACAGCTGACCGATGCGATCGCACTGATGATCGAAGAAGGTCACCCGGTGCACGTTGTCGTTCACCGTGGAACACGGCATGACTTGGGCAATCCTGGAGGTTACCTACGTGCAGCCATCGACACCGCACTGAACAGCGACGAATACGGTCCAGAGCTGCGAAAGTGGCTTGTCGAACGCCTCGAACAGACCAACACCGATTCACGCTAGTCGATGCAATACCGCATGGGGGAAGTTACTCCTCTTCACATCGAAACCACGATCATTGACCGGTCGTCAATGCAGTCTGTGCACAACGCACGAAGGAGCCGGAGTCCAGAAGACGATTAATCGACTGTGAGCGGATGCCGGACTGAAACTCCAGTAGCCAACGCATGTAAGTCGATCGTTCAAGTGGTAGTGGGAGCTCACTGTAGCTACAGTCAGCAGGTGACTTCTGCGACCAACCTCAAGCCCCGGGTTCCGCTCATTGTCGCAATTGCGTTGGCTTGGGCGCTCGTCGTAGACATTCCAACCGGCATCGGCCTGGGACCGCTGAGCCTGTCGGGAGCCGCGACTCTCGGCGTCGCGGTCGCTCTGCTGATGGTGACTCCTGCGCTCTTCGTCGCACGCACCCAGGCGCTCCCTCCCGTCGGAAAGTCTGTGCGCCGGGAGTCTTATCTGCTAGGTCGATTCGACGATTCTGCGTTGCCGGTCGCGTTGAAACTCTTTGCGGTGTGGGTCGTGACTATGCTGGCGTTTCAACCTTCAGTCGAGGGCCTGCAGAATGCGGCGGTCTACGTGATGTTCGTGGCCGCCATCCCGGTCGTCGCCGCCAGTTGTTCAGCAGGATCCGCCGATTGGCTGCTTCGTGCCGTCCGCTGGGCATCCATCGTGATCGGCGCTATCGCGGCAGCGCAGTCGATCGCCGGTGCAGAGATATACGGCCCTCGATCGGTCGCGCTTGTGCTCGTAGTGCTCGTCGCAGTTACATTGGTCATGCCGCAACAGGGAAGGTTTGATAAGGCACTACCGTTCCTCCTGGTGGGCGCTTGTGCACTTACGCTGTCCCGCACGGCATTCTTCGTTGCGGCAGTCCTGATTCCGCTGTCGATGCTTCTTACCTCGGGGCGCGGTCGGATCGTGAAGGTTCTCGCTGCCGCCATCCCCGCCTACTACGTGATGTATCTGATCGTCACCACGTGGGCGCCACTTCGTGATCGATTCCTCGAGGGCGACGCTGCGTATAGCTTTGGCGGAGTCTCACTGAACACGTCGGGACGAACGGTGTTATGGGAGATGACCGTGACTTCGTGGCAAAACGCATTCTGGACAGGCCATGGCCCTGGGTCGTCGAGTGCGATGATCTCGGCGCAGTTCGACAACATCAGTCATCCGCACAACGAATACTTGCGGATACTGAATGATTTCGGGCTGGTCGGGTTTCTTCTGTTCGCAGTCGGATTCGTGTCACTTGTCGTATCCACGTGGAGACGATCGGCGCAGTTGGGTGACCCGATCCATAAGGCAGCGACACTCTCGTTGATCGGCGTGGCCGCTGTCAGCTTGACCGATAACGTCTTGGTCTACCCGTTTGTGATGCTCCCGGTCGCGGCTCTAGTCGGAGCATCGATGGCGTACCCGCTACCTAAGGGAACACATACTGAAACGTCCGAACCGAAGCCGAAGCCGAAGCCGAAGCCGAAGCCGAAGCCGAAGACAACGGTCAACAGGTGAACGAGGGCAAGCGGAGAGCGTCTTTCGTGTCTAAGTAAAGCGAGACAGGGGCTTTCAGGGAAACTCGTACGTTTGCCCATTCTCTTCGCAGTCGCGGAATGACTTACTACAACACCTATCTGAGCCCAACAGGGGTGCTCGCAAATCCGTGCATCAAGGCCCGGCGGCTATGAACACCTGGGCGTCCGCGCCGTCCGAAGCGAAGCTCACCGTCGCCCCCGCCGGCACCCACATCGATTCGCCGTGTTCCACGACGAAGCGGCCCCTGCCGTCGATGGTGTCCACTCCCTCCACCTTGATCCTGCACGTTCCCTTCGTGCAGAGGAGAATTTGCGGACAGCGTGCATAATGGCGCACTCCGGCGGATCCCGCAGCACGACGCCCGTCGATGTCGACACGACGCAATCGGAACTCCTGCGCGGGCGTGGAATAGTGCAGGATCACGGCATCCCAGGAGGAATCTGCGAATGGTTCGGCGCGAACGATCGGGGGCGCTATCGAATCGAACCGGAGCACTCGCAGCAACTCGTCGCGATCTACGTTCTTGGTCGTCATCCCTCCACGTAATACATTGTCGGAGTTCGCCATTATCTCCACCCCTGTGCCACGCAGATACGCGTGCAGATGCCCTGCATCGAGGTAGATTCCTTCACCCGGCATCAGCACCACACGATTCAGGAGCACTGCGGCAAGCACACCCGGATCCCGCGGATACTGTTCGGCCAGGTCGAGCAGCATCTGCGCTTCGCCTCCGAAGTCGCCACCTGGGTGCCTGTCGAGGTAGCGCCGGCAGCCGCCCAGCAACGCTGACAATACGGTGTGCGCGGCGTCGCCGTTCACGTTCACCCACTTCTCGAACACCGTACGCACGCCGCCAGACACCAACTCTCTTGCAGAATCAGACAACTCGGGCACGTCCAGTGCCGTGATCAGCTCGACGGTTCGCGCTACATCGCGAAATCCTGCCAAGGCATGAAACTCGGTGAGGGCAACGAGCAGCTCTGGTTTGTGATTGTCGTCGCGGTAATTCCGCACGGGCGAATCTATCGGAATACCGGCTTCATTCTCCTGAGCGAAACCCGCGCGTGCCTGTTCGAGCGTCGGGTGCGCTTGCAGCGACAGTGCGGAGTCGGCCGCCAAGACCTTGAACAGAAACGGTAGCTGCGCACCGAATCTCGACACTGCGTGCGCACCCAGCGACAATTCCGGCGAATCGGAGATCGCCTCGGCCAAAGTAGCACCACATTGCAGTACCGACGGTCCGTTCGGATGCGCACCCAGCCACAGCTCGGCTTCGGGACCGTTCGTCGGATACTGTCTGCCCATCAGATCAGCAATCGCTGTCCGGGATCCCCACGAATACGGCTGGATGATCCCGTACAGACGCTGAGCGCGATGCCCGTGAGTGCGGATGTCGGACGTCTCGCTCCGTACGTGCTTGACGCCTGCGCTGACGCTGTTGATTTCGATCGTCTCCCCTCGGCGTCGAACGCCGTTCTTCTTCGCCGCACGGCTGGATCTTCCGGAGCTTCCGCGACACCATGCACATCGCGGCGGCGATCTCTGCACGTGCTGAGGGGAGGATGTTGTGCAGATACCGGCCATTCAGCCCGGCTCGACGGACACTGCCCGTCCATCAGCAAGATCCTATGCGGTCGGCCTCGCCGCCGCGAGCCGAAACGGAGCACACAGGTCGTTGACGCCCGTCACCTCGAATGACAGGATGGCAAACCACACGCCGAACGTGCGTGCGAACAACTGAACAGATGGCCCGCCGCGACTGGCATCGCGACGGGCCGGATGTCCGACTATCTCAGGAGTCGAACGTGCCTCAGCATACCTATGTGCAGGTGTCATCGTGAGTATCGAAGCGATCACCTGGACACTCGAACATGCAGCTATCCCCTCCCCCACGCCACCCGGCATGCCGTCTGCACCGGCATTGACGTTGGTGCTCCTGGGTTTGGCCACTCACGCCTCGCGCACTGGCGAACACGCCTACCCCTCGGTGCGCACCCTCGCCCGCTACGCCCGGATGAGCGAACGCCAAGTGCAACGCTGCCTCGGCTCGCTCGTCGAACTCGAACTCATCACCCGGGGCGATCAGGAACGGGTCGCGGCGACGATCTCCCGCGAGGATCGCCGACCCATCTGCTACGACCTCAGCATGCCGCGGGGCGACGCGCCGTCACCCCGCCCGAAGTCACGGGGTGACATGCGGGCATCCGACGGGGTGACAACAGAGCATGAACGGGGTGACGCTGCTGTCACCCGAACCGTCCTTGAACCAAGAGATAAACCTGCAGCACGGTCGCGCACGGAACCTCCCGCAGGGACGGTGCCCGCAGCGCAGCAGCATCCTCGAATCGACGACCTGGCCGCGGCGTGCCGCCGGGCCGGTCTCAAGGCACGATTCGACACCCTCACCGCAGAGAAAGCCACGATGATCGCCCACTCGGTCGACGTTCACGGCATCGATGCGCTCGTGCAGGCTGCGCTCGCACGACACCGACCCCAAGACCCGGCCCGTTCTGCCTCCGCGTGGATCTCGACGTGGCAGCAGCTCCGGCCGCCGCGCCCGAAGCTTCCTCCCACCTGCAGTCAATGCGATGAGTACGGGTGGCTCCCGGACGACGATCTCGGTCGTGCAGTCCGGTGCCCGTGTCGTCGCACTGTCATCGAGCAAGCCGCCAGGCCCGCTGGTTCCCAGAATTCGAGATGGCCCCGAGAAACGCAGTCGTCAAGGATGTTTCGTCCGGAAACCACCGAACATGACGATAGTGCGCATGAGGGATCTACGGACCGTGTACCCATTCACCATTGACGCACATGATCGCGATGCCGTGCGGTGTCCGCGAAGTGACGTCCGAGTCCGAACACGGGTCGTCGACCTTGACGACCTCGGAACCGAAGGGATGGTCAGGGATCGGGAACTGGTTGTAGGACACGCTGGCTGCGGGGTAGCGCCCATCAGGCGCTGACGGCCACGCTCACCCTCGACATGCGTCGATCCGCCTGCGCCGATGCAGCCATCCCGCACGAACCTGTAACCCACGGATTCATCCAAACAAACGACAGAGAATTCGTAACACCCTCATAATTGCTGCCGATGACGAGGTCATGATGCACCATTCTCGAACGCCCGGCCGAAGGCGAGACCGACGCAACATCGCATTCTGGGCGTTCCTTGTGGTGGCTGCTATCGCTGCTGTCTTGATGTACACGACGATCGAGGGGCGGGAGCCACCTGCCGCCAGCACGCGGCCGGCGTACGAGCCGGTCATACCGACGATTCCAGCGCTCTCGCCGCCTCTGCATCCGCTTCCGCAGATCGCGGAAACTGCTGGACCTGTTCCAGTTCCAGCCAGCCGCATTTCGACAGGAGTCGCCGAGTAGTCCACACTCGAATCTGCCACAACGGTCGACGGGTGTACGTGCGCATCGAACCGGGTCCGCAGGCGTATCTGAGCACGCATCGTGTGGTGATCCCGAGTACACCGAGGCATAGAAATGCCGCCGACGTGGCGGGATCGATCTCACAATTCCCAGCGCCCGGTCCCGGTGGTCGAACAACGCGCTCCCCAGCCACCGCCCTCGAATGGGATTCGACATACCGAATCGACGAAGCGGGCCGTTACAATCCGGCATGCCCTACGCGCTCCAGCCCTCCGAACCGAATATTCGACTCGAAATCAACGCCTACGCACCCACCGCGCTTCAGGACGTAGGTATCGCATATTGGCGGCTGGACAAGCTCGACCCCGAAACCGGCGAGCCGATCTGGGAGCAGAGCATCAGCGCCCTCGCCTACAAGTCGTGGTCGGGCGGAGCACACTATGCCGCGGCCGCTGCCGTAGCCGCGACGCTGCTCGGATACCAATGCGCATCATGCCAGGGGGAATTGGTCTTGACCTCGAGGCAAGCACTCACCGATGCCCTTTTCGGGAAGGCCGTCGAGTGTCGACGATGCAACACCCGCGTCGACGATCAAGCGGCTGGGATCCTCAATCCACGCGCGCTCACCAGCAACACCCGACGCGAGCTCTCGGTGCGAGGGCACGGGACAATCGAGCAAGCACGACGCGATGTGATCGCCGAGCGCTATCCGGTGGACCCCCAAGACCACGAGCTGCTTCTCTCGAGCGCGTCGTTTGCGGCGAAGCTCGGAGCGCTGGCGGTCATCCACGCGGTCGGCGACACGGGCGGGTTGATCTATCCCATCGAGATCAACGATCGGACGATCGCCCCGGATGCCTCGCTCAGCAAGGACCTCTTCATCGCCGCCTGGGAGGCGGAGCTACTCCAAGTCCATCCGACTTCACCGACCACCGCATTCGCGTGGGACAGCGAAACCGTTCTCGGAGAAGGCTTCTACACCAACCGCGCCCGATTCTTCGTCCCCGGCGACGGGCCCGCCGGAGACCGCCTCGGCTGCTTCGTCGACGCCCTCATCGCCCAGCTCGATCAGGCTCGCACGAGTTCGACCGACCGCACCGAACTGACCGAGCTCGCTCGGTATCTCCTCGCCGAGGAATCCGGCCGATACTTCGTGCACCTGCTCGGAGAGCACAATCTTCCTGCGCTCACCGAGTCGCAGGAAGAGACGCTGCGTGCCGCAACGACCCGCGGTGCAGAACTGTTTCCGATCGGGCATCTGGACCGGATGGCCTGGGGCGCCACCCGCGATGCGGCCGGTGCCTATCATCGCAGCGCCGGGATGCCGGCGGCGCATGCGATCACCTACGGGTTGAAGCAGTTCGAACGCTGGATCGACGCGGCAACCGAGAATCCGAGCGTGTTGTCCAAGCCGTTCAGCGAAGACGAACGAAACCTTCCGCTGTCGTCGGCCACCGGCATCGTGTTCCGCACAATCCTCGGCCTCGACCCGATGAGAGCGAGCCTCAGCGAGATCATCGAAGCCTCGGCCGAGACCTCGGACGCCGAGCCGCGCGACGACTGCGACGCGCGCATCCCGGACCATCATGCGCTGGTGGAATGGCTCCGGGCATCGGTCGACCACTGGGATGACGGCCAGTTCCGGAAGACACTCGGTCTTCTCGAAGGTTCGGCCCCACAGGTTTGTACACCCGGTTGCGCACACGAGCGCATCGCACATATCGCCCGGGAGTGCGGCACCGTCTACGACCGCATCGTCGCGAGCATCGGAGAGACCGACGCGGCCATCCTCACCGCCGAAGCAACACTCGTCGCCAACGCTCTCGATGGCGGCGTACGTGCCGGCGACGCTCTGCTCGCCGCGGTGGTGCAGACGCTGCAGGCGCACCATACTCCCGCGTCGAGCTGAGAGTTTCCTCCGCTGACCAGGGTTTCCGTTGGTTCGGAACCTGCGGGAACCCGAGGTATGGGAGGAAGCTCATGGGGTCGTCCAGTGCAGTCCACTACCCACGGAAGCCGTTTACACTGGGACACCACCGATGAGGGGAAAGGGCCATGGACGACGGAGCAGAACCCGCCGTGTCCCCCGCTGATCCGAGCCTTCCAACATGACTGCCGACACCGCCGTCAACATGGCCCTGGTCGTCGTATTCGTACTGGTCGGCGGGGTGTTCGCCGCCACCGAGATTGCATTGGTGTCGCTGCGCGAGAGCCAGCTCCGGGAACTCGACCGGCGCGGTGGCCGCGGAAGGCGCACTGCCGCGCTCGCTCGCAACCCCAACCGGTTCCTTGCCGCAGTACAGATAGGTGTCACCGTCGCGGGTTTCTTCTCCGCCGCCTACGGTGCCTCCACCCTCGCCCCCGATCTCGCCCCGACCTTGCAGCAGTGGGGGCTCTCCGACGGCGTGGCCAACGCCGTCGCCTTGATCGGCACCACCCTCGTCATCGCTTATTTGTCGCTGGTACTGGGCGAACTCGTCCCCAAACGCATCGCTCTGCAGCGGGCCACGGGCATGGCACTCGCCACCGCCCCGACGCTCGACCGGTTCGCGTCCGTGATGCGACCGGTCATCTGGTTGCTGTCGGTATCCACCGACGCCCTGGTCCGTCTGCTCGGTGCAGATCCGTCCCGCACGAACGAGGAAGTCACCCACGACGAACTGCGCGAACTCCTCATCGGTCACGAGGCACTCCCCGAGGACGAACGCAATGTGCTCAGCGAAGTGTTCGACGCCGGAAGCCGCCGGTTGACGGAGGTGATGCGTCCCCGCACCGAGGTGGATCTCCTCCCCGGCGACACCCCTGTCCTCGATGCCCGCACCTTCGCGCTGAACCGGGCGCACAGCCGCTACCCGGTCACCGCCGGCACCGTCGATCACGTGATCGGATTCGTTCACCTCCGCGATCTCTTGCTTGCCGATGACGCAGACACCGTTGCGCACCTGTGCCGGCCCATCTTGGCTCTGCCAGGGTCGAAGCCTGTGCTGGCGACCCTGGCCCTGATGCGCCGCGACAATGCGCAGATCGCTCTCGTCGTCGACGAGTACGGCGGCACAGCCGGGATCGTCACCATCGAAGACCTCGTCGAAGAAGTCGTCGGCGAGATCGGCGACGAGTTCGATCCCGGCAGCGATACACCCGCATCCGAGTCATACAACCACGATTCACAGATCCCTCAGACGATCGACGGAGGGCTTCACATCGAAGACTTCACCCGTGCCACGGCGATCGCCCTGCCCGACGGACCGTACGAGACGGTCGCCGGGTTCGTGCTGGACCGGCTCCAACACCTACCGCGCATCGGGGAGAGTCTGTCTGTCGGCACGCACCGGCTGACGGTCAGTGAACTCGACGGTCATCGTGTCGCCGAGTTGCGGTTGACGCGATCACAGTGAGCGCACGTTCTGGGCTTGCGGCCCTGTTCTTCCGTAGCCGACTTCGTATTCGACCTGCTCGGCCTCCTTCAGCGTCCTGAATCCGTTGCCCGCGATCTCCGAGTAGTGGACGAATATCTCGTCCGTGCCGTCGTCCGGGGCGATGAATCCGAACCCCTTCTCAGTGTTGAACCACTTCACGATGCCCTGTGTCATGGTGTCCTACCTCCTGTGCGAGTTTGTGATGGATGGTCACCGCACCCGAGCCGAAAGCGACCAACATGTGCGCTCGGAAATGGGATTCCGGTGGTTCGGGGTTCGTAGAGTTGTCCACGCGATCACAGTCCTACCGCCCGTTCGAGGGCGCAGAGTTCGTCATCGAGGTGATCGAGCAGCGGCGCCAGCGACGGCAGGGCGCGGCGGCAGCCCGTCAGCCCGAAGGCGATCTCGTCGCCGGTGCTGGTGCACGTGATGTTGAGAGCCTGCCCGTCGACCGGGACGGACAGCGGATAGAACGCGGCGAGACGAGCACCGTTCCAGTACCGCGGTTCGCGGGGGCCGGGCAAGTTGGAGATCAGCACGTTCGGCGGGTGTATCGGGCCTCCGATCCCGACTATTCCCAGTGCGAGCGGGGCCGCACCGAGGGCGCTCATCGCCAGAATCTGCACCGAGCTTCGTGTGCGCATCGAATCCTTGCCTTCGCACATGCAGGCACGCACCGCCTCGAGCCGGTCTGCCGGGTCGGGGCGGTCGGTGGCGAGATCACACATGAGGACGCCCAGCTCGTTGCCCGCGGCGGCGCCCTGCTGGTCGTCCCGCAGCGAGACGGGCACCATCGCGATCAGTGGGTCGGTGGGCAGCGTGTCGAGGTCGCCGAGGTACGTGCGCAACGCGCCGCCGCACATCGCGAGCACCACGTCGTTGATGGTGGCGTCGGCGCATTTGGCGACCAGACGCAGACGCTCGATCGGCCAGGAGCGCGCCCCGAACTGCCGGGCACCGCCGATCGGCACGTTGAGCATCGACGTCGGCGCGGCGACGGTGAGCGGGCCTCCGCGTCGGCGGAGCGCCCGTTCGACGGTACCGGCGAGTGCGGGCAGTGTGCCTGCGACCTCACCGACAGCGCCGACGGTACTACGGGCGGCGCCGAGTGCCCCGCGAAGGAGGGCAGCCGGTAGAGCTGGTAGATCGTGGGCGTCGGGCTGCTCGGTGGGCGGGTCCGGAACTACTCGGAGCGCCGGCCGTTTCGGCGGCAGAGGCTCCCAGGGAGCCGGCATTCCCGACTCTTCGGGGTCTGCACTCAGTGCGTCGCGCAGGAGTTTCATCGCAGCCATGCCATCGGCGAGGGCGTGATGGATCTTGAAGTACACCGCGAATCGGTTGTCGGCGAGCCCTTCGATCAGGTGCATCACCCATAGTGGTCGGCTGCGGTCGAGGGGCGCGGCGTGCAGTCTGGCGACCAACGCCGTCAGTTCGGTCATCCCCGCGGGTGCGGGCAGCGCATCGTGTCGGACATGGTAATCGAGGTCGACGGTGGTGTCGGTCTCCCATCCCCACTGGCCAAGCGACGTGATCGATCGTGCGGCCCGTGTGCGCAGCAGCGGGGCGACGCCGCCGCGTGCGAGCGCCGCGTCGAGCATGGCGCGCAACGCCTCCGGGCCGGATCCATCGGGCGGGTCGAACAGGGCAACTCCTCCGACATGCATCGGGTGGTCGCGGGATTCGCCGAGCAGAAACATCGAGTCGGTAGGCGACATCGGCAGCAGCAAGATTGTGAGCCCCTTAGGCGCTCCCAGCCGGATCAAGGCATCGTCCGGCCCCCTGGGAACTGTTGATGTGATGTGCGGTGTACCCGTTCGCAACAATTGGATATGAGAACGACCACAACCGGATATCCCCCACTCACGTTGTACCTCACGCCACGATCGGATACCACCCCCGACAAGTCCGATTCGGGCTGGTGAGAGCCGTTTTCGGTACGCGCGTACCTATCTGCGCAGACATGGCCGGGAATGCTGCACCGAGCAGCTCCACATATGGCGACCAGGGGCTTTCGACGCAGCGCGCGTTCCCCGCACCCAGGTGACAAGATCAGGATCGGTCACGCAGGAAGATCATCGCCCGCGGCAAGAGAAGACATCCGGCGACGGAATTGGGGACTTTCGGCCTACCGATCCGTCTGCCGGGCACGATCGAGGAGAATCCGCTGCTCGGCCCGCGCCACCGTCCGCCTGGTCTGCGCCGCCGCATCAGCCGTCACCGATACCGAGGTGATACCCCGTCGCACCAGATGCTCGGCAAGCTCGGTGCTCGTGGACACCGCCTGCCCACACAACGACGTCGTCAGCCCGGCCGCCGAGGCCGTTTCGATGATGCGATCGATCGCATCGAGCACCGCCGGATCCAGCGTGTCGAACAGATCCCGGCACACCTCCGAGTCCCGGTCCACCCCCAGCATCAGCTGGGTCAGATCGTTACTGCCAATCGACACCCCGTCGATACCGAGCGCCGCGTACTCCGGCAGCCAATAGACCACCGACGGCACTTCGGCCATGATCCATCGCAGCATCCGGTGATCCGAGCCGAGCGGATGCGCGTCCAGCTGCGCAAGGCATTGCGCCAACTCCCATCTCGTCCGTACGAACGGAATCATCAGGTGCACATTCGGATGTTGTTGCCGCACCCGATGCAGCACATCGAGGTCCAGCGAGAACAACTCCGGGTCGCGGACGTAGCGGAAGCACCCGCGGTACCCGATCATCGGGTTCTCCTCCTGCGGCTCGACCTCCCCGCCTTCGAGGTCGGCGAATTCGTTGCTCCGCAGATCGATCGCCCGGTACACGACGGGACGCGGCGCGAAGGCCGCCGCGATCCTCGCGACACCGTCGGCCATCTTCGACACATACTCGTCGCGGCGCCCCTGGGCGATCATCCGCGACGGATGCTCCCCCGCCAGCGCCTCGGTGATCATGAATTCCGCTCGCAACAAACCGACCCCGTCGACGTCGGTGGCCGCGACCGACTCGGCAGCATCCGGAGTCGCCAGGTTGACGTACACCGCAGTCGCCGTGACGAGTGCCGCCTCGGCCACCGGCGTGACGGCCGTCGATGGCGCGGTCGAGCGCGGCTCGGTGTGCGTGCCCGCGAACACGACACCCGCGTCGCCGTCGACGGTGATCAGCTGCCCGTCGCTCAGGTCGGTGGTCGCTGTGCGCGCACCGACCACCACCGGCTTGCTCAGTTCCCGCCCGACGATCGCCGCGTGACAGGTGATGCCACCACCGTCGGTGACGATGCCCCCGGCACGACGCAGGATCGGCAGCCAGTCCGGACGTGTCATGGGTGCGACGATGATCTCGCCGTCGCTCAATCGCTTCCCGTCCGCCAGCTCGCGCAGAATCCGCACGCGGCCGGTCGCCGATCCGGGTCCGGCACCCAGGCCGGTCAACAGCGGCACCGCGTCGCCGTCACCGGCCGGTACCGGCACCGGCTGAACACCGAGGGTGGTGATCGGACGGGTCTGCACGATCCACAGGTCGTTGTCCGCGAAGGCGAACTCGAGATCCTGCGGACACCCGTAATGCTGTTCAACGCCCGCGGCCAGGTGCGCGACACGATCGAGTTGATCGTCGTCGAGGACGCGGTTGCCGAGCGCCGGATCCAGAGCGACACGGCTGTCCCCAGCATCGGTCGAGGAGATCTGGAACTCTTGATGACCGCGGTGCACGTCGAGCACCTCGAAGCTGCTCTTGGCGACGACGTAGGTGTCCGGCTCGACCTGCCCACCGACCACCACCTCGCCGAGACCGAGGGCCGCTTCGATCACGATGCGGTCGAGGTCGCCGCTGCGGGGGTCGGCGGTGAACGCCACCCCCGACGACTCGGATTTCACCATCGTCTGCACCACCACGGCAATCGACGGCTCGTCCGTCACCCCACGGAGTCCACGGTAGGTGCGGGCGCGTTCGGACCACAACGATGCCCAGCACGCCTGCACCGCACGAACCACGGCATCAGCACCGATGACATTGGTGTACGACTCGTGGATGCCCGCGAACGACGTGTCCGCCGCATCCTCTGCCGGCGCCGACGACCGTACCGCCACCGGCACGTTCGCCCCGAGAGCCTCGTAGGCCGACACGATCTGCGCCCGGATCTCGTCCGGGACCGGCGCGTCGGTCACGGACGCGGCGAGTTCAGCAGAGGTGCGGATGAGTGTGGCATCGTCGATGTCGGCGGGCGGCACCGCTTCGGCAGCCAACCGTGCTCGTGTACCCGCGGCCTGCATCGCATCGAGGTACGCGTCGGTCGTGACAGCGAATGCGGCAGGAACCGGGAAACCGCCCCGCGTGAGCTCACCCAGGTTCGCCGATTTGCCACCTACTGTGGGCGCATCGGCGGCACGCACTGACTCGATCGGTCGTATCCACACGTTGTGCCCGGTCATCAAAGACTCCCTGCAAGTCGATTCCGCACCCCCTATGGAGGGTAAGCCCCGGTGCTCACCGGTTGCCACCACTGCCCGTCGGATAAGCCCGCGGCCGCATCCGGAGCGGACGCACGAAGAAACTCGTCGCGGTGTCTACCCGGCAGCACCCGATACTTGATCGACTTCCGGTTGCCGACCACCATCAGCGGCCACCACAGAGCACGAACATAGTCGTCGGCGGCACCGGGGCCGTCCCACTGATAGACACCTCGATAGCAGCCGTGCTCATCGGCGGTAAGCCACAGTTTCGTGACGAACCCGGGAAATCCAGCGAACAACGGTGTATTGGCAATACTCTCGGCTCGAAATACGGCATGCCCGATGCGACTGCGAACTCCCCGCAATGCGAACGCGACGACCAGAACAGTCGGTTCCGACACGGAATCCACATCGGCAACGGTTTCGCGATAGACGACGCCGGTGGTGCCGTCTGCAAACGTGATCCTGCGCCCGATGCGTTCCTTCGGTCGGTGCAGTCGTCGAGCGGACAGCAGTTGCGCAGTACGCAGCGCGCATCGTGCGAGTCGGGGCAGCGCGACCCGCAGCGGTAGGGGCTGCGGACTCACGTCGACAGTATCGTCGGGCACACCGGTCATGGTCCCCCGCGTCGTCACCTCCCGCAAGAGGTCGGGGCCGGCGCGGTTCTGGTCGTTTCGCGACCACGGCGCCCCGCCCCCGCTGTGGCGAGCGAATTCCTCACTGCGTCAGGGTAAATCGAACAATCACGACATCGATCACGTCGGATTCCTCCCGGGGTGTGGTCCACGACCCCATCTGAATTCGGGGATACGATCGGGGCCAGCCGGTGGTCGCCGAGCCTGTCCAGCGGCACATTCGCGAGAAGGGAGCCGATGTCATGCTGAGACGTTCAGTGGGGATAGGAGCGATCGCAGCCGCATCGGAATGGCTCGCTCGCACGCATCACTCCACCACCAACTCGTGGACCAAAGGATCTTCCCGGAGCCGTTTCACCGTATAGGACGGGTCGAGCGCCTCGGCGGCCAGATGAACACCGGGCGACACTCGTCCACCCAGGATGTGCTCGGCTGCAAGGGCAACCACCGAGCCACTGAGACCGTACGAGTCCTCGGCGCGCAGAACGACCCGGGTCGTGCCTCGGGGATGCCCCGGCGCGGGCCGGCCTGTGAACAGCATGACGTAGAACGACCCGAATTCGTCTTCGTCGGCGATGGTGGCATCGACGATCGACGGTATGAACGGCGCGAGTTCGGCGTGATCCGGGGATTCCGGCAGGTGCGCCCACGCGTGCGTCATCGCGCGAGTGAGGCGGTCGGACGCGAAGACGTTGTACGCACGCACCTCGGCGACCCCCGGTAGCCCACCGAGAGACTGCGCTTCGGTCGTCAGATACGGCCACGCGTGCACCGGGCGGGGGAATCCGGGAAGCGAGACATGACGCAGCGGCGGCACCGAGTTGGAATCGACCTTCCCATCCCGCATCGACGCCATCGACTCGCCGAAGCGTTCCCCGCGGGTAAGGAGCCCATCGGCGGCCGACAACTCCGTGAACCGCGCCACCCCACCGACGTACGTGTCCAGCCGCCGCAGCGGCCGGCCCTGCGCAATCAGGCGAGGAAGCAGACCGGACAGGCCCGGCATCGCGCCCGCCGAGAACACGGCAGTCCGATCACGCGCCGTGTCTGCGGCCCGAAGCGCCTCGGCAGCCGGGAGCTCCCCACCGATATCGACGTAGTCGGCGCCGACGGAAAATGCTGTCCGTGCAACAGAATCCAGCACGAGGTAGGACGGTCCGGCACAGTTCACCACAACGCTGCAGCCCGAACAGAACTCCTCGAGAGTCGCTGCGTTCGCCAGATCCAACCGGACCGGCTCGGCTTCCCCCGCACATTCCGCGGCGACGGCCGCTGCAGCATCGAGGTTGCGGCCACCGATGCGGAGCGATCCGAGCCCGGCTGCGGACATTCGCAACGCCGCGGTGCGGCCTACCGTCCCGGAACCACCGATCAATCCGATCACCGGGACCGCGTCGCCGCCGCTCACTGAATGACTCCCCATCGCAGCCGAACTGCCGAGGCGGCGCCTGCGACCGTGGGATCGTCGAGGAAATCTCGAATGGCAATGGCCGCACCGGTTTCCTTGGCCAGCAACGCCACCACACGAACGGCCAGCATCGAGTCTCCGCCGAGGGCGAAGAAGTTGCCGCCGCGATCGAGCACCGGAACGTCGAGGAACTCCTCGAACACCTCACACACGGTGTATTCGAGGTCGTCGATGGGCGGGCCACTGTGCTCGTTGACAGGAGGATCAGGAAGCAGACCCAACCGCATCCGGTCGTCGACGACAGGGGCACCGCCGCGGGGAAGGTCCGGGACCGCTTCCCACCCTCTGCCTGCGGCAAGTTCATGAACGGTGGAGACGAACTCTTCAAAGGCCACCGCCACTTCCGCTTCGTCGAAGATCTCGTCGACCAGCGAGAACACGGTCACCACTTCGTCACCGAGCTCGAAGCAGCGCACTTCGAGAGCGACCTGCGGGGTGCGGAGCTGATGAAAGTAGTCCGCGATGTCGACCGTTCCCAGCGGCCCGGCATCCGTCGAGGCCGTCCCGCCCATCGCCGCGTCCACTCCGAGCACACTCTGGAAGACGATCGGCGCGGGCGGTCGCCGGCTGCCTCGCCTCCGGGCGAGCTCGCGGCCCGCTTCCACACCGGAGACCAGATTGTGCGCCGTGTATTCACTCGACACCGACTGCACAGACGCCGCCAACTCGGCGAAGCTCGCATCGGGGTCCAGTTCGAGTGGGATGAGCATGGTGGCTGCAAACGCCCCGACGACACGGTGTACATCGGGATGCAGCGGTAAACGGTTGAGCTGCAGGGCATTGAGCAGCAGATCCGAATGCCCTGCCCAGCGGGCCAGCACCGTACCGAAGGCTGTGAGCATCACCGTCGACGCGGTGACATCGTGTGCGGTGCACTGCGCTCGCAGTGCCGCCCATTCGTCGGCCGAGAACCGCGCCTCACGGTTGCCCATGGTGACCGGTCGGACCGACTTCGGGTCGGCGACCAGCGGGAGCGCCGGCGGGGCCGGCAGGTCGTCGAGGCGATCCCACCACCACTGCCGGTCCGCCAACCATGCGTCGGTGCGGCTCAGCCCGGACAGCGAGGATACATAGTCACCGAAGTCGATGGACAGCGGCACGAGCGTCGCGTTCCAGTCGGCGGC
The DNA here is from genome assembly GCF_055230935.1 of Rhodococcus ruitaii. NCBI lineage: Bacteria > Bacillati > Actinomycetota > Actinomycetes > Mycobacteriales > Nocardiaceae > Rhodococcus > Rhodococcus ruitaii. The sequence goes on along the minus strand of NZ_JBUYWC010000003.1, from coordinate 439,848 downwards.
GTACGCCAGCAGGTCGCGGTTCATCGCACCCGACGACCATCCGTCGAAGGTCAACAGGCTCATGCCGAGGTGCAGGCGCCCGCGGCCACCCGGCAGCAACGTCAAGCGCACGTCGATGCCCGGCCCGGTGATCGGGTCGGGGCCGTGTTCGCTCATGTCCCGGCGCACATCCGCCAGCGTCGAGTCGATTTCCCGCTCGTCACGATCGCGCAAGTCGTACAGCGTCACCCGAGGGAGGGCAGACGGATCCGACTCCGCGAGCACGTACTGGCGACCGTCCGGCGTCACCCGCGCGCGGAGCGTCGGCTGGTGACGCGCCAAACGCTCCAGCGCGTCGGTCAGCGCATCTTCGGCGTCGTCGCTCTCCATCCCGTCGAGCGCATAGTCGAGGTAGTAGTGAGCCGACTCGTAGGACAGCTCCCAGCCGTCCTGCTGCCCGACGAAGTATCCCTGTTGCAGCGGCAGGAGCGGGAACGTCGAGTGGGGATCGTCGCGGCGCGCGATCTCGATGTTCCACGCGCGGGCAGGCTCATCCGTGCTTCGCCGCTCGACCAGCTCGACGAGTTGCCCGAGCGTCGTCTCGACCCGCACGTCGGAGAGCTCGAGCGCGACGTCGAGGCGCTTGCGAATCAATGCGGACATACGGACGGTGAGCACGGAGTCGCCACCGAGACGCAGGAAGCTGGCGTCGTCGACGACATCCGCCGGTTGCAGATCGAGCAGCTCCGCCCAGATCTCGGTGAGTACGCGCCGGATATCGTCCGCGTCCGGTACCGCTGGGGCGCTGTCTACTTGGGTAGTCATCTGTCGTGTGTCTCCGCGTAGGTTGTAGGGGTATCGGGCCGGGCCGCGACGAGGAGCCGCTGCGAGAATGCTTCGAGCGGATGGCCGTTGCGGGGAAGGTCGACGCACGGACGGAGCCCGGCGAGCACCATTGCAGTGGTCCATTCGTCGGCGGTGAGGTAGGTGCGATGCGAACCGGCACGGACGTCGGTGCGGGCCGGCGGTCCGGAACCGTCCGGCTTCGACAGCGCAAAGGGCATCGTCGTCAATGATTGAGCGTGCTCGACGACCGTCTCGATCAGCACTACGACGCCGCCCGGCGCGAGCAGGGCGCTGATCTCGCGTAGCAGCGCGTCGACGTCGACGGTGTTGTGCGCCATGGTCGCGGCGAGCACGACGTCGTAGCCGTCGCGGTCTGCGGAAGCGTCCCCGAGTTGGTCGGCGAGGGGCGCGGTGATGTCTACCGTCGCGAACCTCATCGTGCGCACCCACGGCTGACCGGCGAACCGCTCGCGCGCGACGCGCAGGAAGTGCGGCGAGAGATCGGTGAAGACATAGTGTTTCACGTTGCCGTCGCCGAGCGCGCCCAGGATGTGTTCCGACGTGGCGCCCACCCCTGCCCCCAATTCGAGGATGCGCAGCGGCGCCGCCCGGATGTGCGCGACGTCGGCTACCACCGAGGCAGCGGCGGCATTGAGGTAGCGGCTGACGACATTCGTGCCGTACACCTCGAGTGCCGCCGTCGCGTCGCCGTCCGGGTAGAGGATCGACTGCACACTCACGCGCCCCTGCAGCAGGTCGGCGGCGTGTCGGAGCGAGTCGAGCAGGAGTGTGGGAAGCGACGCCGCATAGCCCAATCGTGCACACGCATCGATCATTCGGTCGCGCGCGGCGGTCAACTCCGTTCGTCGAGGCCGCCGGGTCAATCGAACACGGGCGTCGCCGATGATCTCCGCCAGGCCCGCGACGACGAGATCGTTCAGCCAGCGCTCGACCACCCATCCGTGCTCGACCGAGGCACCCATTCGGTGAGCAAGGTCCCGCGGCTCGCTGCCGTCTGCTGCGGTGATGTCGGTTGTGCGGGCCAGCAGGTCTGCGAGGCCGACGAGAACGAGCCGATCGAGGGCGTCGACGTCCTGGGCGCACTGCGCGACCGACCATCCCCGGATCGCCGCGAGACCGTTCTCGTCGGCTCGGCTTCCGAGACAGGCATCCGATTCGATAACGGTAATCATTATCATCTAGAGTAGCAGACCAACCGCTCGATCACGCCATCTCCAACTGCAGAAGGGACGCCCCTCATGCCGTCGCCCGAGAAGCACCCCGTCACGGACCACCGAGCCGAGGAGCCGATCGACGTCGTTCTCGAAGCACTCGGCGACATCGTGGAGACGCCGCCCGACACCATCGATCCGACCACGGTGCTCACCGCGCTGGGTATCGACTCCTATACCGCAGTACGACTGCGCCGCAGACTGTTCGACGACACCGATGTCGATCTCGAGTTGACGGACTTTCTGGGGGATGCGACGGCGACGGGCATCGCGCAGCGCATCGGCCGGGCGAGGCGCGACGGAGACCCGGTACCGATATCCACCCTGCCTGCGGCATCCGAGCCCGAACCGACCGATGACTCCTTCGAGCTCGGCGCGGTCCAACAGGCATACCTCGTCGGACGTGAACCGGCGTTTCCGCTCGGCGGCGTCGCCACGTATTACTACTACGAGTACGACCGGGTCGCCGACGACCCGCGTGCCGATCTGCGCACACTCGAAAACGCCTGGAACTCGGTGGTGCAACGGCATCCGATGCTGAGATTCGTCGTCGACGCCGACGCACGCGGTGTCGTCCGAGATTCCGTGCCCAGATACAGCTTCGAGGTCACCGATCTGACACAGGCGTCGCCCGACGCGTGCGCAGATACACTCGACGAACTTCGCCGCACGAATTCGCATCGCGTGCTTCCGGTGGACACCGGACCGCTGTACGACATCCGCGCGGCGTTGCTTCCCGGCGGCGTCACCCGCCTCTTCGTCGGTTTCGACATCCTCGCCCTCGACATGGCCGGCTGGATCACGCTCATGCGCGAGTGGGGCGCCCGGGTGGGCGGCCGATCCGATTTCCCGCCACTGGGCCCGTCGTTTCCGGAGATCGTCCGAGCTCGGAAGACAGATCCCGACCAGATTCGCCGACGCACAGCAGATCGCGAGTACTGGGCCGCGCGTGCACCAGAACTGCCCGGCGGCCCGAACCTGCCCTGGCTGGCGGCACCCCACAGCCTCGGCGTCCCCCGGTTCACACGCTATTCGACCGAATTGACCGACGAGGTCTGGGGTTCGCTTCGGGCTGCGTCCGCCTCGCGCGGGCTGACGCCGACCGCTGTGTTGCTGGCAGGTTTCGCCATGACCCTTCGATGCTGGGGAGCAACCGAGCAGTTCGCGCTCAACACCACGCTCTTCGAGCGTGAAGACCCTGGCGACGAGCAGACCGCGGCGGAGTCGATCGGCGACTTCACCACCACAGTGCTGGTGACGATGCCGTTGGTCGACGATTGTGATTTCGCAACCTTCGCGTCCGCCGTCAATCACCGGTTCTGGTCGGATATGGACCACCGGACCGTGTCCGGGGTCGAAGTCCTCCGGCTCGCCTCCACGCCCACCCAGGTCCCCGATTCGGCACAGATGCCCGGCCCCAGCCACCCGGTGGTCTTCACCAGCGGACTGGGATTGTCGGACGGGAACGACTCCCCCACAGCATGGCTGGGCTCCGAAGTCTTCGGCGTCTCGCAAACACCTCAGGTGCTGCTCGATCACATCGTGCGCGACGACGGTGGCCGACTGCGCATCGCCTGGGACACCGTCGACGGAGCGCTCGACCCCGGCTTCGTCCGCTCGATGGCCGATGCCCATGCGCAACTTCTTCACCGGTTGGCCCACGACGATGCAGCCTGGACGGATCGTGCCCTCGCCCACGACCCCACCTTCCGCTCGGACGATCCCGTCACGACCAATGCATTCGAGTCCACGGGCCCGCTGCTGACCGATCCGTTCGATGCCCGCGCCGATGATTCCGCCCCGGCCGTCATCTCGGGCACCACCGCGTATTCCGCAGAATCGCTCCGCAGCCGCGTCGCAGACATTGCCCACTGTCTCGCCGAGCGCGGAATCGGCCCCGGCGACACCGTCGCGGTCAGTGCCGAGAAGAGCCCGGCGCAGATCATCGCAATCCTCGGTGTCGCAGCCAGCGGCGCCGCTTACGTTCCCGTCGAACCGAACTGGCCCGCCGAGCGGGTCGCGAGCGTCGTCCGTCAGGCAGACATCGCGCACGCCCTGGTCGCCGCGGACGTCGACCGCGGCCGATGGCCCGCAACCGTCGACGTCCTGACCTTCGATGCGGCGGGCAAGATCAGAGACCACGGCTCCGTCGAGCATGATCGAGCTGCTGCTCGCCGACCGGATCCGGGCGACCTCGCGTACGTCATCTTCACCTCCGGATCGACCGGAGAGCCGAAGGGCGTGGCCATCGAACATCGCGCGGTCAGAACGACACTCGACGACCTGATGGGTCGCTACCCTCTCACGTCGGACGATCGCGTGCTCGGCCTGTCCGCGTTCAGCTTCGACCTGTCGGTGTTCGACATCTTCTCGGTGCTCGGTGCCGGCGGGGCACTGGTTCTGCCCGACAGCACACGCCTGCGCGACCCCGGGCATTGGATGGATGTGATGGCGCGGCACCGTGTCACGCTGTGGAACACGGCGCCGGCGCTGCTCGAGATGCTCGTCGAGTACGCCGAGATCGAAGAGGAACGTGCCCGACGCGCCTTGTCGTCTCTGCGACTCGTCTTCCTGTCCGGCGACTACATTCCGACCACGCTCCCCGATCGCCTACGGGCTCTCGCACCGGAGGCCACCCTCGTAAGCCTCGGTGGTGCGACAGAGGCCGCGATCTGGTCGATCTTCCACCCGATCGGCGAGGTCGATCCGGACTGGACGACGATTCCGTACGGGCGGGCACTCGGCGGTCAGAGCTTCCACGTCCTCGACGACGGTGCGCCCTGCGCGGTCGGACAGGCCGGTGAGCTGTACATCGGCGGCGCCGGTCTTGCGCGTGAGTACATCGGTAATCCGGAACAGACCTCGGCGAGGTTCGTCGTGCACGCCGCGACCGGTCGACGCCTCTACCGCACCGGCGATCTCGGCAGGTGGCGCACTGACGGTGCCATCGAGTTCCTCGGCCGCGTCGACCGCCAGGTCAAGATCGCCGGGCATCGCATCGAGCTCGGTGAGATCGACTCGACCCTCGAGCGGCTACCTCAGGTACGCGCCGCCGTTGCCTCGGCGGTACCCGGACCCGACGACCGCCCGCGCCTGATCTGTTTCATCGTCGACTCGGTAGCCGGCAAGCCTGCGGCCGACACGGATCTCGTTGCTGCCCTGCAGGCCCACCTCCCGCCCTACATGATCCCCAGCCGATTCGTGCGGCTTGCATCCCTGCCGGTCACACCGAACGGCAAGGTCGACCACCGCGCCCTGCCCAATCCATTCCGGCGCAAACCGGAATCTGAGGTGCCCGCCGACGTGGAACAGCACGCCGAGACTCCTGCGGACTGCCCTGAGGACGACGCATCCTTCGACATGGTCGCCGATGCGCTGGCCCGCGGTCTCGAACTGCGCATCACGGTCGCGGCCGGCGCCCTGGCACCGCGGCAATCCCTCGAGGCCGCCGCCCGGTGGGCCGATCAGGCTGTTCGCCATCTCGGTGAGTCGGTGGCCGTCGACGAGGTGCATGCACCGAGTGGGTTACTCGAACTGCACATCACGGCGATCGAACCAGCGACGACTCCGGCGTCGCCACTACCCGCACCGGTCGAGAGTCCGGGGCGCCTCGTGGACCCGGCGATCGAGACTCTCGTGACCGACGTCTTCACCGAGCTCCTCGGCGAGAAGATCGATGCCGCCACGCCGTTCTTCGACGCGGGCGCGACGTCGTTGACGCTGGTGCTCGCCCACCGCCGGTTGAGCACAGCCGTCGCCTCCGACAATTTCACGGTGATCGACCTGTTCGCGAACCCCACCGTCGTATCACTCGCGGCCTTCCTCTCCGAGCACACGCGCGCCGGCACTCGTACCGCACCCCCGCCAGCCGCACACACCCCGAGGTCGCCCAGCGCATCGCACGGTCGCGCAGCCCGGCTCGCCGCCCGCATGCATGCCGTGGAGGCCGTCCGATGACGGGCGACGTCGCCGTCGTCGGATTGTCGACACGGTTCCCCGGTGCGCCGTCCGTCGACCGGTACTGGTCGCTGATTCGCGACGGTCGCAGCGGACTCACGCGCCTGACCGCCGACCAGCTCCTCGCCGCAGGGGTGCCGCTCTCGCTGGCCCGGGATCGCAACTACGTACCGGTCGCGGGGATCATCGAGGACCAGTCCCACTTCGACTCGGCAGCATGGGGATTCACCGCGGCAGAGGCATCTGCCCTCGACCCGCAACACCGCATGATGATGGAGTGCGCCTGGCTTGCGCTCGAAGACAGCGGACACGGGCACGGTCGCGGCGGTGGAGCCGTCGGCGTCTTCGTCGGGTCCACGCAGAGCGGCTACCTGGCACACAACCTTGCGGGTCGATGGGATACGACGGGCGGTGGCCGCGATCCGCTGGGCAGCATGCAAACCGCGATCGCCACGCAGCCGGACTACCTACCCCTGCAGATCGCGTACCGCCTCGGATTGACCGGCCCGGCGATCGCCGTATCGACCAGTTGCTCGACGTCCCTCGTCGCGATCCACCTCGCGGCGCAGTCGCTGCTCTCCGGAGAGTGCGACACCGCTCTCGCAGGTGGTGTGTCGGCCATCGTTCCCCAGGGACGCGGATATCTTCATGTCGAGGGCGGAGTGTTCTCCAGAGATGGAGAGATAGCGCCGTTCGGGGCCCGGGGCTCGGGCATTGTCTACAGCCAGGGCGCCGGCGCCGTCGTCCTGCGCAGACTCGAGGATGCGGTTGCCTCCGGCGACCCGATTCTCGCGGTACTACACGGGTCCGCTGTCAACAACGACGGCACCGACAAGGCCGGGTTCACCGCCCCGTCCGTGCGCGGGCAGGCCCGCGTCGTGGCCGAAGCACTCGCCGTTGCCGAGGCAGATCCCTCGGAGATCGGCCTGATCGAAGCACACGGGACGGCGACGAGGCTCGGCGACCCGATCGAGATCGCGGCGCTGCGCGCCGTGTTCGGACGCGGCGGTCCGCCGTGGTGCGGAATCGGCTCGGTGAAGGGCAATATCGGCCACACCAATTCCGCTGCCGGGATCGCCTCGTTCGCCAAAGCGGTCCTCGCGATCCATCATCGGACTCTCCCGATGTCACTCGGGTCTGATGACGTTGCCGAGGAACTGCGGCTGCCGGATTCACCGTTCGAATTGCTCGGCAAGACCCGCGATTGGAATACGGCCCCGCTGGCCGGCGTCAGCTCCTTCGGGATCGGCGGAACCAACGCCCACGTCGTACTCGGCCCCGCACCCGGAAATCCGGTTCGTCCGACCGCATTCGAGCGGCCCGTGCTGTTGGTCTCCTCGGGCGCCACCCTTGTCGGGGCACGCGCCACCGCCGACGCGATCGCAGATTTTGTACAGCAGGCGTCGCCGGCCAATTTTGCACAGCAGGCGTCGCCGGTCGATCTCGCGCACACACTCGCCACCGGTCGCGCGGCGCTGGCACACCGAACGGCCGCGGTGTTCGACCCGGCTGTTCCGCAAGCACGCCCGGTGTTCCCGGAACCCACTGCGGCCCACACACTCGCTCCCTCGGTGATCTTCGCGTTCCCGGGCGCCGGCGGCCACTATCGCGGCATGGGGGCAGATCTCTACCGCGACGAGCCGGTGTTCCGTGCCGCAGTCGACGAGGTCGCCGGCCTACTCCTTCCGCGTATCGGCGCCGACATCCGCGACGTCTTCGACCGTGCCGACACCTCCGACCGGATCCGCGATGTCGGCTTCGCCGTACCGGCTCTGTTCGCGATCTCTCTCGGCACCGCGCGTCTACTGCAGTCCTGGGGGCTGACTCCGACGGCAATAGTCGGCCACAGCCTCGGTGAATGCACTGCCGCGGCGTTCACCGGTGCGCTGACATTGGATGAGGCCTGCACACTCGTCGCCGCGCGGTGCACTGCGGCCGTCCGCTCCGCAGGTGTCGGCGGGATGATGTCCGTCGCCCTCGCCGAGGACGAACTCCGCGGCATACTGCCCGAGCTTCCGGGAATCGACCTGGCGGCCGTGAACGGCCCGAACTCCTGCGTCATCGCCGGTACCCATGACGCCTTGCAGTCCGCCGACGAGCTTCTGACGGATCGGGGTGCCGACGTCAGCCTGCTGCGCCTCGATGCCGCGATGCACTCCCGGCACGTCGAGGCGGCGTTGGGTGAGGTCGAACGCGCGGTGCGCTCGTTCGACACCGATGCCCGTGAGTCGAGTAGCAGCACGGTGTTCAGCACGGTCACCGGCGGCGCCGTCGACGCCGCCACTCTGCGCGAACCGTCGCACTGGGTCGAGCAGTTGCGCAGTCCGGTGCAGTTCTCTCGCGCACTCACTGCTGCGGTGACCGCGGCGCGCGGCGATGTGGTGGTGGTCGAGATCGGACCTGGCTCGTCGCTGACGGGTCTGGCCCTGTCTCACGGATTCGGCAACGCCGCGGCAGTGGTGTCGACGATGAGTCACGACGAATCCGAGTCCGTCACGATCCGCTCGGCGGTCGGCCGGATCTGGTCGGTGGGGGTGCCCGTCGACATCGCGGCGGTATCCGGTGGCGGGCAGCTGGTGCGTGCCCCCGGCTATCGGTTCGATCGCAGACACCTGTGGATCGAACCGCCGGACGCCGAACCCGGGCCTTCCGCCGCATTCGACGACCCGCTGCAGATCCCGCTGTGGCGGCAGCTACCACCCGCCTCCGCCACGGACATGCCGCGCGGCACCTGGGCGATCCTGGGTAGTTCCCCTGCAGCTCAGTCCCTTCGGAACCGATTCGTCCAGTTGGGTGTGGTCGTTTCCGAACCCGAGGACAATCCGACCGAGTTGCACGGCGTCGTCACGTTCACGCACGACCATGACGGAACGGTCGATGCCATCACCTCGTTCTCGGAAGCAGTCGGGCATCTCGTTCCACATATGGTGGACGGTGGGATCTGGGTATCGGTGACCTACAACGGGACGGACCCAGCCAGTAGCGGCACAGTCGATCCCGCGGCCGCGGCGGTACGGGCACTGCCCCGGGTTCTGGGGCAGGAATCACCCGGCCTGCGTTGGGCAACAGTCGATCTCGACAACGGTATTGCGCATGAGGACGCCGCCGGCGTTGTCCTGAGCGAAATCAGGGACGCACTCGGACGCTCGGAGACTCAGCCCGCTCCGCAGGTCACCGTGCGCGCAGGGACCCGGTGGATGAGCGGCACCACGTCGTGGTCTGCCGCCGAACCGGCCCCCGGGGTACAGCCCGCAACTCGGGCTTTGATCGTCGGGGGAACCGGGGCGGTCGGTCGACTGTTGAGCCGACATCTGACGGAACGCGGCTACGACGTGGTGGTCACCTCACGTCGAGAACACCCGAACACCGAGTTCATGCCGGTGCGCCACGTTGTCAGCGACGCCACCGACGCCGCCGACCTCGCAGCCGTGGTGGCATCCCTCGACGCGGAGGGTCACCCGATCGGGCTGATCATCCACGCCGCCGGGGTGGCCGCGACCGTTGCTCCCGTCACGCTCACTGCCGATGTACACGAGGCAGCCCACGCACACATCGATACCAAATTGACTGTGGCGCAGAATATCCATCTCGCGGTGTCGGCGCTGGACGAAGACCGGCGCCCCGCCTCGATTCTGTGCATGTCGTCGGCCACCGGGATGCTCGGCGGCGTCGGCATGGGCCCGTACGCCGCCTCGAACACGGCGATGGATGCATACGCCGCGGCGCTGTCGGGTCACCTCACCCGCTGGGTCAGCATCGTGTGGGACGGATGGCAGGCGGTGCTCGAGGAGCCCGGTCCGGGTTCGGTCACCGCGATGTCGGGTGCGCTCGACGCCGCCACCGGCCTGAGCGCCTTCGACCGGATCCTCGATCTCGCCGCCGCCGGCCGTTGCCCCACCGTCGTCGCGGTCGGTACCTCGAGCCTCGAGGCGCGTTCGCGCGCCGCCTCGGTCCCCCGACCACGAGCTGCGGTCGGCGCGGCATCGTCGGATCTCACCGCCACGCAACAGGCGGTGGCCGAGATCTGGTCAGAGTTGTTCGGTGCCCCCGTGACCGACCCCGGTGCCGACTTCTTCGCGCTCGGCGGACATTCACTGCTGGGCACTCGGATGCTCGACTCCGTGCGGCAGCGTTTCGGCGTCGAACTCGGTCTCCGGGACCTTCTGACAGCTGCGACGCTGGCGGAGTTCTCGGGGCGTGTCGACGCTGCACAGGTACCCACGTCAGGCAACACCCCGAACAGCCCGGCAGGCACGGTTCCGCCGCTGTCGCAGGCCCTGCGCACCGACGGCACCTTCGACATGACGCGGGTGCAGCACGCGTACTGGATCGGACGCGACGGCGGATACGAGTGGGGCGACATCCCGTGCCATTTCTACCTCGAATACGACTGCGTCGATCTGGATCTGGAGCGCTATCGGAAGGCGCTCGATGCGGTCATCGACCGTCATCCGCTGCTGCGCAGTGTTGCGACACCCGACGGACGGCTGCGGACACTCGACGCGGTCCCGTCGTACCGCATCAGAACCCGAGATCTCTCCCGCGCCGACGATGAGGCCAAATCGCGCATCCTCGCGACGATCAGGCAACGGGTTGCCGAGAAGCCCGGCCCACCCGATCGCTGGCCTCTCGTGCAGATCGCCGCCGCGATCGTCGAACCGGGCCGGGTCCGCTTGTTCATCGGCGTCGACGTCCTGATTTGCGACGCCGCGAGCTGGTGGATCATCGAATCGGAACTGAAGGCGTTGTACGACGACCCCGATATCTCGCTGCCCGTGCTCGACCTGCATCCCGCACAGTGCTCGTCGGCGATGGCACTGCGGCGGCGAGGACCGGGAGGGGCCGCGGCCGAGCGCTACTGGCTCGCCCGCGCAGGCTCCATCCCCGGCCCACCGGCACTGCCGATCCGCGCGGCACTCGATCGACATCCACGCTTCGTTCGGCGAGCGACCACGCTGAAGTCCGATCGGTGGAGCCGCTTCGTCAGCACATGCCGACGCCACCGCATCACCCCGACTGCAGCGCTGCTCACGGTGTACACCGATTCACTGCGGGCATGGTCGGCAACGCCGCATTTCTCGGTCGTCCTCACGTTGTTCGACCGCCCGCCCGTCCACCCCGACATCAACAAGGTGGTCGGCGATTTCACGTCGCTGATCCTGCACGAATCGGAGGCACTCACCGGCTCGTCGTTCGCCGACCGCGCACAGGCCACCCAACGCAGAATGTTCGACGATCTCGACCACCGCGAATATTCGGCGCTCGAGCTTCTGGCCGAACAATCCACCCGCGTCGGTGAGCGGCGCTCGGTACCCGTCGTGTTCACCGGCGCTCTCGGCGTGCACGACATGGTCGACGATTCGGACTCCCTCGAATGGGTCGGCACACAGGTCCATGCCGTCGGGCAGACACCGCAGACGTGGCTCGATCATCAGGTGCTCGAGCAGGACGGTGAGTTGCGACTGCAGTGGGACGTACTGGATGGACTGTTCCCCGACGACGAACTGGACCGAGTGGTGGCCGGGCACACCGAGGTGGTGACGCGCCTCGCCGAGGACGACGGCGCGTGGACGCAGGTGAGCACCACCTCCGACCTGCCGGAGGCCGATCCCGCCGACGTCCTCGTCCCGTTGCGGGGCGCAGCATCGGATCGGGCAGACACTCCCACGCTGTTCCTGATCCATCCCTCGGGTGGAGACGTACTCTGCTACGCCGAGTTGTCGCGGCGGCTGGCCAGCGACGTCGCGGTCGTGGCACTCACCGATCCTCAGCTCACTGCCGATACCCCGGGTGCGGACTCGATATCGGCCATCGCCGCGCGGTATCTGTCGGCGATCCGGAGCCGGTATCCGACTCCGCCGGGGGGATGGCTGCTCGGCGGTTGGTCCATGGGCGGCTCGGTAGCGCAGGAAATGGCACGGCAGCTGCACGAGGACGGCGAGCACACAGCGCTGATCGTCATGCTCGATTCCAATGACCCGACCTACATCACCCCCATCCCCGGCACGCCCACACAACGTGAGATCGAGGTGGCGCGGCGCCAACTGGGCGCGTTGGAGGCGTTCCTCGATATCGACCTCGATATCGGCGAGACCGCGTGGAACGAGGTCGCGAACCTGGACCCCGGCGAGAGAAACACCGTGATCGCCGCGAAGCTGCGCAGCCGCCGGCTGCTCGGCCCCCGCGACGACGGACGCGCACGCTTCGAGGTATTCGGTCGTCATCTCGACGCGCTTGCACGTCACGAACCGCGTCTGCTGCCCGACGCGGCCACCGAGACCGTTCTCGTCCGCTGCACGCGAACCGCCCCGAACAACTCGGGAATCGGCATGGGGATCGACGACACCCCCGTCGAACATGCGGCCGATCTCGGCTGGTCACGTCACCTGGCCGGACCGCTGACTGTCGTCGCCACTGACGCCCATCACTACTCGATCCTTCGTCCCCCCGCCCTGGACACCGTGGTCGACCAACTCGATCGTGCTCTCAGCAAAGTCCTTCCCCACTGATGTCCTCAATCCGAAAGAGACAGCACCCCATGCGATATCGACCCCATCTATCCCGCCCGGCCACGCTCCGCGCGGCCACGGCGCTCGCCGCATCCGTCGCCCTGCTGGCCGGCTGCTCGACAGCGGACGACCCGAACAACAACAGAGACGACGTCAGTGCATCCGGTGTGTTCCGGTACGTCGCGCCGGGCTCGTCGGCGGTCAGCACCAACGATCCGCATGGCCTCCTGCCCGCGGAAAGTGATGTGGTTCGGATGGCCCTCACCTACGACCCATTGACGGTTCCCGGCGCGAACGGAGAGACGCAACCGCGGTTGGCCGAGTCCTGGGAGCCGGATGAAACGTTGACCGAATGGACCATCACGCTGCGCGACAACGCGAGGTTCTCCGACGGCAGCACCGTCACCGCCGCGGATGCCCTCTTCTCCCTCCGCCGGATGGGGGAGAAATCGACGGAGAACTCGGGTCGCGTCGAACGGTTCGATCTCGACGCCTCGGAAGCGACGTCGGATACGACGCTGCTGCTGCGTACCAAGGAACCGTACGCGGAGGTCGGTCAGGCACTGGAGGGATCGACCTTCGTCGTACCGGAAGGCAGCACCGACTTCACCGAACTCGTACCGGGATCAGGGCCGTTCCACCCGGTCTTCACCGGCGGGCAGGTCGAGGTGTTCGAACGCAACACCGAGTGGTGGGGACCCGTTCCCCCGATGGCGACCATCGAGATGCGCGCAATCCCGGATCCGCAGGCACGCGCCGATGCCGTCATCTCGGGGCAGGCCGATCTCGCCGCGGGAGTCCCGGCGTCGGCGGTGGTCGCACTCGACGAGTCGTCGGGCATCGAAGTGGTCCGGCACGCAGGCGCAACCCTCTACCCCCTCGTGATGCGCACCGACACCGCACCGTTCGACGACAACCGGGTACGAGAAGCCGTCCGCAACGCCCTCGACCGCGAGCAGCTCCTCGATGTCGCGTTCCTGGGGCAAGGGCAGCTGGGCAACGACCTGATCAGTCCCCAGGACCCGGCCGCACCCGATCTGCCGCAGCGAACCCGTGATCTCGACCGCGCCCGCGAACTGATGGCCGAGGCCGGCCTGGCAGACGGCGTCGACGTCACGTTGAACAGCACCACCGCGTACCCCGGCATGGACAGCGCGGCCACGCTCATCGCCCAGCAGCTCGCCGACATCGGTATCCGAGTGAATGTCGAGCTGTCACCCCCGGATACGTACTTCCAGGATGTGTACGCCCAACGCCCCTTCTACATCAGCTATCTCGGAGGAATCCCCTTCCTCGACATCACCCAGGTGGCCCTTCGCCCGGATTCACCGACCAACGAAACCGCGTGGAGCAATCCCGCCTGGTCGGCACAGCTCGCCGAGACCGTCGCCGAGCCCGACGACGCCACCCGTGATCGCGGAATCGGCGAGCTGATGACCACGCTCCGCGATGAGGGTGGTTACGCCATCTGGGCTGCCTCCGACCGCCTGGATCTTGCAGCGCCGGGCGTGACCGGAGTGCCCGAAGGCATCGGATTCGCCAGTGCGTTCATCGACCAGGTCGATCTCGAAGGGTGATCTCGACGTCACACCGTTCCGGCGGAGCGCGAGTGCTGCTCGTCACGGTGGCGCGCGCACTCGCCCTCCTCCTGGCCGTCTCCGTCATCGTCTTCGGTGTCACAGCGCTTCTTCCGGGTGACGCCGTGTCGCTGCGTGCGGCAGGCCGGATGACCCCCGAGCAACTGTCGATGTTGCGCTCTGCGGCCGGTCTCGACGAGCCGCTTCCCGTGCGGTACTTCGCGTGGCTGACGAACGTCGTCGGAGGTGACCTCGGTACGTCGACGAGCACCGGGCGCAGTGTGGCGTCGATGCTCGGCAACCGCGTGCCGGTGTCGATGGGCATCGTGACGGTCGCGCTGGTCGCCATCGTCCCTCTGATGGGGCTGCTCGCGGTGCTCGCCTCACACGGCGGGGGTCGTCGCTCTGCTGGGTCGGCCGCGACCACCGCGATTGCCGCGCTCCCCCAGGTGGTCGTTGCGGCGCTCGTCGCAGCGGTACTGTCCGGGTGGGCCGAGCTCGTGCCTCCGGTGTCGCTGATTCCCGCCGGTCGGTCGCCGCTGGCACACCTCGAACTGCTGGTGTTACCGGCCTTGACGCTGGCGCTGCCCGCGAGCGCCTACGCGGCGATGATGTTGCGCGGGCCGCTGGTGGATGCCGCGGAAACCCCCTACATCGTCGATGCTCGGATGCGTGGTGTCGGCCGGGCACGGCTCGCCGCGTCGTATGTCCTCCCGGTGGTCGCGGCGCCCGTCGTTCGTGTGATGTCGTTCGTTCTGGCCGGGCTGATCTGCGGAACCGCGTTGGTGGAGAACATTTTCGGGCTGTCCGGTCTCGGTGAACTGGTCGTGACGTCGATCGCGACACGCGATGTGGCGGTAGTGCAGGCGATCTCGTTGCTCGCGGCAGTCGTAGTGGTGGCCGGGATGGCCGTGGCCGATCTTGTCGCAGCCCGTACCGGCGCCAGAGGTCCGGCGTGACCGGCGGCACCGGGCGTGTGTTGCGCCGGCTCACCGTGGTCTCACTGTGCGCAGTGCTCGTCTTCGCGTTGTTCGGGCGGTACCTCACCGACTTGGACCCGCTCGCGACGGTGGCCCGCCCCTGGACGCAGCCGAACGCAGACCAATTGCTCGGGACCGATGCGCTCGGACGCGATGTTCTCGCGCGAATCTTCTGGGGTGGAGGCACTCTCACTGTAGTTGCGCTCGTCGCTGCCGCCGCATCGACAGCGTTCGGTGTCGCCGCCGGCCTCTGGGCCGGGTGGTCCGGGCGCCGAATCGAAGCCGGTGTGAGCGCCGGGGCCGATCTGTTGCTCGCGGTCCCCGCTGTGCTCGTCGGACTCGTCCTCGCCGTCGCTGTGCCGATGCCCATCGCGGTGGTCGCCGCGACCGTCGTAGCCGGCGCCCCGCTCACCGCGCGCGTCGTCGCCGACGTCTCCGCCGAGTGCCGCCACGCCACGTACATCGACGTCGCACGCATGCGAGGTGATTCACTCCCGTCCATCCTGGTTCAGGAGGTGCTGCCGTCGCACATCGCCGTGATCACCACCGACTACGGACTGCGTGTGATCGTGGCCCTGCAACTGGTGTCCACCATCAATGCGCTGGGGCTGGGGACTTCACCACCACAGCCGGATTGGGCGTCGATGATTACGGAGAACTATTCCGGAATCGGACTGAACGCTACTGCGACCGTGGCGCCGGCGATTGCTCTCGCCGCACTCGCCACCATGGTCGCGATCGCATCGACGACACTCGGGTCCCCAACGCGACGAGGAGCAACGACATGACGACCCCGACCACGCTGCGCGTTCGTGGCCTGACGGTCACCGACCACCGCGGACACCGTCCTCTTCATCAGTTCGATTTCGGCGCCGAAGCCGGCGAAATCGTCGCCCTCGTGGGTCCTTCAGGCTCTGGCAAGACCACCGCGATCTCTGTCTTCCTCGGGGCGCTGCCGCGCGGCGTGGCCGTCACCACCGGGTCGGTCGTCTGGTCGGGACCAGGCGCGCACGGCACCAGATCGTGGCGAGGAAGCACGGTCGGATATGCCGCTCAGGATCCGGCGTCGGCGCTGCATCCCGGCTACACCGCGTGTCGTTCGGTTGCGGAGGCGGCACGTATGCGCGGCTGTCCGCGACATGTCGCAACCGCAGCCGCACGCTCCGTTCTCTCCGAGTTGGGGCTGACCGACGAGCAGATCGACTCGCCGCCCCACCGTCTTTCGGGTGGCCAGGCTCAGCGCGTCGCGGTTGCGCGCGCACTGGTGGCGTCGCCCCCGCTGGTGATGCTCGACGAACCGACCTCGGGGCTCGACGACGTCACCCTCGGACCGGTGCTCGCGGCCATCACCGCACGACGACGCATGAACGGCGTCACGATCGTCGCCACCCACGACCCACGCCTGATGGCCGTGTGCGATCGGGTGCTGCGCACCGCACCGGCAGTCGACTACAACACCGTGCCTGTATCCGACGGGGCCGTACGCTCCGGCACCTCCGCTCTGGCACTGACCGATTTCGGGATTCGTACCGAGCACGGGCGTGTGCTGCTCGCCGGCTCCACCCTCGACGTTCGTACCGGCGAGTTCGTCGTCCTGCGGGGCCCGTCCGGATGTGGCAAGACCACCCTGCTGCGCGCGGTGTGCGGCCTGCATCCGTTCGACGGCACCGTGACACTCGGCGGGCATGCCGCAGCCGCCCGGGTAGATGAACGTACACCGCAGTCGCGCGCTGCGATCGCGCTGGTCGGCCAAAACCCCCGGGACGCACTCAATCCCGCCCACACCATTGAACGCATCCTCCGACGTCAGATGCGACGACTGCATCCGCAGACCGACCTCCAGGAGGAGGCCGAGCGTCTTCTCGACCGTGTCGCGGTGCCCAGGAGCGTCTTACGCCGGCGCCCTCACGAACTGTCCGGCGGCCAGCGACAACGTGTCGCGATCGCCCGCGCCCTCGCGGGCTGCCCGCGCCTGCTCATAGCCGACGAAATGACCGCATCACTCGACCACAACACGGCGATGCTGATCACCGACCTGCTCGACGAACTCAGGCACGCCGGCTACGGCCTGTCGATTCTGGCGACAACGCACGACGAGCACCTGACCGCTCGGGCGGATCGCGTCGTCGAAATACGCGAGGCATCCATCACCGAAACCCGTTCACACGCGAGGAGCCCACAACCGTGACCGACATCGAATCGCCCCGTCACACCGATCTCACCGCAGCCGTCGATGCCTTGTCCACGCACCCCTGGATCGCGCGGGTCGACCTCGACGGAGGCGGAGGAGTACGCATCGTCGTCTCCGACGACGCCGTAGCGACGACGAGAACGGAGGGCGCAGCGGTGGTCGGTGGCCTGACCCACGACCATTTGACGCACTGGGCAGAAGTGTACGACTGGACCTACAGCTCCGCGCAGCAGCATGAAACGGAGGATCGGGACGACGATCTTGCCGGCTGGCGCGCCACCGACACCGGTGAGCCGCTACCGGCCGAGCACATGATCGAATGGGTCGAGCGGACAGTCGAACTCGTTCTCGCACAACGTCCCCGCAACGTCCTCGAACTCGGATGCGGCACAGGACTGTTGATGCGCAGACTCGCCCCGCATGTCGACAGCTACGTCGGTACCGACGTGGCCGGAGAGATCGTGGACAGACTCGCCGCGCAACACATCGCCGGGACCAGTTTCGTCAAGGCCGCCGCGCACGAACTGCGGGGACAACTCGTGCGAGACGCCGTTGCGGCGACCGGCGCAACACCCGACTGTATTCTTCTGAATTCCGTCACCCAGTGTTTTCCGGACACCCGCTACCTCGCTGCGGTCGTACTCGACGCCATCGACACGGTCGCTCCCGGTGGCACCGTGGTCGTCGGCGACATCCGTCATTCGGGTCAGCTACACGACTTCGCCCGCTGGGCGGAGCTGGCCAAGAACCCGGATGGCGACCCGAACACGCTGGACGACCGAGTGGATCGGCGTGCGGCCGCGGACAGCGAACTGTCGGTGGACCCGTCGACGCTGGCATCCATCGCAGCCGTGTCCGGTCGAGAGGTGTCACTGCTCACGTACGCGAAGACGCTGCGCGACGATTCCGAACTCACCCGATATCGGTTCGATGCAGTGTTCACTGTCGACGGTGCCGCCGTGTCCGGGAGCGTCGCACCCTCGGTGGTGTCGTGGCACGATATCGATCGCGACGGCACCGCACTGACCGATTTGCGAGAGCGTGTCGAATCCGGACCTGCCCTGATCACGGGCATCCCTCGAACCGTGACGGCCGCGGCGCTGCGTTCGTCACTGACCGGTACGGATGCGGTGGTGTTGATCGACCCGTCCGATCCTGCCGTGTTCCGGGTGGCATCGCCCGCGGTAGTAGGCGCGATCACCGCGACAGACCCACCAGAGGCCGGCACGCCTCACGAACCGTTGGGCGCGTTCGCACGCAGTCGAATGCTCGACGTCGCCCGCACGGTGTTGCGTCGAGGCGGTATCGCTCGTCCGGAACGCATGAGCGTCGAACTTCCGTCCGGGCGCGGTCTCGACATCGTGGCAGCGAATCGTCGACGGCACGAGATCGACCGTGCGGGGCGGTGCGCGGTATCCGGAACTCCGGAGCCGATCTCCGATGCGGCACTTGCCCGCGTACCCGGAGCGATCGAACAGTTGGACGGCATCGCTCTCGGTGCGCTGGCCGGGTTTCTCTGCTCCGATGGCGGGGTTCGTCCCGGGGTGACGGTGTCCATCGACGAGGTCGCGGCGACACTGCGAGTCGCAGAACGGCACCTGTGGATTCTGCGTCGGTGGATCGAGGTCTTGTGCGGCGAAGGACGCGCACACCGGCGGGGCACCGACACGTTCGTCCTCGCAGAGCCCACCCAGCCGGCGACGAACAGCATCGACAATCGGGACCTCGCCCGCGCCTGCCGCGCCCTGGGGTATCCGTCTGCGATGGCCGGGTTCTACTCGAGAGCGCTGTCGTCGCTCGGCCCGTTGCTGCGTGACGAAGTGTCGGCGCAAGCAGTGATGTTTCCCGACGGGGACATGACCACGTCGCTGAGCAAGGACGAGAGGAACTTCAGCAACCGGTACCTGCACGGCGCCGCGGCCCGGATCCTCACTGAGGCCGCGCGCACCCGGCCCGGCCCACTCCGCATCCTGGAACTCGGCGGTGGCGCCGGCGGCGGCACACACGCCGCGCTCGCCGCGCTCGGCGACCAGGATGTCGACTACCTGTTCACCGACATCTCCCGCTTCTTCACCACCGCTGCCGCGGAGCGTTTCGGTGCTCGATCCGGATTTCGCACCGCGACAGCAGACATCGATATCCGACTGACCGAGCAGAATCTACCGGCACATGCGTTCGACATGGTGCTGGCTGCGAACGTTCTCCATTGTGCGACCGACGCGGCAGTGTCGATGGCAGCCCTGAGTGAGGTGCTGGCACCGTCGGGGATCGTCGTCGTGATCGAGGCAGTTCGTGAGCACTACCTCGTGCTCGCCACGATGCAGTTTCTGTTGTCGCCGCGAGCCGGTACCGGGCATCCGGGTGCAGCCGACCGGCGGGACGGGAGTGTTTTCCTCTCCGCTGCGGACATCCGGCACTATCTGTCCGTCAACGGTATTCGTCCATCCCTCGAGCTCCCCGGGGACGGTACTGCGCTGGCCGCGCCGTCACAGCGCCTGTTCGTCGGCCAGGCGCTGTGACGCCGGAGCGGCTAGGGCATGTCTGACAGTCTGCGGCTCCATGCGATAACCGCGTTGAGGACGGCGGCTCCGGCACCGGCCCACCACACGGATCGAGCGCTGACGCGGGCGCCGCTCCGATGAACCTGGGCATGTCAGGGTTCAGCTTCTCGGCCGTGTTTAATGAGGTGGTGATTGTCCGCACACAGTCCTGGTGGCCGCGCTCCGTAGCGGCCTGATCGACTGTGATCGTTCGGCCGCCTCTCTGGTGGCCGATTGCTCTCGCTTCCCGCGGTGGTGCCGGCCAGCGCGATGAGGTGGCCTCAATTCGAGAGGAACCACCGGATGACCCGCGACAGCGATCAGTCCACCACGGTTGGGATCGGCGAGATGCTGGTCAGTTCCCGTTCACTCGGCGAGTACGGGGCGATGTTCAATCTCACCGAGAACGACTTGTCTCGGAAGATCCTGGATTGCCCCGGCGGCGCAGCAGGTTTCACCAGTGCTGTGAACCGCCTCGGCGGTGATGTGACGGCATGTGACATGGCCTATTTCGACAGGGCGGCTGAGCAGTTGGCCGGCATTGTGGCAGCCGAAACCAGCCGGGGGAACCGCTACGTTCGTGCCCACTTGGAGCACTACGACTGGACATTCTTCGCGGACCCCGACGAGCATCTTCGCCTCCGTCAGCACGCGGTCGAGGAGTTCGCCGCAGACATCACTCGGAACCCGCAGCGCTACGTGGCCGGGCGGTTACCCGCCTTGCCGTTCCCAGATGCCAGCTTCGATCTTGTACTCAGCTCCCACCTGCTGTTCAGCTATTCCGATCGTCTCGATCCGACCTTCCACCTCGAAGCGATCACCGAACTGATGCGCGTTTCTCGCAGCGAGTTGCGGATCTTCCCTCTGGTGGATTCCGGATCCTCGATTCGTTACCCGCACCTGGACACACTGCTCACCGATCTTCGGGACCGTGGCATCGCGGGTGAAGTCGTCGAGGTCGAGTACCGCTTTCAAAGGGGCGCCCACCACATGCTGGTCTGCCACCACATCACCTAGCAGGCAGCACGAACCGCGGTCGGGGGAACCGCCTGATCAGCGGATCAACACACCGTCAGCAATTCTCAGACATGCCCTAGTTGTACTGACCGGCACGTTGATTGAGAGCAGGGGCTTGATCGCCAATCAGACCGCAGGAGAGTGTCTGTCAGCAATAGCTGTGGCGAGTTGACTGATGCGCGCGCGGGCCGCCTCCGGGGCGACCACCTCGATGTGATCGCCGAACTGGAGGAGCTGACGCACCGACTCGATGTCGGGGTAGCGCACGACGAGGACGCACGAGCCGTCCCTCGGCGCGGACACGTGGTGGATGCGGGTTCCGAGGATGCGCCGTGCTAGGTCGAGGCCCTTCTCCGGCAGACGGAAAGTCACTCTCACGCGACCCTGCTCCTCTGTGCGCTCCTTCAGCGACGCCCACCGAGTGCGGAGCGTCTCGCCCGGTAGGAGCACTGCCGGCGCGTAGAGCAGCTCGAAGGACGACAGACGCTCCAGAGCGAGCAGCCGGCTCTCTCCCTGGTCATCGGCGACCAGATACCAGCGGCCAGATTTCGCCACGAGCCCGTACGGGTCGACTACCCGTGCCGAGGCACACCTCTCGGCGCTGCGTCGGTACCGGATCTCGAGGCGCTGCCCGTGTCGCAGTGCGGATGCCAGATCCGAGACGTCGACCGCTGACTCGGGGGTTGAGAACCACGCGCTGCTGTCGACGAGCACCAGGTCCGCCAGCCGCAGCGCACTCGTCGACTCAGGTGCCGCAGCCTGACGGGCGGCGATCTTGCGCTCCGTCGACTCCCACACCGCAGAGAGGCCCAGACGGTCACGTTGTGCACTGTCCAAGCCGGCAACGGACAGGACCTCCAGCTCCGGTGGTTCAAGATGGGACGCGTTGAGTCGTGCACCGGGCAGGAGGACGATCCCGCCGTACCTCCCGCGTTCGGCGTAGACGGGCACCCCCGCTGTCGAGAGCGCCTCGACATCCCGCAGGACAGTGCGTCGCGACACCTCCAGGCGCGCGGCGAGCTCAGTGGTGGTGAACCGCTGGCGGGTCTGCAGGAGTAGCAGGAGGTGCAGTAGCCGTGATGCCTTCATGCTCTTCGATTCTCTCAGAAAAGATGACATGTTCTGTCCTGATGGGGCGATCTTATGGGCTGTGGCACGAGAAACTGACGAGCAGAGGAGACCTCCATGCCTGCACCGAACCTGTTCCTGATCGGCGTCCGCGACGCAGAAGCTGCCACGGCCTTCTACAGCGACCTGTTCGAAATCGAACCGACCTTCACCAGTCCCCATTACGTGGCGTTCGAGGCCGCCCCCGGTGTCCTGTTTGCGTTGTGGACGGGGTACGGCGAGCACGCGGTCCCGAGCACGCCTCGGACAACCGAGGTCGGCCTCATGGTGCCGGGACCTCCGGAGACCATCGACGAGATCTTCACGAGGTGGACCGCGAAGGGCGTCCGCGTCGTGGAGGAGCCGCACGATGCCGTGTTCGGCCGCACGTTCGTGATCACGGACCCGGACGGCAATCTCATCCGCGTCTCGCCCGTCGACTGAGGCGCGCAATCCCCAAGCTAGCAGGAGCGTCGCGATGCACTCACCAACTGGCTCCACCACTACAACCACCACCGGCCCCACACGGCGTGCGGCGGCCATCCGCCCCTCTCACGATTAATCAACGTCTCCGGTCAGTACACCTAGTCGACGAACGTCTCGCCGAAGAGATCCTGCTCCAGCCACACTGCCGCCCGGACACCGTCCGCGGCAGCGGGGGCCACCAGCGTCACCGGCTCGGGTACAGCTGCCAGGTGTGCGGCGTCGCCACCGGCGGACACTCCGGGAACAGTCGTCTTGCCGAACTCGTCGACGCGGACACATCCGTCGTCGAAATGCTCACACCCGAGCGTCCGAGTGAGCGCCGTGTTGGGAGTCGTCGGCGCGCGGTGGTAGAGGGCTTGACGTTCGAGAACGGAGTCGTCTGCGAAATACACCGTCAGCGAACCGGGTTCGCCCTCGATGTGCTCGACCGGCGTCTCCACCACCCGTGCGCCTGTCTTGTCCAGCATGGCTCTCAGCGGATCCGGAATGGTCGACGGGCCGTTGGTACAGACGACCACATCGTCGGAATAGCGGTCGGCGACGTAGCCGCCGAGCGCGGCGTCCGGGCCGTTCGCCAGAACCCCGAGCGTCAACCCGTCGGTCTCGAATCCGTGGCAGAACGGGCAGTGGAACACTCCTGATCCCCAGCGTTCCGCCAGGCCCGGGATCTCCCATGGGACGTCGGTGACGCCTACCGCGAAGAAGAGTTTGCGAGTCTGCACCGGCGCCGCGCCGTCGACCGTCACCTCGAATGCACCGTCGGCGCCGCCGACCGCGGAGACCTGACCGGAGATCCGTTCGACGGTTGGATATGCCTCGATTTCGGCACGCCCGTCGGCGAGGAGATGAGCCGGTGCACCTCCGTCGCGGCCGAGGTACATGTGCATTTCGGCGGCGGGTGCGTTACGCGGCCGTCCACCATCGACTATCAGGACGGATCTCTTCTGGCGTCCGAGTACCAGCGCGGCGCTGAGGCCAGCGGCACCGGCGCCCACGATGACGACGTCGTACATGAGGTAACTCCGATCGGTTCGTCTACTATTGAATGCGATTGTCGTTACCGATAGTAACCGAGCCTCGCCGGCCCGGATCGGATGACCGAAAGGACCGCCGTGCCCCAGTATCCGGACCCGTACACCCGATCCGCGGATCACCTCGACCTCCTCAGCGCGGGGCCGTGGCAGCACATGGCACCCCACGTCAGTGCCGCATTGGCAGGCATCGGCGAGAACGACGCCACCATCGTCGAGCTCGGTTCCGGCACCGGACTCGGAACCGGCGTCATCGCCTACGCAGCGCCGAAGGCACGGATCGTGGCGGTGGAGCCCTCCAGTCATCTGCGCGCGGTGCTGCTGCATCGAGTCTCGTCCGACAACGACCTGCGCTCCCGGGTGACCATCGAGAACCGGCCGTTCCCGTCGTCCCGCCTGCCCGAGACGTTCGACGCCCTCGTCATGATCAATTCACTGGGTCACCTCGACCCCGACGAGCGATCGGAACTGTGGCGGGTGGTCACTACCGGACTAGGGCCGGGAGGACGCGCCGTGGTCAATCTTCAAGCGCCCACCACGTCCTCGGACGTTCCGGAATTCGAGATGGCACGCGAACGCGTCGGCACTCGCGAGTACCACGGCACCGCCCGGGCCGAGCGCGTGGACGAACTCACCATGATCTGGCGCATGACCTACCGAACGAGCGAGGACGGCCGCGAGATCGACGTGACCGAGGTCGAGTATCGATGGAACGTCCTCGATCCCGACACACTCGAATCCGAACTGGCTCAACACAACTTGCACGCCAGCGCGGTGGGTGACGAACAGTTCGGAGTGTTCCGTATCGAACCGGACCTTCAGCAGCGCTGACCGTCCGGCACCCGGCTCCCCACAGCACCAGGCGGGCTCCCGTCAATCAGCCTCAGCATGCGCGGCCGTACCGGATCACCGATTCACGCCCTCGCGGTTCTCACTCAACCCGCAATGGACACTGCTCCTGCTCCGCTCGGGCAATGAACTTGACGATTCGGGCGGCGCGGCTCGCAGCGTTGGGCGCAGTGATGATGTGATGGATGATCACATAACGCCGACCGCGATCCATCTCGGCGAACCTCATCGACGCAATCGGGGATCGCTCCAGGGCTGACGCGAGGTCGGCGGGCACCTCGGCCGCTGCTGAACCGGGATATGCCCGCTCCCAGCGTCCATCGGCCTTCGCCCGCTCCACCTCGGAAAGTCCACGGGCCCGCATTCTCCCCGACGCGATCAGGTCAGTGACGAACTCGACATTTCGTAGCGACCAGATCGAGCGGGCACGACGCGGAGTGAAGAGCTGCTGGAAAGTGGAGTCATCCAACGCATTGCGGCGTCCGTCGATCCAGCCGCTGCAGAGAGCTTCCGTCAACGCCTCCGCATAGGACAGCGTCGTCGGTTCCGTGGTGCCCTTCTTTGCCAGGACCAACCGCACCCCCTCGGACGAGCCCTCATTCTCATCCAGCCAGGCTCGCCAAGCGGCCGCGTCGGGGACAATCAACTGTGCCGGCAGATTCTGATCTTTCATAAGGGCACCCTCCCACCCATTGCGGTCAGTTACTGACCTATTTCCGGCATCGCCTCGTTAGCGCCCCCGACGCCACGTCGAGCCGCGTTGCGAGCACACCCGCTGCGCGCCGCAGCGACTCGGGGTCGACCGTTCAGTGACCGCTTCCACCACACCAACACTTATCCACCGGGCGACCTCGGTGGCGGTCACGCCGGCGATTGCCCCGATACTCGAATTCGTGATGCCTCCATTGCGAATAGCAGGATCGCGTCCCCACCGGCCGCTAGGCTGACGAACGACCCGTCCATACAACTGAAGGCGAACAATGCACGTAACTCCGCTTGCCTGGGGGGTGACAATTGCAGTGATCGTCGGCTTGCTCGCCTTCGACTACTTCGCTCATGTCCGCAAGGCTCATACGCCCACACTGAAGGAATCGGCGATCTGGTCGGCCATCTATGTGGGCCTGGCTCTCGTTTTCGGCATCGTGGTGTTCATCTTCGGTGGCACTGCCATGGGGTCGGAGTACTTCGCGGGTTATGTAACCGAGAAGGCGTTGTCGGTGGACAATCTCTTCGTCTTCCTGATCATCATGTCGAGCTTCCGAGTGCCGCGGGAAGACCAGCAGAAGGTGCTCCTGTTCGGTATCATCTTCTCGCTCCTCGCCCGAACAGGGTTCATCTTCCTCGGTGCGACGCTGATCAATTCGTTCGCCTGGGTCTTCTACATCTTCGGCCTGATCCTCCTCATCACCGCCGGAAACATGCTGCGCCCCGAAACCGAAGAGTCGCATTCGGCAGACAACTTCATCATCCGAATCGCCAAGAGGTTCCTCCATACCAGCGAGCATTACGACGGCGACAAGCTGTTCACCATCGAAAACGGCAAGCGGGTCATGACGCCTATGCTGCTCGTGATGGTGGCAATCGGCGGCACCGATCTACTGTTTGCGCTCGACTCCATCCCCGCGATCTTCGGACTGACCCAGAACGTGTTCATCGTGTTCACGGCCACCGCCTTCTCGCTGATGGGCCTTCGACAGCTGTACTTCCTCCTCGACGGACTGCTCGACCGCCTCATCTACCTGTCGTTCGGCCTCGCGGCCATCCTCGGCTTCATCGGCGTGAAACTGATCCTGCACGCGCTCCACGAGAACAACCTGCCGTTCATCAACCACGGCGAGTCGGTGCACGTGGTGGAAATCGAGACAGGGACATCGCTGGCTGTCATCCTCGCTGTGCTCATCGTCACCGTCGTCGCCTCACTGACCAGTCAGCGCGGTCGGGCACAGTCCGCGATCGCCGGCGCGAGACGTCATGCCACCAACTACGCCGACCTGGAGCACACGACGAGCAAGGAAGAGCGCGAGCGCATCTACGCCAAGTTGATTTCCAAAGAGGAACAGGTCAAGAAACTCGCGCCGAAGTACAGGCAGGAGGCACGGGAGGAGGCCGGGCTGGTGGACCTCATCCGACGGGCCCACGCCGACCACGATGCGTTCCTGAACCGATGAATGTGCAACGAGCACGCCGCGCCCTCCCCGGCTTTGGTGAGCCCCGGGAAGTGGGTATTCGTGGGTAAGCTCAGTAGAGCGCCCTCACCTCCTGAGGCACGGAGCCGGGGCGGACACATCCGGAACGACAACGGGCCTTGAACCCGTTCGGAGCGATTCCGCACCTGCCACACCGACCAGTGATGCTGCGACGGCGGGGCGCACCGGAATCAGCGGGGACGTACCGTGTTCCACAGTCGCACGGAATCCTTCGAGCACCACGACGGTGCCCTCTGCCATGCGGTCGATCGGTTCGTTGTTCACGAGGTAGCGTCCCGGTACGCGGATCTGATCGTATGCCTGCCCGTCTGTCTGGGACCAGCCTTCCAGGCGTACTCGCACTGACCAGGCATCTTCACTTGTGACGCGGTCGGATTCGGCCAGGCCGCGGGAGCCGCGCACAGACACCCAGCTCCAGTGACTTCCAGTTTCTCCGGCGAGGAAGCCGTGGCGGGTCAAGGCAAGGGTGCCGTCGGAGAGCCTGATCGCTAGAACGACGGCGGCGGGGCGATGGTCTCCCGGACCGATGGGGAAGGCGCTGACCTCCACCGGCCACGCTCCCGTGAGGTCGAGCAGCGGTGAGACGGTGTGCGTGCAGTAGGCGGTCGGCGTTATGCGGCCACGCCAGTGTGCTGGATCGCCGATGAGGGCTGCCGTGTCATCGGGAGACAGACTGTGCAGATAGTCGGCTTCCACCAACGTAATTGCGCCCAACTCACCAGATTCCACCGAATCTCGAAGAATCCGAGTGTGGGGATGGAAGACGTAGTTCTCCGCGAACGAATAGGTTGCCGTGGACCGCTCGGCCGCGGCGATGAGCCGTCGCCCCTCTTCCTCCGATGCGCAGGCCGCCGTCTCCGACAACACATGAATCCCGTGGTCCAGAAACTCGATGGCCAATGCCGCGTGTGCGTCGAAATCATTCGCCAATATGACGCCGTCGAGGCCCGCGTCGAGCAGTTCGGACCAGTCCGCTGTCGCCCGGGCCTCCGGAAATTCCGCGTGTGCAGCGCCCATACGTTCGGAGTTGCTGTCACAGAGTGCGATCACCTCGACCCCGATCCGATGTGCCAATTCGGCCATATACAGACCTCGCGACAAGCCCACGATTCCGATACGCATGCGACCGGTATACCCACCGAGCGGAGCTGCCTCAACCTCACACCACGGTGTTGCGTTTGATCGATAACCGTCGTCATGTCTCACGCCGACCACGATCGCCAGCGCAGCCGGTCGATGGTGATCACGAGCCCCGTCGGCCGCTGCACTCGATATTGCGCGTACTTCCGAGCCAGCGCGTCGAGTCCGGCCGCGCCGGCATCCGTGTGCGCGTTGTGGATGGCTGCGACGCCGTCGACGCGAACCCACCACAGCTGCGACCAATCATCGTCGTAGTGATCGATGAGCACACTCACCCGGGGATTCTCGTCGATGTTGGCCAAGCGTCGCAGCTGCCGGGTCGTCTTCGGCTTGTCGTCGACACAGGTGTGGATCGCATCGCCGTCGAGGGCAAACACGATCGGCACCACGTGCGGCACACCTGACCCGTCCGTTGTGGCGAGCCGGGCCACACGAGCCTCGGCGACCCGGCGGCGGACGTCCATGCTTCCTACCCTAGCCCGAGCGCCGCGCTGACGGCGGTGAGCGAATGGCACACCGCATCTCGTGAAGGAACCCAACGATACATTCGCTCAACACAGTCACGGTTCGATGCGTGCCCCACCCCGACCTTCGCGCGATCCTTCCTACGACGACTGAGCGGCGCGAGTCAGAGCCACTGTGGCCTCGCGCAGTTCGTCGGCAGCGTCGAGCGGCGACAGATAGCCGGCACGCGTCATGGCCCGACCACGCGGCGTGGCAACATCAAGGTCCAGTCCGTAACGGTCGGCTCCGACGCACGTGGCCTCCGTGGCGTCCGGGAACCCGCCCAGCTTCTGGGCCATCGCCAGCAACGCGTCGGCGTGGTCGTCGTTGAGATGCGCGATCGCGCGATCCGCCGACGGCGTCACCGGATCTGGCAACGCTTCGGCGTAGGTCTCGGCGGTGGCCGAATCCATCCGCCCGTACCCGCCGACCCATCGCACGCGCTGAACTCGAAGCACCCAGAGCGAGAAATCGCTGAAGTCGATGTAGATGCGTGCCGCGGGGACAGCGGCCAGATGTGCCTCGCGCGCGGCCGCGAACTCGTCACCCTCCGGGCGCTCGACGTACCCGGCAAGGGTGACGCGGGCACTGGCCAACGGGTCGGATTGTGGGCCCGGAGCCACGATCGCGATGCTCGCGCGGGAATCACGGGCCAGATTGCGACCGTGTTCGGCCATGTGCGACACGCACAGCACCGGTGAGCCCCCGACCAGCCCATACGTCACGAACGACGCCCATGGGTCGCCCTCCTTGGTGAGGGTTGCGAGAGTGCCGATGTTCGTCGACGCCGCCACCGTCCGCGCTTCTTCGGCAGCAGAGGGTCGCGTCGCGTTCACGACCTCCGTCAACGGCGGCGGCACGGTGGGCGCATCGCCGGGGTCTCCATGATCCAAGTTCGTCATGAGCGAGACGGTACCCGCAGGCGTTCTGAGCTGTCGCGAGATGAGGGTCATCCGCCCTTACCTCGAGCGAATGACACATTCAGCTTCGTGAACAGACCGAACGGCACATTCGCTCAATTGAGGAGGCGCGCACCGAAGCCTACCTCGACCAAATCGCGTACAAGACCACAATGTTGCCGTTACGATGATTCCCAATTAAATCCAAGGGGGTATCGCGAATGAAGCTGTCACTGTTCGGATCGGGCAGGCGTCGAAGTGCGCGCTCACAGCTCAACGCGATGCAAAGGTGGATCGAGGTCACCGATCGCTCCGTCGAGGTGAACGAGGAGCTTCGACGTTTCCTCGCAGCCAAAGGGGTTCGGTTGAAGGAGCGCGGAGATTACCGGTTCATCGATGCGAATTGGACTGTGGCCGAGCTGAAGTCGTTGTGCGAGCAATGCACTCTCGCGACTGAACTCCGCAGCGAGAGCGAGGCGATCGCGGCCGAACTCGACGACGTCGAGGCGACAGAATCCAGCGAATTGGAATCGTTCGTCGCGCTGTCGGACGTCGCGCGTCGCGCCCTCGCAGAGGCAGAGCGTCGCGTCCGGCGGGCTCAGTACTGACACTACGAAATGTGGATCCGAGCCCGTAATCCGGGCTCGGATCCACACTTTTCGATCAGTCTGGCACGGTCTACTGCGCCGCCTGAGCTGTTGCCCACCGGTAGTCCGCCTTGCCGGCGGGAGTACGCTTCACCTCGTCGACCATGACGATCGAGCGCGGGATCTTGTATCCGGCCAACGACTTACGGCAATGCTCCTGAACCTCCTCGAGCGTCAGCTCGTCGGCGTCCGGGTAAATGGAGAGGACCGCCGCGACAGCCTGACCCATGCGTTCGTGCGGCACGGGCACCACAAGGGCGTCGGCGACCGACGGGTGGGCATGAAGCGCCGATTCGACCTCCTCGGCGAAGACTTTCTCACCACCGGTGTTGATGCACTGCGAACCTCGGCCGAGGAAGACGATGGTGCCGTCGGCCTCCACGCGACCCATGTCGCCGAGGATCGACAAGCGGGTGCCATCGGCTCTCGTCGGGAAAGTGCGGGCGGTCTTCTCCTCGTCCTTGTAGTACCCGAGCGGAACGTTTCCGATGCGGGCGATGTACCCGACGTCGTCGGAGCCCGGCGGAACCGGCTCGAGCTGTTCGTCGACGAGGATCATGTTCGGTGTCGGTGGCATTCGCAGGTTTCCGTCTTCGTCGACGTTGAACGCGCCGTCGTTCCCGGTTTCAGAGGCGCCGAAGTTGTCGCGTAGCAACAGGTCCGGCTTGACGGCGAGCATCCGGTCGCGCACGCTGGTCGACCAGATGGCACCGCCCGAGGTGATGGAGAACAACGAGCTGAAGTCGACGTCGTCCTTCCTGCGTTCCATTTCGTCGACCAAGGGCAGCCCCATGCCGTCGCCGACGATGAGGATCACCTGCACCTTGTCCTTCTCGATGGATTCGACGACCTTCTTCGGGTCGAAATCGCGCCTCAGGACCACCCGGGCACCGAGGGTGAAGAACGTGAACAGCGAGTACAGAGCTGCACCGTGCATGAGTGGCGCGGCGATGAGGAATGCAAGGCCAGGGAATTCCTTCGCTCCCGCCGCCACTTCGGCGAGATCCTTCCGCGGCTCATCGCCGTAGGGGTTACCTCCGGAAAGCGGCTTGCGGAAGAAGTCGTCGTGTCGCCACATGACACCCTTCGGGTATCCGGTGGTTCCACCCGTGTACAGCACGTACAGGTCGTCGCCCGAGCGCGTCGGGAACTCTGCGGTCGTGGACAGATCGTGCGCATCGGCAAACGAGACCACGGCGACGGATCGCCGTTCAGCTGCCTGTTTCAGTTCGGCGATCGCTTCACCCACGACGAAAACCGTGCGGATGAGCGGACAGCTGTCGAGCAGTGATCCGAGCACCTGCTGGTGCTCGGGGAGTTCGACGACCACTGCCACCGAATCGGAGTTGGTGAGGATGTATTCGAGTTCGGCGGGCGTGTAGCGATAGTTGACGTTGATCGGTGCAGCGCGGATCTTGACGAGGCCGAGGATGCTGGTGACGTGCTCGACGCAGTTCTTGAGAAATACTGCGACATGCTCTCCCTTGGAGATCCCCGCCTGGGCGAAGAGCTGTCCGGCGCGGTTGGCTTCCGCGTCCAACTCCGCATACGTCAGATTCAGATCTTCGTAGGTGAGCGCGATGCGATCCGGGACCGCGGACGCGGTCGTCTCGAAAACATCAGCAAGGTTGAACTCCACTCTGCGTACCTCCACTCCGACGAACCCTCCCCAGAATCTAGAACACGTTTCACACTAGGGGAAGGGTTTGCGAGGATTCGTCACTCCGTCGCCGAACTTGATCCTCACGCAACGTGAGGATCTACGGTCGCCGACATGACGATCACAGTGCTCGAGACCGCCACCGAGATGAATGCCGTACTGACCGCCGACGAAGCCGAGCGCCCCGACCTCGTGCGTGTGCTGCTCACACCGATGGAAGGAATGTTCCGCTACTACCGCGGCGACGTCGACCTCTTCGCCATGCACACCATGAGCATGGGCTTCCCGATCGATCGCCGTGTGGACGAGACACGAGAGGCCCTCGCCCGACTCGAGGCTGCGGACGCCTGGAACCGGATCGAGCGCGCACTCGTCGATGCGGTCGCCGTACAGTCCCTCGCCACCCCGGATCTGCAGGTTCCGGATATATCGTTCCTGCTCGCCCTCGGAGACCCCGACGACGACTACTTCATGAGCTCGGCGCGCGGACTCAACGGAAACGGCAGCGCCACGGGCTACATCTCGCTTACGCTCTGGCCGACAGACGAGAACCTGGCCCGACTGGAGGCCGCTGCCGTGCACGAACTCAACCACAACCTCCGGTACGCGCCCGGTGGGGTCGTGTGGGATCCCGCATCCGTCGTCGTCGGCGAACACATCGTCTCGGAAGGACTCGCCGACGCATTCGCCCGTCAACTCTACGGCGACGCCCTCGGATACACACCGTTCGGCGTTCCCCACCTCGACGACGATGCAGTGTTCGAGAAGGTCGTGTCGGCACTGAACGTCTCGGGTATGGAGAACTTCGCCGCGTGGGTGATCGGAGACGATGCTGCAGAACGGTTCGGCGCCGAACCGGTCGGCGTTCCCATGGGGGCGGGTTATGCGGTGGGCAACCGCCTCGTCGACCGCTATCTCGCCCGAACAGGCAAGAGCGCGGCCGACGCGTTACACGCGCCCAGTGCGGAGATCATCAACGGTGCACTCGGCTTGCGTCGGTGACGACGCACCGGATCGCCGCGAATTGACGCGGCACAAGGGTTCCAAATGACGGTTGGTGCACAAAATATCGATGCACCAACCGTCATTTCGGTCACCTACGACAGTCGACTGCGGCCTGCGCGAGGTGTGGCAGCATGTCGACGCAGTGATGGGTCGTGCATCGCCTCGAGCACGTAAGCCGCATTCATACGGTTGGTGGCACGGAAGTCAGGTTGCAGAGGAAGCATCTCCGTGAGGACTACCCGCAGCACGTCGCGGGGATGCGGAGGTTGCTCGAGTGACCTCAGGCGCCGTGAGACTCGGCGAGATGTCTGTTCTGAAGCAAACTCCATCGCGAAGGCCAACATCTCGGCGCGCGAGGAGAAGTAGTGCTTCGACAGGGCGCACCGCCTCCCCCTTCCTCGAGCGAGAGGCACACTGGGTTCGATGGACGAGACGAACGATACATTCGCTCAGCCAGGGGTGGGCGTGCGCAAGACGCTCTTGGCAGACAACCCCTCTTGATAGACAATACGTCCAGTAGTTGGATGCTGTGAACGTCGAACCGTCCGAGATGCGAGAGTGCTTACATGTCTTCAGAACTCACCGGCAAAATCGCCATCGTCACAGGTGGAGCCACTGGAATCGGCCGCGCGACAGTCGAACATTTCGTCCGCGAGGGCGCCCGGGTGGTGATTGCCGATGTGAACCGCGACGAAGGGAAGGCCCTGGCCGACTCGCTCGATGCCGCCGCAGTATTCCGGGAAACCGACGTGTCCGACATCGGCGAGGTGCGAGCACTGGTGAACTTCGCCGTGCAGACGTTCGGAGGCCTCGACGTGCTGGTCAACAACGCCGGCATTTCCGGCCCGATCTACGCCAGTTTCCTCGACGACGACCTCGAGGCCTTCGACAAGATCTTCGCCATCAACCTGCGCGCCGTGATGGTGGGGACGCAGGCGGCAGCACAGTACATGGCCGAGAACGGTGGCGGTTCGATCATCAACACGTCCTCGATCGGCGGCATCATGGCCGGCCGCGGAGTGATCACCTATCGCGCGTCGAAAGCAGCAGTCATCCACTTCACGAAGTCGGCAGCCATCGACCTCGGTGTGCACGGCATTCGGGTGAACTGTCTTGCACCAGGAAGCATCCCGACGACACTGCTGGCGTCGTCGACCACCGAACTCGAGGGTGAGGAGCGCGACGCGATGATCTCCAGCGTGCGCACCACACAGTCGAAGAAGAGGCCCCTCAACCGCGAAGGGACAGTCGACGACGCCGCCGAAGCCGCCGTCTACCTGGCCAGCGACCGCGCGCGCTACGTCACCGGCGCCGTCCTCCGTGTCGACGGCGGCACAGCCGCGGGCAGCACGATGACGACGCCGGGGCAGAGCTGAAGTCGAGACTCCCCGCCCATTACCAACTCACGGGCAGGGAGTAGACACCGTAGGCGAGCCGGTCGTGCTTGAACTCGATCTGTTCGATCGGGACGGCGAGCCTCAGGGTCGGAATGCGACGAATGAGCGTCGCGAACGCGACCTGAAGCTCGACGCGGGCCAGCTGCTGGCCGATGCATCCGTGCGGGCCGAATCCGAAAGCAAGGTGCTTGTTCGCCACCCGAGCCACATCGAACTGCCTTGGCTCGTCGAACGTCCGCGCATCCCAGCTGCCCGCGGAATAGTCGAGAATGACACCGTCGCCGGCACGGATCACGACGTCGCCGATCTCGATGTCTTCCAGAGCGATCCGGCGCTGCCCGTTGTGCACAATGCTCAGGTACCGCAGGAGTTCCTCGACCGCATTGGCAATAGCCTTGGGATCGTCGTTGTTGCGCAGGAACTCGAGCTGTTCGGGATTCTGCAGAAGCGCCAGGGTGCCGAGTGAAATGATCCCGGCGCTGGTTTCGTGACCGGCCGACAACAGGCCGTTGGCCAGCGCGACACCCTCGTCGATCGTCATCTCGCCGGCACGAATATTGTCGGCGAACTCCGCGATCACTCCCGTCGACTTTTCGGAGGAGGCAAGTCGCTCTTCGATGACCTCACGCATATAGCCGCGCATCGCCGTAAACAGCCGCTCCTGCAGCTCCGGTGTGGCGTAGCGATCCATCGCCGCCGACGCGTGCTCCTGGAAGAAATCGTGATTGTCGTAGGGAACTCCGAGCAGTTCGCAGATCATGAACGACGGAAGCGGAAGGCCGAATGCCGGGACGAGGTCGACCGGGTTCGGCCCGGCGAGCAGGTCGTCGATGAGCTTGTCGGTCACCTGCTGAATCTTCTCGCGTTGCGCTTCGACACGCTTGTACGAGAAGGTGCGTGTCATCATCCGGCGTAGTCGCAGGTGCTCGGGCCCGTCGGTGTTGAAGATGCTGTCGGGCCGCATCGGAGCGATGGCCGCCCGGCCTGCGTTCCAGTGCGGGAAACCCGTCAGGCGATCGTCGGTGCTGATCCGCGGATCCAACGCCAGCATCCGCAATTCGGCATTGCCGGTGACCAACCACGGAGTACTGCCGTCCCAGATGCGGGCACACCGCAGCGGCCGGTTGGCCGCGGAATCGATGAGCGCGGCGGGGACATCGAACGGACAGCGCGCGTCGCGTTCGACGGGGAAGCTCAGAACTTCCTCATCGACGCCGGCAAGGGAATTCTCTGTCATGTCTTTCACTCCTCGAATGCGATGGCGACCGCGGGGCACGACGCCGCTGCCTGACGAACCGAATCCCAGTGTTCCTCGGACGGCTTCGGGTCTATCAGGACCACGACGCCGTCTTCGTCACGCTGGTCGAACACCTCGGGTGCGATCGCGGCGCACTGGCCGGCAGAGACGCATCGCTCTTCGATGATCTCGACTTTCATCGACAATTCACTCCGTAACCGTGACTGGGGGTCAAGGACCCTACGAGAGGGTGACGCCGTCCATTTCTCCGCTGTCTCGCCACCGGGCCAGCAATTCGAAGAACTGGATCGGGCCACCGCCGTAGTTGGCTGCGACGAGTCCGTCGGGGTTACCGCTGTCGCCCTCGTTGTCGAGGTAACTGGGGGTGCAGTCTGCGTAGAAGGCCTGGCCCGGCCCGGCGAGTTCCTTCATGGTGGCGACCCAGCCGTCCTCTGCCTCGAGGTCGGCCTCGATCGTGGTGGCCCCCCGCTCGATGCGCTGCTGGAGCAGGTAGACGAGGTGACGGGCGCGTTCCTCAGCGGTGTGCGTGTAGTTGTTCGCGATACCGGTCTGGGTGTAGCCGAGGAAGAAGCAGTTGGGGAATCCGTTGGACTGCAGGCCGTGGAAGGTGCGCGGTCCGCTCTTCCACTTGTCGCTCAGGTGAATGCCGTCGCGACCGATGATGTCGAATCCGGCGCGGCGAGTGTAGCTGCTGCTGACGTCGTATCCCGTTGCGAAGATCAACGCGTCGACCTTGTATTCCGTGCCGCCGACCACGACCCCGTCACGCGTCAGGCGTTCGATTCCGCGCCCGTCGGTGTCGACGAGCTCGACGTTGTCGCGGTTGAACGTCGGCAGGAACTCGTCGTGGAATCCGACGCGCTTACAGAGCCGCTTGTACCAGGGTTTGAGCGCTTCGGCGGTGGCCTTGTCGGTGACGATGGAGTCGATCCGGGCGCGCACCCGCTCCATCGATCTGTAGTCGGCCTCGAACAGGAACTCGCCGACCTCCTCGGGGGTCATCGGCGCACCGCGGCGTTCGTTCTCCTGCTGAATCGCCGTCTTGGTGACCTCGGATGCCACCCGGGTCCAGCCGTCGTCGACGAGGTCGGTGTGGCTCTCCATGCCCGCCGTGTAGCGAGTGAAGTTCTCCATCCGCTCGCGCTGCCATCCGGGCTCGAGAGTCGCAGCCCAGTCGGGGTCGGTCGGCTTGTTGCCCCGTTCGTCGACGGCGTTCGGCGTCCGTTGGAACACGTAGAGTTGCTCGGCCCATCGACCGAGGTGAGGGACCACCTGCAGGCCGGTCGCACCGGTACCGACGACGCCCACGGACTTGTCGGCCAGCCCGGTCAGCTCACCGGACTCGTCTCCCCCGGTGTAGCCGTAATCCCATCGGCTGGTGTGGAAGGTGTGTCCTTCGAACTCGTTGATGCCGGGAATGCCAGGAAGTTTCGGTCGTACGAGGGAGCCCGGCGAGACCACTACGATCCGGGCGCGGAGGCGGTCGCCGCGGTCGGTGTGCACGATCCAGCGTTCGCTCGCCTCGTCCCAGATCATCTCGGTGACGGTGGTGTGGAAGAGCGCGTCGCGCACGAGGTCGTACTTGTGCGCGATCGTCGTGAGGTGCTCGCGGATCTCGGCTCCGTACGCGTACTTCTGGGTGGGGACGTAGCCGAGTTCTTCGAGGAGCGGCATGTAGATGTAGGATTCGATGTCGCATTGGATGCCCGGATAGCGGTTCCAGTACCAGGTTCCGCCGACACCGCCTGCCCGGTCGAGCAGCCTGATGCCGTCGAGGCCCGCCTCACGCATCCGTGCCGCGGCGATCAGACTGCCGAGGCCGGCCCCAACCATCAGGATCTCGACGTCGTCGGTCACCGGATCGCGCGGGGTCCGTTCGACGTAGGGGTCGTCCTCCCAGTGCGAGAATTCGGCGGTGACCTCGACGAACTGCTCGACGCCGTCACGGCGGAGCCGCTTGGCGCGCTCGTAGGCGTGTTTGGCCCGCACCCAATCCGGATCGAAGCCTTCGGGTTTCGGGCCCGGCGGCGTCAACGTCTCCGGCATGCTCGGTTCCTTTCACCTCTCGGCAGGTTGCTGCTCATGCGAAGCGTTCTCGCAGCGGCCGGTCGTCGGGGGTGGATCGGTAGATCCCGCGGTCGATCATGCGCGGAATCACCTCGTCGATGAAGTCGCGGATCGACGCCGGGCCGACGGGGAACATGAGGTTGAAGCCTCCGACGTTGCCGTCGTGGAACCATGCCTCGAAATCGTCGACGATGTCGTCGTACGAGCCGACGAACTTGCGGTGCTGAGCGCCACCTCGGCCGAGCGACTGCGCCGTGACCTCGCGGACGGTGGCGCCGGGATGCGCCTCGATCCAATCGTAGAGACCCACGTAGTTCCCGAACGTGCTCTTGATGGTCGACTCGACGTCGGCCGGCTTGGGCATCTTCTCGAACGGGAACCGCTCTTCGACGCTGTCGAACGAAATCGGTTCCAACCCGAATTGCACCAGCACCTTCGGTGCGAGGAGCTCCCACGGAACGAACTCGTCCAGGGCGAGCATCTGCTCCTCTGCCTCCTTCGCGGTGCGCGCGACGTAGGGGATGAGGCCGGGGACCGCCGGGACGCCCCCGACGGGGCGCCCCGCATCGGCGAGCGCCTTGTCGAGGTCCTCCCGGTAGGCGGCTGCACGCTCCCTGTTGGATGCGGCCGTGAACACCATGTCGGCGTGGCGCGCGGCGACCTTGATGCCGGGCCCGGAGCCACCGGCCTGCGCGACCAGTGGCCGGCCCTGCCGGCTCGGCGCGACGTTGAGCGGTCCGATGACGCTGAAGGATTCGCCCTTGTGATTGATCGGCGAGGCGTAGTACCGCGTGACGCCGTCGGGGTCGCGACGCACCTCGCGATTCGCCCAGAGGGCTTCGGTCACGTCGAGGAATTCCGTTGCGCGGCGGTACCGTGTCTCGCGGTCGGGGTGGCTGGTCTTGCTGTAGTTCAGCGCGAGTGCGTCGCCGACGGTGGTGACCGCGTTGAGCCCGGCCCGGCCGTCGGACGCCTGGTCGAGCGAGGCGATGAGACGCGCGAGTGTGTAGGGATCGTAGAACGTCGTCGACGCGGTGGCGATGAGTCCGACGTGCTCGGTCTCGCGGGCCATCGCGGTCAGCGCAGTGATCGGCTCGGCGGGCCCGCCGTCGAAGGCGGGTGAGTTCGGCATGCCGGGTACGTCGCCGAGGAAGATCGCGGTGAAGAGACCCTCGTCGCCGAGGTGGCCGTAGGTCATCAGCCGCTCGAACGGGTCGACGAGCGCGGTGCTGGCGTGGTGCTGCTGTTCGTAGGAGGGAGCCCCCATGTGGAGATTGACGTCGTTGCCGACGAGGTTCAGGTGGAGATAGCGCCGAGTCGCCATGGGCCGTCCTTCAGATCAGAGGTGGCATCGAGAGTCGTCCTGTAATCCCAGTCACACGCTATAGATGGATGGTTCGGCAAGTCAATAGACAATGCGTCCATCTTTTGAACGAATGGGCTCGTCTGCGTGTTCACGCGGGTCTACATCGCTTCGGATCGTGCAGGAACCCGGTCCGCGACCGCGGCTCGACCCGCAGCGATTCCCCACACTCCCGCGACCGCAAGTGTGGCACCGGCACCGCCGTAGACCATCCCGCTCGGGTTGGCCATCACGTTGCCCGCGGCATACAACCCCTCGATCACGTCGCCGTCGACATCGAGAACCCGCCCTTCGACGTCGGTGCGGGGCCCACCCTTCGTGCCCAGCGCCGAACTGATCACCTCGACGGCATAGAACGGTGCCGTTTCGACCGGACCCAGTGTGGCACCGGGGGAATCCGGATCGCCCATCCTCCCGCCCGGGAATCGGTCGAACGCACTACTGCCCCGCGAGAAGTCCGGGTCCACGCCGTGCGCCGCGTGGTCGTTGAAGCGCGCGACGGTGTCCGTCACCGCGTCGGTCGGAAGCTCCAGTGCTGCAGCGAGTTCCGATATGGATGACGCCCGGACGACCCACTCCGGAGCCGGAGCCCCCGGGCGAGCGCCGAATACACCGAACCTGTCGACCGTGGACTGGTCGAAGATCATGTACGCCGGGATATTCGGGTAGTCGAGTCGCGACTCGTCGAGATGATGGAAGGCACCACCGAAGGCGTTGTAGTTCGCCGCTTCGTTGGCGAAGCGACGGCCGTAGCGGTTGACCATGATCGAGCCGGGGAGCGCCCGCTCACGCGACGACAGCATCGCAATAGGAGCCCCGTCGCGCCGGGTGCCCGGGCAGGGTACCGACGGCGACCACCACGCCTCACGCATATTGCCCAACCGGGCACCGACTCTCATGGCCATCCGGAGGCCGTCACCGGTGTTCGTCGGCGCACCGATGGGACGCGTCAACGGGCCACGCAAGAAATCGCGCACCAGATCCGGGTCGTACTCGAACCCTCCGGTCGCGAGCACCACCGCGGAGGCTCCAATGGCCTTCACTCCATCGCCGGTCTCCACCTCGACACCGTCGACGACTCCCTCATCGGCGCACAGCCGCAGCGCCCGGGCCCCGGCGTGAACGTCGACCCCGCGCTGGAGGCACGCCTTCAGGAGACCACCGACCAGCGCGCGACCCAGCCCTTCTTCCTCGGCTTCCGCGCGGGCGGCGAGCATCTCGGGCGCAACCACCCCTGTTCCGCCACCGAGTGGCATTTCGGCCAGCACGATGCGTTGGATGTCGCCGGCAATACGGTCGATCCACTCCTCGATCCCGGCGAAGGAGAACAACCCGGGTTCGAGTGTCCGCCCACCGCCGGGCTTCCCGCCGGGATGTTCGGGGTGGTAGTCGGGATATCCCTCGACAAGCTGGAGTCGTAGGTCGGTGTGCTCGTGGAGGAAGTCGACGAATCCGGGGCCGCCAGCAATCAACGCCTCGGCCAACTCGGGCAGGATCATCCCGTTGGACAGGCTCGACAGGTAGGCCATTCCCTCCTCCAGGGAATCCTCGACGCCTTTCTCCGCCGCGACCGGGTTGCCGGGAACCCAGATTCCCGCACCGGACAGTGCGGTGGTGCCGCCGATCAGCTCGGCCTTCTCGAACACCGCTACGTCGACACCCTCGAGCGCGGCGGCGAGCGCTGCGGTGAGGCCGGCGGCTCCCGACCCGAGAACGATGACGTCGTACGTCTCCTGCATTGGCATTCGCCCCACCATCTCGTCTCGCACGTGTTGTATATATTGAACGCCTAGTCTCTATTGATGCACGTTCGCTATGGTAAGCGGGATCACACCACCCCACAAGAGCCCACTCGAACCGGAGGCCGGAGTGTCAGAGCCCGAAACCTACGATGTCATCGTCCTCGGCAGCGGCGCCGCAGGACTCACCGCCGCATTCACTGCAGCACACGCAGGTGCCCGTGTCGCGGTCCTCGAGAAGAACGACCGCGTCGGCGGCACGACCGCCTGGTCCGGAGGGCACGTCTGGATCCCGAACAACCCCTACATGGCAGACATCGGCGCGACGGACAGTGTCGACGACGCGATGACCTACCTGATGTCCCTCGGACGCGGCATCCTCGACGAACGCCTGGCACGTGCCTTCGTGGACGCCGGACCGAAGATGGTGCGCGCACTTGCCGACGACGGCGGAGTCAGGTTCTTCGCCGTGCCCGGCCTACCCGATTACCACCCGTCGAATCCCGGCGGCAAGACCGACGGCGGCCGCACACTCGGGCAGGAACTGTTTGCCTTCCCCACCCTGGGTGAGTGGCAGGACAAGGTCGAGGTGACCCCCTACTACTCGCCCTACCTGCGCATGGACGAGACCGCGATCGGCTGCGCCGTCCCCAAGGCGCCCACCGACGAGGAGAAAGCACACCGCGAGGCCGAAGACCTGCGCGGCATGGGCGGAGGCCTCGTCGGCCACCTCCTGAACGCGTGCCTCCAGGTAGGCGTCACGATCGAGGTGTCCACAGCGGCACACGATCTGATCATCGAGGACGGCCGCGCGGCCGGTGTGGTCGTCGAGACCGCCGACGGAGGCCGGGCCCTCCATGCCACACGCGCTGTCATCCTGGCCACCGGCGGATTCGAGTGGAACGAGGAATACCGCACTGCGTTCCTGCGCGGCCACGTCACGAAACCCGCCTCGATACCCACGAACACCGGCGACGGACTGCGCATGGCGATGCGCGCCGGAGCTGCACTACAGAACATGCGCGAAGCCTGGTGGATCCCCATCACCGAACTCCCCGAGGGCATCAACTCGATGAACCTCGAGATGATCAACGGCGACCGCACCCGGCCACGCAGCATCATGGTGAACCGCACCGGCCGACGCTTCACCAACGAGGCCGTCAGCTACAACTCGGTCGTGGGCGCCTTCCATCAGGAGGACGTCACCGCGTTCCGGTACGCCAACCTTCCCGCGTGGCTGATCTTCGACCACACCTACCTCACCACCTACGGATCGACGGGTCGCCCCTACACGGGCACCACACCCCCGTGGCTGGTGGAGGCGTCCACCCTCCGCGACCTCGCGCTGGCGCTCGGCATCCCCGGCGACGAACTCGAGCGCACCATCGACCAGTGGAACGCGAACGTCGCCGCAGGTAAAGACCCGCACTTCGGCCGAGGCGAGAGCGCCCACGACCGGTGGTGGGGTGATCCTTACAAGAAAGGGAGCATCGAAGGCACGCTCGGACCGATCACGGACGGTCCGTTCTACGCCATGGAATTGACCGCCGGCGTCATCGGCACCAAGGGCGGGCCGAAGGTCGACGAGCACGCCCGCGTCATCGATCTCGACGGCACCGTGATCACCGGGCTGTATGCGGCGGGCAACGTCTCGTCGCCGACCGGCGCGTCGTACGGGGGCCCCGGCGGAACACTCGGCCCCGGAATGACATTCGCCTGGATCGCCGGACGGCACGCAGTCGGTGCAGATCGATGAGCACGTGCGGCTCGATCGTCGAGGCGTGGCGTGAGCGGGTCGCTGCCGGTCCGCACCGCGCGGCGATCCGATACTTCGACGGCACGATCGACGCCGCCACCGCCGAGTCGCTGACCGATGCGCTGGCCACCGAGCTGCAAGCGCGGGGTGTGCGCTCGGGCGACCGGATCGGCATCTATCTACAGAACATCCCGTACTACCCACTTGCCCTGCTGGCCGCGTGGAAGGCCGGCGCAATCGCGGTGCCGCTCAATCCGATGTACCGGGGCGACGAGTTGCGGCGTCTGGTCGAGGATTCCGGCACGACGGGGATCATCGTCGCGCGTGGTACCGACGAGGAGACACGCAACGCGTTGGCGGGAACCCCGGTCCGGTGGTTGATCTCGGCGTCGTCGCGAGATTTCCAGACACGGAACGACCCTCGGGTGTTCACCGAACCGGACCCCGCGCCCTCCCCCGACGGCGACCTCACCACGATCCTCGCTGCACGACGAGGTCAGCGTCCGGCTCGGATCATGCACGACGGCGACGACATCGCCTTCCTCACCTACACCTCCGGCACGACCGGACCGCCCAAAGGCGCGCTGAACACCCACCGCAACTTCCTGTGCGCTGTCGCCGGCTACGCCGACTGGATCCGCCTTGCAGCCGGCGATGTCTCCTACGCGATCGCTCCGATGTTCCACATCACCGGCCTCTCGCTCAACGCCGGGATCGCGCTACTGAACGACGCCACACTGAGCATGAGCGGACGATTCGAGGCATCGGTCGCACTCGACACGATCCGTGAGCACGAGGTCACCACGACGGTCGGCTCGATCACCGCGTTCAATGCGTTCTTCGGCGTCCCCGGTGCGGGCGACCACCATTTCGCGAGTGCGAAGCGCATCTACTCCGGCGGAGCTCCGATCCCACCGGCGACGATCGACGCCTTCCGCGACCGGTTCGGCGTCTACCTCCACAACATCTGGGGGATGACCGAGACGACGGGCGGGGGCATCGCGGTGCCGCCGGGTGTGGCGGCTCCCGTGCACGGGCCGAGTGGCACGCTCTCGGTAGGGGTCGCCACACGCGGCGTCGAAGTCGTCACGGTCGATGCCCAGGGCCGGTCGCAGCCACCCGGGGAGGAGGGCGAACTCGTCGTCGCGGCGCCGCAGGTGATTCCCGGCTACTGGCAGAACGAGGAAGCCACGGTGCACACACTTCCCGGTGGCCGTCTGCATACCGGCGACGTCGCCATCATCGACGACGAGGGCTGGGTCTATCTCGTCGATCGCATCAAGGATCAGATCAACACCTCGGGCTACAAGGTGTGGCCGCGCGAGGTGGAAGACGTGTTGTACGAGCACGCTTCGGTACTCGAGGTCGCGGTGGTGGGGGTGCCCGACAATTACCGAGGTGAAGCGGTGATCGCGTATGTCTCACTGCGAGACGGTAAGAGCACCGACCCGGTCGAACTGGTCGAGTTCGC
This sequence comes from Rhodococcus ruitaii, assembly GCF_055230935.1. Taxonomy (NCBI): domain Bacteria; kingdom Bacillati; phylum Actinomycetota; class Actinomycetes; order Mycobacteriales; family Nocardiaceae; genus Rhodococcus; species Rhodococcus ruitaii. Next base: position 396,434 of record NZ_JBUYWC010000003.1, on the reverse strand, counting down.
GGGCGAGCGCCTCGCGGCGTACAAGCGACCCCGCGTGGTCCACGTGCTCGATGCGCTCCCGAAGACCGCGACCGGCAAGATCCAGCGAAGCGCGCTGCGCGACCGGTGAGCGACAGGAGGATCTCTGGCCGAGGGATCAGCGCCGAGGGGTCCTGCGGCTGTAAGGGCGTCGGAGTTCCGGATGGTCGTTGCTCCGCTTCACTGCAGCGACGATCTCGGGATTCGATAGATAGAGTTGCTCGTTTCGGGTCAGCAAATCTGCCGGTTCGAGGATCAGCGTGCCGTCTGACTCTTCCACGATCCGGTACCTCGCAGCGCGGTTCTTCACCTTGCCCAGACTGATCCTGTTGCGACTGTCCAGTTCTGCGTGCAAGTCACTCATCAGAGCCTCATCAAGTCTCGGTCGGTGTAACTGTGCCCATTCGGCACCGCTTCCATACCCTACCCACATGCAGCAGATGATGCAACGACAACATTACCCATTTGCCCATCCGGTTCATGATCGCTAGGGTCTTGCGAGTGGCCACCTTTCGGATCATGGACGAACCCGACGACGCGATGAATGCGCTACATGCATCGAACCCCGAGATGTGCGAGCGCATAGAGGACGCTTTCGATGCACTCACAGCCGATCCGACTAGCCGACGATTCAAGACCAGGTATCTGTCACCTCCCACCCCCGGTCGGTGGGTATACATCGTCTACGCCCCGGCAGGGGGCGAAGACTGGTGCTTTGTGTGGTGGCTGGATCCCACAACAGAAGTGCCGGAGGTCGTCATCGACTATGTCGGTCCGAACGTCTTCGAGTAACCGTCCGCCTACCGGAACAGGGCTCGTCTCGTGTGCGGGTCTCCGGGTCCATCGGCTCGATGCCCTCCTCGATCGCCTTGATCAGCAAGGCCGTGAATCGGGTGTAGAAGCGCGCCATCCGGATGAATCCCGTGCCGAACCAGAGCCCCGGCTGCGCCGATCGGCGCCAGGTGTTTGCGTACTCGCCGTCGGCGGCGCGACCGTACGCCTTGTCGATCTTCGCTGCGGCGGAGCCGAGCACCGGCTTCAGGTGACCCCAGAACTGGTGGTAGCCCGTCGCGAAGACGATCAGCTCGACGTCGCGCATCTCCGATCCGTCGGTGAACACCACCGTAGTGCCGTCCTTGATCTCCGCGACCTCGACACCCTGCTTCAGGCGGACTCGACCATCGGCGATCAACTGGGACGCGCCGATGTCGATCTGGTAACTGTCCTTGCCCGACATGTGCGCGCCGATGATCCCTGTGCCGTCCGGACCCCAGTTGAGCTTGAACCCCTGGGATTCGAGTGCGTCCAGTAGTTCCTTGTCGGCCGCCTTCGCGAGCTGCACGAGTTCCTTGTTGAATTCGTCCACTCGTTCGTTGGGCAGGGCATAGGTCATCTGGTCGGCGAAGTCCGGAGTCAGCGTCATGTCTTCGGTGAACAGCGTCGACCAGTACTTGTGGTAGCTCGGGTAGGTGACGACGTAGGTCGAGGTGCGCTGCACCATCGTGACGTCGGCGTCGTGCTCCCAGAGGTCGTGCGCCAGTTCGTGACCGCTGACCCCCGAGCCGATGACGAGCGTCTTCTTGCCGGCGTAGCGGTCGCCGTCCTGGAATTCGTCGGAGTGCACCGCGACACCGCGGTATTCCTGGAGTCCCTCGATCTCGGGAATGCGCGGCGAACCGAACATACCGCCCGCGACGATGAAGTGGCGCGGGTGCAGGTCGCGGATCGAGCCGTCGCCCAGCTGCACGCGGACGGTCCACCGTTCGGATTCCTCGTCGTAGTGGCCGCCCAGGAACGTCGTGCGCGTCCACACGTTGAGGTCGAGTGTGGTGGCGTACGTTTCGAGCCAGTTCGCGAACTTGTCCTTGGGGGTGTGCGCCGGCCACGTGGCGGGAAGCGGGAGATACGGCAGGTGGTCACCGTAGACCGTGCTGTGCAATGCAAGCGATGCGTAGCGTTTGCGCCACGTGTCGCCGATACGTGCCTCCCGGTCGATCACGAGCGTGTCGACGTCGAGGGCACCCAGCCTCGCCGCGAGAGCCAGGCCGTTGTGGCCGGCACCGAGCACGAGCACGGTGGGGTCGCGATCGTCGAACGACGTCTCGTTGTGCCTGTCGTCGGCCCAGCGCGTGCGGCCCGGGACGACGCCGTAGACCTTCCCTTCGGGGCGACGGTGACGAGTTCCCTCCGGGAATGCTTCGAGCGCTTCGACCTGGGTCTGCAGCGTGAACGCAACGAAGCGCGACCCGTCGCGTACGAGTCGCGCGAATCCGCGATCGATCCGGTCATTGGTCGTGAAGTCGAAGAACCCCATGATGTCGTCGCCGGAGACGAAGGGCTCCTGCTCTGCACTCACAGCGAAGCCGGACGCGCTCCATTCCTTGGTGAGCTCGATCAGACGACCAGCGGTGTGCGCGCCACCTACGGCGTGGTGGAAGTCCCACGGGAAGGCCATGAAGTCGCGCCACGTGGCGTCGGGGTGCAGGCATGCCTCCAGTTCGACCTCCGAGCCCTTCTCGAGCGCAGACGCGAATTCCGCGAGCCAGGCCGTGAAGACCTGTGCCGCATTCGGAGTGTCGCTCTCCGGGGCCGAGGTGCGCCGAGCTTCTGTCATTGGGTGCGACTCCTTCTCGGTGTGATGCTCGATCCGAAGACTTGTGTATTTATCGAACAGTTTGGTTCTATATACACACATATTGGTCGAGTGGGGCGCACCCCGTCAAGGGTTCGGAGCGGAACCTTGTGGCGCCCAACGCGATCAGCTACCGTTTAAGTGCATTTTCTGCACATATCTGTGCACTATATGAGACGGAGGTAGGGATGACGGTCAGCGACTCCCATGACGTGGGGGCCGGGCTGATCGTCCGCACTGTTGCGTCGCCACGCGCTTCGACGAGGCGATTTCTGGTGCTGGTCCTGAGCCGCGACCACTCGAATACCTGCCGCGATCTCGCCGCCGACGGACTGGCGATCGTCGTGGTCCCCGTCCGTTCCGGCAGTGCACTCGACGACAGCGACCGCGCCTTGCAGTGGGCCCGCTCGGTGGCCACCGACCTTTTCGATGCAGACCCGAGCCGCATCGCCGTTCTCGATACACCGGAAACGCAGCCCCGCGCCGCCGAGCTCGCCGAACGAGTACGGGTTCGGAAGGAACCCCCGATCCTCGCCGAGACATTCCACTCCACCGATAACGATCTGCACGCTCGCATCGCGGCACTCCCGGGTTTCGACGGCCTCACCGAGCCCGCCGTCGCAGTCCACCGCAGGGTCGAACCAGGCACACTCGACCAACTCGACCACCTGACACGGTGGGACACCACGAGCATCGACACCATTCGTGCGGCCTACGCCAAGGTCACTCCTCCCCCGACCCCGACGAACGACCGAGTCGAGCGGGTCGACGACATTGTCCCCGGCACCGAGGAGCGACCCGGCGTACCCGTCCGGTGGTACCGGCCGTGCGAGGCCACCGGTCCACTCCCCGCGATCATGTACTTCCACGGCGGCGCCTACATCATGGGTGGGCTCGACGAGAACGACGATCGGCTCGATCTCCTCGCCGCCGACATCGGTTGCGCGGTCGTCTCGGTCGACTACCGTCTGGCACCCGAGAATCCCTACCCCGCAGCGCTCGCCGATGCCGAGCTGGTCTGGCGCCACATCCTCGCGAACGCCGACGCTCTCGGAGTGGACCCGAGCCGTCTCGTCATCGGCGGTGCAAGCGCCGGAGCCGGGCTCGCCACCGCGTTGTGCATCCGGCTCGCCGAGGTGGGCCTGCCCCAGCCCGCGCTCCAGCTCTTGGTCTATCCGATGCTCGACGACCGTGAGCACGGCTCCCTCCGGGCACTCGAGGGCGGTGCCGGACATTGGGGTCTGTGGCGACTCGAGGCCGAACGTCACTCGTGGCGGGCGTATCTCGGCGAACTCCACGGCACAGTCCCCCCGGCAACAGCCGCACCCGGACGAGCGACACCCGACGACGTGCGCGGCACCGCACCCGCATTCATCGGTATCGGCGACGTGGACGCGTTGCTCGACTCCAACCTGCACTATGCCGCGCAACTGTCCCGAGCCGGGACTCCGGTCGAACTCCATGTCTACCCCGGGGTGATCCACGGCGGGTTCGTCGCCCGCCCTCGTACACGACAGACTCAGCGTTTCCTCGACGACGTCCACACCGTCCTGCGCAGGGTCTTCGAGACCGAGAACTGACGTTCAGCGCATCGCGGCCAGCAGCGCGTCCGACATCGCGTCGATCGCGCGTTCACGCTCGATCTCCCACCCCTGGATCAGCCAGAGATGCATGAAGTAGTCGAGCATCGAGTAGAGCATCGCGGCACTGAGACGCAATTGCTCCCTGGTGGCCGACGTCTTGGTGCCCGACCATTCGACGACCAGTTCCTCCATGGTCCGCATGTGTTCTGCGGCGAACTCCGGATCGGCGGCGCGCGCCTCGTGCAGCGTCTTGTAAAGGATCGGCGCCTCCAGATAGAAGTCGACCATCCGCTCGAAGAACTTCCGCACCGAGGCTGCCTGCCCGCGCCCCCAGTTGAAGCCGTCCTGGGTCTGCCACTCGACCATCCGCGCGTCGCGGAGGTTTCGCAGCACTGTCGCCTTGCCGTCGAAGTGCAGGTAGAAGGTTGCTCGCCCGATTCCGGCCCGCTGCACGATGTCGTCGACCGTGGTCGCGAAGTATCCGCGCTCTGCGAACGCATCCAGGGAGGCATCGAGGATACTCTGCCGTGTCAGGTTGCGTTGACGCTCGCGCATGGACAGTCGTGGAGTAGTGCTCATGAGTCGGTGATCCTAACTGTGGCCGCAGCCGTGATCAGGGCCGCAGCCGGGCGGCCTTGCTGAGCCGGAACCCCGGGGGAAAATTCTCGTCGTTCGCCTTCACCGAATTGGTCAGCCCCGCCTCCATCATCTCGGCATCGAGATGGAACTCCTGCTCGTCCGGGCGGACGAGCCGCCCCATGGACTCGACCATACCGGTAAGGAGACTGCCCATGTACTCGCCCTGATGCTGCTTCATCATCCTGAAGAACATCTTCTGGATGACGACGGTGTCGGTCGGGCGGTTGCGTGCACACGCCTTCGCGTACGTCTGTACCTCGTCCTCGAGGTCTTCGCGGGCCACGACCTTGTTGAGGAAGCCGCATTCGTACATCTCGTCGGCGGTGAACGGCCGGCCGGTGAACACCATCTCCTGGAAACGCCGGATCCCCATCGTCATGGCCCACGTCCACATGCGCGGGCCCCAGCCGACGTAGCGGAACGCGGCATGCCCGAACAGTGCGTCGTCGGAGGCGATGACGAGGTCGGCATCGGCAGCCTGGTAGAAGTGCCACCCGTAGCAGTAGCCCTTGACCTCGACGATGCTGATCTTGTTGAACTCCTGCAGACTCCGACAGCCGGACTGGGCGTCGGCGAACCACGGCCCGTAGTTGCCCATGTTGCGGTACGAGTCCTTCGGCGGATAGACGACGTCGGGATCGTCGATCTTGAATTCCTTGAGGCGCTCGGCCGAATCGCCGCCCTCGACACCGGCCATGAAGTCCGGCAGGTCCACTCCGCTTCCGAAATCGTCGCCCTCGGCCCGCACCACCAGGACCTTCACGTCGTCGTCGATGCTCGCTCGATGCAACAGGTCGGCGTAGCGCAGTCGCGCGGCCACGGTGGGCGCGTTCAGGCGGTCGGGCCGGTTGAACGTGATGGTCGCGATCTTCGACGCCGGATCCTTCTCGTAGAGGATGATTTCGTCCGCCGACGGCGGTTCGTTGTTCGACATGTGTGCTCCTCGAGGTCAGTACTGGTTGCCGAGACTTGTCACCGAGCGGGAGCCCGGCCGATCACTCCGTTTTCCTCCAACGCACGCAGGTCGTCGATGGTGACGCCCAACGCCTTCAGTTCGTCCTCGTTGTGTTCCCCGAGCAACGGCGCCGGTCGCTGTGTCAGTCGCTCGGGGAGTCCGGTCATGGTGAATGGCAGGGTGCTCTGCCGGTACCGGCCGGCCACAGGGTGTTCCATGTCCTCGAAGAACTTTCGCGCGATCAGCTGGTCGATCTCGGCCTGGCGGTGTGGCTGCATCATCTTCGCGACCGGAACACCGGCGCTCCACAGCCGGTCGACTATGCGCTCGGAACTTCGGCCTTCGCACCAGGCCTGCAGGAGCTTGTCGATCTCGTCATGATGCTCGAGACGCCCTGCAGCGGACGCGAAGCGGGCGTCCCGGAGTTCCGGAACCTCACTCAGGGCATCGACGAGCGCACCCCACTGGGTGTCGTTCTCGACGGCGAGTGCGATCCAGCTGTCGAGCCGGCCGAACTCGTCGATGTCTCGTGTCCGGTACAGCCCTTGCGGAGCGGCGTCCGGCCCTCGGTTTCCCTGTCTCGTCAGGATCGCCCCGGTCGCGGTGTATTCGACGATCTGCTCGGCGGTGATGCTCAGTGCCGCATCGATCATCGACGCTTCGACGAGCGCGCCCTCACCTGTGGCCGCGCGGTGTTCGAGCGCGAGCAGCAGACCGTACACCGCGTGCATGCCGGCGTTCGGGTCGCCGATGCAGGAGGGTTCGAGTGGGTTTCTGTCCGGGTAACCCGTCATCCAGGTCAGGCCTGCGGCGTCCTCGATCGAGTAGGCGAATGCGGCGATGTCGCGCCAGGGACCGTCGAGCCCGAAGCCCGGCATACGCACCATCACGATGTCGGACCTGATCTCGCGTACCCGCTCGTAGTTCAGTCCGGCCTGATCGAGCACCCGCGGCGTGAAGTTCTCTACGAGCACATCGCAGGTTTCGATGAGACGCTCGAGTAGTGTGCGCCCTTCGTCGGTGGTGAAGTCGATCGTGACGCTCTTCTTGCCGGCATTTCCGCCGAGATGGATGGGTGAACGTTCCCACCACATGTCGACGTCACCCGACACCCCGCCGACGAGCCGACCACCGTCCGGCCGCACCACGGACTCGAGGTGAATGACGTCGGCGCCGAGCAAGGCGAGCAGGTGGGTCGCGGTGGGACCGGCCCAGAAAGCCGTCATGTCGAGCACCCGCAAGCCGGCGAGCGGCAAGGTGCCACTGCTGCTGTCACTGTGTGCGCGCACAGGGCCGAACGGGTCGTGGTGTGCGCCGAGAGCTGGAGACGGTTGCGGCGCAGCCCAGGTGAACGACGACACCTGGAAGGGTTGACGAGGCTGCAGGAACTTCCCGTACGGGTTCTCGACGAATACCGTGCGCGCTTCGAAGTGGTCGAGTGTGGCGACGTTGCTGGGATCTGCGACGGGAGCGTGCGGGATTCGGAAGGCGATCGCCAGTTCTCGGATCTCGTCGACGGTGCGCTCGGCTACCCATTCAGCAATCAGGGGCGCCACCTCTGCCGGACGGGACATGATGGCGTCGTCCTCGATCCATTCCGCGTGGTCCATCATCACGTAGAGGTCTTGACGCTGTTGCAGCGTCCCGCAGGCCATTCCGACCAGACCATCGGCAGCCTGCTGCACGCCCGGGAGCACCAGAGCGCGTTCGGCGCGCCACGGCCGCTCCATCACATCGTGGTAGGTGACGGGGTAATACGTCAGACTCAACACGATCGCCTCGAGCATCGACAGGTCGATTAGGCACCCGCGACCCGTGAGGCGCGAATTCACCCGTCCGGTCAGTGCCCCGATGGCGGTGTAAGTGCCGGTCACGAATTGTCCCACCCGGCCGCCCACCTGGACAGGCGCACGATCGGGCGCGCCACGACCCAGCCCGACGATCGCACCGGACCACGCTTGAAGCGTGAATTCGGTTGCAGCCCTGTCGCTCCACGGGCCTTCGAGTCCGAACGGGCTGATCGATACGATGACGAGGTGCGGGTGGTCGGCTTCCAACCGCTTCGGATGCAGCTCGGCGATGGTCGCGAATGGGGAATCGGCCGACCAGATCACCGCATCGGCGCTTGCCAGCAGCCGCCCGACCTGCATTGCGACGTCTGCGGATTCGGGATCGAGGACAAGGCTTTCCTTGCCGCCCGCCAGGAACTGGAACAGCGGACCGCTCTCCTCGCCCCCGATCTCGGCGCCCGAGCCGGACCAGCGGCGCAACGGGTCGCCTTCCACGGCTTCCACTTTCAGGACCGTGGCACCACCGTCGGCCAGGAGCCTGGTCCCGTAACCGCCGGCGACGCCGACGGACAGATCGACGACGACGAAACCCTCGAGCGGAAGCTCTTCGATCCGACTGTCCTGACCTTTGCACATTCGAGATTCCTCACGCCCGTCGGATCAGCGGCCAACCCAGTTCGCTGGACGATGTGTCTTGTCATTGGACACTGTCCCTCAGCGCAGGTGTCATCGTCAAGCAAATAGTGAGACCATCCAGTGAAATGCTCGCGTTGGTCAGCCTACGGTGGCACCAGAAGAGCTGTCGGCGACGTGCTTCTCCATCCGCAGGGCGCTCAACAGCTGCGCCGACAGCAGGCTCGCATCCTGCGCGATGCCGGCAGCAGCGACGAAACGATCCGGTCGCAGGAACAGGACAGACTCGCGGTGGACGTCGAACCAGGCCTTGAGCTGCCCCGGGTCGCCGACCACGGTCACGTCGTCTCCGTAGGAAGTCTGCCCCACCTGGGCGGCGGGAACGACAGCGACGAGCCGCGCACCGATCTTGCGCCACGCCGCCACGCTGGGCTTGTCGAGCACTGCGGTGGGGTCGTTGTTCCAGCAGAGCACCGCGAACCAGCTTCCGAGCGCCTCGTCGAGCCGGCATCGGCCGTTCTCGGTGACGACCTCGGGCTGAATGAACATCCGGCCGACCGGCGAGTCCTTGCCGGGGAGAGGTACCACCGCCCCGGTCTCGTATCGCGGCATCGGCTTGAACCGCATCTCGAGGATGTAGCGCTTGAGAGTGGGGAGCGCCGACGCCGAGCGAAGCACACGGTCGCGAAGCCAGGCAAGGCGCTTGTCGCGCACCGAGATCACCCGACCGATCGTGGTCGACAGGTCGATCATGGCGCGGGCATGCCCGCGCCGTTCTGCGTCGTAGGTGGTCAGCAAGCCGGGGTCGGCCTGCCCGGAGCACACCGCGGCCAGCTTCCAGCCGAGGTTGACTGCGTCGCGCACACCGCTGTTGTACCCCTGCCCTTGCCAGACGGGCATGAGGTGGGCGGCGTCTCCCGCGATGAAGATGCGTCCGCGGCCGAAGTCGCCCGCAATCCGCGAGTGGTGGGTGTAGACGCGGTAGGCGATGATTTCGGCGTCCTCGGGACGCGGGATGTGCAGGCCGAGGAGTGTGCGCACGAAGCCGATGTCGTCGACCTCGCTGTCGTGCTCGTCGTCCATGAGCATGAACTCGAAGCGCCGGATGCCGTGGGCGATGGAAATGGACGCGTAGGGCCGCTCGGGGTCGGCGCCGACGTAGCTGTTCGGCGAGCCGAGGGGGTCGTGCGCGAGGTCGACAACCAGCCAACGGGTGGACGACGTGACACCGTCGAACGCCGTCCCGATGATGTGGCGGGTTCGGCTCTTGCCGCCGTCGCATCCGACCACGTATCGTGCGCGCACCTCGCGAGGTGCGTCCCGGTCGCCGAGTTCGACGACGACACCGTCCCCATCTTCCCGCAGGGACTGCATCGGGTTGGACCAGCACACCTCGACGGTGTCGAAACGTGCGAGGCCTTCGAGGAGTTCGGCATCGACGAGTGGCTGGACGAATCCGTTGCGCCGCGGCCAGCCGAACTGCGCCTGACTCGGCGCCATCTCCGCGAGAAGCTCACCGCCACCGTTGACGAATCGCAGGATCTGATTCGGAATGAGGTGCTGTTCAACGTTTTCTGCTAGACCGATGCCCTGAAAGGCACGCATGGACTCATCGTCCAGTCCCACGCCACGCGGGTAGTCGATGAGGACGTCTCGCTCCTCCGCGATCAGAACCTGCAGGCCTCGGGCCCCCAGGATGTTCGCCAAGGTGAGCCCCACGGGCCCGGCTCCCACGATGAGCACATCGACGGCAGCAGACTCCGAAGCGGATCGTTCTCGACCGTCGGTCACGGGCATTCCCCTTGCGTCAGTGTGTGTATTTATCGAACACCGAGCTTCTATATACACACGTACTATGTCGAACGCGGAGCTATAGTGTCAACACCGCTACCGCAGCCGAAGTGCATATAATGAGCGTCATGTTGCACTTTTCGCTCACGGGCATGCACTGAATGCCGACGTCGAACGGGCGCCAGCAGCCTGCACCCCAGGTCGGAAGCCGGACACTGGCCCGCGGACTCACCGCGCTGCTCGCCGTCGTGGACTCCCCCGACGGCATGACCGTTCAGCGCCTCGCTGCCGAACTGGACGTCCACCGCTCGATCGCGTACCGAATCCTGCAGACATTGCGCGACTTCGGCTTCGTGACGCACGGATCCGACGGCAGCTACCGCCCCGGAGCGCTCCTCGCAGCCCTCTCGACGTCCTACCTACCGGCGCTGCGCGAGATCGCCACCCCGGTGATGCGGCGCCTCGCCGACCAGGCCGGGTGCACCGTGCACCTGTTCGTCGTCGAGGGCGAGGAAGCAGTCTCGATCGAGGTGGTGGAGCCCGTGACGGTGCTCCAGCACATCGCTTTCCGCGCCGGAATGCGGACGCCGCTGGACCGCGGCGCCGCCGGGTACGCGCTACTGGCAGCGGGCCCGGCGCTTCCGGGCGAGCCCGAGTCGGTCGTCGAGGCACGGCGCCGTGGATACGCCACGAGCTCGGGTGAGGTCGAGTCCGGTGCCTACGCGGTCGCGGCCCCGATCGCGAACTCACACCCCGCGGCGTGCCTGACGCTCATGAGCCATCGCGAAAACCAGCTGTCCACGGCTGCGCCGGAGGTCGTGCGGTCGGCACAGGAGATCGCATCGGCAGTGCTCGAGGGCTGAGCACCGTCATGCGTCGCCGCAGAGAAAACCGATCACTGCCTTGTCGCAGATCTCCTGCTGCTCCCACTGCGGCCAGTGTCCAGCTCCGTCGATGAAGAGGAACCGCCCGTTCGGCATCTTGTCGGCCATGTCCATACCCGCCCCCGCAGGTCCGGACGGGTCGTCGCTGGTCCAGATCACCAGTGCGGGTGCCGTCACTGCGGCCAGGTCGACGTCGGTGACCATGTTGCGCCGCCGCACATCGGGATCCTGCAGGCACAGGACGTGCCGCATCGACTCGGCGAACCCGGGTCGCGAATAGATCGCGCGTCGGCACCCGACGAGTTCGTCTGTGACACTCGACGGGTCGGCCATGAGCCACTCGAGACGCGCCCGGATGCGTTCCTCCGAAGGGTCGTCGGCGGCGGCCTGGCTCAAGTCCCTGATCCGCGCCATCACCTCCGGGGCAGCCATGGTCCCGCCGGGCGTGTTGAGCACGACACGGTCCAGTCGTTCGGGGTGCTCAACAGCGAATTTGATTGCCACCCAACCACCGAGCGACTCGCCGGACAGGTGCACGCGCTCCAGATCCAGATCATCGAGTAGCGCAGCGAGATGCCCGACGTAGGTGTCGATCTCGAGATCGCGCTCGGTCGGGGTGGTGTAGCCCTGCCCGGGGAAGTCGTAGGCGACGACGGTGAAATGTTCGGAGAGCGCAGGAATGTTTCGCGAGAATGCTTCCAGATGCCCGCCCGTGCCGTGCATGAGCACCAGCGCAGGCCCGGAGCCCGCGCGCAGCACGCGGGTCCGCCATCCGTCGATCGCGCGGTACTCGATCGTGTGCGCCACCGTGCCGAGGTCGTCCCAGATCGTCATTGCGCAGCCAACTCCTTCGGTAGTGCAGTGACCTTCGGTAGTGCAGTGGCCTTCGGTAGTGCAGTGGTGACGGCGAATCCGGCAAACCACTCTTTGATCGGGCGGTAGTAACGACGTGTCATCTCGTAGTCGCCCTGCGTGGACAACGCGCCGTAGGCGGCGATCCAGGTGCGTATCTCGTGGGCGGAATGGCCACCCTCCTCGACGAACCAGTCGGTCGATCTCTCATCGAACGCAGTGGTGTCGCCCGACTCGAACGCGTCGAGCACAAAGGTGTCGAACTCGGGGTTGAGGTCGTGAAAATCGGTTGCTCCCGACGCAAACTCACCCGCCGCCGCGACCGTGCGAGATTCCCGCACCCGACGCTGCTCGGCCGTGGGATTGCGCCCGTGGATAATTCGTTCGGCCACGTCCGGCGTAGCGTTTTCCATGCGGGGCACCGGCGGGTCGTGCGAGAGGCCGCCCGACCCGACGATCAGCACTCGCTTCCCTGACTCCGCCAGCGCTCGTCCTGCAGCCTCCCCCAGCAGACGCGCTCGGCTTGCGGGGCCGAGCGGCTCGGCCACACAGTTGATGAACACCGGTACCAGGGGCGGAAGCTTGTCCACAGAACCGAACAGGAACAGCAGCGGCTGAACGAAGCCGTGGTCGACCTGCATCGCCTCGGACAGCGCCACATCGATGCCCGACTCGAGTGCGTGCCGCGCAAGGGTATAGGCGGCGTCGCGGTCGACGGGTAGCGGACCCTTCGGCAACCCGTAGTCGCCCACGGATGTGGCTGCCGCACCCACGCAGAACGACGGCATCAGCTCGTACAGGAATCCGTTGTAGTGGTCAGGGGCGAAGACCAGCACGAGTTCGGGATCGAATTCCTCCACAAAGGCGCGTGCCCCTGTGAGCTGGGCGTGCACCTCGTCCGCAATGTCCGCCGCAGGGTCGTGCAGCCCGATCAGCGGCGAGTGCGACGAAGCGCAGAGGGCAAGCGGCATGGTCACTCCGTTCATCGGCCGAGCAAGCCGCGGTGTTGCGTTATTTACACATCACCTCTCGGTATCTACACGCGAGACAGTAACACTCGCCCCCCGGAGGTTCAACGAAGTCCGCCCCGCAGCCGCCATCCCCTCCTGAACGAATGGCACACCGGGTTCGATCATCGAGACGAAGGGCACATTCGCTCACCGGGAGAAGGAACTGACCGGCAGACGCAACCGCACCTCGGTACCGCAGGGTGCGTTCGACGAGAATCGAATGTCGCCGCCGTGCCGTTCGACGATGTGCTCCGAGAGAATCAAGCCGATCCCGGACCCGTCCTGTTTCGCCGAGAACACCCCCGACGTGAGGCGGTTCTCGGGTGCACGCGCCATACCCCGACCCCGATCCGTCACGGAGACACAGGCCCACTCCCCGTCGCGCGACGTACTCACCGTCAGTTCCTTGACCTCGGTGGTCGGCAGCATGATCTCGTCGATCGCATTGAAGCACAGGTTGATGATCACCTGTCCGATCAGCACACTCTCGCCCTGAACCGGCAGGAGATCGGTCGTCGGATGCACATCGACGCGGATGCCGAGCTCGGCCGCACGCAACCGCACGAAATACAGGCTCTCGTCGACCACCTCGTTGAGATCCAGTGCGGTCATTGTCGATTCGATACGTCGCACATACCGTTTGACAGATGCCACGATCTCCGCGGCGCGGCTCAATTGTCTCTCTGCCATATCCAATCCGTACGACAGCTGCTCGCGGTCGAGGGTTCCTCCCGCGACACGCGCCTTCAGTCCGCCCAGGTAGTTCGACGACGCGGCGAGGGGCTGACCGAGCTCGTGGGCCAGAATCATCGCCATGTCGCCCATCGCGTTGTAGCGGCTCAGATACTGGAGGTTCGCCTCCTGGTACTCGTGCCGCAGTTCCAGTTCGACGCGTTCGGTGACGTCGCGGAAGGCCAGCACACGCGAGACGATGCCGTCGTGCACGACGTCCTCTAGCTCACCGGCCAGCCACGCGACACTCCCGCCCGCTTTCGCGATCCTCTGCGTGATCTTGACGGATCCGTTACGGGACGCGAGTTTGGCCACCACCTGTTCGGAGTTCAGCGCTGGGTCGCACCGGCCCAGGTCTTCGAGATGGACGCCCGTCAGCCGATCGGGGGTGGAATCGAACAGTCGCGCGGCGAGCGGAGAGATATCTTCGATGCAATTGTCCTCGTCGAGCACCAGAATCCCTGCCGATGTGTGTGTCATGATCCGCTGCAGCGACTGCGACACCCAACTGAGTTCCTGCTGGATTTCAACCTCCTCCGAGATGTTGCGGAACTCGACCATCACCACCGGACCGTCCTGGAATTGCATGAGCGACGCGGTGGCATCGGTGAGGAAGTCGACGCCGGCCTTGGTCCGGTATTTCCACTGCCGGCGACTCGACCCGTGGACGACGGCGGACTGCAGCCACGCGACACCGAGCGCTCGCCGGTACTGCCGTTCCTGGCTGCTCATGTGGTGCGCCTTGAGCGGGCGCAACTCCTCGAGCGTGAATCCGAACATTCGACAGGCTGCAGGATTAGCCCACAGGATGTTCTTCGACGCGGCCTCGTGGATCAGGATTCCCGTCCGCGTGTGTTCCGCCATCGCTTGAAAGTCGCGCCGGGTCGGGAACATCGATCAGCACCTCCGAAACGGGACGACCCATCATGGAACGCCGCCGGTCACAACCGCCATCGGTAATTACTTTATGACCTCGGGAGAAAACCCCGATACCGCCGTAGCCGACTCGTCCATAGCGTGTTCATCAGCGCGAACACGTAGCGAACGGAGACGACATGACGATCCCCAGCACCACCGAACGGATCGCGGCCGAGCCTGTCGGCACGGCCCGGGAACGTGCGTTCGACGATGCACTCGAGACCCTGCGCGACCGACGCGACGAGTTCAACCAACAGCACTTCGTCCCGCCCGAGTACATCGCCCAGCTCAAACGCGCAGGGATCTATCGGGCATCGACGCCGGTGCAGTTCGGCGGTGAACCGATGGATCCGTCGTCGTTCATGAAACTCGTCGAGCGGATCTCCGCGGTCGACCCTGCCACGGGCTGGGTCGCGAGTTTCGGATCATCGCTGGTGTACTTCTCTGCTCTGCCGGTTGCAACGCAGGCGAAGATCTACGCCGACGGACCCGACCTCGCCTATGCCGGTGGCCTGTTCCCAATGCAGGAAGCCGAGAAGGTGGAGGGCGGTTACCTGTGCAGCGGGCTCTGGCAGTTCGCCAGCGGGTGCCGCGGCGCCGACATTCTCGGCATCGGCCTCGCCGGGGGCCCGGAGACCAACGGCATGCCTCTCACAGCACTGGTGGATCCGGCCGACGTCGAAATCGTGGAGAACTGGGATGTGGCCGGAATGAAGGCCACCGGCTCCCACGCCGTCCGCGCAGAGCAGCTCTTCGTGCCCGAAGAGATGACCTTCGTGCGTGGCGGAGTGCCACAGGTGGACGAACCGATCACCCGCTACCCGATGCTCCCGTACGCGGCGCAGGTCCTTGCCGTGGTGACGCTCGGGGCGGCTCGCGGCGCCCTCGACTATGTACGTGAGGTGGGTTCGGCCCGTTCCAGCATCACCGGCGGCACAGCCAAGGGGAACCGCCCCGCATACAAGTCGGGCCTCGCGAAAGCCGAGGCCGATCTGCGCTCGGCGCGGGCATTCTTCTACGAGGTCACCGACGAGGTCTGGGAGCTCGCCGTATCGGGCGCCACCATCACCGACGAACACAAGGCATTGCTCCGATTGGGTGCGACCCAGGCTGCGCATGTAGGCCGCGCTGTAGTGCTCGCCGCATTCGATCTCGCGGGCACCGGCGCGATCTACGAGAGCCATCCACTCCAGAGATACCTTCAGGACGCGCTCGTTCCAGCCCAGCACGCGATGCTCCAGACCAACACCTTCGAGGCCGCCGGTTCGATCCTGCTCGGGCTCGACGCCGGTATCCCCAGTTTCCCCTGACCGGGCTCGCACCCAACCGAAAGGACGCCGTCATGGCCGAACCGCTGCGCACCCTGTTCTGCATCGGCAACAACCAGAACTTCTTCGATCTGCCCAAGGCGGAGATCGGCCCGGTCTGGGTCGGCATTTCCACCATGCTGTCGGACCTGAAAAACATGGACGGCATCGACATCATCGGCACGTTCGATGACGACGCCCACATGGTCGGGCCGTCCGATGGGTGGCCGTGGACCTGCTACGTCCTTGCCGATGTGCGGGACCAAGAAACGGTGAAAAATGCCTGCAACCTGCTGCGCACCACCATGATCGGCGAATACGCACTGTGGAAGTACTTCAAGATCGAAGCGCGGATGGGTCGTGAGCTGACCATTCGGGACGACGTGGAATCGTGATCCGATGACCGCCCTCGAACGCCGACTCGCGGTTCTCGAAGCGAAGGACGCCGTCCGCGACTGCCTGACCCACTACATGGACCTGTGCGACGTGCCCGGGCCACCTGAGAGCGCCGACCAGATCGGCCTGCTGTTCACCGCGGACGCAACCTGGGAGGGTGTCGGCCCTGAGTACGCCGGCAAGTTCGGTATCGCCCGAGGCCGCGCCGAGGTGGTTGCGCTCGTCTCGCGGTATCTGCCACCGGCAGAGCACTTCGTCCGCAATACTCATCTGGTCGGCAGCGAGCAGATCCGGGTCACAGATGATGATGCTCGGGGCCGCTGGATCATGCAGCAAACTTCGCTCTACACGGACGGGACCGCCGAGTTGTTGTGCGCCCGACTCGACATCGACTTCGAGATCGAACGACTCCCCCATCCCGCCGCCCGGATGAGCCGGTTCCGCACCCAGCGGATGTTCGCGACACCGCTGCCCACCGACGCAATGGCCCACCTGCACTGACGCGGACGCCCGCACGACACGACCCCCAAAGGAAGAGCACCATGACAACGGTCGAGCATTCGATCCAAGAGAACTACGGCGACCTCGTCGGCACCGATCGGGTCGCCGGCCGGCTCTATACCGATCCGGAAATCTTCCGCGTGGAGATGGAGAAGATCTTCTACCGCACGTGGGTGTGGGTCGCGCACGAGAGCGAGATCCCCGAGGCCGGATCGTTCAAGACCACACAGGTGGGTGATCAGCCGGTGATCGTCACCCGCGATCGCAAAGGCAATTTCAACACCCTGCTCAACCGGTGCCGACATCGCGGCGCGACCGTGTGCGACCAGCGCAGCGGCAAGGCGAACGGTTTCACCTGCCCCTACCACAACTGGTCGTACGCACTCGACGGTCGCCTGCGCGGCATCCCCTACCCGGACGGGTACGAGGGCGTCATCGACAAGAAGGACTACCCGCTCCAGACCCTGCGCACCGAACGCTACATGGGAATGATCTGGGCGACGTTCAACCAGGACGCCGAGCCGCTCGAGGATTTCCTGGGCGACGCCAAGATCTGGATGGAGCGGTTCTTCAAGCAGAGCAACGGTTTACCGACCAAGGTCATCGGGGTACACAAGTTCCGATTCAAGGGAAACTGGAAGATCCAGCTCGAGAACACCACCGACGGCTACCACTTCCCGATGGTCCACAAGTCGTGGATGGCCTCGGTCGACGCGGAAACCGCGAACATGATGTCGTTCATGGACGATCCGAGCGCCGAAACACACTCGCTCGGGAACGGGCACAGTGTCGCGATCATGGCAGCCGCCCACATGGACCTCGACATCGACGACGGAACCGAAGAGATCCAGCCTCGATTCCAGCATCTCGTCGACGAACTCGCCGAAGCCGGCGAAAGTCCCGAGCGGATCCGCCGCTACATGCGCTCGATGCACGGATGCGGATTCAACCTCAACACGTTCCCGAACGTGGCGATGTCGTCGTCGTTCTTCCGCGTGCTCATCCCCATTTCCGTCGACGAAACCGAGATCTGGCACATGGCCATCGGCATGGACGGCGGGCCGGAGAGCGTCAACCAGGAGCGACTGCGCATTCACGAACATTTCCAGGGGCCGTTCGGTTTCGGAAGCCCCGACGATGCCGAAGGCTGGACCCGCGTGCAGATCGGTGCCGGCGGCAATCCCAACATGCCGATCCTCGTCAACCGCGGGGAAGCGCGCGAACATCTCACCGAAGAAGGCTGGCCCACTTCACACGTCACCGACGAGACGGGAATGCGTGAGGCCTACGCAATGTGGAAGAAGCTGATGAGCGATGACTGATCTCACCCTGACCGACCCGCGCGTCCTGCGCGCCATCGAGCTCGTCTGGAAGGAAGCCGAAGCGCTCGACGACAAGGACTACAAGTCGTGGGAGCAGATGTATACCGACGATGCCCATTACGTCGTCCCCATCGACCCGGATACCGACGACTTCCAGTCGTCGCTCAACCTGGTGTACGACGACAAGCGCATGCGGCGTCTTCGCGTCGAGCGCATGCTGCAGGGCTATTCGCCGTCTGCGGTGGCGGCGGCACGCACCGTCCGGGTCATCTCCCGCTTCACCGTGCGCGAGCTCACCGACACCACCGTCACCATCCGCTCGGCTCAAATTCTCAACGCGTTCAAACGAAACGAGTTCCTGACACTCGGTGCGAACCTGACGCACACCATCGTCTTCGACGACGAAGGTGACGACAAGATCTCCCTCAAGGTGATCCGCCTCGTCGACAGCGAGGACGCGGTCAGCGCCTCCGGTTACCTGCTGTAAGGAGCTGACATGCCCACACCACGCACCGACGGCATCGCGGTCGTCACCGGCGCCGCCGGCGGAATGGGCGCCGTCATCGCCCGGAAACTGCACACCGACGGTCGGCGCGTCCTGCTTGCCGACCTCGACGGCGCTGCGGTCGACGCGCTCGCATCGGAATTGTCCGCAGACGGATCCACCGCGCGCGGGGTCAAACTCGACGTCGGCCACAAAACCGGGTTCGAGAAGGGGCTTGCGGTGTGCGAAGAGCTCTGGGGCACGCCCACGATCCTCGTCAACAACGCTGCGATCACCCAGGCAGCCGACCTGATGACCCTCGCCGAAGACGACTTCACCAACGTCCTGAACACGAACGTCAACAGCATCTTCTTCGGATGCCAGGTGTTCGGTGCTGCCATGGCCGGCGAGGGTTTCGGACGAATCGTCAACATGGCCTCGCTCGCGGGCCAGAACGGCGGCACAGCCACGGGCGGCCACTACGCCGCATCCAAAGGTGCCATTCTCACCACCACCAAGGTGTTCGCGCGTGAGCTGGCGAGCCGGGGCGTGACAGTCAACGCCGTCTCTCCTGGCCCGCACGACCTGCCGGTGGTGCGCAGGACGGTGCCCGCCGACAAGCTCGACAGCATCATCGCCGGTATCCCGGTGGGGCGGCTCGGCAGTCCGTCGTTCATCGCGGACACGGTCGCGCTATTGGTGTCCGATGACGCCTACTTCGTCACCGGCGCCTGCTGGGACGTCAACGGCGGACTGTACGTCCGCTGACTGTCGCTACACAAGGAGAACCGGACATGGCACTCATCGACGTCATCGTCTCCGATATCACCCAGGAAACTCCGACCGTCAAGTCGATCAGGTTGGAAAAGCCCGACGGGTCGCCGCTGGGTACCTATCTTCCGGGTGCGCACATCGACGTGGAAGGGCCGACGGCCATCACCCGCCAGTACTCGCTCTGCAGCACCCCAGACGCCGCGGACTCGTTCGCATTCGCCGTCAAGCGTGAAGCCAACTCCCGCGGCGGGTCTGCCGCTCTGCACGAACTCGCGGTCGGCGACAGGCTTCGCATCAGCGAACCCAGGAACCTACTCGGCATCGCAGACGACGCACAGCACCATGTGCTCGTGGCCGCAGGCATCGGCATCACCCCGATGTTGAGCATGGCCCGCTACATGGACGTCCACGACATCAGCTTCGAACTTCACTACTTCGCCCGCACCGAAGCCGAGGCCGCGTTCCTGCCGTTGCTGAACGACCGCTGCCCCGAGAAACTCCACGCACACATCGGAGTTGCCCGCGACGGCCAGGAACAGGTACTCGACGCGGCCTTCACGACATTGCCGACAGGTACGCACGTCTACACGTGCGGACCGGACGGATTCATGGACAAGGTCGTCGCGGTCGCGGGCCGGCATGTCTCGCCCGATGCTGTCCACCTGGAGAACTTTCACGCCGTCGAGCAGCCCGATGCTGCGGAAAACACGGCGTTCGAGGTGGAATTGGAAGGCGAGACCTACGAGATCCCCACAGACAAGAGCATCGTCGAAGTACTTCAGGAGAACGGCTGCGACATCGACACCTCGTGTGAGGAAGGGATCTGCGGCACCTGCATCATGCAGGTATTGGACGGGGCGCCCGAGCACCGCGACAACGTGCTCACCAAGGCCGAGAAGGAATCGGGCGAGGTCATGGCGGTATGCGTGTCGCGCACGAAGAGCACCCGACTCGTGCTGGATTACTACTGAGCTGGATTATTACTGGGGTTCTTTGTTTCTCGGGGGACCGAATCATGGAACAGGCGCGGGTCGTGGGCGTTGATGATGTGGACGTCAGGCCGGTTCTCAGCCCACAGTTCGCTGAGGCGAACATGGTTTTCCCGGACACGGTTCCAGTCGTGGGCGATGATCCGCTCCATGGCCCGCAGCGAAAACGGTGACCGTGTGCCATCGAGCTGACCGTGGTGGTAGAAGGCGTCACCCGTGTGAAGAATCCATCGGTCTCCTGCATCGACGGCGACGGCCGCGTGTCCCCGACTGTGGCCGGGCAGGGCGATAAGCACGATTCCGTCGTCGATCTCGGTCAGCTGCCGAACGCCACGGAAGGAGCGCCACAAATCCCCTTGCGCGGGCTCGTAGGTGACAATTCGAGGTACGTGATCGCGCTGGGTAGGCAGATAACGGCCCTTTTCGATCGGCCCATGGGGATGGAGCGCCGCGTCGTTCTCCTTCGCGGTGAGATGCACCCGAGCCCAGGGAAAGTCGGCCAGTCCTCCGGTGTGATCGGCGTCGAAGTGGGTAAGCACGATGTCGCGTACGTCGTGGGGGTCATGGCCCAAATCCTGGATTTGCCGGATTGCGGCCTCGGCTTCGTCGAAGACCGGGCGGACGAAGTGCCGAGCGGGCCCGAATCGGGCGTCCGGTGCCTGCCGGTCGCGAAGGCCCAGTCCGGAGTCGACGAGGACCAACCGCGATCCGGTTTCCACCAGCAGGACGTGGCATACCAGCCCTCCGGGTGCGCCCCAGGGGCGCATGGTGCCGCAGTTGAGATGCGTGACTTTCATAGTGTGACCTCTTTCGGGTGTTCAGCCGAAGGCTTCCATGATCTCGGCCATTGCGGGAGGGTCGCCGCCGATCAGACCGGCATCGATCTTCTGGATAGGCTTGGTGCCGCCACCGTCGGAGATCTCGATCACCGAGCCGCGTGATGATCGGTTTCCAGATAAGCGAAACCGTCCGTCGGCGCCACTGATGCGGCCTTCCTGTCCGACGGTGAAACCGGCTGCCAGGGCGCGATCGTAGAGATCCTGGTAGCTCTCACTCCAGTAGGCGGTGTGCTGGACGCCTTCGTGGCCGGCGTCGAGGAAGTCGCGGTACATCGACGGCGCATCGTTGGTCGGCGAGATCAGCTCAATCTGGATATGCCGCCGCTGTTGGCCCGGAGCCGGTAGGCGGCCTCCTCCGCCCGAGCAACCGGGTAGACGGAGTCCAGTCGCGGGGTGATCTTTCCATCGGCGACCGCGGGAAGCACATTCTCGGTGAGGGCGCTGACAACGTCGGCGAGTTCGGCACGAGTGCGGATGCTGAAAGTGGTGCCGATCAGGCGCTGTCGACGGAACGCGAAGGTGTCGAGGTTCAGTTCGGTGGCGGCGAGGTCCTCGCTGGTGGTGGCGACGATCACCGTCCCGGCCGTGAACGGACCGGCTTCCTGCGAGTTCGCGGTGTAGCTGCCCTCCAATGCGTACCAGTCGGCGCGGTTGAGACCGGCAGCCACCACCTGGATACGCAACGCGCCGAGCTGGTCGGGTACATCGACCGTGTCGAGAACCCATTCGGATCCCCTGCCGCCGATCAGGGCGCGCATACGGGTGGGCTCGGATGCGGTGGCTGTCGTCACGGTGTGCTCCTGCGGGTTAGTCGTCGAGGCGGGGCGGGGTGGTGTCGAGCAGGCGTGGGTCGGGCTCGGCGCCGCTCATGGAGAGGGCGCCCTTGAGCGCGCCGGCGAGTGTGAGCAGATCCCGGGGACTCGTCTTGTCCAGACCACCGAGGAGTTGTTTGAGGATGGTGAGCTGGTCGAAGTAGATGCGTTCGGTGACCAGGTTCTCGTTCTCGTCGAAGACGAAGTAGGCCGTCATCCGGGTGCGGTGTTTCGAGCGGGTCGGCGGGATCGGACCGAGATTGCCCAGGTGGGTGCCGAGCAGCCAGAACTCCACAATGACCGCGTCCGGGCTGTGCCGGACGGCGATGAGTTCGTGGTCCTGGTCCGGGAACGCGACGCGGGTGTCGGTGTAGTAGCCGCGTACTTCCGAGTCGCCGTCGTGCACCGACATCTGGGCGATCAGCTCGTAGTGCGGATGCGGGAAGGTCGACAGTGTGGCGTCCCAGTCCTGGTCGACCTCGTCGCGGAAGTGGTCGAGCACGAGTTTCTCCCGGGCGCGCAACACCTCCTCCGGTGGCATCGTGAAGCGGGGCGGGATCTGGGTAGCGGTCATGGCCGAGTCTCCTGCGGGTCGGTGCCGAAAGGGGTGGTGCTTCTCAGTCGCGGTGGGTGAGCGATCCGTGGACGAAGGTGGGGTTGGTTCCTGGGTTGGTCCAGGCGCCAGTCAACTCGCTGGAAGGGAAGAACTGCAGGAATCGCTCGTCCGTCTGGGCGTGGTCTGCGATCGTCTTTTCCATGCCCCGGCGTCTTGATCACCGCGACACCCGGTCCGAGGATCACCGAGCCGTCGATCGGCAGGAATGCCTCGGCGGGCACGTCGCGGTAGGCGGCGGGTTGGTACCACGGCTTCTGCAGCGGGTGCAGCTCGGCCATGCCTCCAGGAAACCGGACGCCTTCGCGGTGAGTTCGTCGAAATACGGTGTGTAGCGGCCCAGTTCGTGATCGACAGGAACGGCGCGATCGCCCGTGATGCACGGAAGAGGCCGAACCGCGACGGGTAAGGCAGCGTGATCAGGTCGCAGGCCTCGACGGCATCCGGCTCGTCGAGGCCGGAGAGCGTGTCAACCTCCACGCCGATCGCCGGAAGGTCGGCCGACTCGACACTACCCCACGGAAACGCGGTCATCCGCTCACCTCCAATAAATACCCACACCGTGGGCAATAAGATGTGAGTCACACTATATCCACATCGTGGATTTTGACAACTACGGTGCGTCCATCGGCAGGCGCGTAGGCCACACTGGGTTCATGACCCGCAGTACTCAGTCGCCCGGAGAACCCACCGCTGCCAGGCGGGGGCGGCCTCCCAAAGGAGCTTTCCGGCTCTCCCGGGAGGCCATCGTCGATGCGACACTCGAGGTGATCGACACCGACGGTGTTGCGGCGGTCAGCATGCGGGCGGTCGGACGAGTGCTCGGTGTGGATGCGAAAAGTCTCTACAACCACGTCGAGGGCAAGGACGGTCTACTCGACGCCGTCGCCGAGGCACTTCTCGGCGGGATCGATCTCCCCGCACCCACGGGTGATCCAGAAGACGATCTGCGCCGGATCGCGCAAGCTTTCAGGGAGCAGGCCCTGGCACACCCGGCAGCCGCGGCACTCGTGCTGACCCGGCAGCTGTCCTCCCTCGAAGGCCTCGCTCCCATCGAGGCGGTCCTGCACGTCCTGGGAGAAGCGGGATTCAGCTCGACCGAATCCGTCCATCTGCTCAGGACATTCGTGGCAACACTCATCGGAGCGCTCCTCCGCGAAGTCTCCGCCGGGCCGACCTACGGCACCTCGGATCCTGAACTCGTCGCAGAGCGGATGCGTGTGCTCCGTGCCTCCCGACTCGTCAACGTCGCGGCGGCAGCCGAGGAACTTGCGCATTTCGATGGCGAAGCCGAGTACCGGTACGCTGTCGACTGCGCAATCGAGATAGTGCTCAATCGCGCCGCACGGGCCTCGTAGTAACAGGAAATCGGACCACGACCGACCTGCTTCTATCGATCCACGTCCCGGACCTCCACTCCATATCGAAGGAGGTCCCGGACGAAGGTTCCTATGCTGTCGGAGTCGGTCTTGCTCTTGATTCGGGCCCGGTGAACATCGACGGTCTTCACGCTCATGCCCAGCCTCCGAGCGATGTTCTGACTCGGCAACCCTTCGACGACCAGCGCGAGGATCTGCCGTTCCCTCGGAGTCAAGCACTCGAGCTTATCCTGAACCACTGCGCGCGAAACATGTTCGGCAAAACGGGTTCTGGCCTTCTCCGCACCGGACTGCACGGCGTCGAGCAGTCGCTGCGGATCGTAGGGCTTCTCGAGGAAGTCCATCGCGCCCTTCTGCAGCGCCCCGACGGACATCCTGATGTCGCCGTGTGCAGAGACGAAGATGATCACGACGTGCGGAGCGAATTCGTTGATTCTCTCCTGCAGCCGCGTGCCGCTCATCCCGGGCATCCGCACATCGAGCACGATGCACGCCGGCATCGAACCGTCGTACACATCGAGGAAGGCATCGGCACTGTGGCAGATCACCGGCTTGATACCGATGCTCTCGAGAATCCAGTCGACTGAATCGCACAGCGCGGGGTCATCGTCAACGACATACACCGTCGTTGCCGGAATGTCCTCGGGCGTGCGTGGCGTGGTCATTCGGTGTCGCCTCGCGGCCCGGTACTGTCTCCCCACGCAGCCTCAGCGGTCCAATACCGTGCTCCCACCGCACTGAGTTCGGGCTCCCACGGCGTGGTGCGCCTCAACAATGGTTCTTCACCGCGCACCGACTCGTCGGCGGCTTCCGGCCCGTCCGCTTCCACCGTCCAGTGCACCCAGTTGACCTCGCGGCCGTACTCGTCGTGCACGAACAGGTCGACGTGATGCCACCCGTAATTGAAGGTGTCCTCGTAGCAGGTGAGAAACATCCGGTGATGGTTGATCGGTCGCGGTGTCAGCATCCGAGTATCTTTCGAAGTCCCGGTATCTTTCGAATTCACTGTGTCTCCCGAATCCGTCAGTGGTGCAGTCATCGTCATCCGGCTATCGGAGGAAGCTCACGGAGTGCAGCCTCGATTTTCTCCCCCACGTCGAACAGATGCCCCTCGTCGCCTGCCGATCCGATCACCTGCAGACCCAGTGGAAGGCCCGACACCGTGCGGGCACCCGGCACGACCACCACCGGCACACCGAGTAGTTGCCATGGGCGGCTGAGGATCGGCGATCCGGTTGCAGACAACCCCTTCGGCGCCGGACCGGTCGCGGCCGGCCCGACGATCACGGACGGGCCGTCGAGGATCTCGCGCAGGAGTTCGCGCGAGCGGTCGCGACGGATCAGGGAGGCGGCGTATGCCGAATCTGTGATCTTCCGACCCTGCTGCAGGAGATCCACAATCTGAGGACTCAGTTCGTTGCGATGCTCGTCGAACTCACGGGTACGCATCTGTGCGGCCTCGTATCCCATCACCGTGAGGTGATCGTCTGCGAGGGTCTTTACGTGGTCGTCCCAGTCGAGCAGATCGGACCGGATGCCGAGATCGTTCAGGAGGGCGGGGATTCGCCCCAGCAACACGCTCATCGCGGGATCCATGCGGTCGAGCTCGCTGCCTCCCCAGACGAGAACTTCTGAAGTACTGCGGATCGAATCGCTCGGGTGCACACCGCGGAACGCATCGTGCACGTAACGGAGGTCGGCGACCGTGCGGGTCAGAAACCCCAGTGAATCGAGCGATTCGCTCAGGCCGATGATTCCCGACATATCGGTGCTGCCGTGTGACAGGACCATTCCCGCCGCGCCGCAGTACGACGCGGGTCGAGTGAGGGATCCTGCAGTCTGCGTTCCGAGCGCCAGCGGCACCGTGCCTGCACCCACCGCAGCGGCGGACCCGCTCGACGACCCACCCGGCGTGTGATCGAGCGCGTGCGGGTTGCGGGTGGGGCCGGGACGGAAGTAGCCGAACTCCGTCGTCACTGTCTTGCCCTGGATGACGGCACCGAGCGATCGGAGCCGAGCAACACAGGGTGCGTCGGAAGTCGCTGCGGAGGAAGACGTGACGGATGAGCCGGCACGGGTGGGCAAACCGGCGACGTCGATGAGGTCTTTCACGCCGACGGAGACACCGCGCAACGGAAAGTCGCGCGGATCGCGGTCGATGTCCGTTGCCTCGGCGGCCACCGTCTGCGACAGCTGCACCCATGCCGCGAGTTCCGGCTCCCGAGCCTCGATCGCTGCCCTGACCTGGGAAACAGCCTCCGTCGCCGTCGTCGAACCCGCACCTATCGACCGCACTTGATCCGAAACCGAGAAGCCAACTGCGGGCGAGTTCACATCTTCCTCCTACATTCGCTGACCTCACCATTCTGCCCAGTTGGCGCGGTCGCCGACAGTAAAGGTTTCTCTCCTACCCGAGCAAGGAAGCGGCAAATATGTTTTTCCACACCGTCGGTCCGATGGTTCCGCTCGAACATTTCTTCACGCACCACGCCCATTCCCAGCCCACAAGAAAGGCGGCTGCACATGGCTTCGTCCGTGGCGCCGGACAAGATCATCGATTCTCCCCGACCGGGGACATCGAAGAAGATCGATTTCGGCAGAATGAACCGCAAGGCCTGGCTCGTCACAGCGCTGCTCGTCCTGTTCCAGATCGTTGCGTTCGCCGACAAGGCAGTCTTGGGCCTGGTTGCGTCCGAAGCGATCCCTGATCTGGGTATCTCCGCGGTCGAATTCGGTTTCATCGGCAGTGCCTTCTTCTTCCTGTACGCCATCGTCTCCGTCGTGACCGGCTTCCTCGCCGCCAAAGTCTCGGTGCGATGGATTCTCCTCACGATGGGCGTCGTGTGGGCGGTCATGCAGTTCCCCATGCTTCTCGGTGGCGGTGCCGCAATCCTGCTGGTCACCCGCATCGTCCTCGGCGGCGCCGAAGGACCGGCCACGGCAATGTCGCTGACCTCGGTCCACTCGTGGTTCGAACCGCGGCGTCGCGCCCTGCCGTCGAATCTCGTGGCTGCCGGTTCCACCCTCGGTCCCGTGCTCGCCGCACCTGCGCTGGCGTGGGTCATCGGCGAGTGGGGCTGGCGCTGGGCCTTCGGAGTGCTGGGGATCGTCGGATTCGCCTGGGTCGTCGCGTGGGTGTTACTCGCCGGCGACGGCCCGTACTCGGGTCACGGAAAACACGGCGAGGATGGTGTGCCTGCCGAGACCGACGCCGAGTTGAACACCGAGGACGTCGACAAGCAGAAACCTGTCGCACTCTGGCGCGCATTCGCCAGCCTCGCCTTCCTTGCCGCAGTGATCGGCGGCGGCTCCAACTTCTGGGTGCAGGGATTCGTGACGACGTGGCTTCCGCAGTACCTCGGGACCGTCGTCGGGCTTTCCTTGCCCCAGGTCGGAACGGTCACCACCATTCCGTGGATCCTGGGCGCGGTCGTGCTGCTGCTCCTCGGGTTCCTCGGCCATCGGCTGATGCAGAGGGGGTTCGATTCGCACCGTTCCATCGCGATCCCCTTCGGTATCGCGGCACTCGTTGCCGGTGTCTGCTTCATCCTCGTCCAAGCGATGTCGGGTGTCTTCGCTGTGGCGCTGCTGTGTATCGCGGCCGGATGCAGCCTCGCGTACCCCATGACCGCATCAGCGTTGGCGTTTTCCGTGGGCAAGAAGCAACGGCCCATCATGATGGCCACGCTCGGTGGTGTCGCCTCCGTGGGAGCGATCATCTCGCCCACGCTCGTCGGATGGCTGATGACCCGAGCCGGATACGTTTCGCCGCCGTCCGGATCGGAACTCACTCCGGAGATGGCGAACAACATGGCAACCGGTGTGCACCTGGCATTCACGATCACGGGCGTCGTGCTGCTCGTCGGCGGCGTGCTGTGCATCCTGTTCCTCCGCCCCGAGGCCCTCGGACGCAAGCTCCAGGCCGGCTACAGCAAGTAAATTTCCCCGAGCAAGGAGGGCACTCATGTCCACCGATACCACCACCGACATCGATAAGGGCCTGTTCCGCGAGGTCATGGGCCACTACCCCACCGGAGTCGCAGTTGTCACGGGATGCGCGGACGACGGCGAGTTGCTCGCTCTCGTCGTCGGCACGTTCAGCTCGGTGTCGCTCGAGCCTCCCCTCGTCTCCTTCATGCCGATGAAGACATCCAAGACGTTCGAGAAGCTCCGCCGATGCACCTCGGTGTGCATCAACATTCTCGGCGGCGAGCAAGAAGACCTGGTCTCGACAATCGCACAACGATGGGAGAACAAGTTCGACGGCATCGACTGGTTCACCTCACCGTCCGGCGATCCGGTGCTGGCGCAATCGGTCGCGTGGGTCGACACACGCATCACGAACACAGTCGACGCGGGCGACCACTGGATCGTCCTGTGCAGCGTGAGTGACATGGCCGTCACCAATCCTGTAGCGCCCCTGGTGTACTTCCAGGGAGGCTACGGAAGTTTCGTCAGCACATCATTGATGGCCCGCATGGACCACGAGATCCTGGGCACGATCGAGGAAGCGGACGCCGCACGTCCCGATGTCGAGTCACTTGCCCAGGACGTCGGATGCGAGGTCAACCTCTATACCGCGATCAGCAGAGAAGAGATGGCGACCGTTCTGTCCGCGGTCGGCTCGGGTATCGAGCGGGAGAACGGACTTGCGCGGCGGATTCCGATGGTGCCACCCATCGGCGACAGCGTGGTCTTCGACCTCGCCGACGACGAGCAGGAGCGGTGGCTGGCCAAGGCCCGCGGCATCGACGAATCCGTGAAAGAGCACTACCGGCAACGGATTGCGTTCCTCCGCACCCACGGCTACGTACTCTCCCTGCTGCCACGAGAGGGCATTACCGCCTACGACCCGATGTGCGAGGCCACGCGGCGATACGAGTGCGGGCGCCTGACACCCTTGCAGGAGCGTGATATTCGGGCATCGATCGTCGAAACAACGGTCGACTACCGTCCGCGGGAACTCGATCCCGAGTGTCGCTACAACGTGGGCTCTGTCGTGCTGCCCGTCCGTGACCGGGACGGTAACCACACACTGACGCTACGTCTGGCACAACTCCCGATGCATGCGTCCGGAGCGGAGGTCGCGGAATGGATTTCCAGGGCCAAGGCAGTCGTCGCGGTGTTGGAAGGAGAAGCTCGACCAGCGTAAGAGCGGAGCAACGGACAGATACAACCTTTGCGAAGGCCTGTGTCTGTCAATTGCCGTTGCAACTACCGCCGGCGCGCCCTGCCTACTGTGTCGACCTGGAGTGCGCGCACCGCATCGAACTGGCGGCCGGATTCAGAAGCACCCCCGCTACCCTCGGCGCCTGCGACACCTCCCGACAGGCCGCGAATTTCACTCGTCCGGTGGGTACGTCAGGGTCCCGTCGTGCACCCGCGCATTCTCGTTCAGGGAAGCCACTTTCGTCGACGAAGCGGACAAGATGTGTCTCACGTCGAGGCCCGCGACGATCAACGCGTCGGTGATCAGCCGACGATGGCACCGCCACGGTACCGCCTCGCTGCACATGATTGCCGGCCGCTCGTGCCCGGCGAGTTCGATCAGCTCGTCCATGCCTTCCCGGAAGTCGTCGGTCTGCATGTAATCTGCATAATCTCGAAATGCCTTGACGCGCCATGCTCCATTGGCTGTGGGTGTGCCGCGCGGCGTATGACGCCTACCTCCCAATTGCCGCATCCACCGGTAGCCGATATCGGACGGCAGAGCCGCGATGATCGCCACCCTGTTCCACTGGGGGAACTTTCGCGAGGACGGAAATGAACGGACATCGACCAGGTGGCTGACGTCGTTGGCTCGCAGCATGGTCAACAGTTCGTCGAACTCCCGTGTCGAGTGCCCGATCGTCCATACGCTGCTGATGATGGGTACCTACGCCTTCGTCAGCGCGTCGCCCTTGTGCATGGCGATATGAGCGGTCTTGTCGCTCTCGATCTCGTACTGCGGGTCGCCCGTACTGCAGCGGCGGATGTGCCCCTTGTACTCCACGTCTTCGGTGTGCTTCTTGATGATCACGCCCTCGACGTAGCCGGCTTCGGAATTCCATCGAACGTGGTCCCCGACACGGAAATCATGTGCCATGGCTGTGCCCTCCATGCGTTGATGCTCGCTGACCGTTCTCACACGAACAGGGAGTTGTTGTCCTCCGGTGGCGCGCTGGGAGCGTTCCTCCATTTGCACGGCTTTCCGTTGGTTCACAACCGACGGAAAGCCTGACCAACGGTGGAAGCTTTCGAATCAGCGTTGCCCGGGGCGTTGCTGACGCAACTTCGCCACCAACTCCTGCGCCTTCCGCTGATTCTCCGGCTTGGACGCCTCGCGCTTGATGACCTGGACCGCCTTGATCGCGACGCCGGTCTTCAGAACCTTGCTGAACATGCCCATCGTGTACCCACCTGTCGCTGTTCCCGAGAGTTCGGTACTTCTACCATACGGAGCGGTCGGAACCGCACCCGCCGACGTGGTGTCCACCGCACCTCCGATTACACGGGGAGTGGCCGTTCGACAGCCGAACGCAGCAACGAGCGGAATCTTCCGGGCGCCTCCAACCAGGGAAAGTGCCCCGCCTCCGGAAGGATCGCGACGTCGCAGTCGAGGCGCGCACCCAACCGCGTCAACTCGTCGGCAGGTCGTGGATCTCCTGCGCCTCCGATGATCATCGACCCGGACGGCAGCACATTTCGCAGTTCGTCGATACGGGCATCGAGGGGGTGTGTCTTCTTCTCCACACCCAACTGGCTGTTCATCGAATAGTTGATCGGACGCCGGATGCGCGCGGCTTCCAGCGCCCACCGCCACGCGCGACGTCGGTCGGCGTGGTCGGTGAACCAGGACAGCGCGAGGAACTCGATCTCCTCGGCCTCGGACCGGGTCTCCATCGCGTCGAGGATCTCGAACCGGGATTGCTGGGTGTACGTTCGCCGCGACACTTCTGTCGTCTTGCACGGCTCACGCCAGTTACCCGTGAACGGTCCTGCCAGGTGGATGAGCCGCGCGACCCGTTGGGGGTGCGCGAGCGTGAAATAGCTGGCCAGGTCTGAACCGTACGAATGACCCACCAGCACGACCTGCTCGTGACCCCACCCGTCGAGGAGTCGTTTCAGGTCGGCGATGTGTCGTGTGAGGGTGTGGGGGCCGTCCCAGCACGACTTGCCCGTACCGCGCTGATCGTAGCGATGTACGACGGTGACGTCGTCGAGCATCTGCGCGACCGCTTGCAGATAGTCGGGGATTCCGGGGCCGCCGTGCAACAGAACGACCGGCGGCGCAGATCTACGCAATCCGGTCGTCCAGGTGCGGAGCGTGGCATCGTCGTCCATCCCGACCATGCACATCGCCATACACACAATCTAGAAGGTTCGCCGACGCTCCGCTGCCGGACCCGGCAAGAAGGTGTCAGCGCGACGCTCGCGCCAGCAGTTCTCGGGCTTCCTCACTGCCGTTGAGGACGCGGGAGGTACGGCGCTCGATCTTCCATTCCCCCTCGATACGGGCGAGTTCGAAGCGGTTGGCGGTCACGCGCCACACTCGGTACGAATCGGAATCGAGGTTGCGACGAAGCAACAGCGAGTGGCAGGTGGCGGTGGCGGTGGCGCCGTCGACCCGGATGTGGACGGGGTCGAGGAGGTGGCCGCAGCCTTCGGTGATGTAGTCCTGATGGGGCCGGGTCCGCACCATCTCGGTGATCGCGTCGCGGCCTTCCATCACCCGGATGTCGACGTCGTAGACGGCGTCCTCTGTCCACAGCGCACCGACGGCATCTGCGTCGCCGGCATCCACGGCGGGACCATAGGCCGTCAGCACGTCCTGGATCGCGGCCTTGTCCTCGAGGAGCTGAACGCGCTCGAGCAGCGAGGTCACCAGTTCTGCAGTGTCGGTCATGTCGCTCCGTCCGGACCGAGGGCACATCGTGGTCAGCGATGTGAGGGCGAACCCTGTTCTACCGGCCCTGGCAGCGCGAGGTGTCCTGCGTCCCGTTCAACGGAAAGGGCAGCGGCGACACACCAGTGCCTGCGGGGCCTCCGTGCGTCACCACGATCACGCGAACTCGCCGACACGCCCACGAGGCGTTATGCCACGTTGCGCTTCGGCGGTCGAGTTGGCCCCGCGTGTGGGATATGGTCGGGCCGCTGAGCCAGGAAAGGTTCGGTAGCTGGACACAGAGGATCCGATGCCGCACGAACAACACTTCACGTTGGGTTTGTGGGTGCCGTATCTGGCGTTCGTTACTGCGGCGGTCGGCTGCTACGTCGGATTGTGTTGCGTGAAGCAGTCCAGGAGATGCCTGACGCGCGCTGTCGGTGTGCGCTGGCTCGTGATGGCAGCCCTGTCGATCGGCGGAGTCGGCATCTGGCTCATGCACTTCATCGGCATGTCGGGTTTCTCCGTGCCTGCTTCCCCCGTTCGCTACGACCTCGGCACCACCTTGTTCTCGGTGGCACTTGCTGTTGGGGCGACGCTGTTCGGCCTGCTGATCTCGGACGCTTATCCATCCGCAGCCCGGCGGCTCCCACGCTCTGTGACGCTGACCGTCGGCGGGACAGTGATGGGAACGGCCATCGTTCTCATGCACTACAGCGGCATGGCCGCAATCCGAATCCAGGGCATCATCCACCACGACCCGACAATGGTGGCAGCATCTGCGGCCATCGGCATCGTCGGGTCTGCGGCCGCGATGTGGGTATTCGAAGTGCCCGGGAAGTTTCCCGCGCGGGTGGCATCGACACTGTTGCTGGCCTGCGGCGTGGTGGCGTTGCACTACACCGGCATGGTGGGCATGAGTGCAGAAGTCGACCTCGATGCGCCCGCCCCCGAGGGCATGTCGGCGTTGTCGCTGTTGTTCCCGGCGTTCGTCGTCGGGATCGTCGTGCTTGCGGTGCCGATCGCCGCGCTTCTGCTCTCCCCCGAGAGCGACTGGGGTCTAGACGATCGGGGGCAGCTGGACGACCTGTCCCGCGTAGGAAAGTCCGGCACCGAAGCCGACGAGTAGCGCGGTGTCTCCCGGCTTGGATACGCCGGACCGGAGTAGTTCCTCCATTGCCATCGGGATCGACGCGGCGCTCGTGTTACCGGTCTCTCCGATGTCGCGCGCGACCGCGACGTTCTCGGGTAGATGCAGTCCCTTGATGAGCGCGTCGGTGATCCGGCTGTTGGCCTGATGCGGGACGAAGGCATCGAGGTCGGCGGCGCGTACGCCGGATTTCTCCAGTGCCTCGGTGCACGCCTTCCCCAGAAAACTCACCACCCAGCGGAATACCGCCGACCCGTTCATCCGGATGTACGGACGCACCGCCGGGGCACCGCCCGCCGCTGCTTCAGCGACTTCGTCGAAGTACGTCGTGAAGTCTTTGTCCTGCTTGATGGCGTCGGTCTGACTTCCGTCCGAGCCCCACGCGACCGGACCGATCCCCTCCGACTCGGCCGAACCCACCACGGCCGCTCCGGCACCGTCTGCGAAGATGAACGCGCAGGTCCGGTCGGTCGGCTCGAGCAGGTCGGACAACCGTTCCACCCCGATGACCAGCACATTCCGGGCCTGCCCGGCACGAACGAGGGCCGCGGCGTTGCCGAGGGCGTAGCAGAATCCCGCGCAGCCGGCCGAGATGTCGTAGGCGGCGGTGTCTTCCATGCCCAGTTCGGTGGCCACCACTGCACCGGCAGACGGCCCCAGCACCATCAGCGACGACGTAGCGAGCACGACAGCGTCGATCTGCTGGGCCTCCAGACCGGCCGCGGCGAGTGCGTCGCGGGAGGCGGCGACGCTCATCGAGATGATCGTTTCGTCGTCTTCGGCCCACCGCCGCGAAGAGATGCCGGACCTCGTCTTGATCCATTCGTCGGAGGAATCGATCTGGTCGACGATCTCGGCATTGGGCACGACGCGCCGCGGTCGATACACCCCCAGACCCAGCAGTGCAGCGTGGGTGACGGGTGCGGCGGTGGCGATCTGAACGGGCATGATTTCCTCTCCACATGAACCAGGTGGTTCACCCTCGTATTCAATTGTGTGCAGGCCGCCGGCTGTGTGCAGAACACCGGGCGAGCAGCACCCCGACAGTGCCGGTGGCCTGCGCCCGGCGCTCATTTTGTTTCGGGAAGGTTTACGTTGTCACCTTCGAGTCCAGCTTGCTCAGGCGACACGCGGAGCCAGAGGCCGATCAGGAAGCGTGTTCTTCCCCTGCCATCGTGTATTCGCCCTGTTCGAGACGTTCGACCAGTTCTCGCGTCCATTCGATGGCGCTGTCGGTGGTCTTCGCCCAATACCTGATTGCCTCGATGTGGTGCTGCCAATCCGCGTCGGAATTGCGCTCGTACTCGCCGACGACTCGCTGACGCTTGACCGTCAACGCGTCGAGCCGCACGCGAAGTAGGTCGAGCACGCGTTCGCGTGGCAGCACGGACATGAGCCCGATAGCCGCGACGATCTCAGCGGGATCCTCCCCCGAGGCGAGCGCTTTCTCGAGCAGCGTGCGGAACTCTTTCTCACCTTCGGCTGTGATCGAGTACTCGGTCCGGGCCGGGCCTGCTGCGGGGGAATCGGAGGCCACTTCCTGCAGAAGCCCTTGGTCGCGGAGGCGCCGGAGACCGTGGTAGACCGAGCCCTGCTTGAGACTCCCCCACAGGTCGACACTCCAGCCCTCGAGGTCGCGCATCACCTGATATCCGTGCGCGGTGGTGTGCCCACGAACTGCTCCGAGGAGGAGAAGCCTGGTGGCAGTCACTGGGGGAACCTTCCGTCGCGAGGTAGTGACGACCAATCTAGTACATCTTGACTAGTCGACAGAATGCTCTACCGTCGAACGGCAGTAGTCAAGTTGTACTAGTTTCAGACTGGAGGACTTCACATGCACCTCGTCATCGCCGGGGCCTCGGGCGCAACAGGCCGGATGCTCATCGACAGCGCCGCCGCAAGCGGCCACGAGATCACCGCCCTGGTTCGTCCGGGAAGCGGGTTCGACGCACCGGACGGCGTACACATGCGAGAGGCCCAGGTCACCACCGACCGCGCGCTGACACTCCCCCACGACACTGACGCCGTGATCTCGACCCTCGGAAAGAGGTCCTACGACGACACCGATCCCGTGTGTGCCGCGGGTACCGAAAACCTGCTGGCCGCAATGCAGCGTCAGGACATCCGCCGGATCGTCGTGGTATCGGCGTCGCCGGTACTGCGGTCCGGTGTCGGTGAACCGTGGTGGTTCCGCCACACAATTCGTCCGATAGTCCGACGTAAGGGCCCGAACATCTACTCGGATCTCGAAGCGATGGAAGAGGTGCTGCGCACGACGGGTTCGTTCTGCGACTGGACGATCCTGCGTCCCGGCTACCTCGTCGACAAGCCGGGACGCGGCCATCGTCTGATCCCCGAGGCGAATTCGATCGCCAGCGTGCACCGCGTCGACCTGGCCGGAGCCTTGCTGGAAGTCGTGCAGAACCCGGACACCGGCCGGCGCGCGTACGGCATCGGCGTGGCGAAAGCGAATCGGACGACGTAGGTGTCCGAAATGATGGTTTGTGGCGCATATTTCGCCTCACCAACCATCATTTCGGGCATCTCCGCCGCCCAGCACCGTGTCGGGCTCTGCCAGGAGCTGCTAGTTTGCGGGGGTGCCATACCTCGGACTGATCATCACCCTGCTGTGGCTGGGTTGCCTCGTCGACGTGATCTGCTCCGACGAAGAGCGCGTCCGGCACTTACCCAAAATGCTGTGGCTGATGGTGGTGCTTCTCCTACCGCTGGTCGGATCACTGCTCTGGCTGGTCCTCGGCCGACCCCAGGGCATCGCGGAGATCCTGGCATCGCAGTCGGCTCCCCATCCGCGACCCACCCGTCCCGTCATCGATCCCGAGCACGACGAGGACTTCCAGCACCGATTCCGCGCGCGCGTCGAAGAGCAGCGCCGGGTCGCTCAGGAACAGCGTCAGCGTGAAGAAGGCAACGAAACCGCCGGTTGACCGTCGGGGGCCAACTCCGGACTCGCACCACCCCTCGAAGGTGCGATATCGCGGTAGCTGCGCCGACCCTCACCTCGCGGTGCTCGGCAGGCCGATGCCCCTTGCATGGCATCGTCGCCTCGACTATCTCACAACGAACCCTCAGCGTTACTTATTCTAAAGAATCAGTGCGAATTGCCCGGCACGCTGACCCTCGCTCCACCACCCACGCCTCGAGCCGACGCAGCTCGGCGCAGACTCCGACCTTGACCTTATACCCCCTGGGGGTACGGTAGGGGTATGGCCGAGTACACATGTCCGATGCATCCGGAGATCCGACAGCAAGGGCCGGGCTCGTGCCCGATCTGCGGCATGGCCCTCGAGCCCGTAGTGGTGACGGCCGAGACCGGCCCGAGCCCCGAACTCGCCGACATGACGAAACGGTTCTGGGTCGCGCTCATCCTCACCGTCCCGGTGTTCGTCCTCGAGATGGGCTCGCACCTGATCCCCGCGCTCCACGACCTCGTACCGCCCAGGGTGTCGACGTGGATCCAATTCGCCCTCGCCACCCCGGTCGTGCTGTGGGCGGGATGGCCGTTCTTCGTCCGCGGCTGGAATTCGATCCGCACCCGGTCGCTGAACATGTTCACGCTCATCGCGATGGGCACCGGTGTCGCGTGGGCGTACAGCGTGGTCGCGACGCTCGCGCCCGGGATCTTTCCCGACGAGTTCCGTCAGATGGACGGCTCCGTCGCCGTGTACTTCGAGGCCGCCGCGGTGATCACGACGCTGGTGCTGCTCGGCCAGGTCCTCGAACTCCGCGCGCGTGAGCAGACGTCCGGCGCGATCAAGTCGCTACTCGATCTCGCACCGAAAACCGGCCGACGGATCGACGACGACGGCACCGAGCACGACATCCCCCTCGACCACGTGCACATCGGAGATCGCCTACGGATACGCCCCGGCGAGAAGGTCCCGGTGGACGGTGTCGTCGACGACGGCCGCTCGTCCGTCGACGAAGCGATGGTGACCGGCGAATCGATGCCGATCACCAAACAGACCGGCGACCACGTCATCGGCGGCACGGTCAACGGCACCGGCAGCCTCGTCATGCGCGCCGAGCAGGTCGGCAGCGACACGGTGCTTTCGCGGATCGTCGCGATGGTCGCCGAAGCGCAGCGCACCCGCGCACCGATCCAACGCCTCGCCGACGTCGTCGCATCGTGGTTCGTCCCCGCCGTCATCGCGATTGCCGTGATCGCGTTCATCGTGTGGGCGCTCGTCGGCCCGTCACCATCACTCACCTACGCGCTGGTCGTTGCGGTGTCGGTGCTGATCATCGCGTGTCCGTGCGCCCTCGGGCTGGCAACTCCGATGTCGATCATGGTCGGTGTGGGACGCGGCGCCGGACTCGGCGTGCTCATCAAGAACGCCGAGGCACTCGAGCGCATGGAGAAGATCGACACCCTGGTCGTCGACAAGACGGGCACCCTCACCGAGGGCAGGCCCACGGTCACAGAGATCGTCGCGGCCCACGGCTACACCGGCGACGAGGTCCTGCGTCTCGCCGCAGGCGTCGAACGCGGCTCCGAGCATCCCCTCGCGATCGCGATCGTCGATGCCGCCGAACACGCGGGGATCACCGCCCCCGAAGTCGCCGATTTCGATTCGCCGGTCGGTCGCGGCGTGGTCGGCGTGGTCGAGGGCCGACGTGTGACCATCGGCAATGCGTCGTACTTGCAGGACGAAGGTGTTGCCACGCAGACACTGCGCGAGCGCGCCGACGATCTGCGCCGCGATGGCGCCACCGCGATCTACGTCGGTGTCGACAAGGCGGTGGCCGGGGTCCTGGCCATCGCCGACCCCGTCAAGGACACCACCGCGACTGCGCTCGAGGAACTCCGCGGCGACGGCATCACCGTGGTCATGCTCACCGGCGACAACCGCACCACCGCCGAGGCCGTGGGCCGCAGCCTCGGTATCGACCGGGTCGAGGCCGAGGTCCTCCCCGACGGGAAGAGCGACGTGGTGCGCCGACTCCGCGACGAAGGCAGGGTGGTCGCCATGGCCGGTGACGGCGTCAACGACGCACCCGCGCTCGCCGCCGCCGACGTCGGTATCGCGATGAGCACCGGCACCGACGTGGCGATCGAGAGTGCGGGCATCACCCTGCTCCACGGCGACCTCACCGGCATTGCGCGGGCACGCGCGCTGTCGGAGGCGACGATGAGCAATATCCGCCAGAATCTCGTATTCGCGTTCGTCTACAACGCAGCCGGTATCCCGCTTGCCGCCGGAGTTCTCTACCCGGCGTTCGGGATCCTGCTCTCGCCCATCGTCGCGGCCGCTGCGATGGCGCTGTCGTCAGTCAGTGTCATCGGAAACGCCCTGCGCCTGCGGGCGAAGGAGTTCTGATCCTAGCCCCGAATGGCGTCACGCAGTTCAGCGGCGAGGTCATCGGTGGCAGCGACGATTCCGCTCCACCGCTTCGTGAGGTCGGTGTCGAACACGATGGGACGGTCGTACGCGTCGATCACCGCTCCTCCCGATGCCTCGACCTGCACAACCGCCGCCGCGATGTCCATCAGGCGGTGCGTGTCGCTGCCCGCGTCCACGAACGCGTCGGTCGACCCTGTCGCGACGAACACCGCTTCGAGGGTGCTGCAGCTGAGGATACGGACGCGAGTGGCCTTCTCCGCGACACGCCACCAGGCGTCGCGGTTGCGTTCGTGCGGACGGAGCATCGAGACCGCGGCCGACGACAACGACGTGCACCCGCTGGTCCGGAACGCAGACCGGCTGCCCGACGCCCACCAGGTCTCTCCGGTGTGTAGCCAGGTGGTCGACGCTTCGGTGAATTCACCGTCCATCACCACGGCAGCGCTGAAGCACGCCAAAGGAATTCCCGCGGCAGCGTTGGCCGAACCATCTACGGGATCGACGACGAGGGTGACGGCGGACCCGACGTCGACCCAGCCCCGCTCCTCCGACAGCACATTCGCGCCAGCCACGGTGGCCGCGGAGATGATGGCGTCCTCGACGAGGACGTCGATGAACATCGTCGGCGTGCCGTCGGCCCCTTCCATCGCGATGGACTTCAGCTTCTCCCGCGAGTATTTCGCTACGGCGTCGCGGTAGGCGGTGAGGGCGGCGTCGGAGGCTGCGCTGAGCATGCGACCGGCAGTGGTGGTCGCAGATTCGGTGAGATGCATTCGGTTACTCCAGATCGTATGTAGCAGAGAAAATCAGGACACGACCTTGCGGACCCAGATGGCGAGACCCTCCACGACCATCACCACTGCAAAGATCATGAGCACGATCATGGTGACCACGTCGAACTGCATGACGCGGGCCGCATTCATCAGGTAGAAGCCGAGCCCGCCCGCGCCGACGACACCGAGAAGCGTGGCGGCGCGGATGTTGGTATCGAGCTGGTAGAAGAGGTGCGCAATGATCGCAGGACCCGATTGCCGCACCGTCGCGGCAATGAGGACCTGCATGCGTGCCGCGCCACCGGCGACCACCGCGTGTTGCACACGAACGTCCGTCTCTTCGACGGAATCGGCGATCAGCTTGCTGAGCAAGCCAATTGCACCGACCGACAAGGCAATTGCACCTGCTGTGGCACCGAGGCCGGTGACAACGATGACGATGATCGCGAGAATGAGATCGGGGATGCCGCGCACGACCACGATGAAGATGCGGAACCCCTTTGCTATGCCTGGCGTCGGCGCGACATTCCGGGCGGCAAGCAGACCCACGGGGATCGCGACGATCAGGCCGATCAAAGTTGCCGCGAGAGCGATCTGCAGCGTGACGATCAGCTGCGCCCAGAGCTCGTCGCCGATGCCGCCGGTACCGGGCGGAAAGAACAGGGAGAGAGTGTTCCACATCGACCCGAACCCCTCGACCATGCGCGAGAAATCGAGGTTCGCGGCCCAGGTCGACACCAGCAGAGCCAGCACGAACAGGACGACGTAGGAAGTGCGGACCATACGCTCACCCGTCCACGGTGGGCTGACGCGGTACCGACCGTCAGAGGTGCGCAGCGCGGTGGAAGTCTGCTTCTCACCCGGCTCCCGCTCCACCCAGCCGCCCTGAGCATTCGAGACACGACTGCTCAAACGGGAGAACAGTCCACGTCGCGCGGGGACGTTGTCGCCGAGCACCATCCGCCGCAGAGCACCGGAAATCAACTCGACGATGACGCACAGCGCGACGATGAACAACGCAAGGGCCATACCTCGCTGATAGTTCATGGTGCGTAGCGCGGCCGAGAGTTCGAGACCGATGCCGCTCACACCGACATAGCCGAGGATGACGGAGGCCCGCAGGTTGATGTCGAATCGGTGCAGGGCCGTGGCGACCACCGCAGGCATGATCTGCGGCAACACGCCACCGGTGATCTGCTGCCACCATGTCGCTCCCGCTGCGCGCAGGGCGTCGCGGGGGCCGGGATCGGAGTCTTCGATGGCGTCGGCATACAGCTTGCCGATCATGCCGACCGAGTGGACGCCGAGGGCCAGGATGCCGCCGATCGCGCCAAGACCGAACAGACGCAGGAACAGGATTGCCAGCACCAGTTCGGGAATGGCTCGAGTGATCACGATGATGGCACGAGCAGGCAGCCGCAGGGTCGCGGCGGGAGCCGTATTGCGGGCCGCACCGAGCGCAACGGGGATGCTCAGCACCACGGCCAGCACGGTGGCAAGCAGCACGATACCCAGAGTCTGGCCGGTCATCGCGACGAGCTCGCCGATCGGCGGGAAGTCGAGCGGGACGATGCGCGACAGGAAATCTGTTGCGTTGCCGACACTGTCGATGATCGTAGCGAGGTTGATCTTCAGCGATGCGATCGACCACAACGCCGCCGCGAACAACGCCAACAGGATGACCTGCACACTGATGCCCTGCCACGTGGGTCGCGGGAGCGTCTTGACGGGCAGTGGGGCCGTGAACGTCATCGGTTCGGGACGGTCTGCGCAGCTACAATCGGATCGACGGCGGAGTAGATACTCATGGTCTCGCCCCGGTCGATCACCGACACCGGCTTGTCGAGCACGACCTGCCCGTGCCGCAGGCCGATGACGCGATGCCCCCACGACAGCGCAAGGTCGACCTGGTGCAAGCTACACACCACCGTCAGATCGTCTTCCGACGCGATCTGCGAGATGAGTGCCATGACCTGCGCGGAGGATTCGGGATCGAGAGACGCGACGGGTTCGTCGGCGAGCAGTATCCTCGGCCTCTGGATAAGTGCCCGCGCCACCGCGACACGCTGCTGCTGCCCACCGGAAAGGGTGTCTGCTCGTTGGAACGGACGGTCGGCGAGACCGACGCGATCGAGTTGTTCCATCGCAGCGAGACGCACCGCCTTCGGATACATCACGAGACCGAACCGGGGTCCACGCAACGAACCGAGAGCACCGGAACACACGTTCTCGAGTACCGACATGTTGCCTACGAGGTGGAACTGCTGGAACACGAATCCGACCTTGCGGCGTAGCTCCCGCAGGTCACGGCCGCGGGCGACACCCACGTCGTGACCGAGGACCCGCACCGTGCCCGAGGTGGGCAGGTGCAGGCCGTTGAGCAGACGCAGCAGGGTCGACTTACCCGACCCCGACAGGCCGAGCAGCGCAACTACTTCGCCGGGGTGCACCGTCAGTGACACATTGTCGAGCGCCCGGAGATCTGGGGCGAACACCTTGCTGACCTGGTCGAGTTCAACGGTGGGTCGGAGAATCTTGTCGATGGAGGCGCCGAGGCGCACGTGGTCGGGGTCGGTCATGTCGAGCTCCAGTGATCGAGGATTCGAGTCAGCTTGCGCACGACGGTGACTGCGTGATCTCACACACCTTGCGGACACCGTCGTAGAAGTCATCGGTGACGGGGATGTACCCGTACTCGGTGCCCTCAGGGAGGTCGCACTTCTCCTCGGAGGAGCAGTAGCCTGCCTCGACGAGCGCCGGACGATTGAGCTTGGTGGCGAAGATGTCGGTGAGCTGGTCGATGAGATCCTGTGGCAGCGTGGTCAGTACAGCGGAGGGACTGGCCGCGATCGTCTCGGACTCCCAGATCACATCGAGATCGCCCTCGGCCAGATCGCCTTTCGCGATGAGGGTGTCGGTGATCATCGTGTCGAACGCGAAGCCGGCGTCGCACTGACCGCTCTTGACCGCGAGCGCCGACGCGTCGTGGCCGCCTGCGAAGACCGGGGTGACGTCGTTTGCGGGATCGACACCGGCTTCGAGCAATCCGGCCGACGGGTAGAGATACCCGGAGGTGGACGTGGGGTCGACGAAACACACCGTCCTGCCGCGGAAGTCTTCGAGCGAACGGATGTCGGATCCTGCGGGCACGATCGCGTACGACCGATAGCCGGGGTCATCGTCGGGACCGTCGGCGAACACACCCAGCGGGGCGACCGGAACGCCGCTGTCCTTTGCCGTCGCATAGGAGAACGGTCCGTAGTGCCCGATGTGGACCTTTCCGGCGCGCTGGGCTTCGATGACGGCCGCGTAGTCCGTGGCGTTCTGAAACTCGACGGGGATACCGGTCTCGTCCTCGACGACCTGCTGGACGAGTGCGAACTCCTGCTGCAGGCTCGTGCTGTCCTCGCTCGGGATAGAGGCCAGGACCAAGGTCTCGGGGACACCTTCGCCGGAAGAGGCGCCGGCTGTGGAGTCTTCGTCGGCGCTCGAGCCACAGGCGGCCAACGTCAGCGCTGCTGCGGCGGCCATGGCGACACCGACGAGAGGTTGGGAGGGGGAGATACGCATGATGAAAGCTCCTTGTCGATCCCGCGGAAGCGAGTCGGGGCACGAGGGGGCGACACCGTAGCGGCATCGTTGGAATCAAGCCTGTCTGCACGGTGTATCGAACCTCCCAACCCGAAGTGAATTCCCGACCTCGGATGGAAGACGTTCGCGGTGGCCTGTCCGCCCACTACGAGGCCGGCCCCACACCGATTCGGCGTGGGGCCGGGTTACTCATGATGCGCGTAGCACCGCGCGGGTCACCGGATGACCGTACTCGAACGAGACGAGGACGAGGTCGGCGCGTTGCCCGACGGTCAGGGCACCCCGGTCGGCGAGCCCTACTGCCGTTGCCGCACCACTCGTGACAAGCGAGACCGCGGCAGGCAGCGTCATACATCCATCGGCAAGGGCGAACGCCGCACCGAGTAGCGACGATGGCAGGTAGTCCGATGCCAGCGCCGTCACCAACCCCAGCTCGGCCAGTTCACCGGCGGAGACGTTGCCCGAGTGGGA
Organism: Rhodococcus ruitaii; assembly: GCF_055230935.1. NCBI lineage: Bacteria > Bacillati > Actinomycetota > Actinomycetes > Mycobacteriales > Nocardiaceae > Rhodococcus > Rhodococcus ruitaii. The sequence continues at coordinate 353,369 of NZ_JBUYWC010000003.1, read as the reverse complement.
GCGTCCACGCAGCACGTTCGGACCGCCCATCACGACGGACATGCCACGGTCACGTGCTTCCCGCGCGGCCTCGACGGTCGTCGGAAACTCGGCGACGTTGCCGCCCCGGGCGGCCAGGTCGGCGATCTCGACGGCCGATTCGGGATCGTGGCCGAAAACGCGGGCGAGACCTTTTCGGGACTGCTCGGCCAGCCAGCCCATCGTCTGGTCGCGGATCCCGGCGTTCGCCTCACGTTCCGACGCAAGTTCGTCGACGACCTTGCGTGCCTCGTCCGGCGAGATCCCGCGGATACCGGCGATGTAGTTCTCGTAGTAGGTTCGGTCGGCGTACTGGCCGATACCCGGCGTGTGATCCTCATGGGAGATGACCGCCGGTGCTGCGGCGGTGACGACGCCCGCACCGACCAGCCGTTCGAATTCGTCACGCATCGCTCCGAATCCGGCTGCAGATCGAACATCGAGGCGATGCAGGACGCGGTGGTCGACGAGTCGTGCGTCCGTGTCTCGAGTGCTCCAGCCCTCGATGGACTCGCACATCTGCTGCGCGACATGGACGCTGCGTCCCGTCGTCGCGGTGGCACGGTCGGAGAACGATGCACCGTGGAACACGGTCGTCACGCCCGCCGCGCGCACCTTGCCCTCGAACGACATGAGCGAGAACGCCCACGGCAGCTCGACTCCCGGTCGTGGGAGACGCTCCTTCTCGAGGCCGTCGGAGTGCACGTCCACCAGGCCCGGCAGGCACAGCAGACCGCCACCGTCGACGTCGGGCCGCACGCCGGGAGTGGACGGTCCCACCTCTTCGATCCTGCCGTCACGCACGACGATGCACGCATCCTCGAGGATGCGGTCCGGCAGTACCGCCCGGACGTGCCCGACCACATAGTTCTGCGGTGCCGACTGCAGCGTCCACGACGTGGCGCTCGATACTGCGGCTGTCGAGGCAGAAGGCTGGACGGTTTCTGTTCCGGTCATGCTGCATCTCCCAACACATCTGTGGCGGCGCCGATTTGGACGACGTGACCGTCTGCGAACCGCACGACACGTGTCGCGAGACGGTGTATGGCGTCAAGATCGTGGAATACCGCGAGCACCGCGACCCCGGTTGCCGACAGCGACGCGATGAGTTCGAGTGCGCGTTCGCGGTTGACCGGGTCGAGGGCCGACACCGGCTCGTCGAGCAGCAGCAGCCGCGGCGGGTGGACGGTGCCGGCAGCGATGTTCACGCGCTGACGTTCGCCGCCGGAGAGCACACTGCAATCGACGTCCCACAGCGCCTCGTCGAGGGAAAGTCGCTGCAGTGCCTCGGCAGCGGCGTCTCGGGCATCGACTCGGTTCAACCCACGACGACGTGCGGACGCTGCGACCACCTCGAGGGGCGCGGTGCGCGGCGGCGCCGACAGGAACTGCGACACGTAACCGAGTTCGCGTCCGCGCAGTCGGGCCATCTCCCGGTCGGACAGCCCCGTCAGTTCGACCGGTCCGGCGTCGGTGTGCAACACGACCGACCCGGCATCGGGCAGGTAGCTGCGGTGCACGCAGCGTAGGAAACTCGATTTTCCGGCGCCCGACGGTCCGGCGAGCGCGACGTGCTCGCCGCGGCCGACTTCGAGGTCGACACCGTGGAGCGATACGACGGTGCGACCGTCGATGGTGTGGAGCGTGAAGGATTTGCGCAGGTCGCGGACGGTGAGGACCGGATCTGCGGTGGTGGTGGACTCGGACATGGTCACCTCCGTGCGGCTGCGACGAGCCGCTGGGTGTAGGGGTGGTGGGGGTCCTGGAACAGCTGGTCGGTCAGGCCGGTCTCCACGACGCGGCCGATGTTCATGACCAGCGTGCGATCGGTGAGTGCCTCGATGACCGCGAAGTCGTGGCTCACGACCACCGCGGCGGTGTCGCGGTCGGCGAGCAGGTTTCGCAGCAGATCGAGCACGCCAGCCGCCACCGACGCGTCGAGGCCCGTGGTGGGCTCGTCGAGCAGCAGCACCCGCGGATCGGTCGCGAGGGCCTTCGCGATCTGGACGCGCTGGCGCATGCCGCCCGAGAAAGTGTGGACTGGATCGTCCATGCGTTCGAGGGGCACCTCGACCTTCTCCAGAAGATACGCTGCGCGGTCGCGGATCTCGTAGTAGTTGCGCCAGCCGGCGGCGGTGAGGCGCTCCGCGATGTTGCCGCCCGCCGAGACGGTCATCGTGAGTCCGTCTGCGGGGTTCTGGTGCACGAGACCGAGGGTGTCGATGCGCAGCGCGCGACGCTCGGCGTCGGCGAGGGTGAATACATCGGTGGTGCCGCCCCCGACGGTGGTCAGGAACATCGCGCCGTTCGTGGCCTTGTCGTCGCCGATCAGGCAGCGCAACACCGTCGACTTGCCCGAGCCGGACTCGCCGATCAGACCGAGTGCCTCACCCGGTGCGACGTCGAAGCTGACATCCCACGCGGCAACAACGGCGCCGGTGACCGGGCTGATCGCGGTGCCGGTGTCGGGACCGGTTCCCGGGACGGCGTCGGCGCCCCCGGGGCCGTGCACCTTGCCGACCTCCCGTACAGCGAGGGTCCAGCCGTCGGGGTGTGCAGGCACTGGTCGATCGGTGAGTTCGGCCGGATCGCGGCGGGTCATGGTGTGTGCGGTGCGGACGCGGCGTTGCGGGTCGGGCAGGAACTGCATCGGGGCATGCGCATTGTGGAGGGCTTCGTCGATGTCGGCGTCGACGACGCGGGTGCACCACTCGACGTCACTGCACATCATCCGCCCGGGCGACGCCTCCACGAGGAACGTGTCGGACGAGCCGCAGCGCACGCAGATCTGGTCGTCGCTGCCCTCGACCTCGAACGGGACGTCGTCGAACGTGAGCGGCTGCACCGGGGTGTAGGGCGGGACCGCGAAGATACGCTTCTCACGTCCGGCGCCGAGCAGCGTCAGATGAGGTGAATTGTCCAGGCGCGGAATATCCCACCGCGGGATGGGCGACGTGATCATCACGTACCTGCCGTCGACGAGCACCGGGTATCCGGTGGTCTTGGTGATGACGCCGTTGCGGACGAGGTCCTCGTAGAGACTGACCCACATCATCGAGTAGTCGGCCTCGGCGTGCATACGGGCACATTCGGCGACCGACTTCTGCACGGCCCGAAGCGGTTCCGAGTTGGGAACCTGCAATACCAGGATCTGGTCCTCGGTCATCGGCTCCTCGGGGATACGGTGGCGCGACTGGATGATCGTCGACTCGCGGGTGTCCTTGGTGGAGGCGCACTTCTCGCTCGACTCGATCAGCCGTCGCAAGTTGGTGGCGTTGACGCCGTCGTCGTCACCCTGGTCGATCACCTTGACGACGTCGGTGCCGCCGACGAGACCCAGCGTGACCTGAAGCCCGCCGGAGCCCCATCCACGGGCGACGGGCATCTCACGGGAGCCGAACGGAGTCAGGTAGCCGGGCACGCACACCGCGGTCAATGTCGCGCGGCGGATCTCGCGTTTGGATCCTTCGTCGAGGATGCCGCGTTCGCGGGTGGCGGCGTCGATTGCGCCCAGTGTGTGGGTGACGCGTGAGCCGGTGTCGCGAGTGGTGAGCAGGTCGGTCATCAGCAGGTCCTTCCGAGAGGTTCGGTGTTGCGGTCCGCGGCGTCGTCTGCGCCGGCCTGCACGGCGATCTTCCGGTCGATCATCGAGCGGAAGGTGACGTAATGCGGAAGCTTGAGATGTTCGAGGAAGCCGCAGGAATCGAGACCGTCGGTGGTAAGCAGAAGGGTCTGCTCGAGGCCACCGGTATCGCCGAAACGGCGGCACGCGATATCCAGGTTCGCCATCGCGATGGCCTTGCGTTCGTTGTGCCCGAAGCACAATCCGTAGCCGACGTCGAACCGGCCACGATCCTCGTCGGGACCGTTGAGATCTTCGATCGCCTCACATTCGGTGACACGCACATCACCGACGGAGAACGCGTGTCCGGTATGTGGGTGCCGGACCCGAACCGGGATGCGGCCGTGTCGCACCTCGCCGAGTGTGACCTCGTGCAGGTTGCCTTCGGTGCCGCGGATCGATCGGTACCAGGTGCCGATCAGCGAGCCGGTCTCGGCGCGTGCCATCGACGCGAGCACTGCCGAGCGTGGTGCCGGGGGTGCGGCAGGGTGGCGGGAGATGTCGAACGGTTCGGGGTCGGAGCCGTCGGCCGGGCGACTGTCGGTGAGCAGATCCATCTCGCGTAGCAGTTCCGAGAAGCGCTTCGGGTGCCGTTCGGCGTCGGTGCGACCCGGGGTGGGTGCCTCGTCGATGACGGTCGGTGGCGCAGGCTCGTCGTCGCGAAGGAGCATGCGGCCGGTGTAATCGCTGGTACGGCCGAGCAACTGGGGTCCGTCCGGGGTTCGCCACGCCGGCACGATACGGCGCAGCACTGTCATCTCGTCGGGGTCGACGGGTTCGCTGACTGCCAGTCGCGGCAGGGTCGACTGGTGGGCCCGGACGAGGTGGGCGGCCTCGATGACGTCGCCTTCCGCCTGGCGGAGTGCGTCGGCGGCGGTGTCGGGGTCGTAGAGCGACCCCTCACCCATCACACGATCGACGGCGAGGCGCATGCGGCCGGTGATCTGTTCGGTGGTCAGGCGCGGTGAGTTGTCCGCCTCACGCGCGGTGCGAACGAGGCTCTCTGCGGCGAGGATCGCATCGAGTCCACCGCGGGCTCCGGAGTATCCCATGTCAGTTCTCCTGTGCGGTGTTCGTACGGGGGGCGCCGATGCGAGTGGTGCGCGACAGCCCGAGGACGGCGCCGTCGTCTGCGACGAGCAGAATGTCGATGCCGGCGGGAAAGTCGGCGACGGCTGCGTTGCGGGCGCTCCGCAGCGCGTCGTCGAAACCGAGCGGCGCAATGATTTCGGTGCCGTTCACGCCCGGTCCGGCGAGTTCGGTGGGCGTTCCGCCGTCGAGGGATCCGATCGAGCAGATGACGGTCGAGGCGGATTCCGGCGACAGCGCGGTTCCGCGGGTGGCGGAAAGCAGTTCGTCGGCAGCGATAGGACGAAGCGCGGTGATGTACTTCGCGTGGCCGAGGGCTACGACGGGGGCGCCGGTCGCGACGGTGAGCACCTCGCTCCAGCCGGAGCCGTCTTCGAGCACGGCGACGCCGGTTTCCAGGTCGGCGAGGGCGAGTGCGGGCAGCAGGGCGGGCGGAAAGTCGGTCGGCGGTAGCGTCTGAGGCAGCCCGGGACGGCTGAACGCCTGCAGCATCGTACGATAGACCCGCTGCGCAACAACGGGATCGAGTCCGATTCCCATAACCTGGTCGGCGGCGGCGATAGTCACGTCAGCTCCTCGAATTGAACGATAGTGGGGGCGATGTGCGCCCATTCCTCGGCGTCGGCGCGCTCGAACTCGGCTTCCATGCGGGCACACAGATCAAATACGTGACCGGCATTCGGGCGGTCTGCGGCGACTTCGGCGTCGCACACGGCGGCAGCGAGCACCGCAGCGCGGTTGTCGCCCATGCGCATGGCCCAGCCACGGGTGCCGTCGATCCGCACCTCCGCGTGGCAGGCCAGAACGTTGCCGAGGAAGAAACGGACATGGCCGATCGGTTCACGAACCTGGGTCGCGATGCACCCGATCTCAGGGGCGGTCAGGACGGTCAGTTCCGCACCGTCGGACAGGCACACATCAGCTGCGCCCACCAGATCCAGTTCTGGTGCCACGGCAAGCAGCTCGGCGAGCCGATCCCTGCTATAGGTATAGGACATCATCGGCTTTCCTTCACGGGGTTCGATATGGAGGTCTGTTCGCCGATCTCCATGACCACTCGGATCATGTCGGCGCGCATCCATGCGGTGCTGTAAGTGACGACAGTGCCGGTTTCCGCGTCGCGGTTGACGCTTTCGATGACCCACACGGGGGCGACGTAGGTCATCTCGAGGATCTTGCTCATCTCCGCGGACGGCAGTTCCATGGCGGTGCGGCACCACGACCGCACGACATCGAATCTGCCCATCTGGCGCAGGAGTTCGTCAAGAGACTCCTCGACGCGCATGGCAGAGCCGAGTTCGGTGACGGCGTCGCGTCGCACCCATTCCTCCCCCAGCGCGGCCACGCGGTCGTCGACGTAGCGCAGACGCCGCATGTAGTGGGCGGGGGTGCCGGCTTCGATCTCGAGGTAGCCCGCGGGGATCTCGGGAGTCGGCCGGATCTCGGACTGCAACACCGACGAGCGTGGTACCGCTCCGGCTGCTTCGACAGTGCGATGCCACGACGGCCGCTTCTCCTTGGAGACGACGTAGTCGATGCGGCGGTTGACGTAGGTGCCGGACCCGCGAAGTCTGCGGACGAGGCCGCGACGCTCGAGTTCCTGGACCGCCGCACGGGCGGATGCCCGTCCCACGCCGAACCGTGCCATCAGCTCGTGCTCGCTCGCGAGTCTGGTGCCCGCTTCCAGCTGGGCGATCTCGTCGGCCAGCTGGCCGGCGATCTTGTGGTAACCGTTGCGCTGCGTCACACCATAGACAGTGGCCGACCGAGTTGTACGGGCAACTTCACTGTAGGTAACCGGAAAGGAAACGCGGCTGAACGACTGGCCCAGTTGTTCGCGCCGATCATGCAAGCACGAATAGTTCTGGTGCTACATATCATTTCGGCATCGGAAGTGGACGGGGTCGGCCGCGCTCCCCTACAGTGGCGCCCGTCGCCTTGACGCGGCGCTTCTTCCTGGAGGTCCTCCCCGACACAGGAGATGCAGTTCAGGGCCCCGCCGGCTCCTCCCCTCGATTTCGCCGGCGGGGCTCCCCTACCAGCCGCCCCGGCCTCCCCCGAAGACCTGCACAGCGGTCCGGTCCAGAACCTCCCCGACTCCGAACCGACCTCTGGCAACGACTGCCACTCGACCATAGGGCAATCTGCTCACCTATGTGCACTGAATCACATCATCGCTCGTCGAACGCTCGAGCAACGAAGTGCTACTTGCGATCGGCGTGCCCGAGGTCGCGCGCCGGATCCACGACGTCGCGTACGCGCTGCTTCAAGGTGACGATATCGGGGAAACCGCCGTCCGCCTTACGATCCCATACCGCTATACCGTCGACTTCGACGCGAAAGACCCCGCCGGTTCCGGGCACGAGTGCGACCTCGGCGAGGTCGGTGCCGAAGGTGTTGAGCAATTCCTGCGCCATCCATCCCGCACGTAGCAGCCACTGGCATTGGGTGCAGTAGGTGATGGTGACGCGAGGTCCCGTAGCGATCATGACGACGAGATTATCGCGGATGAAGGAAGCCCCGCCGATCGTGGTGGGGATCGGCGGGGCTTCGGCGCAGGCCGGAGATGGGGGGTTACCGGCCCGCGCGGTCGTCCTCGCAGGGGGGACAGGAGGACGACCCGCGTCTGAGTGTATCGACCAAGATTGCTACTCGCGAGTATTCGCGAAAAGCTACCCGAACGGGTAGGTACGGCACCGGACCACCAGATGAAGCAAGATCGTTTCAATCGGACAAAAATCCACCAATCCACTCGAGGCGAATCCGTCACCAGCAGTTTCACATTGGTTTCATCCATCGCCCGAAGCCATCGGGAAAGATCGGTCGTTGTCGCAGGTCAACCGCTTCGCCCCACACTTCGTGCGCCACCGTCCGATTCAGCTGGGGCGCGCGTCGGGGTGCTCGCGCACGAAGTTCAGGTAGGCCTTGGACGGCGTCGGGCCGCGCTGACCCTGATACTTCGATCCCACCTTCGCGCTTCCGTACGGAAACTCGGCCGGGCTCGTCAGCCGGAACAGGCACAGCTGCCCGATCTTCATCCCCGGCCACAGCGTGATCGGCAGGTTCGCGACGTTCGACAGTTCGAGGGTGATGTGCCCGTCGAAACCCGGGTCGATGAAACCGGCCGTCGAGTGGGTGAGCAGACCGAGGCGCCCGAGAGACGACTTGCCCTCGAGTCGGCCCGCGAGGTCGGACGGCAGCGAGCAACGTTCCATCGTCGAGCCGAGGACGAACTCTCCCGGGTGCAGTACGAACGACTCGTTCTGGGGAACTTCCACCAGCGAAGTGAGCTCGTCCTGCTGTCTTGCAGGATCGATGTGGGTGTAGCGGGTGTTGTTGAAGACACGGAACAGACTGTCCAGGCGCACATCGACGCTCGACGGCTGCACCAGGTCCGGGTCGTAGGGGTCGATCCCCAGATGTCCGGAGGTGATCTGGGCGCGAATGTCGCGATCGGAGAGCAGCACGGATAGAGGTTAACAACCTCGTTCGTACGCCTCAGCTCCCGTCGAGGTGGGTGGCCATTGCGAGGAGAAGCTCGGTGCATTCGTCGATCACATCGTCCCGTTCCAGCGGCACGGTTTCGTCGAGCCACGCGGTGAGCGCCTGCGCGAGACCGCCGACGACGTAGTGGGCAGCGAGGTCTAGACGCGGGCTGGGTTTGACCTCGTAGAAGTCCTCGGCCTGCAACATCACCAGGCCGGCGAACATCCGGGTGGACTCGAGCCGCCGCCTGGCAAGCTGTGGATTGGCCTGGCTGACGGAGAACAGCATGCGCCCGAGCCTCGGATCCTCGCCGATCTCGTGCACGATGTTCCCGACGCACGCTCGGACGATGGCCCGGTCTTCGCGAGGCGCCTCGGCTATCACCGCCAATGTGCTGTCGGCGATGCGCTGGACCACGTAGTCGTACACCGCTCCGGTGAGTTCGTCGCGGTCGGCGAAGCTCTCGTAGAAGTAGCGCGAAGCGAGGCCGGCGCGTTTGCAGACACCGCGGACGGACAGGGTTGCGTCGCCGTCAGCGGCGCCGAGCAGATCGAGACCGGCGTCGATCAGTTTGGCCCTGCGGTCGGCCAATCGTTCCTCACCTGCGCGTCCACCGTAGACCCGTCCTGTCGCCATGCCACCCATCATCTCAGCAAAGGTCCTGTACGCCCGAATTTTCGCTGCCTGCGGTCGCGAGCGGTGTGCGCTAGTCGCCGGAGAGTCTGCTACAGTGTGCTCCGAGCGTGGGCCGGAGTCGGTGAGAATCGACAAAAGCCCAGCGTGCCGATGTAGTTCAATGGTAGAACATCAGCTTCCCAAGCTGAATACGCGGGTTCGATTCCCGTCATCGGCTCCAGCGGAGCGATCGCGAACCTCGCTCCCGACCTCATCCTGATGAACACCGCCGACAAGGATGCGGACACCCTCGAAGCCTCACTCGAGGCGACCGCCCACGGTGTCATTCACCCCCGAGAACGGCGACCGATTCGCATCTTCGGAGCTCACGCCGTCGAAGACATGTTCTCGCGTTGATCGGTTCAGCGGTGACAAACAACCCGGGTACTCGAATCGGCGAGGTGACACGTCGACTGTCCTTGCGGCCGAACACCGGTCAGCACACTGGCCCGGCATCCGTCACGCGCGGGGTTCGCCGCCGGCGCTGCCCGCCGCGTCGGTCTGGGGCCGTGCATCGACCCCCAGCAGCGTCAGCACGATCAGCAGACCGGCCCCGCCGACGAGGGCGATGTCGGCCACGTTACCCACGAAGAATCCGTTGTAGTCGATGAAATCCACGACGTGGCCCCGCGCAAAGCCGGGCGTGCGGAACACGCGGTCGCCGAGATGACTGATCGCTCCCCCGAGGAGTACAGCCACACCGAGTGCCCAGAACGGATTGAGCACGCGGGTGGCAAAGATGCAGAGTCCGACAACAGCGACGGCGGCAATCGCGGTGAGAATCCAGGTGAACTGCCCACCGATCCCGAATGCGGCACCGGGGTTGTAGACGAGCCGCCACTGGAGGAACTCACCGATGACCGGGATCGACCGCCCGTCGCTCAGGGTCGATTCCGCCCACCACTTGGTGAGCTGATCCAGGACCACCACCGCGACGGCCACGGCAGCAATCCACGGCAGGTACCGGCGTGACGGTTCTGGTGCCGGGCTACCGGGCGCGGGCGTCGACGTCATGAGAACATGGTCGCCGATCCTCCGCCATCATGGTGACCCGGCTGCGCCGACACGGCGAGCCTGCCGAGCCGAATGGGAGTCGGATCCGATCGGGCCGGACGAACTCGCCGGGTGAGAACGAATCGCTGACTACAGATCCCACTGCACAGCAAGCGCATTGGGACCACGCAATGCGACGCCTACCTGACTGGTGATTTTCGCCGAGATCTCAGCGCCGTCACGGAACCGCAACCCGGGCAGGCGTTCCAGCAGCGTGGTCAGCGCCGTCTCGAGTTCCGCAAGAGCGAGCCAGTTGCCGGCACAACTGTGCGGTCCCTGCCCGAAGGCGAGTTGGGCGTGCTCACGGCGGGTGATGTCGAATCGATCCGGATCGGGGAACACCGCGGGGTCGCGCAAGGCAGCGTTGATCGAGAAGATCATCGGAGTCAGTGCCGGGATGTCGATCCCGTTCCACACCGTTGCCTCCGGACAGACGCGCGGCAACAATCCGACGGGTGGCTCCCAGCGCAGACCTTCCCAGATCGCCCACGTCGCGTGAGTATCAGGATCCGAGCGCAGGATCTCCATCTGGCCGGGGTGCGTGAGCAGCGCGGAGAGGGTATTGCCGAGGGCAAGCATGGTGGTGTCGGCGCCCGCAGGGAACAGCAGGCGCAGGAAGGACAGGATCTCTTCGTCGTCGAGAGATTCGCCCTCGATGTCTTCGGTCACCAGAGTTGAGATCAGGTCGTCGCCAGGCCTGCGTCTGCGCTCGGCGATGATCGGAGTGACGAAGCCTGTGAACTCTTCGGACGCCTGCCTCGCCGCAGGCGGATCGAGTGGGTAATGGAACAGGTCCTGCGCCCAACGGTGTACCACCGATTCGTCTTCGACGGGCAGACCCAACAATCGGCTGATCAGCAGCACCGGGTAACGGGTTGTGAACTCGGCGACGAGATCCGCGCTCCCACGATCGGCGAATCGATCGATCAGCTCGTGCGCGAGTGGCGTCAACAACGGTGAGATGTACTCCGCAACCTGTCGGCGCCGGAACGAGGGCGAGATCAGCGCGCGATTCCGTCGGTGCTCGTCACCCGCCATGCACTGCAGAGTCTTGCCCAGTACCGGCCCGGTGGTCATCGGGTAGATCGCAGAGGCCGGGAAGGTCGCTTCATCTTTGAACGCTGCGGCGACGAGGTCGTTGGTCAGTAACAACACCGCGCGAGCGCCCGCGAACGGCACCACGGCGTAGGGCCTGGCCGCGCGGAGGTCTGCGAGCACGGAGTGAATGGCGGGGTGATCTTCGAATGCGAAGTCCACCCCCTCGATATCGACGCTGTCCAGAACGGATGGTGCGGCCACGGCGCTCCTCAACCTGACGCGAGACAGTGATACGAATATTCGTATCGTCCGATGCATATATTGGTACTGACGCGAGGGTAGGAGCTTCGATGACAGAGCGCAAGACCCGGGACACCACCGCCTCACCTCCGACGGGCAGGGTCGTCTCGATCGTTGAGATGCTCGCCCGCAGTGCGCCCGCGACGTCTGCCGACGTCGCCGATGCGCTCGGGCTGAGCCGCTCGACCGTCGGATCGATCCTGACCGTACTTCGCGACCACGGCTGGGTCCGCCGACTACCTGATCTGAGCTACGCTCTGGGTCCGTCATTGGCCGGCATCGGCGAACGAGCACGAAGTGCGTTACCTGTCCCGGACGGGCTGCAGGCGCACATCGACACCCTCGCCACCCGCGTCGACTGCGGTGTCGCCCTGAGTGTGGTCGACGACGGGAAGCTGACCTTCGTCGCCATCACCGAGGGCATCGGACATATCCCGGCAGGCATCGAGGTGGGCTTGACCCTGCCCATGCAGGCTCCCGCCGGAGCCACGGTTGTCGCATTCGCCGATTCCGCAGTGAAGCAGCGCTGGCTCGACACGGTTCCGGTAGACCGCCGAACGAAACTCGAGAACGGTCTTGCGGAAATCGTCGAAGCCGGGGTCGGGGTGTGGGGAACCGCCGCCGCGGACATCGAACGGATCGATCTACTGACGCAGGTGCTTTCACACCTGCCGAATGATCCCGCGAGCCGACCACTACGAGGTCGCGTGCGGGGGGCCATCACCGGCACCGGCGGACACCTCTACGACAGCGCAACATTGTCGTGCGCTCAGGACCTACCCATCAGTTATGTATCCGCACCTGTCTTCGACAGCACAGGGCGCCCCCTGTGGGAGTTGCAGATAGGACCCCTCCGCCCGGCCGTCCCGCCGAACGAACGCGAGCACTACATTCGTGAAATAAAAAACACTGCAGCAGAACTCAGTTCCGTCCGGCGGCAGCCGTAGCCCTACTGCGATCGAGCTGAGCCGCGAGTGTCGCGGCCAAGTCGCCGCGCTCCCCGACCACGACGTCGGAGAGCCCGAGCCAGTTCGCCATCTCCCGCAACTCGGCCGCGAGTGCTTCTGCGACAGCGCCGACGTCTGCCCCTTCCTCGACGAAGGCGCCCGGAACGCACAACGTATCTCCTGCTCTGTCGGCTTTGAGATCCACGCGCGCAACAAGTTCCCCACCCAGAAGGAACGGGTAGACGTAATACCCGTGCACGCGTTTGTGCTCCGGGGTGTAGATCTCGAGGCGGTACCGGAAGCCGAAGATCCGCTCGGTGCGGGGCCGGTGGAACACCAGCGGGTCGAACGGGCACAGGAGCGCGGTGCCGCGTGCGCGACGCGGCGCGCGCGTTTCCGAGTGCAGGTAGGCGGGCTCGTTCCATCCGCGGACCGTGACGGGCACGAGGGTGCCTTCGTCGACGAGGTCGGCAACAGCGGGGCGGGCCTGATCGGCGGACAGGCGATAGTAGTCGCGCAGGTCGGCGGCTGTCGCGACGCCGAGGGCCCGCGCAGATCTGCGAAGCAGCTCCCGGACTGCGTCCTCCTCGTGGATTCGTGCGGCGAGCACGTCGGCCGGCAGCACCCGTTCGGCGAGGTCGTAGTAGCGACTGAACGCGACCCTCCTGTCCGCCGACAGCTCTCCCGCGGCGAACAGTTGTTCGCAGACCACCTTGACGTCGCTGCGTCCCCACCAGGGTCCGCGGCCGCCCGATCGTTCGATCCGGAGATGCTTCTCGATCTCGCCCGCCGGCGCAGCACCGACCGCGGTGATCACGTCGAGGATGTCTCTGCCCAGGGTGGGGTTGCGTTCGAGAACGCGACGTTCACCTGCCCACCGACCCCCGGAGTAGCGCTGCATCCGCCACCGCATCAGAGGCCAGTCTTCGACGGGGATCAGCGCTGCTTCGTGTGCCCAGTACTCGACGAGCGCTCGTGGTGCTCGCGCGCTGTGGCGCCATGCCGCGGCATCGAGAAGATCGCGGTCGTAGGCTCCGATCCGGCTGTACACAGGCATGTAGTGCGCGCGAACGGCTACGGAGACAGAGTCGATCTGGAGGAGAGCCGTCCGGTCGACGGCCCGGAGTACGTGCCGCCGAGTGGCCGGCCCGGCCGGGCGCCGGTCTGCGAAGCCCTGGGCGGCAACGGCGGTACGGCGGGCTGCCGCGGCAGTCATCTCGAGCATGGACCAACCGTGCCATGCGCTACCGACAGCCGTCGCCGGGGTACAAGGCACGAACAAGTGTGGATCCGAGCCCGGATACCGGGCTCGGATCCACACTTTGCAGTTTCGGATTCGCCGCTGGCACGGCTACCGCTTGCATGCAGCTACGCGGACGTGAGCAGGTCGTCGATCTGGCCGATTGCCGAGGTGGCGCCCTCCACCACACCCATGTCCAGCACCTTCTGCAGTGCATCGGCCGATTCGAATGCGCTCACGTACGTCGCCCGAGTGCCACCGTCGTGTTCGGCGAAGGTATAGGCGTTCTCGGACACCGGGAGTTCCGGGTTCGGAGTGAAGTCCTCATCGGCGAATCCGTCGGCGAACGAGAAACTCCACGGCTCGTCGACTGTCGCGACCTCCCAGTACCCGGCGTATTTCTCGCCTTCAGGGCCCGTCATGTAGTAAGTCATCCGGCCACCCGGCCTGAGGTCATGGTCGACCACGGTCGCGGGGTAGCCGGGCGGGCCCCAGACCTTCTCCAGCTGACGCGGATCGGCATAGACTTGCCATACCCGCTCCACAGGTGCCTCGAAATCGGCGATGATCGTGAGGGTTCGGTTGTCGAGATCTTGTTTGACGTCGGTGACAGGCATAGTTCAGCCCTCCTTGGTCGAGTCGGATGCGATGAGTTCGTCGATGCGCGCGATGCGACCACGCCACACTTGCTCGAGCTCGGTGAGCATGGACGCCACCGACCGCACCGCCTCCACGTCGCCGCTCGCCAGCTGTTCGCGACCACTGCGTCGCTTGGTCAGCAGCCCCGCTTTCTCCAGCACGGCAACGTGCTTCTGAACTGCAGCGAAGCTCATCTGGTACTTCGCCGCGAGTGCGGACACCGAGCTCTCCCCTGCCAGTACCCGACGCATGATGTCGCGTCGAGTTCGGTCGGCAAGAGCGTGGAACAGGGCGTCGGCCCGGTCCTCGTCATCTCCGCTCACCACCCCAATATACAACCATATGGTTGTACGTTGTCAAGGGTCCGACCGGCGCACATCAGGGAGTGACGCACGCCTCAATTCTGCGGCGTAACACTGCCGGATCCTGGCCGGATAATTACCGGACGAAAGGATCCAGGAGCTCATGACCACCCCGCCGCCCGGCTGGTATTCCGACCCCGAGTCCGTCCGCCTCATCCGCTGGTGGGACGGCGAACGGTGGACCGCACATACGCACCTCGCCACCAGTTCCGGGCCCCCGGCAGCTGTGGTTCAGACGGAAGCACCGCCGACCGTCGACGACACCCCGCGCAGCTGGCTGATCACGGCCGTGAAGATCGGGAGTGGGTTCCTCCTCATGTATCTGACCCTCGGCGCGTGTGACCACCTGACGCTCGGGGCGATCACGCTCCCCTGACGACCTGCCGGGGACCTTTCTCGGGGCTACGGTGGTATCCATGGTCTCGATCGAGTCGATTGTTCTCGAGGTGCCCGACCCGCCCGCGGCGGAGTCGCTCTACACCGGAGCCTTCCGCTTGGGCGACCGGGTATGCCTCCGCGAATCCGAGACACCCACAACCGGGTTCCGCGGATTCACACTGTCGCTCGTGGTAGCGCAACCGAGCACCGTCGACCTCCTCGTTGCCAGCGCCCTCGACGCCGGTGCCACGGAAGTGGCACCGGTCAAGAACAGCCTCTGGGGCTACGGCGGTGTGGTGCAGTCTCCGGACGGGACGCTCTGCACACTGGCGGCGTCCTCGAAGAAGGACAGCGGATCGGCCGAACGCAAGGTCGACGATGTGGTGCTGCAACTCGGAGTCGAAGACGTGAAGGCGAGCAAGCAGTTCTATGTCGATCGCGGACTGACCGTCGTCAAGAGCTTCGGCCGCAGATACGTCGAATTCGATATGCCCGGCGCGCCGGTGACATTGACCCTGCTCGGGCGCAGCGCACTTGCCGAGACCGCGGGAGTCTCGCCCGAAGGCACCGGATCGCACCGGGTTGCCATTCGCAGCACGGCGGGCCCGTTCGTCGACCCCGACGGATTTTCCTGGGAGTCCGTATAGCCGTCGTTGCACTTTCGTAACCCACGGCGTCACAGCCAGGGCACCGCATCGACCCGCGGGTTACAGATCACTTGCAGATCCATACGTTTGCAACACCCACCGCCGACCGCACCGCCCATCATGAAAATCGGGTCGGAACCTCAGCCATGTTCGGAGGAACTACGAATGGATGGGCGAAGAGCACGGCGCGCAGCAATTGCGCTCGCCGCGCCCCTGGCACTGCTGACGAGTGTGGCGCCGGTGGCATCGGCGGACATCGACACGACGGTGAGCTGGTCGGTGTACACGAAAGAGGACTCGGTACAGGTCCGGTTCAATTATCACCAGCCCCCCGACAGGGACTCGCCCTACACGTGTATGGCCTCGATTGTGGGCGCGACGAGAAGTATCGACATGAATACGGTCACGTACGGGGTCGTCGAGTTCACTGGCGTCAACGAAGGCACGCACACCGTGAGTGCGACGTGCGAGAACAGCGACGGCAGCCAGCAAAGCGTCGGGAGGATTCTCTTTCATCTGCCCGGCCCGGACCACTGGCACCTCGCCCGAACCCAGCACGCCGTCATCGACTGATCATCACGTAAGTCGGCTCGAAAGAGGTCCGTTGTGCGACTGCACCATATTCCGCTTCGCGTTGCGACGGGGGCGTTCATCCTCAATTCGGGGCTGGGTAAGCGAAACCTCCCGGTCGAGAACGCGACAGCCCTCCAGGGCATGGCCGGAAATGCGTTTCCAGCGTTCAAGAAGATGGACGCCGCGACATTCGGCAGGTTTCTGAGTACCTCCGAGATGGGAATCGGTGCCGCTCTGCTCACCCCGATCGTGCCACCGTTCGTCGCCGGCGCCGCACTCACGGCGTTCGGTGGCGGGATGATGACGATGTACTGGCGTACGCCCGGAATGCACGAAGGTGGTACACCGAAACCCACTCAGGACGGCACCGCGCTCGCGAAGGACGTTTGGCTGCTCGGTGCCGGCCTCACCCTGCTTCTCGACGGAATCAGGAAGTAGTATTCACGATCGAAAACGACACCACTACAGCACTTTCGGAGAATCGCCGGTTACGTCCGGATATCGATCAAGATCGGTTCTGCGGATCGGTGGTCAAATGCACGCATCTACGGTGGAATGGAGCGATGAACATCGCTGAAATGCCACCCACCGAACGACGCCGAAAGGCGCTCCAGGCCATCAAAGATCTCGGGCAACAACGCAGTGATCACGCTGTCCTGAAAGTTCGATGCCCCAAGAGCCACACGGTCGCCGCCGTCTACAAGACGGAAGAAGGGCCGGTGGTGGTATGCGGCGTCGGACCGGGCGGCCACGGCTCCCGCGATCGGGAGGCCAACAATCGCGGCAACGGCTCCCTCGACGACAAGTTCATCGATACCGTCGAAGCAACCCAGTTCGAGGACGACGAGCTTCCCGCCGGCTGCGGATGCGGGCCGCGCACACTCTCCCGCAAGAAGCTTCAGACCGCAGTCGCAGGACACGAACACATCGTCACCTTGACCTGACTATTCCGGCCTGGGCGACCTCTTGCCCAATTCCTCCACCTTCGTCAGGAGGACGGCACGTTCGCGATCGTTGCCCGTCGCCTCAGCTGCGGCAAGTAGTTCGGCCCGAGCCTCCCCGAGCCTCCCCAGTTGCGCGAGAAGGTCCCCCCGAACGCTCGGCAGTAGGTGATATCCAGCGAGCTTCCCCGACACAACAATCCTGTCGACATACTCGAGCGCGGGCGCCGGCCCGTATGCCATCGAGACTGCCGCCGCGTGGTTGAGATCCACCACCGGCGAGGGCGCCAGACGCTGCAGCGCCTCGTAGAGCAACACGATCCGTGGCCAGTCGGTGTCCGAAAACTCTGCTGCGCGCGCGTGGCATTCGGCGATCGCGGCCTGCAGACCGTACGGTCCGCGTCCACGACCTATCGCATCGGCGCGGTCCAATGCCACGAGACCCCGGGTGATCTGCCCGCGGTCCCACCTGGTGCGGTCCTGATCCGCCAGCAGAATCGGTTCACCCGACGCCGTGGTACGCGCGGGGAACCGCGCCGCAGTGAGCTCCATGAGCGCAACCAGCCCGTGCGCCTCCGGCTCGTTCGGGACGAGCTCGGCGAGGATCCTCGCGATCCGCAACGCCTCCGCGCTGATGTCCGTGCGCAGCCACTCGCCACCCGAACTGGCCGCATAACCCTCGTTGAACACCAGATACAGCACACCGAGTACCGCCGAGAGTCTGGCTGCGAAGTGGTCGCGCCCCGGCACTTCGAACACGGCCTTCGCGGCCGTGAGTGTTTTCTTCGCGCGCACGATGCGCTGCCGCACCGTCGAAATCGGTGTCAGGAAGGCGCTGCCGATCTGTTCGGTCGTCAAACCACCGACGAAGCGAAGTGTCAACGCCACTTGCGCTTTTCGCCCCAGCACGGGGTGGCAGGTCATGAACATCAAGCGCAGGACGTCGTCGTCGATCCGATCGGGATCCCACGAGGAATCATCGAGGTGCGCTGCATCGCTCTCGAGTTCCCGCGCCATGTGCGCGTGCCGCTCGTCGAGACGTGCCTGTCGTCGCCACGTGTCGATGGCGCGGCGGGTGGCGACGGAGGTCAGCCATGCGGCCGGGTTGCGAGGAACGCCCGCGGCAGGCCACTGCTCTATCGCTTCGAGCAGGGCCTGCCCCACGAGATCCTCGGCGAGATCGAGATCACCGACCTTGCGGGTGAGGGTCGCGATGATCTTCGCCGATTCGATCCGCCACACTGCGTCCACCGCGCGTCGTACGCGCAGTGTCGCCTCGTCGTTCATTACTCAGCCGTTCATCACTCAGCCGTTCATCACTCAGCCGGTGACCGGGCGGTCGGTGCCGAGTTCCTCGCGCCAGACCTGTTCCCTCTGGATGTACTCGTTGTCCTGGTCGAACTCCTCATTCTCGTGCACGCGACGCACCTCGAGCTTGCTGCCCGGACCCAGGGGGCACCGCTTTGCCCACTCAGCAGCTTCGTCCTTGGTGGCGGTCTGGATGAGCCAGAAGCCATTGAACAGTTCCTTCGTCTCGCCGTAGGGACCGTCGGTGACGAGCGGTGTCTCGGAGTCGAAGTCCACGACGAATCCTTCCTCCGCCTCGGACAGTCCCTCACCGCCGAGCAGGACGCCGGCCTTGATGAGCGATTCGTTGTACCGGCCCATCGCGTTGACGATCTCGTTGAAATCCATGTTCTTCGACGCTTCGATGGCGGCGTCGGTGTCGCGCATGATCAGCATGTACTTCATGAGAATCTCCTCGTTCCGTGAATCCGTCGGACCGCCTTTCGGTCCCTCTGTGTACACGTCGAACAAAGCAGACGCCGATCGACACGACAGACCAGAAACTTCGAAGAAGTTTCGGAGCACTCACACACCACCGTGGAGGAGGCGTCGGAACACGTCGAGAACCTCGTCTGCCCACCCGAGGATCGACAGCGCACTGTCGATGTTCTGCGGCGGACTCTGCACGAGAGTGTCCTGCCGGATGAGTCGCTCGAAGTCGACCGTCGCGTCGGTGCGCACTGTCCCGTTCGGGTGGCGGAACTCGACCCCCGCGCTCGCCATGATGCCGATGATCTCTTGCGCGAGGATTCCGTAGCCGACGGTGGTGGGATGCACACCATCGAGTGAGAACAGGCCACCGGTCGCCCGTCCGCCTTTGCCGTCGGCGGTGAGGAACCGGGTGTCGGGGACTGGATCGAGCGCCGCGAGCGCCGGCGGCAGGGGGTACGGCGTCCACCACGCGGGCCTGGCACTGAGATCGTCGTGGTAGCGACGGGCGGCGAGGCGTTCGAGTACACCCGAGACATCGAGCAGGTACCAGTCACGTCCGTCGGCCCGCGCATCGGCAACGGCTTGCTGGATAGTGTTGTTGTAGTGGTCGATCGCGGTGTCGACCGCGCGTGCCTCCTCGCCGGTGATGTGGTCGTCGTGTGCCGCATCGAAGTGCTTCTCGTCGATCCACGGCCGCGTGTAGTAGGCGAAGTAGCGTGAGCCGTTCTTGCCGCCGAGACCGCGCGCGACCGGGGCGATCGTCACGTGGGGGATCGTGCAGAGGATGACGTGTCGTGCCGAGATGCGGCGCACCTGCTCGACTACTTCCGCGAACTCGGCGTCGAAATGTTCGGGGCGCCAGATGGTGTACGAGTTCTTGCGGTCGAGGTCCTTGTAGTCGTCGCCGCTCCACACGACACGCAGTCGGGTGACGGTGCCGAGTGCGTTGTTGGAACCGAGGAAGACGACAAGCGTCTCGATGCCGCTGTCAGTGTCGTCGTCGTGGTCGTCGCCGAGGGCTGCGGCAGCGTCGAACAATGTCATCGTTTCCTGCGCGGGTGCCCAGTGCGGGTAGACGCGCATGGCCGCACGGTCGCCGTTGTTCTCGACGATCTGGTCGAGGAGGTTGTCGCTGGGTGTGGTGATTCGGGCCGCGCAGAAGGCGGCGGTCTTCTCGAGGGAGTCACGCAGATCCCACCCGTAGCAGGACAGGTTGTCGTTGTAGCTGCCGATGACCGGCGCGATCGCACCTGGGCCACGTTCCCAGTAGTCCTCGACCTCGTCCATGAAGGTGCGCAGGGTGAACAGCGCCGCCGGGATCTCCCACGGCTCGAGTTGCGGGCCGTAGCGGTCTCCGAGGCGACGCAGCATGACCTCGATGTTCAGCGGCAATCCGCCTGGTCCGCCATAGCGCGGATACCGGAACGATTCGAGCGCACCGAGTTCGTAGGCGACGATGGCGGGCACCGATACGTCGGTCCGGTAGACGGCACCGCTCTGGAAGCCCTGCAGCAACGAGTCGCCGAGCGCGACAAGTGCGTGCGGCGGGGTGCCGCGGGAGGCAACGCTCACCGGCACGCCGACGGTGGGATCGAATTCGGGCACACGTGGCGGTTCCGCTGCTTGCGCAACAACTTCTTTCGGTGTTCCCTCGGGAAGCCCCACCCCATGAGCGTGAGCCGCGCAGCACACGATGTCAACGGCCGGCGGCCAACAGTCGCCGATAGGACGGATCATGGGGAGGACACAGGAGGTGCAGAGATGAGCGACGCCGACTTCGCCCACACCGATCGGGCGGAGAAGAACCGTCGGGACAAGGCGCTGGGGCTCGCACGGTTCGCGTGGCATCGAGGTATCACAGGAGCAGACCTTCTCGCGATGACCGACGACGCCCGACGCCGATTCGCGCGGGCGGCCGATGCGCATCCACCGCGGTCGATGGAGACGTGGACGCTGGTGGCGTCACTGCTCGACGAGAAGGCTGCGTGGGCGCAGACTCACGTGGATCATCCGTCTGCGACGCGCGACCACCTCGACGAGAGAATCATGTGGGTGAAGCCCCCGACCCGGTCGTGGCTCGAGTGAATGTCCGTCTTTTGCACTCTGTTGATTCATGGTGCAAAATTGCACTCCGTGAGCGAAAGTGCAACCTCGCCGAGCGGTGCGCGTAGTCCGCGTATGCAACGCACGTACGATGCCTTGGTGTCGCACGCGCGCACCCTCACTGCAGAACGCGGCCTTTCGGGTTTCACGGTCGAGGAACTCTGCGAGAGCGTCGGTATTTCACGACGCACCTTCTTCAACTACTTCCCCACCAAGGAAGACGCGGTGATCGGCGAGCACGACGCGGGCTTCCTCCAAGAAGAGAAAGACGAGTTCATCGCACGCGGCGAGGGTGACCATGGCGGTGGCGCCCTTTCCCCCACCCTGCTCAGCGACATCGCGAGACTGGTGATCGCCCGAGCACGCCAGAACGACTTCACCCGGCAACGTCATCAACTGTTCCGGGACATCCTCCATGCCGAGCCGCAGCTGCTGGCGAAACTCATGTCGGTCGGCGAGTCTCAGCAACGCGACTTCGTACGACTCGTAGCCGACCGGGAACGCCTACCGTTCGACGATCCGCTGCCCAAGGCAGTCGTGGGCGTCACTCTCTCGCTCACCTTCCAAACCGTCGACGAATTCTTCAGCGACGACAACACCTGCTCGTTCGAGGAAGTCATGACACGCAACATCACGATCGCCCGGGAGTTCTTCGGCCAGACCCTCGATCTCACCGATCCGACAGCCCTCACCGATCCGACAGGAACCCCGTGACCACCACAGCCACCGACGAACCTCTGGTTCTGACCCAGAAACGCATCTGGATCATCTTCAGCGCGCTGATCGCCGGCATGCTGCTCGCCAGCCTCGACCAGACCATCGTCTCGACGGCCATGCCGACGATCGTCGGCCAGCTCGGCGGAGTCGAACACCAGGCGTGGATCACCACCGCGTATCTGCTTGCCACCACGATCGTGATGCCGGTATACGGCAAGTTCGGCGACGTCTTCGGTCGACGTCACCTGTTCCTCATCGCGATCGCGGTCTTCACGCTGGCATCGGTGGGGTGTGCGTTCACCGACGATTTCTGGACCTTCGTGGTGTTCCGCGCCATGCAGGGTCTCGGCGGCGGTGGCCTGATGATCCTGTCGCAGGCGATCATCGCCGACATCGTTCCGGCCAGCGAACGCGGCAAGTACATGGGCCCGTTGGGTGCGATCTTCGGTCTCGCAGCTGTCGGCGGCCCGCTGCTCGGCGGGTTCTTCGTCGACCACCTGACGTGGGAGTGGTGTTTCTACATCAACATCCCGATCGGCATCATCGCGTTCATCATCTCGTGGTTCATGCTGACCCTGCCGACGAAGAAGCCCACCAAGAGGATCGACGTGCCCGGCGTCCTGGCACTCTCCGTAGCGACGACCTGCCTGATCTTCTTCACCGACTTCGGCGGCAGCGCTGATCGCGGCTGGACCGATCCGCTGACATGGCTGTTCGGCGCCGGACTCGTCATCGCCGTGTGCCTGTTCGTGCTCATCGAGTCGCGTGCGCAGGATCCGATCATCCCGCTGTCGCTGTTCCGCAACTCGATCTTCGTCAATGCCACCGCGATCGGGTTCGTCCTCGGTCTCGGCATGTTCGCGGCGATAGCGTTCATGCCGACGTTCCTGCAGATGGCATCCGGTACATCCGCGGCAGTGTCGGGTCTGCTGTTGCTGCCGATGATGGCAGGCATGATGCTGACGACCATCGCATCGGGCCTCGCGATCACGAAGACCCAGCGGTACAAGATCTATCCGATCGCCGGCACCGCCGTCATGGTGGCCGCGATGCTGTGGCTGACGACGCTCCAGGGCAACACACCCCTGTGGATCGTCTGCTCGATGCTGTTCGTCTTCGGCTTCGGCCTGGGCCTGGTGATGCAGGTCGTGGTGCTCGTCGTGCAGAATGCAGTCCCCGTCGACGAGATCGGCACCGCGACGAGCACCAACAACTACTTCCGCGAGGTAGGCGGCGCGCTGGGTGTCGCGATCTTCGGCACGATCTTCACCAACAAGCTTGCGGAGAATCTCACCACGGTGTTCACCGAGGCCGGTGCCGACCCCGAGCAGGCGGGTCAGGCCACCGCCACCCTGGATCCGGCGGTGATGAAGCAGCTCCCCGAGCCGATCCAGGACGGCATCGTCAATGCCTACGCCGACTCGCTGGCTCCGGTGTTCTGGTATCTGGTCCCGTTCCTGATCATCGCGTTCCTGCTCGCGTGGCTCGTCAAGGAGATCCCGCTGTCCGACGAGGCCGGCATGATCGCGCGGGGTGAGGCCGTGGCGGATCCGAACAAGATCCATGCCTCCGATGAGGTGGCAGATGCGGTTCATGCCGAGGCTCCGCAGGCCTCCGACGATGCGGACGTACCGGACCGCGGAGCGTCTACGTAGATCTGATGCTTCTGCCACCCGGTAGCAGGCGGTGGCCGTGTCGGTTCCGCGACGCTGCCGACTAGGCTCGACGCCGTGAGCGTACGTGCAGGAATTATCGTGACCGGAACCGAAGTGCTCACCGGGAGGATCGCCGACCAGAACGGACCATGGCTGTCCCAGCAGCTCCTGGCACTCGGTGTCGACGTCGCCCACATCACGATCTGCGGCGACCGGCCCGCCGACATGACCGCACAACTGCGCTTCCTCACCGATCAAGGCGTCGACCTCATCATCACCAGCGGTGGTCTCGGCCCCACCGCCGACGACCTCACCGTCGCTACCGTCGCCGAGTTCTGCCATCGCGACCTACTGCTCGACCCCGAACTCGAAGAACACATCGCGGGCATCATTCGCCGCCACCGCCCGCACATCCCGGACCTCGACGCCGGGCCGACGCGTATCGGGATCCGCAAGCAGGCCCAGATTCCCACCGGTGCCACCACCCTGCCTCCGACCGGCACAGCACCGGGCGTGGTAGTCCCTGTAGCAACCGGGACCCGGCCGGTCCCGACCATCGTCATCCTGCCCGGCCCGCCCGGGGAGCTACAGGCCATGTGGCCGAGCGCGGTCACCTCACCTGCCGTCGCCGAAGTCCTGTCCCGAGCCGACGACCTGCAGCAGGAAACCGTGCGCGCCTACGGACTCCACGAGGCAGAACTCGCCGAGACACTGCGCCGGGCCGACGCAGAGATCGCCGGCCTCGACCGACTCGAGATCACCACATGTCTTCGACGCGGTGAACTCGACATGGTGACCCGATTCGCCTCCGCCGACTCGGACGTCTACCGCCGTCTTCTCGACGTTCTCACCGAACACCACGGACACCGGATCTTCTCCACCGACGGCACCACCATCGAAGACCAGCTGATCGACGTCCTCGACGGCCGATCGATCGCGACGGCGGAGTCATGCACCGGCGGGCTCATCGCCGCGCGGCTCACCGACCGCCCCGGATCGTCGGCCTATGTCCTGGGTGGCGTCGTCTCGTACTCCAACGACGCCAAGTCCGATCTCATCGACGTACCGGCCGAGATGATCACTGCGCACGGCGCGGTGAGCGAACAGGTTGCCGCAGCCATGGCCGAGGGCGCCCGACTCCACCTCAAAGCTGACGTCGCGGTCTCCACCACCGGGATCGCCGGCCCTGACGGTGGCACCGAGACCAAGCCGGTAGGCACAGTCTGCTTCGGCGTTGCGATCGACGGACGGCCGACGTACACGCTCACCCGACGCTTCCCCGGAAACCGCGAACAAGTTCGAACCCTCACCACCACAGCTGCGCTGCACCTGGTTGTCGCACAACTCGAACGATGCTGACCCTGACCTCCCGATTGCCTGTGATCGAATGGGCTTCGGTCACAGACAACCAGCACAGGAGTCGACGATGAGTGAAGCGATCACACCGGTCCGTGTCAAAGGTGTGACGATCGGCGAAGGCACCCCCAAGGTGTTCGTGCCCATCACCGGATCCACACCCGATGCCCTCCGCGACCAGGTCGGCGCCCTCACGGGCCTCGCCGACGTCATCGAATGGCGCATCGACTTCTTCGCTGCCTGGGGAAGCCCGGACGCCGTCGTCACGCAGGCTCACGCGCTCGCCGAACAACTCGACGGGGTGCCACTGCTGGCCACGTTCCGCACGGCACACGAAGGCGGTGCAGCGGCGATCGGCGACGAAGACTACGCCGATCTCAATGCTGCGCTCGCCGGGTCGGGGGCGGTCGATCTCGTCGACGTCGAGTACCGCCGCGAACCCGCCGCCGTGCGACGGGTCATCGAGGCCGCGCACGCGCACGGTGTCGCGGTGGTGGCGTCGAACCACGACTTCGACGGCACCCCCGGGCGCGATGACATCGTCGCCCGGCTGTGCGCCATGCAAGAATTGCATGCCGACATCTGCAAGATCGCGGTGATGCCGACGTCCGCCGCCGACGTCCTGACACTGCTCGACGCCACCCGTCTCATGCACGAAGAGCACGCGAGGCGCCCGGTCATCACCATGTCGATGGGCGGGCTCGGGGTGATCTCGCGGCTGGCCGGTCAGGTGTTCGGGTCGGCCGCGACGTTCGGGATGGTGGGGGCACCGTCGGCACCCGGTCAGGTCGACGCGGCCGAACTGAAAGAGGTGCTCGCTCTCCTCGACCGGTCTCGGTAACGGCTACCGCTCGGCGTCGTCCCACAGTTTCAGCACGGTCGTGAGGATCTCCTCCGATGCGCCGAGTCCGCCGAGATGACTCTCTCCGTGCAGATGATGGAATTCGGCGTCGGGGAGCAGATCCACCATGTGCAGGCCGTGTTCGATCGGGATGATGTGATCGGTGTCGCCGTGCCACCATCGCACCGGCACCTTCACGTCGGGCACCCGGAAACCCCAGTCGCGGGTGAACACGACGATGTCGGCGAAGGGCGCGGCCATCTGCTTCCGGCTGCCGTTGAGCAGGTCGTCGAGGAACATCGCCTTGAATTCCGGCCGGGCCAGCAGCCGACGATCACCTTCCGGCGACAGCTTCCCGTACAGGTCGATGATCGGCGACGCGAACGGTTTGACGACGCGGATCGCGGTGCTCGTCGCCACACCGATCGGCACCCCGCCTCTGGCGAGCAGCGGCGCGACGAGGGATCCGAGTTGCATCAGACCACCTGAGATCGCGTCGGGACCGACGACGGGCGGAACCCCGCCGAGCACAGCGGCACCCATGACGCGTTCGGGCATCGCGTAGGCCGTGGCGAGAGTGTAGGGCCCGCCGCCGGACAAACCGACGATGCCCATCCGATCGATCCCGAGGGTGTCGGCGACAATGCGCAGATCCTCGGCGAAGGAGAGGACCCGGTCGTAGGTATGGGGTGTCGACGAGCCGATACCGGGACGATCCAACCCGATCAGGCGCACGTTCGCCCGTTCGGCGAAAGCCCGGGCCTCGATCGGGATCTGCCGGCGAGCACCCGGGGTGCCGTGCAGCCAGAAGACTGTACGCCCCTGCGCGGATCCGAATTCTGCGAAGCCGAGCCGGCGCCCTCCCGCGACCGCGACGGTGCCTTCCAACTTGGGACGTGCGACGTCAACCATGCGCGTCAGCATGGCATGTACCCTGCACCACACACCTGACCGGGGCTGCCTTCGAAACCGACTCCGGTAGACGTGACTCGCGTTACAGTTATCTGACCACAGGTATTGTCAGATCCGAACCGTGGAGTTCACCATGACCAAGACGCTGGCACCCGCCCCTCCCGGACTCACGCCTGTCCCCGGAGACAAGGGACTGCCGTACGTCGGGTACGCCCTCGACTACATGCGCAACCCACTGAAGGCATACGACAAGCGCTACCGCGAACACGGACCCGTGTCGTGGTTCACCTTCGCGGGGAACCCGTGGGTGGTGCTCCTCGGGCCCGACGCGTGCGGTGCCGCGCTACAGAACCGCGACCGCGCACTCGTCAACGGTGCCGGGTGGCGCGTACTCATCGGACCGTTCTTCGACCGCGGCCTGATGCTGCTCGACGGCGACGAACACACCGCGCACCGGCGGATCATGTCGCAGGCCTTCACCCGCGACCGCATCACCCGATACACCGAGTCCATGCACCCGGCGATCGAGAAGACCCTCGACACCTGGACGCCCCGAGAAGACTTCCGCGCCTACCCCGCCATCAAGGAACTCACCCTGGGCCTCGCCACCTCGATCTTCATGGGTGGCGCCGAAGGATCCTCAGCGCGTGAGATGGACGAGGTCAACAAAGCATTCATCGGGTGCGTTCAAGCAGCGACAGCCATCGTGCGCTACCCGCTGCCCGGCACCCGATGGCGACGAGGAGTCCGTGGCCGCGCGCGACTGGAAGAGTTCTTCCGCCGCTATCTGCCTGCACGGCGGGCACACACGGGCGACGACCTCTTCTCGGTGTTGTGCCACGTCGAATCCAAAGACGGTGAACGATTCTCGGACGACGACGTCGTCAACCACATGATCTTCCTCATGATGGCGGCGCACGACACCTCGACGATCACGTTGTCCACCGCCCTGCAGTATCTCGGGCAGTTCCCGCAGTGGCAGCAGCAGTGCCGCGACGAGTCGGAGGCGCTCGATACGTCGACCCCGTCGTTCGAGCAACTCGATCAGCTCACCACACTCGATCTCGTCATCAAAGAGTGCCAGCGCCTCGTGACCCCGGTGCCCGGGGTCATACGGCGCGCGGTCGCCGACACGGAGATCCTCGGGCATTTCATCCCGAAGGGCACGCTGATGAACGTCGGTCTGCACTACACCCATCACATGCCCGACCTGTGGCCGGACCCGGAGCATTTCGACCCGGGGCGGTTCTCCCCCGAGCGTCGCGAGGATCGGGTACACAAGTACGCGTGGTCGCCGTTCGGCGGCGGTGCCCACCGCTGCCTCGGCATGTATTTCTCCGGAGCCGAGGTCAAAACGGTGCTCCACCACCTGCTTCTGCGCTACCGATGGCATGTGCCCGCAGAGTACGTCGCGCCGATGAACTTCACGTCGTTGCCTTTCCCGAACGACGGTCAGCCGATCGACCTCCGAGTGCGCTGATACAGGCGTAGAACGAAGATATGTCCGCAGAGGCGCTCGACGACCACCTCCTCATCGCGATCCGGGCCCTCCGCACGGGAACCCCCGACCGCCGGGTCGACGACGCACTGTTGCTCGAATTCTTCGACGCGCAACTGCAGTCGCGCCACCTCGACTTCGCGGCACGCGAGATGCAGCGGCGCGGCGAAGGTTTCTACACGATCGGCTCGGCCGGCCACGAATCGAACGCGGCGCTCGGTCTGCTCACCCGCGTCACCGATCCCGCTCTGCTGCATTACCGCTCGGGTGGCTTCTATGCTGCGCGCGCGTCGCTGAAGGACGGCACGACGCCGATCCGCGACGTGCTCGCCGGGTGCGCCGCATCGACACTCGATCCGATCTCCGCCGGCCGGCACAAAGTGTTCGGCAATCCCGCATTGAACATCCTGCCGCAGACTTCGACGATCGCGTCGCATCTGCCGCGGTCCGTCGGTCTTGCGCTGGCGCTCGCTCGCATGCAGAAGCTCGGCCTGGAGGGCACCTGGCCGGCGGATTCGGTGGTGGTGTGCAGTTTCGGCGATGCCTCGGCGAATCATTCGACCGCGACCGGCGCGATGAACGCCGCCGCGTACTGCAGGTATCGCGGCCTGCCGGTGCCGCTGCTGCTGGTGTGCGAGGACAACGGTCTCGGAATCAGTGTGCGCAGCCCCGAGGGCTGGCTCGAGCAGTTGCTCTCGCGTTTCCCTGGCATCGAGTACCGGGCGGTCGACGGCGCCGACGCGGTCGCCACTCTCGTCACCACCGGCGAACTCGTCGAACGGGTCCGCACAACACGCTCTCCCGCAATCCTGCATCTGAAGACGGTGCGGTTCCTCGGCCATGCCGGGTCGGACGTCGAGAGCGCCTACCGTGGCCACGACGAGATCACCGCCGACTACGCACGCGACCCGCTGCTCTCGACCGCCGCTGAACTCGTCGCCCGGGAACTCTGCACCCCGGCCGAGATCATCACACGCTACGAATCGGTGCGCGCCGAGGTTGCCGACGTCGCCGACACACTCCACCACCCCCCACGTCTCGAATCCGCAGCGCAGGTGATGCGTCCACTACATGTCCACGGCCGGGGGCACTCCGCCGCCGACCCGCACCCGCTGCCGCGGGAACCACTGACGCTCGCGCAGGCCGTCAACCGCACACTCGGACACATTCTCGACGAGTTTCCGCAGGCGTGCGTGTTCGGTGAGGATGTGGGCGCCAAGGGCGGTGTGTACGGGGTGACGCGCGGGATGCAGGAGCACTTCGGCACGGTCCGGGTGTTCGACACGTTGCTCGATGAGCAGACGATCCTGGGTACCGCGCTCGGGTTCGCGGTGGCCGGGATGCTGCCGATACCGGAGATCCAGTATCTCGCTTATCTGCACAATGCGGAAGATCAGCTGCGCGGCGAAGCGGCAACTTTGAAGTTCTTCTCCGACAACTATTTCAGCAATCCGATGGTGGTGCGCATCGCCGGGCTGCCGTATCAGCGCGGGTTCGGCGGCCACTTCCACAACGACAACTCCGTCGCGGCGCTGCGCGACATTCCAGGCCTGGTTCTGGCGGTCCCGTCCGATCCTGCGACGGCCGGTGGACTGCTGCGCGCGTGCATCTCGCTGGCCCGCACCGAAGATCGCGTGTGCGTATTCCTCGAACCGATCGCGCTCTATCACCAGCGCGACCTGTACGACGAGAACGACGGCCTGTGGCAGCAGTTCCCCGACCCCGCGCCGATCGCGCCGGGCACGGTACGCACCTACGGCGAGGGCAGCGACGTGCTGGTGGTGACGTTCGGCAACGGTGTGCGGATGAGCCTGCGCGCCCTCCGCAGCGCCCCACGGATCGCGGCGACGGTGCTCGATCTTCAGTGGCTCGCGCCGCTGCCCCTGACCGCGCTCACCGAGCACGCGATGCGGTTCCCACGGGTCCTGGTGGTCGACGAAACACGTCGTAGCGGGTCGGTCGCGGAGTCGGTGATCGCGGCGCTCGTCGACGCGAACTATCCGGGACGGATCGCCCGCGTCACGAGCCGCGACAGTTTCGTGCCGCTGGGTCCGGCCGCGGCACATGTCCTTCTGTCCGAGGACGAGATCGTCGACGCGCTGCTCGACTGATCAGGGTTGTCTCAGCTCTCGCGGTGGGTGTATGGACAGAGACACCCATCGCGGACATCGATGGTCCGCAATGGGTGTCGGAGAGTTTTCGGCGGTCGGAGGTCAGACCTGCACGGACGCCAGGGCGTCGTTGAGGGTCTTGCTCGGCCGCATCACAGAGTCGGTCTTCTCGCGGTCCAGCTGGTAGTAGCCCCCGATGTCGACGGGGGAGCCCTGCACCTCGAGGAGCTCGCGCACGATGGTGTCCTCGTTCTCGGCCAGGGTGCGGGCGAGCGGGGCGAAACGCTCCGCCAGTTCCTTGTCCTCGGCCTGCGCAGCGAGTGCCTGCGCCCAGTACAGCGCGAGATAGTACTGGCTACCCCGGTTGTCGAGCTCGCCGGTCTTGCGGGACGGGTTCTTGTTCTCGTCCAGCAGCTTGCCGGTCGCGGCGTCGAGGGCGTCGGCCAGGATCTTGGCGTGCTCGTTGTCGTTCTTGATGCCGAGGTCCTCGAGGCTGACGGCCAACGCGAGGAACTCACCGAGCGAATCCCAGCGCAGGTGGTTCTCCTCGACGAGCTGCTTGACGTGCTTGGGAGCCGAGCCGCCGGCGCCCGTCTCGTACATGCCGCCGCCTGCCATCAGCGGGACGACAGACAGCATCTTGGCGCTGGTGCCGAGTTCCAGGATCGGGAACAGGTCGGTGAGGTAGTCGCGCAGGATGTTGCCTGTCGCGGCAATGGTGTCCAGTCCGCGGATCACCCGCTCCAACGTGTACCGCATCGAGCGCACCTGCGACATGATCTGGATGTCGAGGCCCTCGGTGTCGTGATCCTGCAGGTACAGCTCGACCTTCTTGATCAACTCGTTCTCGTGCGGGCGGTACGGGTCGAGCCAGAACAGGACCGGCATCCCGGAGTTGCGTGCACGGGTCACGGCGAGCTTGACCCAGTCGCGGATCGGCGCGTCCTTGACGGTGCACATGCGCCAGATGTCGCCTGCCTCGACGTGCTGGGTCAGCAGCACTTCCCCGGTGTCGGCATCGACACAATTGGCCTCGCCTTCCTCGGGAACCTCGAAGGTCTTGTCGTGCGATCCGTATTCCTCGGCCTTCTGCGCCATGAGCCCGACATTGGGGACGGTGCCCATCGTGGTGGGGTCGAACGCACCGTTGGTCTTGCAGAAGTTGATGATCTCCTGGTAGATGCGCGCAAATGTGGACTCCGGCATCACGGCCTTGGCGTCCTTGGGCCGCCCGTCTGCGCCGTACATCTTCCCGCCCATGCGGATCATCGCAGGCATCGAAGCGTCGACGATGACATCGCTGGGCGAATGGAAGTTCGAGATGCCGTTGGCGGAGTCGACCATCGCCAGCTCGGGACGGTGCTCATGGCACTCGTGCAGGTCTTTGATGATCTCTTCGCGCTGTGTGCTCGGGAGCGTCTCGATCTTGTCGTAGAGGTCGACGAGGCCGTTGTTGACGTTGACGCCCAGCTCGTCGAACAGCGCCTGATGCTTGGCGAAAGCGTCCTTGTAGAAGGTCTTCACTGCGTGACCGAAGACGATCGGGTGCGAGACCTTCATCATTGTCGCCTTGACGTGCAGAGAGAACATCACTCCGGTCTTGCGTGCGTCCTCCATCTGCGCTTCGTAGAACTCGAGCAGCGCTTTCTTGCTCATGAACATGCTGTCCATGATGTCGCCCTCACCCAACGACACCTCGGGCTTGAGAACGATCGTCTCGCCGCGCGCGGTCACGAGCTCCATGCGGACCGTGCGTGCCTTGTCCAGCGTCATCGACTTTTCGCCGTGGTAGAAGTCGCCGTGCGTCATGTGCGCGACGTGGCTGCGCGACGCCATCGACCACTCACCCATGCTGTGCGGGTGCTTGCGGGCGTATTCCTTCACCGCGCGGGGTGCGCGCCGATCGGAGTTCCCCTCACGCAGGACCGGGTTGACGGCACTACCGAGGATCTTCCCGTAGCGCTCCCGAATCTCGCGCTCTTCGTCGGTCTTGGGGTCGTCCGGGAAATCCGGAATCGCATAGCCCTTGCCCTGTAATTCCTTGATCGCGGCGAGGAGCTGCGGCACGGAAGCACTGATGTTGGGCAGTTTGATGATGTTGGTTTCGGGCAGCTGCGTCAGACGTCCCAGCTCGGCAAGGGTGTCCGGAATGCGCTGCTCTTCGGTGAGGCGGTCGGGGAACGCGGCCAGGATCCGCGCCGACACCGAGATGTCGCTCGACTCGACCTCGACGCCCGCGGCGCCGGCGAAGGTGCGCACGATGGGCAGGAAGGCGTGCGTCGCGAGCAGCGGCGCCTCGTCTGTCAACGTGTAGATGATTTTCGGTTTATCGGCGCTCATGGCGGTTCTCCCACGTCGTATCGGTCCGATTCCGAACAGCACCGGGTGTGGCCACCGGAATCGCGTCGCGTCTCAGGTTACGTGCGACACAACGATGATATTCAAGAGCGGTTGTCGTGGTTGAAGCCCATCTGTGCTCCACACCATCGGAGGCCGGTTCAGCAGGCCGCGAGGACGCGGGACATCGCCTCGTGCTCGCTGGGGGTGATCCAGAGTTCGTAGACGGTCTTGACCTCGATCTGCTGCGCCACGTAGTCGCAGTGGTAGTCGGCGTTGGGCGGAAGCCACTGCGCGGCGTCGGAGTCGCCTTTCGACTGGTTGGTCGGGCCGTCGACGGCGATCAGATTGCGGGGATCGTTCGCGAGGTTACGACGCTGTTGCTCGTCGAGTTGCTGCGCACCCGTCTTCCACGCGTTCGACAGTGCGACGACGTGATCGATCTGGACCTGCGACGACGTAGCCGTGCCGCGCCGGAAGAAGATCTCGTTGCCGGTGTACGGGTCGTGGAGCGTGCCCGTGCGCACGGTGCAGTCCTTGGTGGCCGGTTCGAGCGAGATGTGCACGAGGTCTCGTTTGAGGATGTCGTTGCGCGTGTCGCAGCCGTTCTTCCCGAACTCGACGGTGACGCTGTCGGTCCACGCAGAGCCGAATGCCTCCCGC
This sequence comes from Rhodococcus ruitaii, assembly GCF_055230935.1. Classification (NCBI taxonomy): domain Bacteria; kingdom Bacillati; phylum Actinomycetota; class Actinomycetes; order Mycobacteriales; family Nocardiaceae; genus Rhodococcus; species Rhodococcus ruitaii. Next base: position 320,389 of record NZ_JBUYWC010000003.1, on the reverse strand, counting down.
TCGTAGCCGCTCTGCGATGCGGCGTCGCGCACCGGAAGCGCTGCGAGCGCCTGGAGCACCCCACCGATGTCGGCGTCCGAACCACTGTACGTCGACGAGCCGGTGCCACCGGACGAATCAGCGGCATCGGACGAGTCGGAGTCGTACGGTTCGAGAAGAACCACGACGACGGAGAGCACGACGAAACAGAGCAACGAGAGCCATCGAGGGATCGATGACTTCTTTGTGCGCGCCATGAACTACTGGGCCAGCGGCGGCATCTTGACGACCTGGCCTGCAAAGGACAGTCCGGCACCGAAGGCGAGCAGCAGTGCAGTTGCCCCCGCCTCGACCTGGCCGGTACGCAGCATTTTCTCCATGGCGAGCGGGATGGAGGCCGCGGAGGTGTTGCCGGTCTCGATGATGTCGTCGGCGACGGCCACGGTATCGGGCAGTTCGAGTTGCTTGACGATGACGTCGTTGATCCGCAGGTTGGCCTGGTGCGGCACAAATGCGTCGAGATCCGCGAGCGCCACACCGGCCTTGTCGGCGACCTGACGCACGTATTTGCTCATTTCGAAGGCGGCCCAGCGGAACACTGCGGTGCCTTCCATGATGATCCAGGGGCGCGGCTGGTCGGGGTTCTGTGCGAAGTCGACCCAGTCGGGTTCCTGCCGGATCGCGTTGCCCTGGGAGCCGTCGGATCCCCAGACGGTGGGGCCGATACCCACTTCGTCGGAGGCGCCCACGACCACGGCGCCTGCGCCGTCACCGAAGATGAACCGCACGGAGCGGTCGGTGGGGTTGGTCGCGTCGCTCATCCGCTCGACACCGACGACGAGCACGTTGGTTGCCGATCCGGCACGGACCAGGTCGGATGCGACACCGAGCGCATAGCAGAAGCCCGCGCAGCCGGCCTGGATGTCGAGGGCAGCGGCGCCGTGCGTGCCGATCTTGTCGGCGACGAGCGCAGCGGCCTGGGGGGTCTGGAAGCCGTAGGTGGAGCACGCGACGATCACCGTGTCGATCTGCGCGCCGGTGAGCTTCGCGGCGTCGAGGGCCTTCTCCGCGGCATCGACCGACATCTCGACGATCGTTTCCTCGGGGTGCGCCTTCGCGAAGCGGCGCTCCTTGATGCCGGAGCGAGACTGGATCCACTCATCGCTCGAATCGATCAGTTCGCAGATCTCAGCGTTCGTGACGACACGCTCCGGGCGGTGGACACCCAGCCCGAGCAGCACGCTGTTCCGCAACGGCGCTGGAGCGGCGATCTGTGCACCCATCCGGAAGACTCCTCTGCATCCTCGTGGCGCTGCTGTCATAGCATCGCCGTCCGAACACGGTAGCGCGGGTCGAACACCACTCGTCGCGACCCCCCTGATGGATCGCGCGACACGGCCTAGCGCTTGCGCATAAGGCTTGCCTTACCTATATTCACCAGTGGGCCTGTTGAGGACCGAGTGGAGAGCTGAGGGCTGCAGCGAACTCCCGGTCCCCGCCTACGGCGGGTCCTGCTGCTTCCGAGCGCGGGACCCGCCGGTTTCGTCTTCACCGTCTTCGCACCCGCGCTCCGGCGCCCTCCCCTACCTCACCTCGGCGCCCTCACTCACCGGCATCGTGCGGGCCTGCGGCTTCCCGAACAGCGCCCGCAACGAGAACCGGCCGAGTTCGGGGTCGTACGGCCGATAGGCGGCGTAGACGAGAACATGGAACCGCTCGTGCAGCGTCAGGGCGCGGCGAATCTCGGGCGTCATCCGCCCGTGCAGGTCGAACGTCCTCACGCCGGATTCGATATAGGATCGGAACTCCCGCGGCGGCGTCAACGCCCGTCGCGGCGAGAGATCCACCCTCATGTCGCTGAGCTGGACGATGGGAACCTCCGCTGCACCGAGACACAGGGCCAGATCGAGGTCCTCATGGATCTCCGACGCGACACTCACCTCGTCGCGGACCCGCTCCCACGCGGTACGACGGATCGCCATATTGGCGCCGTGCAGGTTCCTGTACGGCCGCTCCCCTCCGAAAATGCCACGCTGAACCTGCTTTTCGACGTACCACCCCTTGAGGCGCCGATACGGCGAATCGTACGAATTGTGCAGGCCGCTGATGGCGCCGACCGCCTCGGTGTCGCCTCTGCCGAAATAGTTGCGCACCACCCGAGCCCAGCCGGGGCGGACGCGGGTGTCTGCATCGACACGGCCGAGGAGGTCGCCCTCCGCAGCCTCGAACCCGGCATTCCTCGCATGTGCGACACCTGATTTCGGCTGCTCCACCAGCTTGATCTTCGAGCTCTTCTCCTGCGCGCGCCGCACGACGTCGACGGTGGAGTCCGTGCAGTTGTTGTCGACCACGACGATATCGAGGAGGTCGTCCTGCTGCTCGATCAACGCGTCGAGGCACGGTCCGATATACACCTCTTCGTTGTGAACGGGAACGATGACGGACAGTCCTGCTCGTGTGACCATGGCGCCCGATGCTACCGCCCACACAGCGATCGGCCCGCCTCAGGCGTTTCACCCGAGGCGGGCCGATCCATCTCTTTACCAACCGTTTCCGGTCACCTGACGACCAGTTCACCGCCTTCGACCGACACGGTCACCGCGCCGCCTTCGACGAGTTCGTCATCGAGCAACAGATCGGCGATGCGGTCATCGACTTCGCGCTGAATCGCACGGCGCAGCGGACGCGCACCGAATTCGGGCTGATGCCCCCGGTCGGCAAGCCAGTCGACTGCTACGCCATCGATGTCGAGATCGATTCCCTTGCCCGCCAGCTTCTTCCGAGTGTCATCGAGCAACAGATCGGTGATGCGTCGCAGCTGCTCGTCGTCGAGCTTGCGGAACAGCACGATCTCGTCGATCCGGTTGAGGAACTCGGGTCGCATCGTCTCGCGCAACCGAGCCATCACCCTGTCGCGCAACGGCTTCTCTGTGGCCTCGGCGTCGCCGGTGACGAAACCGAGTGCACCACCGCGGCTCGAGATGATGTCCGATCCGAGATTGCTGGTCATGATCACCACGGTGTTGCTGAAGTCGACCGTGCGCCCCTCACCGTCGGTCAGGCGGCCGTCGTCGAGGACCTGCAACAGTGTGTTGAACACGTCCGGGTGCGCCTTCTCGATTTCGTCGAGCAGCACCACCGAATACGGATTCCGCCGCACCCGTTCGGTGAGCTGACCGGCTTCGCCGTAGCCGACGTACCCGGGCGGGGCACCGACGAGCCTGCTGACGGTATGCCGTTCGCCGAACTCGCTCATGTCTATGCGCAGCATCGAGCGTTCGTCGCCGAACAGGACTTCCGCCAAGGCTTTCGCCAGTTCTGTCTTACCGACACCGGTCGGTCCGAGGAACAGGAAGCTGCCCACCGGCCGGCCCGGATCGCTCATCCCCGAGCGGCTACGCCGCACCGAGCGGGCCACTGCCCGTACGGCTTCGTCCTGCCCGACGACGCGCTCGTGCAGTTCGCTCTCGAGGTTCCGGAGCCGATCCTTCTCGCCACTCGTCATCCGGGTAACGGGAATTCCCGTTGCACGGGAAACGATTTCGGCGATCAACTCCGTGTCCACCACGGGGGCATCCACGTCGTCGGACGTGGGCTCACCCGAGTCGATCCGGGTCTGGATCCGAACGATCTCGTCGCGGATCCGTGACGCCTCCTCGTAGCGCTCGGCCGCCACAGCGGCATCCTTCTCTGCCTCGAGCGACACCACCTGCCCGCGGAGGGCATCGGTGTCGACCCGCGCCGCCCGCAGGCGCAACCGCGCGCCTGCCTGGTCGATCAGGTCGATGGCCTTGTCGGGCAACTGTCGATCCGGCAGGTACCGCACCGACAGATCCACCGCTGCCTCGATCGCCTCGTCGGCGTACCGGACACCGTGGAAATCTGCATACCGCCCGCGAAGTCCGTGCAGGATGGTCACGGTATCGTCGTGCGACGGCTCACCCACCGTGACCGGCTGGAAGCGCCGTTCGAGCGCAGGATCCTTCTCGATGTGCTTGCGATACTCGTCGAGCGTCGTCGCACCGACGATGTGCAGTTCACCGCGGGCAAGCTTGGGCTTGAGGATGTTGCTCGCATCCATCGAACCCTCACTGCCGCCGCCACCCGCACCGACGACGGTGTGCACCTCGTCGATGAAGACGATCAGAGCGCCGTCCTGCGCGGTGATCTCGTCGAGCACCGAGGTGAGACGCTCTTCGAAGTCGCCGCGATAGCGAGTGCCGGCCACCATCGAGGTCAGGTCCAACTGGACGATGCGCTTGTCGCGCAGACTGTCCGGGATGTCGCCGTCCACGATGCGCTGGGCCAACCCCTCGACGATCGCAGTCTTGCCGACGCCGGCCTCACCCACGAGCACCGGGTTGTTCTTGGTGCGTCGTGAGAGGATTTCTACGGTCTGCTCGATCTCTTCGGCACGACCGATGACGGGATCGATCCCACCGCCCCTGGCACGATCGGTGAGATCGACGCCGTACTTGTCGAGGGTCGGTGTCGAGGATTCGGTCTCCGCGGGTGTCGCGGGGACCGACTGGAGCGCGGTCTGGAGCGCCTGCGGGGTAACCCCCAACGACGCAAGCAGACGACCCGGCGCGCGGCTCTGGTCGGCGGCGAGCGCGAAGAACAGGTGCTCGGGATCGATGTAGGTGGACCCGAGGGCTCGGGAGAGTTGGTGCGCCTCGAGAAGCGCGGTCTTCACCGCGCCGCTGAGGGCAGGCGCATCGACTGTGCTTCCGACGGTGCTCTGCGGGAGTCGCTGCTCTACAGCCTTGATCACGTCGGCCGGGTCCGCGCCGGAGCGAGTCATGACCGTCCGAGCCGGTTCCTGCTCGGCCATGGCACGCAGAACGTGCAGCGCGTCGAGATCTGTGTCGCCGCGTTGTGTCGCGAAATGGACGGCAGCAGCCATGAGCTCCTGGGTTCCGCGGCTCATGAAGCGCGAGATGTCGATGCGGCCGGGGCCACCAGGCCCGAAGAATGACGGCATTCCGAAGCCTTTCTGTTGGACTTGAGTCATACGTACTCAACTAACATGTGCACCTCGCGATCAATTCCCGAGGAGAAGTGATCTAGATCACAGTTCGGCGACAGCCGGTGCGCCCGCGTAGCGTGGATGCGTGCACACGCAGTACGGGCCGCAGCTCACGCTGTTCGCGGCCGAGTTCGACTTCGCTCTCGACGAATTCCAGCTCCGGGCCTGTCGCGCACTCGAGAGCGACCGCGACGTCCTGGTCTGCGCGCCCACCGGCTCCGGGAAGACGGTCGTGGGCGAGTTCGCCGCTCACCTTGCCCTCGCGTCGACCGGAACATGTTTCTACACCACACCGATCAAGGCGTTGAGCAACCAGAAGTACCACGACTTCGCCGACCGCTTCGGCGACGAGCAGGTAGGTCTGCTCACCGGCGACGTCAGCCGCAATCCGGACGCGCCGGTGGTCGTCATGACCACCGAGGTCCTGCGGAGCATGCTGCACAGCCACTCCCCGCTACTGACCGGCCTGACCCATGTCGTCATGGACGAGGTGCACTATCTCGCCGATAGCGAGCGCGGCGCGGTGTGGGAGGAATCGATACTGCATCTCCCGGCATCGGTACGGCTGGCGAGCCTCTCGGCGACGGTGAGCAACGCCGAGGAGTTCGGCGAGTGGATCACCCGGGTGCGCGGCGCCACCACCGTGATCGTCGAGGAAACGCGCCCGGTACCGCTCACCCAGCACATGCTCGCAGGGGGTCGACTGTTCGACCTGCTGTCGCCGGTCGACGGCAGCGTCGACGACGCCCTCGACCGCTACATCGCGCATCGACGGCTGGTCGAGGCCGCACCGCCACCGTCCCCCGGCCGCAGACGCCGCCGGCGCCACGGGCACCGGCCCGAACCCGCCGGCGCCGACCGGCCCGAGATCGTTGCGCGCCTGGAAGCCGAACAACTCCTGCCTGCCATCTGGTTCCGTTTCAGCCGCGCCGGGTGCGATGCCGCGGTCACCGAGTGCCTCGACGGGTCGGTGCGGCTCACTGATGGATCCGATCTGTCCGAGATCCGATCCATCGCGGAGAGACACACCGCGGCGCTGCCCCTCGCAGACCTCGATGCGTTGGGCTACGCCGAGTGGATCGACGGTCTCGAACGCGGCTTCGCCGCGCACCACGCGGGTCTGGTGCCCGCGTTCCGGCACACCGTCGAGGAACTCTTCGCGCGCAACCTGGTAAAAGTCGTCTTCGCCACGGAGACGCTCGCCGTGGGCGTCAACATGCCCGCCCGGACTGTGGTGCTGGAACGTCTCGTCAAACCGGCAGCCGACGGCCCGGTACGGCTGACCGCAGGCGAATACACCCAGTTGACCGGCCGCGCCGGCCGGCGCGGCATCGACGAACACGGACACGCCGTGGTGCTGTGGAGTCCCGACATCGCACCCGCAACGGTCGCCGGACTCGCCTCCACTCGCACCTATCCGCTGCACAGTTCGCTGCGTGTCGGTTACAACACCGCGGTCAATCTCATCGACGATCTCGGCGTGGACGGTGCTCGTGCGCTACTCGGTCGCTCGTTCGCCCAGTTCCAGGCACAGAACTCGGTCGCCGCGCTGGCCGACGCAGCCCGGGTCAACACGGAGACTCTCGCGGCGCTCGATGCGGAACTCGGCCAGGCAGCCGGATTCGCCGAATACCGGGACCTGCGCGACCGGCTCGCCCATGCTCGCAACACCGCCCCGTCCGATACGGTCACCGTGCTGGCGCGCGCCGTCCGCTCGCACCCCGGTCATCGTCGTGGCGACCGCGACCGACTGCTCGCGCTCGCCGCCCAGCGCAGTGCCCTGCACGCAGACACCGAACTGCTGCTCGCACAGGTTCGTACGGTCTCCGAACGCCTGACCGACACATTCGATCGCACCCTTGCACTACTCGACGAACGCGGCCACATCCTGCACGACCCGATCACCGGTCACGCACATATCACCGAGGACGGCCATCGGCTCAGCCGAATCTATTGCCGCAGTGATCTTCTCGTATCAGAGTGCTTGCGCACCGGCGCCTGGTCCGGTCTCGAACCCGCCGAGTTGGCCGCCGTTGCATCCAGCGCGCTCGGGGAAAACCGTCGTCGCACTGCCGTATCCGCGGGACGGACGACACCCGCGATCGACGAGGCCCTACACGCGACGGTCCGGCTGTGGGGTGGACTCGCCGCCGCCGAGGAACGGCACGGTCTGACGGTGAGCCCGGAACCCGATCCGGCGCCGGTCGCTGCGATCTACCGGTGGGCGCGCGGCGACGGGCTCGGTGCGGCACTGCAGGTGGCCTCCGATTCGGGGGATTCCGGTGGAGATCTGGTCCGCTACTACCTGCGGACGCTCGACCTCGTCGACCAGACACGGTTGTGCCGACGGGACGAGCTACCGCCCATGCCGTCCACCCTGCTGTGAACTCCCACCGGGCTTCATTTCGACAGCAGCTCCACCCCGCACAGTTCCTCCGACAACGCCCACAGCCTCGACGCAACGTCTTCATCCTTCGATCGGGCGCTCGACTGCACCCGCTTCGGATTCCCGCGCATCTCGAAGAACGAGCCTGGACCGTAGAAGCCACCCGGTTCGACGTCCGGGACCGTCGCCGCATACAGCGACGGCAACGCGCCCATCGCGGGCGACTGTCCGATGATCGGCGTCGAGAGCTCCATGAGCTTGCCGTACAGGGTCTCGCTACGGAACTGCAGATTGGTCGACGAGTACCCCGGATGCACGACCAACGAGCGCACCGGAGACTCCCGATCGGTCAGGCGCCGTTGCAGTTCGTAGGCGAACAGCAGATTCGCCAGCTTCGACTGCCCGTATGCGCGCCAGCGGTCGTATCGCCGCCGTTCCCAGTTGAGGTCGTCCAGATCGATCCGCCCGATCCGATGCATCGCGCTGCTCACCGTCACGATCCGGTCGGTGATGCGCCCGAGAAGCAAAGCGGTGAGCGCGAAATGCCCGAGATGGTTGGTACCGATCTGCATTTCGAAGCCGTTCACTGTCCGCCGCAATGGAACCGCCATCACACCCGCGTTGTTGATCAGGACGTCGACCACCTCGTGCGACGCCGCGAGACCGTCGACGAACTCGCGCACCGAATCCAGATCGGCCAGATCCAGCCGGCGCACCTGCACATGGTCGCCGAGCCCGTCCGCTGCCTGCTCACCTTTATCGACGTCGCGGCATGCGAGGACCACGCGAGCGCCTGCGCCCGCCAGGGCTCGCGCGGTTTCCGCGCCGAGCCCGCTGTTGGCACCCGTCACCACGAACGTTCGGCCGTGCTGATCGGGGATGTCCTGGACCGTCCATGCAGGCATACGCTCACCCTACGGGCGCGTACGTCCGCGGGACAGGTTTCAGGATCCGGCGCCCGCGAGGAGCACCCCGGTCAATGCGATCGCCGCGACCCACACGGTCGAGAGTGCAGCGAGCACGAAGGGTCGACCGCCGACCTTCCGGATCGTCGCGACGTGCACACCGGCGCCGAGCGCGAACATGGCCGCCGCGAGGAGCACGGTCTGCAGGACCGACGCGACATCGAGGACGGCGGCGGGGATCAGACCGGTAGACCGCACGGCAACACACCCGAGAAACCCCACGACGAACAGCGGCACCAGCGGCGGGCGCTGTGCGCCGGTACCGGATTCGGTGCGCCGCCGGTGCAGACCGAGAATCGCGATCACGGGTGCGAGCATCAACACCCGGGCCAGTTTCACCACGGCGGCGACCCCGAGTGCCGCTCCTCCGATCATGCCCCCTGCCGCAACGACCTGGGCCACCTCGTGAATCGAGCCCCCTGCCCACAATCCGGCGGCGTGGTCGGAGAGGCCGAAGGCCTGTGACAGCAGGGGAACCGCAGGAATCATCATCGTGCCGAAGACCACCACGAGCGCGACGGCTGTGAGTACTTCTTCCTCCTTCGCGTCGACGACACCGTCCACCGCGGCCACGGCAGCCGCACCGCAGATCGAGAATCCGCACGCGATCAGCACTCGCTGCGTCCAGGTGAGCCCGAGCAGTCCGCCGACGAACATCGTCCCCCCGATACCGAAAGCCACCACAGCGATCACCACGACGATGACTTTCCAGCCGAGACCGAGCACGTCTCCGATCAGCAACTGCAGCCCGAGCAGCGCGATACCCACCCTCAGCACCCGTTTGGACGAGAAGGCGAGTCCCGGGCGGACACGCTGAGGGAGATCGACGACGTTCGCGACGACCGCACCGAGCACGATGGCGATCAGCAGGGGGCTCACGGACGGCACCACAGCGTGGACGCCCATTGCCGTCGCCGCTGCGACAGAACACAGCGCGAGCCCCGGCACGAGGCCGGGGCTCGTCGATGTCTCGGCGACGGAGGCGCGATCAGTGGAGACGTTCATCTGTCGAGCGTGCGCCGAATCCAGGTTCGGGGGTAGCCATCACTTCCGCATGGGCACATATCCCATCGATATGACTACACCCTGGGGTAGATGTCGCCGACGTGCCCGGCGGTGAGCCGGCCGTCGATGACTTCGACCACCTCGTCGACCGCACCGAGATTCGCGCGGTCGTGCGTCACCAGAACGGTTGCCGCCCCCTGCCGATGGGTCAGGCGGGTGATGAGGTCGACGATCTCCGCGCCTCGCTCGTGATCGAGCGCACTCGTCGGTTCGTCGACCAGGAGCACCGTCGGGTCGTTCATCAACGCCCGCGCAATATTGACGCGTTGGCGTTGCCCGCCCGAGAGCTGATGCGGACGCCTGCCGATATGGTCGGCGAGCCCGACCGCGTCCAGCAACTCCACGGCCCTGGCGCGAGCCCCGGACGTCGACCGGCCATCGATCGCGGCGGTGACCTGCAATTGCTCGACGGCGGTCAGCGACGGCAGCAGATTCGGCTGTTGAAACACGATACCGACCTTCTTCCTGCGCAGATCTGCCAGTTCACCGCGGGACATACCGGTCGTGGACGTACCCGCCAGGGTGACCGTGCCGGAGTCGGGGGTGATCAAAGTGGCGGCGACGGCCAGGAGGCTCGATTTTCCGGAACCGGACGGGCCGACGACCGCGGTGACCGTCCCGCCCTGAACATCGAGGTTGATGCGATCGAGTGCGACGAGGCGATCGTCGCCGTCGGGGTAGGTGAGTGTGACGTCGGTCAGGTTCAGGCTCATCGGGCACTTCCCAGGGCAATCAGAGGGTCGACGGAGGTGACACGGCGGACCGCAAGAGCTGCGCCGAAGGCGCCCAACGCGATCATCACCACCGCTGGAAACAGGACGGTCGACAAAGTCATCTCGAAGGGGACGGCACCGCCGATCACCGCACCGAGCGCCGCGGCAAGACCGGTGCCGATCAGCGTGCAGACGGTCAGCAGGACCACGGCCTGACCGAGTGCGTCACGCAGCAGGAACGACGTGGGGGCCCCGAGCGCTTTCAGGACCGCGATGTCGCCGCTGCGCTGCACGGTCCACACCGTGAAGAACGCACCGATGACGAGCGCGGAGATCACGAACAGGAAGCCGCGCATGAGTTGCAGTGATCCGTTCTCCGAAGTGTACGAGCCGATCGCAGACAGCGAATCGTCCTTCGAGACGGTCTTCGTGCCGGCCAGCTGGTCGGTGGCGGCGCTGCCGAAACCGTCCGCGGTGGTCAGCGCGATCACTGTGGCGGCCGAATCGGTGAGCGGAGTCCACACCACGGGGGTGTGCCCGAAGGAGTCATCGCCGCTGACGGCGGCCACGGTCAGGTCCTCACCGTTCACCGAGATGGTGTCTCCGGGCCCGGCAGCCAGTTCCTCGGCTGCCGTCTCCGACAACACGGTGGTTCCGGAGGAGATCTGTTCACCACCCGGCACCAGCGTCGATCCGGATTCCACGGCGAACACGGAGACCGCCAGTTTCGACGCCCCGGCACTCGCCCGCGATGTGGAGATCCCGACGGGTTCGGCGCTCGTCACACCCGGCGCATCGGACCACTGTTGCCACTGCGCGCGGGTGACGGTGGAGGTCGTGTAGGACAGATCGTCGTCGCCCGGATCCGAGAAGACGATACGGTCGGCGTTCATATCCGTGATGGCCGAGATGTTCTGACGGGCGAGGCCCTCTGTCAGGCCGGACAGCAACCCGACCAGAAGGGTGATCAGGACGATGACAGCCCCCATCAGGGCAAATCTGCCCTTGGCGAATCTCAGGTCTCTCCAGGCAACGAACACGGTGCAGCCATCTCCTCTGTCGAATATCGGATGCGGGTCGACAGCCGAATGGTGTCGAAATGTCGATGCCGTCCACTCTTGTCGTCGCGGCGCCCGCAGACATCCGGCGCCAGGGGTGGATTTCCGCATCGAAGGACGGTCCTCGATCTCCACCTTTCGACAGGTGTGGACGCGCGAAGAGATCCGTATGCTGGCACGACAGTGAACACCTCGACGACCGCCACCAAAGTCCTGGCCTGGTGCCTGCACCTGCTCGTGATCGGCTTGCTTGCGCTGACGGTCGTGCGTGCGGTGGCGGCCAACGACCCCGACGCGGTCGCGGTGGCGACGGTGGCCGTCGTCCTCGCGCTGACATACGCGATCGGCCCGATGCTGCCGCTCGTCGCCCGGTCACCGAGCGCGGCTGCCGTCTGGCTCAGCGCGGTCGGCGCCGTGTGGCTGATTCTGCTGATGGAGTCGGCAGAAGGAGTGTGGCTGGCCTTCCCCCTGTACTTCGTGCAGCTCCATCTGTTGCCGCGGCGCGGTGGCCTGATCGCGGTGGCGCTCACCGCAGGCGCCGCAGTGGCGGGCTTTGCGGTTCATCAGGGCACGGTGACGCCCGCGGCAGTGATCGGGCCTGCGCTCGGTGCCGCGGTCGCCGTCGCAGTCGTGTGGGGTTACCGGACCGTGTACCGCGAAAGCGAACAGCGCCGGATGCTGATCGACGAGCTCACCGCGACGCGGGCCGACCTGGCGACCGCCCAGCACCGTGCGGGTGTCCTCCAGGAACGAGAGCGGCTGGCACGCGAGATCCACGACACCCTCGCTCAGGGACTGTCGAGCATCCAATTGTTACTGCGCGCGGCCGAGCGTGCCTTGCCGACCCGGACCGACGATGCTGCCGGCTACGTCGTGCAGGCTCGTATCGCGGCGGTGGACAATCTGGCGGAGGCGCGGCGGTTCGTCGCTGCACTGGCACCCCCGGCCCTCGAGAACACCACCCTCGCCGACGCACTCGACCGCCTCTGCGCGGCCACGTCGGCACGGCATGACCTCGACGCCCGGTTCCACTTGACCGGCACCCCGGTGGCCGTGCCCATCGCCCACGAGGTTGCGCTGCTGCGCGTTGCGCAGTCCGCGCTCGCCAACACCGCCCGCCACGCCGCCGCCACCACCGTGAAGATCACCCTCAGCTTCCTCGACGACGAGGTCGCGGTGGATGTCGTCGACGACGGCTGCGGCTTCGACCCCGGGTCCGTACCTCCCCCCGGACCGGACGGCGACGGATTCGGGTTGGCCGCCATGCGGGCACGGATCCACGATCTGCACGGCACCTTCACGGTCGAAGCCGCACCGGGAAACGGCACGGCCCTCGCCGCCCGGCTTCCCCTTTCCACCACCGAACCGCACTCCACCACAGAGGTTGATCCGTGAACGAAGAACCGATCCGACTCCTGCTCGCCGACGATCATCCGGTCGTGCGCGCCGGACTGCGCGCGGTACTCGACACCGAACCGGGCATGACGGTGGTAGCCGAGGCCGAAACGGCGGAAGACGCCGTCGCCCGTGCAGCGGAAGGCGACATCGACGTCGTCGTCATGGATCTGCAGTTCGGCGACGGAATGACCGGCGCCGAAGCCACCGCGGCGATCACTGCCCGCCCGGACGCGCCGAAGATCCTGGTCGTGACGACCTACGGCACCGACGCCGATACCCTGCCTGCGATCGAGGCAGGCGCAACGGGATACCTCCTCAAAGACGCAGCACCCGAGGATCTCGCCGCGGGAATCCGGACGGCTGCGGCCGGACGTACCACACTGGCCCCGACCGTCGCCGATCGGCTCGTCACCCGGCTACGCAATCCGGGTACGGCACTGACCCGACGCGAAGTCGAGGTCCTCGCCCTGGTTGCGGAAGGATTGTCCAACCAGCGGATCGGGCGGCAGCTGCACCTCACCGAGGGCACCGTCAAGTCGCATCTTGCACACATCTACACCAAACTCGGCGTCGATTCCCGCACCGCGGCGGTGGCTGCAGCCACCGAGCTCGGCCATATTCGCCGCTGACAGCCGCTCGCGGAGGTCCGGGCGACGGGCGCGCCGATTCCCTCGTAGACTGCGCCGAACAACACTACCGAGTCCAACACGCGGAAGGTTCGACGATTGAGCCGGCATTCGGGGGAAAAAGACCGGTCTCTCGTCACGGCGCTGCGCGCGAAGGTCGGTGACGCCGCTGCCGACGTCTACGACCTGCACGCCGCGACTCTGTACGGGTATGTGCGCGGGTTCGTCGATCCATCCGTAGCTTCCGATGTGGTGCACGACGCGGTGTGGATCGCGATCGAACGGATCCGGACGCTACGTGATCCCGGCATGTTCCGGCCTTGGCTGTACGCACTCGCGCGGTCGGAGTGTATGCGCGGCTCCGCGTCGGATTATGTCCCCGCCGGTCCCGATGCCGATACCGATACCGATGTCCTCGCTCCGGTCCACGCGCTCGATCCGACAGATCTCGAGGCGGTCGACCTCGCCGTGCGGTACGGGTTCACCGACCATCAGGTCGCCGCGATCATCGGCCGGGGATTCGATGTGGGTGCCGCCCTCGAACGTGCACGCGCCGCCTCCACCGACCCGGCCGGGCACCTCGCCCGACTGCCGACCGCACCGCCACCGCCTTATCTGCGCAACCGTGTGCTCACCGCGCCACCGGCCGCCGCTGAACGCACCGCGATGGGACGCCGGATCGATCCTGTCGACCGCGCTGGCTTTCCGGTGCCGGGGCAACCGCGACGCGCAATCCTCGCGTGGGGCGCCTCCGCGGTCGGGCTCGCAGCATTGGTCGCCGTCGCGCTGTTGGCGTTCGTCGATCGCTCACCGTCCGAGCAGAGTGTCTCGAGCCCGGGCGGCGCGACCCTTCGCCTGGACCTCGGCGACTACCCGCACGGCACCACCGCCCCGGCCACGACTACACCGACCACCACGATTCCTGAAACGAGCACGACCGTTGTCCCGGTCCCGGCCACAACGATCGACGTGACCGAAGCCGTGACAGAGACCTCCTCTCCTGCGACCACCACCGATCCGTCACCCACGACCGAGCCGTCCCCCACGACCACCGAGACCAGGTGGTCTTCTCGACGTGAGCCTTCCAGGAACGACGACTCCGACGACGACTCCGAGCGCTCGGAAACCGACGGAAGCAGTGCTGGCGGGAACAGCGGTGGCGGCGGAAACAGCGGCGGCTCGACGAACACGGCGCCCCCGCTGTTCACGTTCGAACCCTGGACTCCCTGACGCCTCTCGGAGGAATCGGCCGGACGCGTCACGGACAGGAGCCACGGCAGAGACCACAGGAGTCACAGCAGGGGCCACAGGAGTCACGGCAGGGGGAATGTCACTCCGGTGAGCTTCTCCGACAGCTCCCACAGTCTCCGGGCGTCGCCGCGATTGTGCGCCCGACGCGCGATCCGGGCCTGGTGCGGTGAACCGTACAACAGCATGTCCGGCCCGATCAGGCCACCGGTCATCGACGGGTCCGCCGCCGCGCACACCACCGATTCCGCACCCTGCGCGGGGGTGCGCTGCAGGATCTTCTTGCCGAAATCGAAGAGTCCGTCGAACCACGTGCCGGTGTGGCTCCCGACCTCCGTGGCGGCGTACCCGGGGTGGGCGGCGATCGCACGCAGGGGCGAACGAGCCTCAGCGAGGCGCCGCTCGAGTTCCACACTGAACATCAGATTCGCGAGCTTGGACTGCGCGTAGGCACTCGCCCGGCGGTAGCGGCGATGTTCCCAGTTGAGATCGTCGAGGTCGAGTCGACCGAAAAGGTAGGCAGCGCTCGACACGGTGACGACGCGCGTGGTGATGCGATCGAGCAGCAGCCCGGTCAATGCGAAATGCCCCAGGTGGTTCGTACCGAACTGCATCTCGAACCCGTCCGCCGTCCGGGTCAGCGGCAACGCCATGACCCCGGCGTTGTTCACAAGTACGTCGATCGTGCGGGTCCCGAGGTTGCCGGAGAACTCGTGGACCGAATCGAGGTCGGCCAGATCGAGCCGGTGCATCGACGCAGTGGGACCGATTTCCGAGGCGATTCGTTCGCCCGCGACTGTGTTGCGTCCGGCAAGCAGGACCGTGGCTCCGGCTGCGCCGAGTGCACGAGCGGTGGCCTCCCCCACACCACTGGTAGCGCCGGTCACCAAGAAGGTGACCGGCGCTACCAGTGGTGAAGTGGATTCAGGCGCCAATCGACGCCTTCATCATCGGGAGCATCTCCCAGAGCTCGTCCTGCCAGTAGCCCCACGTGTGGGTGCCGGTGGCGGGGAAGGAGAAATGCGCGTCGATGCCGAGGGTGGCAAGACGGACCTGGAATGCGCGGTTCTGTGCAAGAGCGAGCGCTTCGAGTCCCATCGCGTTGGCGGTGTTGAACACGCCGATCGCGGAGTTCGGGCGATCGTGCTCACCGGGCAGGCCGCTCGAGGCGGCAATCCACATCGGCAGCCCCTGCAGGTTGGGGGCGGCGACGAACGGGTCGTGGCGCAACCACGCAGAATCCCACGGCGGGCCCCACATGGCGTCGGAGTTGAATCCGCCGGCGTCGAGCATGGCGACGCGGATCGCTTCGCGCATGCCGGGCGCAGACAGGTTCAGGTATCCGGACAGCGAGCCGGCGAACCCGAACTGGTCGCGGTGGTAAGCAGCGAGGATCAGTGCCGCGTTTCCGCCCATCGACAACCCGACGACCGCATTGTTGCTGCGGGAGATGCCGTAGGCGGCGGCGAGGTGATCAGGGAGGTTCTGGGTGAGGAACGATTCCCACTTGTAGGTGTACTCCTGGCCGTTGAAATTGCTCGGCGCGTACCAGTCGGCGTAGAAGCTCGATTGCCCACCCACCGGCATCACGACGTTGATGCCGTTGTCGGCGAGCCATGCGGCGTTGGTCTGGTGCTCCCAACCACTGACATCGTCGGTGGCACGCAGGCCGTCGAGCAGATACACAGCCTTGTTGCTGCCGTTGTTCGCGTGCCAGATACGCACCTTGATCTGACCGACACCGCCGGGTGCTGCGACCCAGTCCTCGGAGAAGCGGGTGTACGGGTCTGCCGACGCGGTGCCTGCACCGATACCTGCGAATACGAGCGTGAGCGGAACCACGATCGCCGCCACGAGCAGCCGCACCAAAGCGCGCGCTCCCCGCCGCGTTCCGTTTTCGGACGAATTCGTCACACCAAGCTCTCCTTGAACGTTTTCCCCAGAGATCACTCTCGGCACACGATAATAGTGCGCGCGAGCCTTAAGCAGGCTTGCACACAATCGTTATCCTGCAAAGCCGAAACCGATATCGAGGCCTCGGCCGCTACCGTGTCCACACATGTCTGACGCTCCCTTGCCGGTCCGGGACGGACTGAACCCCACCCGCCTACGGCTTCCGGAAAACTGCATGTCGGAGACGGTTGTGGAGTACCTGTGCACCCGCTTCCCCGACGACGCCGAACGGATCGGACAGAAGGTCGACTCCGGTGAAGTCGTTGCCGGTGACGGAACTGTGATCTCGCGGACCCATCCGTACGTTCCGCACATGTTCGTGTTCCTCTATCGAGACCCGCCCACCGAGACCCGCGTACCGTTCGAAATCGACATTCTCCACCGTGACGACAATCTGCTCGTTGTCGATAAACCTCACTTTCTTCCTACAACGCCCCGAGGGCCGTGGGTCGCGGAAACCGCACTCGTGCGGTTGCGCCGTGCACTCGACCTGCCCGAACTCACCCCCGCGCACCGACTCGACCGCCTCACCGCCGGAGTGCTGGTCTTCACGGTGCGCCGCGAGGCGCGCAGGGCCTATCAGATGCTCTTCGAGAACCGGATGGTCGAGAAGGAGTACGAAGCCGTCGCGCCCTCCGCGCCACACCTCCGGTTCCCGGTAGACGTGCGCAGCCGCATCGTCAAGGAACGCGGGATACTTCAGGCGCGTGAAGTTCCGGGCCGGGCCAATGCCGTCACCCGCATCGACGTCCACGACGTCCACGGCGAACGCGCGTTGTACCGCCTGTCACCGAGGACCGGGAAAACGCATCAATTGCGCGTACACATGAACTCCACCGGCATTCCCATCGTGGGAGATCCGCTCTATCCGTACGTGTACGACATTGCACGTGAGGACTATTCGGCACCGCTCCAACTTCTCGCGCGGGCGATCGAATTCGACGATCCGATCACGGGTCGGTGGAGTCGCTTCACAAGCTGCAGAAACCTGGCAGCATGGGATCACAGCACCCCTTGACCCCGTTGACGGCCGACCCGGTGACGGCGTGGGCTTCTCGTCTTGGAGGATCCATGAATCTCGGCAGCATTTCTCGTACTTATGACGGCCGAGTGGCCCTGCGTTTCGAACGCGCGTTCCCCCATGCTCCGGAGAAAGTGTGGAGCACCATCACCGATCCCGAGTATCTCGACGCCTGGTTTCCTGCGGCGGTCGACTGGGATCTCACTCCGGGTGCGCAACTACAGTTCCGCACCACAGACGAACGGGTACGCCGGTTCGGCCTTCCCGCTGGACACACCGCAAGCGGTTCGGTCCTCGTCGTGCACCCCGGACAGATACTCGAGCTGATGTGGGATTCCGACGTCCTGCACTGGGAACTGGCACCCGACGGTTCCGGCGGCTGCTGGCTCACCCTCACCCACACCACGGATACCGAGGACGACGCCTACGCGCACGGTGCGGGTTGGCACGCCGGGTTCGAGGTCGTCGAGGCCCAGCTCGACGGCAGGCCCGTCGATTGGTCGATGTCGGACCGCGCGGAGGAACTCGCCGAGCACTACCGCAACCCGGGCAGCTGACGCGGGCGCGCCGCCGCCCCTACCCGGTCTGCTCGGTGGGGACTCGCACCTCGGTGCGGTCCGATACTCGGGCGATGATCTCCGACGCCCACGAACCGATTTCGTCCCAATCGCGGAAGTCACCGAGCCGGGCACCTGACATCCGGACGATCGCCCGCTCGCCCACACTGAGTACGGCGGGATCGATCTTGCCGGCGAACGTCCGGTGCTCACGGGCACCCGTACGCGCCATGGCGGGCGCGACGTCGTAGTGGTTGTTCACGGGGCGCCCCGGCTCCTCGATCGGCCCGGACGAGAAGAGGAAGACGTCCCGGCGACGCAGCGCCACGGAGTACTCGTCGAGAAAATCCCGGGCCGGACGCAACCATCGATTGCGGTAGACGGCGCTACCCACGATCACGACGTCGTAACCGGCGACGCTCGATACTGCACCGGGCGCGCTGACATCGACATCGGCGCCGTGATGGCGCAGACCCGCAGCCAAGACTGTGGCGAGTTCTGTAGTGGAGCCATGCTTGCTCGCCACCACCACCAAAATCCTCATTCTCACCCTCCAGAGGCCCGCGTTTCCCCATGATCACGCGGAGATCGACCCGCAGACCAGAGTCCAAGTGCCCTTCTCCGGAGCTTCCACCGGGGTTCATATCCCGCACTCGCGACATATCGGGAACTCGATGGCACAGTTGCGTCCAGGGAGCACTCGGTGCACACCACCGGACAGGAGGACCATGACGCCGGCAGAATCGACCACATCGACGTCCGCGGAGACCGAACGCAAGTACACGGCGACCCCCGACCAGAAGCTGCCCGATCTATCGGGAATCGCGGGAGTGGCGTCGGTCGACGTCGACACCGTCGACCTGTCCGCTCAATACTTCGACACTTCCGACCTGCAGTTGCTGCGATCGAAGATCACCCTTCGCCGTCGCGAAGGCGGAGACGACGCCGGCTGGCATTCGAAGCTTCCCGCCGGCGGCGACACCCGGACCGAGCTGCATCATCCGTTCGCGGCGGACGACGCCACCGACGAGGTACCCGATCCCCTGCTCGGGCTGCTCCGCGGAGTCCGGCGGAACCGCCCCGTTGCTCTCGCCGCGCTTCTGAACACCCGGCGCCATCGACATCGGCTTCGCGGGACGGACGGTGCACTGCTCGCCGAAGTGGTCGTCGATGACGTGACCGCGATCCGCAGCATCGACGACGCCGAACCGCAGTGGCGGGAGGTCGAGGTCGAGCTCGGGCCAGGGGCCGACCCCGCGATCCTGGATGCCGTCGAGGAGCTCCTCGTCGCGGAGGGCATCACCCGTTCACCGAGCCCGTCGAAAATCCACCGGGTGCTCGGCGATCTCCTCCCCGTCCCCGGACGCCTTCGCGGTACTGCTGCCTATCTGCGCGACTATCTCGCGCATGAACGCCAGACGCTGTTGATGGCCGACATCGCGGTGCGCCGCGACACACCCGATGCCGTGCACAGCATGCGCAAGGCCGCCCGCCGCCTCCGCAGCGCACTGCAGACCTACGCCGACGATTTCGCGATCGACACCGCACTCGTCGAGGAACTGCGCTGGCTCGGACGGTGCCTGAGCCCGTCCCGCGATCTCGAGGTCCAGCATCAACGACTCGCCGATCGGGTCGCGGAGATCAGCGTCGAGCGCTACCGCGAAGCCACGCGTGCGCGTATCGACGAGTACTTCACGGCAAAATCGAGCGCGGCGCGCTCCGAAGCGATCACGACTCTCGACTCCGATCGATATCTGGCGCTGATCGACGACCTCGACACACTGATCGGTGAACTGTCGTCCGCGCCGAAGAAACAGGACACGCCGCACCGGCCCAAACCGGCGACGCTCGCTGGGTCGGTCGAGGGCCTCGCCAAGAAGGTATCGAAGCGTGTGGACAGGGTCGCCGGAGCTCCCGACGATACCGAGCGCGACGAACGGATGCATCGTGCACGCAAAGGGTCGAAGCGGCTGCGCTACGCGATCGAGGTGATCGCGCCGCTGCATCCGAAACGCGCCGAGCATGCCCTCGACAGGTTCGACGAGTTCCAGGACCTGCTGGGTGAGTTCCAGGATTCGGTGGTCGCCCGCGACCATCTGCTCGATCTGGCGTCCGAGCAAGGACATTCCGCCGAGTCCAGCTTCGGTCTCGGTGTCCTGCACCAACTCGAAGCCGAGATCGGCGCACAACAGGCCGTGCATCTCGAGTCGGCGTGGAAGAAGGCATACAAGTCGGCCCGCAGGCTGTGGCGCTGAATCGGGACCTACGACCCTGCCACGAAGCGCCGATAATCCCGGGCATGCGGCGGATTCGCATGGCGTAACGTGACATCCGTAGCCGATCGGTCGCCCGTCCCCACAGGTCGCCGTACAAGTGAAGGAGACATCGATGAGCACACCGAGCACCAGGAAGTCCGTCGTTGCAGGAGTCGACGGTTCCGAGACCGCTGCGGCAGCCGCACGGTGGGCAGGCGCACTCGCCGCGCGCCTCGAGGTCCCCCTCGAACTCGTTCATTCACTACCCAGCGAGGGAATCTTCTACAGCGAAGCTGCTGTCCTGATCCAGTCCCAGATGCTCGAGCAGCTCGAGAAGGACGGCAAACAGGTCCTCGCCCATGTCGTCGACCTCGTTCATGCCGACAACCCCGGCCTCGAGGTGCAGAGTTTCATCGGCCCCGGACCCGCCGCCACCTCCCTTCTCGAAGCCGCCGACGACGCTCGCGTAGTCGTCGTCGGCGCTACGGGCGCGGGCAAGGTCGAGAACTTCCTACTCGGCTCGACGGTCGTGCGCGTCTCCAACCACGCGCCGTGCCCGGTGGTGGTGTGGCGGGGCGACACCACCGATCCACTCCCCAGTACCAAGCCCATCGTCGTGGGTGTGGACGGCAGCGAACTCTCTGTTGCTGCAGTAGAATACGCGTTCGTGTACGCGCAGACCCTGCAAGCACCACTGGTAGCCGTGCATTCGTGGCTCGGCGACGCCGCACTCGGCGTCGGCGCCACTGCCGCGCTGGTCGACTGGGAGGCCGTAGCGGAGTCGGAGACTGCTGTACTCGCCGAGTCCCTCGCGGGTCTGCAGGAAAAGTACCCGGACGTCGAGGTCCGTCGTGTCATCGATCGCGGGCCGGCCGCGAAGGTTCTGCTGAACCACCTGCACGATGCGCAGCTCGCCGTCGTCGGCAGCCACGGTCGCGGCCAGTTTGCCGCCGCCCTACTCGGCTCGACCAGCCAGAACCTTCTGTACAACGCACCCTGCCCGGTCCTCGTCGCGCGCAAACCCTGAACGAAGTACCGAACCGGAGTCGAACAGGCCCACGCCCCGCAACGGGTGTGGGCCTGTTCGACTCGCGACGTTCAGAGTGCGACACCGAAGGCGGCCCCGAGCCCGTAGGTCACCGCCATGGCAAGTGCGCCCCCGAGTACGACCCGCATCACCGCGCGTCCCGGTCGCGCACCCCCCAGCCAGGCGCCGACCGATCCGGTCGCGGCAAGTGCGAGCAGGACGGCGACGAAAGTCACTGGGATGCGGATGGGCTCGGCCACGAACACGATCATCAGAAGCGGCGCCAATGCACCCGTCGTGAACGCGACCGCAGACGACAGCGCCGCGACCCACGGGTTCGCGAGTTCCGTCGGATCGATTCCCAGCTCGATCTCCGCGTGGGCATACAGGGCGTTGCGGGCGGTCAGTTCCTCGGCCGCAGAACGCGCTGTGGCGCTCGACAGTCCCTTGCCTTCGAGCAGGCCGGTCAGTTCGTCGAGTTCCGCTTCGGGCATCGCTGCGAGCTCGCGGCGTTCGCTCTGCAACGCGGCTCGCTCTGTGTCGCGCTGCGCACTCACCGACACGTACTCCCCCAACGCCATCGAGACCGCACCCGCGGCCAGTCCTGCCACACCGGCGACGAGAATCGTCGACCTGTCCGTGGTGGCTGCGGCAATGCCGACGACCAGACCGGCGGTGGAGACGATGCCGTCATTCGCACCGAGAACCCCGGCCCGCAACCAGTTCAGCTTGGTGGCCAGGCCGCCGGTGTGCGGCTCTGCGGCATGGTCGGACACTGACTCCGGTATCGGCATGCTCGTCAGGGTAGAACTCGCAGACAGCTTCCGACAGCACGGTCAGCCTCACCTCACCACGGAGCGTCGCCGAGTTCCCGTTCGAGCCAGCCGGTGTCGGGTGAGAATCCGTCGCTGGTGTCGAGGAGCACAGCGTCTTGCCAGTCGTCGCGTCGTCGCAGTTGTTCGTCGAGCACCGCGGGTGTCGCATCGGAGGGATCGTCTCCGCGCGCGGTGCGGGACTTCATGCGCTGCGCCAGCACCTCCGGGGCCGCTGTGCATTCGATCTCGATCAGATCTGCCGTCGTCGAAGCTGCGGTCTCTCGGGCAGCGCGACGATGTTCCGCGGACAACCACGTCGCGTCGAGCACCACCGATTCGCCCCGCTCGAGCAACTCACCGGCGCGGCGGCACAGCTCCCGGTACGTGGCCTCGGTTCTCGCCGCAGAATACAGACCGGAGCCGACTCCGTCTCCGGTGCGTTCGGTCGGGGCCATCCCCGCAAGTTCCTTGCGGATCACGTCACTTCGCAGGACGGTGGCCCGAAGATGACGGCCGATCGTCCGCGACAACGTCGACTTCCCCGTTGCAGCAACACCACCGACGAGAACCAGCCGTACCCGTCCTCGATTCAGATTGCGCTCGACCTGCCCGAGGAAATCGAGAGCGTCCTCCCGGGAGGCGACGTCGCCCTGCTCGTGACGTAGCGCAGTCACCTTGGCGCGCACCAGCGCTCGGTAGGCGATGAAATGGTGAACCAGCGATTCGGGCGGATGATCATCCGCGTGTATGGCGTACTCGTCGAGCAACGTACGCGCCGCGTCGAGCGCCCCGAGGCGTTCGAAATCCATGGCCAGAAAAGCGATGTCGAGAGTCGCATCGCCATAACGCAGTTCGTCGTCGAACTCGAGGCAGTCGATGATTCGGGCGCCGTCGTCCAGACAGAAGATGTCGTCGCAGAGCAGGTCGCCGTGCCCGTCGACCGCCCGGCCGGCCGCAATGCGCTCGTCGAACAACGCCGTGCGCCCCTGCAGATAACGTTCGGACGCACCGCGGATCCGAGTCAGAGCGGCCTCCATCTCCCGGCCGATCTGCAGACGCTCGAGGTGGTCGAGGCTCAGCCGCCACAGCTCGGCGACGAATCCCGCAGTCGCGCACCGGTCGATGTCCGGGTCGTGCGGCGACGCGGCATGCAACGCCGCAACCTGCCGCGCCACGTCTTCGACAGCCGCGCCGATGTCTTCACGCCGTCCGATCAGCGCCGCCATACGCTGATGGTCGGGAAGTCTCGTCATGACGACGAAGTGCTCACAGACCTCGCCATCCGGATCGTGCATGTCGGCCACGCCGAGGTACACGTCCGGGGCGAGGCGCCGGTTGAGTTCCACCTCCCGATGGCAGATCCACTCCCGTGCAGCGCGGGTCCGATTGTCGAGAAAACCCAGATCGAGTGATTTCTTCATCTTGTGCACCCGATCGCCGACGAAGAACACCACCGAACTGTGAGTTTCCCGCATCGACGCATATGAGGTCTCTGCTTGCCCGTTCACTGCGCACCTCTCGTGTCGTTCTGCAGTCTTCTCGCCCTACTGTGCCCGCATCTCCTCGAGTTCGTGCACCGGAGCGGAACAGTGCACCGGAGCGGGACAGTGACTTGCGCCGTTGCGCCTGAGCGCCCCGCCCGAAAGCGGTAGTTTGCTGTCGAGTGGATATCGGACAGGGGAGCATGGCTACCGACGGGGAATGGCGTATCACCGAGAGCAGGACCACCGAAGACGAGGTCATCGAGAACGAGGTCACCGTGAACAACGCTTCCGGAGCACACAGGGTCATCATTCTCTCCGCAGCGAGGACGAAGATCGAACGCGACCTTCTGGACCGATGGTGCAACTCGGCCGACCTTCCCGCCGAATACCGCACACCAGGGTGTCCTGACGTCCTGGACCTGGACTCACGTGTCCTCGCATCCGGGCTCTCCGACCGAACCGACGATCCGCTGCTGCTCCCTGTCCGAGTGGTGTGGCTCCCCGCCGAACGTGACGGCGCCCGCCGAGCGCGCTTCTCGGATGTACTCGCGCTGACCAATCCCCGCAATCCCAACACCCTGATCCAGAAGTGGCTGGTCAGCAGAGCCACCGACCGGTATCGCATCGTCGTGGCAACACCCGCGCATCTCGAGGACCTTCGTGAACAGCTCACCGCCGAGGAACCCGGCCGGGTTCCCGATGCGGCGTCCCTCGCGCGTTACGTGACGCGTCGCGCCGTGGTCTCCCTCGAGCGTGCCGAACGCGCGGTGATCGGCGATCGATACAAGGTGCCGCGGCTCGTTGCCGCGCAGATCATGGATCAACCGTCCTTCCGGCGACGTCTCGACGCCATCGCAACCGAGGAGCATCTGTCCCGCGACGAGGTCGACATGCGAGCCCGCGACGCTCTGGACGAGCTCGTGGCAGTGCAGTCACGCCTGGTCACGGATCTCTTCACGCAGGCCATGCGGCCACTGCACACCTCGGCGTGGACAGTGCATGCCGACGACTCCGGGCTGGAATCGCTGCGTGAACTCAATCGCACGCATCCGCTGGTGTTCCTGCCGTCCCACCGGTCGTACGCAGACGCGTTCGTCCTGGGCAGCATCCTGGCCGATCACGACTTCCCCCGGAACCACCTGATGGGCGGCGCCAACCTCACATTCTGGCCGATCGGCCCCATCGCACGTCGTACGGGCACCGTGTTCATCCGGCGGAGCTTCGGGGACGACACGGTGTACAAGGCGGCGTTGCAGGAGTACTTCGCGTTTCTGCTGAGCAAACGATTCAACCTCGAGTGGTACTTCGAAGGTGGCCGAACGCGCACCGGTAAGCTCCGCAGACCGCGCTACGGTCTCCTCAACTACGTCGCGGACGCCATCCGAAGTGGTCGTGTCGACGACGCGATGCTGGTTCCGGTGTCGATCACCTACGAGGGCCTCGCCGAGGTCGCGGCCGTGGCAGCCGAGCAGACCGGCACCCCGAAGAAACCCGAGGGACTGAGGTGGCTGGCGGATTACGCTCGCCGTCAGCAACGCAGCGCCGGCAACGTCTATGTGCAGTTCGGCACACCGTTGTCGATGCGAACACAACTCGCGGCGGGAGGGGATCCCGACCTGTCGGATCCCCAGGCCGGAGGGGGCGCAGCCCCCACCCCGGCGACACACGAGGGTTTGCGGCGCACGGCGATGCAGAAGGTGGCATTCGAGGTGGCGGTCGGAATCAACCGCACCACGCCGGTCACGGTGAACAGCCTCGTCACTCTCGCCTTGCTCGGGGTTCGCGACCGGGCGCTCACACTCGACGAAGTGCGCGCCGTTGTCGCGCCGGTCCGCAGTTATCTCGATGCCCGCGGCGCCCCGCAAGGCGAAGTGCAGCTCCTCGATCGCGAGGGCGGACTCGCTCAGGTCCTCGCGGCGCTGACCGACGCCGGCGTTGTGACGACGTATTCCGGGGGCGACGAAGCGGTGTATTCGATCCAGCCCGGTCAGCATCTCGTCGCCGCGTTCTACCGCAACAGCGGTATCCACTGGTTCGTCAACCGTTCGATCCTCGAGCTCGCTGTGCTCCTCGTTCACGAACGTCCCAGCGACAACCCGGTGCGCTCGGCGTGGAACGAATTGAAGAATCTGCGTGACCTGCTCAAGTTCGAGTTCTTCTTCCCTGACCGCGACACCTTCGAATCCGAGATGAGGAAGGAAGTCGAGCTCCTCGTGCCCGAGTGGGAGTGGGGAACGCCGCTTCCCACCGAGGGCCGGGCACTCAACGCGCTGATCGAGACCGGTATGTTCGTGTCGCACCGCACGCTGCGCTCGTTCTTCGATGCGCAGCTCGTCGTCGCCGAGCGGCTGGCGCGCAGGGATCCTACGCTCGAGGTCGAGGACGGCGCATTCCTCGAGGAGTGTGTCGCGGTGGGTCGGCAGATGCTGCTGCAAGGCCGGTTGCACGGTTCGGAGTCCGTATCCTCGGAACTGTTCGCAACAGCATTGGAGCTGGCGCGTAACCGCGGGCTTCTCGACCGGGACGACGACACGGTCGCGCAGAAGCGCCGCGCGTTCGCGTCGCAGCTGCTGGCCGTCGGTGAACGGGTCCTATTGGCCGAGTCACTCGACGTATCGAACAGGAAGGCGGAGCGGTGAACATCGAGCAGGCGCTGCACAGGGTGCGGACGGGACCGCAGGGTCCCGCGGTGGCTGCGTTCTTCGACTTCGACGGCACGATCGTGCATGGTTTCTCGGGGCTGCATTTCTTCCGCGACCGACTCCTTGCGGGCAAGGTGACCGCGGCCGAACTCGCGTCGACCATGGTCAACGGTCTGCGCGGCACCGACAGCGAGGCCGATTTCGAACGCTTCGTGGCAGTCGCGTTCAAGGCGTGGCGCGGGCACAGCGAAGACGAACTGTACGAGATCGGGCAACGCCTGTTCGCGTCCACGATCGCCGGCCATCTGTACCCCGAGGCGTGGCAGCTCATCGGGGCGCATCAAAATGCCGGCCACACCGTCGTGATCGCGTCGTCGGCGTCGCGCTACCAGATCCAGGCCGCCGCCGACGCACTCGGCGTCGAGCATGTACTGTTCACTCCACTCGAAGTGGTCGACGGCGTCCTGACCGGGAAGGTCGACGGAAAGTCGTTGTGGCGCAGCGGGAAGTCCGACGCCACCCGCGCATTCATCGACGATCACGGCATCGAAGGCCCACTCAGCTACACCTACTCCAACGGGGGTGAGGACGCCGAGTTCCTTGCCACGACCGGACACCCGACCGCGACCAACCCCGACCGTACACTCGACCGGATCGCACGCGACCGCGCGTGGCCTATCCTGCGATTCCGGCCGCGGGGTACGCCCGGAGTGAAGGAGGCTGCGCGCACCGCCGCAGCCTACGGCGGGATTGTCGGTTCAGTCTGGACAGGGCTCGGGCTCGGGCTGATCAACCGCAGCCGCAAAGTCGCGCTCGACTCGATCATGAACATCGGGTCCGACGTGTCGCTCGCACTCGCGGGTATCGACGTGCGGGTACACGGAGAAGCCAACGCGTGGGAACATCGTCCGGCGGTGTTCATCTTCAACCACCAGAGCCAGCTCGACCCGGTGGTCCTCGCGAAAGTCCTGCGGCACGATTTCACCGGCGTGACGAAGAAAGAAATGGCGAACGACCCGTTGTTCGGTCCGCTGCTGCGATTCGCCGGCGCCACCTTCGTCGACCGCGGCAACACCGAACGCGCCGTGGAGGCACTGGCACCGGTGGTGAACACCATCCAGCAGGGCACGTCGGTCATCATCGCGCCGGAGGGCACACGCTCCGTGACACCGCAGATCGGGCGGTTCAAGAAGGGTGCGTTCCGCATCGCGATGCAGGCAGGTGTCCCGATCGTTCCCGTGGTGATCCGCAACGCCGGGGAGATGCTGTGGAAGCACTCCACGCTACTCCGGTCGGGTACCGTCGACGTCACTGTCCTCGACCCCATCGACGTGCGCAAGTGGCGTGTCGCCGATCTCGATACGCACATCACCGCGGTCGAAGACCTGTACCGCAAGACCCTCACAGACTGGCCGACCGAATAGATGGCGGACGACGACACCTTCGACGAACGAGTACCAGACTCCCCCGACCCGCGTGAACCCCCCGACCCGCCTGACACCACCGAGGCGACAGGAGCGGCGAACGCCGAGGCCACTGACAAGAGCAACGGCAACGGTTCTGCTCTCACCCCGAAGCGGCGTCGCTATCTGAAGTGGATCATCGGCGGCCTGCTCGTAGTGGTGCTCACCGTCGAAGTGATCCTCGTGTGGCCGGAGCTGACCGACGGTGTCAGCGGCCTCGGTCACCTGTACTGGTGGTGGGTGATTGCCGCGATCCTCGCGTCGGTTGCGGAGATGACGAGTTTCGCAAGCGTGCAACGCACGCTGTTGTCGGCCGCAGACGTGAAGGTATCGCTTCGCCAGTCGCTCGCGGTGGCTCTCGCCTCGAACTCGATGAGCGTGACCCTGCCCGGCGGCCCCGTTGTGGGAACCACCTTCACCTACCGGCAGATGCGTAAGTGGGGTGCCGCCCCCGTCATCGCAACGTGGCAGCTCGTGATGGCCGGGCTGCTACAAGCTGCAGGGCTCGCGCTCCTCGGGCTCGTGGGCGCTCTCCTCATCGGCGCCACCACGAACCCGTTCTCGCTCATCTTCTCCGTCGGCGGCCTCGCCGCGTTCCTGATACTCGTCCAGTACGCGGCCAGCAATCCCGGTTCGCTCGAATCCATCGGCCTGATCGCACTGCGCGGTCTCAACCGGCTCAGGAAGAAGCCGGCGGATGCCGGTTCGCGGGCGTGGCGCAAGATCGTCGATCAGATCGAGACCGTCAAGCTCGACCGCCCGCACGCCTCACGAGCCTTCGGCTGGTCACTGTTCAACTGGCTGTGCGACGGCGCGTGTCTCGCGTTCGCCGCCTACGCGGTCGGAGGTACACCCAGCCTTGCCGGTATCGCCGTCGCCTACGCCGTCGGAACCGCGACGAGCCGCGCGATTCCGTTGCTGCCCGCCGGCCTGGGTGTCATGGACGCGGTGCTCGTGCCCGCTCTCACGGCGAGCGGAATGTCCGGCGCGGAAGCCCTGTCCGCTGTACTTGTGTATCGCCTGGTCAGCTTCGTCCTGATCGCCGCGATCGGTTGGATCGTGTTCGCTCTGCGCTACCGCGGCACCCCGAACGAGGACGACGACGACCCGGGGCCCAGATTCGACAAACTGTGGCAGGACTGACACTGCCGGGTGTGTGCCGACGCCACACCTGATCATGAATCCCGAATTCGTCCCGATTCCGGCGCTACGGGACTAGCGTCTACGCAGTCGAACGAGTGGAGGGACGAGGTTCGTGGCACAACACGAAGCTGCACACAAGCGCGAGGTCTGGTCGGGGCGATCGGTGTTCATCATGGCCGCTATCGGCTCGGCTGTCGGCCTGGGCAATATCTGGCGATTCCCGTATATCGCGTACGAGAACGGCGGTGGGGCATTTCTCATCCCCTACCTGGTGGCCCTGCTCACCGCGGGCATTCCGTTGCTGTTCGTCGACTACGCGATGGGCCACAAATTCCGGGGGTCGCCGCCGCTGGCCTTCCGGCGGCTCAGCCGCGGCAGTGAGTTCGTGGGCTGGTGGCAAGTCCTGATCTGTTTCGTCATTGCCGTCTACTACGCGGTGATCATCGCGTGGGCGGCCTGCTACACCTATTTCTCGATGACCGAGGCATGGGGCGACAGCCCGGAAGAGTTCTTCTTGGGCGACTTCTTGCGTGTCGACGGCGAGTCGTCATTCGGGATGAGTTTCGTACCGGGGGTCGCTTGGCCGTTGGTCCTGGTCTGGGTAGCGACCCTGGCCGTTCTCGCCCTCGGTGTGCAGCGTGGCATCGGCAACGCCAATCGAATCTTCGTTCCGCTCCTCATAGTTCTGTTCGGCGCCATGGTGGTCCAGGCGCTGCTGCTCGACGGAGCGAGTGTGGGGCTCGACGCGTTCTTCACACCCAACTGGGAGGCGCTCACCGACACCGGGGTATGGATAGCGGCCTACGCGCAGATCTTCTTCTCGTTGTCGGTTGCTTTCGGCATCATGATCACCTACTCGTCGTACCTGAAGCGCAAGACCAACCTGACCGGCTCGGGTCTCGTCGTCGGTTTTTCCAACTCGAGTTTCGAGGTGCTGGCCGGCATCGGGGTGTTCTCGGCCCTCGGATTCATGGCACAAGCTCAGGGTGTCGCGGTAGACGAGGTCGTGGCCAGCGGTATCGGTCTCGCCTTCATCGCGTTCCCGACCATCGTGTCGCAGATGCCCGGCGGTCCCGTTTTCGGTGTGTTGTTCTTCGGGTCGCTCGTATTCGCCGGCTTCACGTCGCTGATCAGTATCCTTCAGGTGACGATCTCCGCATTCCAGGACAAGACCGGCCTCGGCAAGGTGCCGGCGGTACTGACCATCGGCGGGGTCTCCGCGATCGTCTCGCTTCTGCTGTTCCCCACTACGACCGGCCTGAACACGCTCGATGTGGTGGACAGGTTCGCGAACCAGTTCGGAATCGTCGGCGTCGCATTCGTTGCGATCATCGTCATCGCGTGGATTCTGCGACGACTGCCGGAGCTGCGTGACCATCTCAACATGTCGTCGTCGTTCAAGGTGGGCCTGGTCTGGCAGATCTTCGTCGGGGTCATCACCCCCGTCGTGCTCGGCTACATGCTCTTCAGTGAGATTCGCGACCGGATCGACGAAGGTTACGGTGGACTGCCCGACGATCTCGTGGCCGTCTTCGGGTGGGGTGTGCAGATCGTTGTGATCGTGCTGGCGATCGTCATGTCGTTCGTACCGTGGCGCCGCGGCATAGAAGATGAATTCGCGCTGGACGAGAACCGTCCTCCCCTCACAACGACACAGCAAGGAGAGAACCGGTGAGCACCTCCGCGATAGTGATGATGATCCTCGCACTCGCCACGCTCTGGGGTGGCCTGCTCGCGAGCATTCTCCACCTGCGCAAACATCCCGACGACCCTGAGTGACTCCCTCCGGCGACAGTGTCGGTTGAGTAACACACGGTGCGGCGCTCTGGCCGGAGCGCCGCCCTTGTGCTTTCCTGATCCTCAACAGTCTCAACCTTTACTTGAGGCTGAGTGTTGAAACGATGCGTCGAGACCGATGTGTCGAGAGCTGAGACCAGGAGCACCCATGACCCGCAAGCCCACGCGCGCCCGGATGCGCCCCTTCGCCGCCGCGGCCGCGCTGGCCGTCGCGGCCGGCCTCGCACTGCCCGCCGCCGCCACCGCTCAACCGGCACCGGAACCGCCGATCGCCGACGCGCCCGCAGCCGAGAGCGCGATCACCACCGCACTCGGCGTACTGCACTCGACGCCGGGCGCAGACCAGGCCG
The DNA here is from genome assembly GCF_055230935.1 of Rhodococcus ruitaii. Classification (NCBI taxonomy): domain Bacteria; kingdom Bacillati; phylum Actinomycetota; class Actinomycetes; order Mycobacteriales; family Nocardiaceae; genus Rhodococcus; species Rhodococcus ruitaii. Next base: position 289,415 of record NZ_JBUYWC010000003.1, on the reverse strand, counting down.
CACTTGCTGCGGCCGAAGCCATCGCCGGCGCACGGGGCAGTGCCGTCGACGCAGCCGAAGGCACTCCGCTCGGCGCATACGATGAGCTGACGGAGTTCCTGCGCGCCCTGGGAATCGAGCCATTCCTCTACCCCACCGGCGCACCGTTCTGCACGGCCGACGGCAACCTGCCACTCGGCATCGCCCCGGCAATGGCCGGCGCCCTCCCCGGCCCGTGGCCGAATCAGGACGTCCTCGGCCAACCCCTCAACGTCGTCGATCCCGCACAGACCCTGTTCGCCTTCGTCCCGATGGGACTCGAGGACGATGCGAACACCGACGGCATCCAACTCGCGTGGCTCAATGTCAACACGCTCCAGGGCGGGCTGGTGCCGATGGGCACGCTCGAGGAGGCCGGGTCTGCGGCAATCCCTGAGGGCGTGGCAGGGCCGGCCCGCACGTTCGCCGAGCAGGCGGTCGCCGCATTCCTCGCCCAGGCGGTTCCGTTCGGCGGCGTGCGCGTGGCACCGGTCGACACCGGCGCGGGCACTGTCTTGGCTGCCGTGTTCGGCTCCGTACAGAACGGCGAGTCGTCGTGCTTCTTCCTGCCCACCGTCGGCATCGTCGACGTGCCCGCCTGACCCCGGGAACGCGTCGCAGCGGGTGAGCTCAGCTCGCCCGCTGCTGCCGTTCGAGGCGATCGAAGACCAACCGGACCGCGGTGTCCATGTGGTCGACAACGTTCTCGGCACTCTGTCGCCCGTTGGCCCAGGAGACCAGAGTCGACATCCAGACGTCCGCGACGATGCGCACCGCGTTGAGCACCTCCTCGGTAACGATCTCGATACCGGCCGACTTCGCGAACAACTCGGTGAGCACCTGCCCGAGCCGGTCGAGCTCAGGCGCCGACGACGCATCGGCGAACATCACGGCACGCACCAGCGCGTCGTACTGTTGCGGGTCCCGCTCCAACCTCGAGACGGACGCGCGCAGGACACTCATGATCCGCTCGTGTGGCGTGTCGCCAGGCAGCTCGTCGCTGGAGAAATAGTTGCCGACCTCTTCGAACTGGGTCACCATCGCCACCACGAGCAACTGATTCTTCGACGGGAAGTACCGGTAGACCGTGCCGAGCGCCACACCCGACCGATCGGCAACGGCACGCATCTGCACGGCATCGTAGCCGCCCTCGGATGCGAGCTGTTTCGCCGAGTCGACGATCCTCAGATACCGCGCACGCTGCGCCGGTCTCAGCCCTGACCCTGGCGACTGCGCAGCAGGGCGCGTTCGTGCCTCGACTCCCGCGGTCGACTTTTCCGCCATCACGTCACCTTCCACTAGTGCATGTTCAGGATAGTGGAGTGCTCGCGCGGATCCGGAAATACTAGACACCTGTCCGGAAACCCTTCCATCCTAAGGTAGAACGCGTTACATTTTCTGCGTCATCCGATGAGAGGGGTCGCTGTGCGTCACGGAATCACCCTGTTCACGAGCGATCGGGGAATCCGACCCGACGCCGCCGCGAAAGCCGCCGAAGCAGCCGGCTTCGACAGCTTCTACGTGCCCGAACACACACACATCCCGGTTCGTCGCGAATCCGCCCACCCGGGAACGGGCAACGAGACCCTCCCCGACGATCGATACATGCGCACCCTCGACCCATGGGTCTCACTGAGCCTCGCCGCAGCCGTCACCTCCACCATCAGGCTGGGCACCTCGGTCGCACTCCCTCTCGAACACGACCCCATCACGCTCGCGAAAACCATTGCGACGCTGGACCATCTGTCCGAAGGCCGGGTCGTCCTCGGATCCGGATTCGGCTGGAACGCGGAAGAACTCGCCGATCACGGGATTCCACCGAAGAAGAAGCGCACTGCGCTGCGTGAGTACCTCGAAGCCATGCAGGCGCTGTGGACCGAGGAAGAGGCATCCTACGACGGCACGTTCGTGTCGTTCGGGGCGAGCTGGGCGTGGCCGAAGCCGATCCAACAGCCGGGTCCACCAGTGCTGCTCGGCGCGGGCCCCACCGACCGGAACTTCGAGTGGATCGTCCGCTCGGGCGACGGGTGGATCACCACGCCCCGAGACCGAGACATCGTCGACCACGTGCACCGCCTGCACAAGATGTGGGCCGACGCGGGTCGTGCCGGAACACCCGAGGTATCCGCCCTTGCGGGCCGCCCCGACCCCGAGCAACTGAAACAGTGGAGCGACGCGGGTGTCACCGAGGTGATCTTCGGGCTCCCCGACCGCTCCGCGGACGAGGTCGTCGCTTACATCGAGCGCCTCGCCGGAAAACTCAGCCTCGCTTCCTGACCCACCGCACCAGAAACGGATCACCACATGAGCACCGACGTCCACCCCCTGTTCGCCGACCAGGTCACCACCTGGGATCACGAGGCCGACGTTGTCGTCGCCGGATACGGCATCGCCGGCGTATCCGCATCCATCGAGGCCGCCCGCTCCGGTGCCGAGGTTCTCGTCCTCGAACGCACCGGCGGCTGGGGTGGCGCCGCGTCCCTGTCCGGCGGCATCGTCTACCTGGGTGGTGGCACCGGCCTGCAGAAGGCACTCGGATTCGAGGACACCGCCGAGAACATGAAGGCCTTCATGCGCGCCGCCCTCGGCCCGGGAGTCGACGAAGCGAAGATCTCGGAATACTGCGACGGCAGCGTCGAGCACTACGACTGGCTCGTCGCCAACGGCGTCGTGTTCAAGGAGAGTTTCTGGGGCGAGCCGGGTTGGGAGATCCCCGGCGACGACGGCCTCATGTACTCCGGCGGCGAGAACTCGGCACCCTTCAACAAGATCGCCACACCCGCACCGCGCGGCCACGTACCGCAGATGAGCGACAAGCGCACCGGCGAGAAGGGCGGCGGTTTCAAGCTCATGGAACCCCTGTCGCAGGTGGCAGAAGAACTCGGTGTCCGAGCTGAATTCGACATGCGCGTGCAGAAACTCATCGTCGACGGTGAGGGGCGCGTCGTGGGGATCGCCGCCAAACAGTACGGCAAGGACCTCCACATCCGAGCGCGTCGCGGGGTCGTGCTCGCCACCGGCAGCTTTGCGTACAACAAGGACATGGTCGCCACCTACGCACCGCAACTCGACGGCCGGCCCGGTGCCGCCATCGAGGAACACGATGGCCGTGCCATCCGCATGGCCCAGGCGCTCGGCGCCGACCTCGCGCACATGGACGCGACCGAGGTTGCATTCTTCGGCGACCCCCAGTTGATGGCCCGAGGGATTCTCGTCAACGCACGGGGTCAGCGGTATGTGCCCGAGGACACCTATCCCGGTCGGATCGGACAGCTGACCCTTCTCAAGAACGACAATCAGGCCTATCTGATCATCGACGAGAGCGCATACGAAGAGGGTTGCGCAGCCACCAGTTCCACTCCGTTCTTCCGATTCCAGCCCAAGTGGGTCGCGGAGACGGTGGAGGAACTCGAATCCGACATGGCGCTGCCCACCGGCACCCTGCAGGCAACCGTCGGGGTGTATAACCAGCACGCCGAAGCCGGATCCGACCCCGTACTCGGAAAGAAGAGCGAGTGGGTCAAGCCGATCGGATCACCGATCGCAGCACTGGATCTGCGCAACTGCACCGCCGGATTCACTCTCGGCGGGCTGCGCACCACCGTCGACTCCGAAGTCCTGCATGTCTCAGGTGAACCGATCCCCGGCCTGTACGCAGCGGGTCGCTGCACGTCGGGCGTGTGCGCCTGGGGATACGCGAGCGGCACCTCGCTCGGCGACGGCAGCTTCTTCGGCCGCCGCGCGGGCCTCTCCGCAGCCAAGAACTGACGCCGGAAACACCCCACCCCTCTGAGCGAATGTACCCTTCATTCGATCTGATCGAGTGAAGGGTACATTCGCTCAATTAGGTTGGGGCGGTGTCGGTCAGAGGACGGTGAGGGGAAGCGGGATTCCACGGTCCGTGAACGCGAACGTCGCACCCGAGCTGAATCTGGTGACCTGTACGTCCTTGGACTCAGGTGCCGGCGTGCGCCCCCTGACCACGTCGACGACGAGTTCGTCGGGCGACTCCGACACCGCTCGCGACGTGAAGTGCGGATCGACCCCGCGGACGAGCGCATCGAGTGGCCCGAGGTGGTCGCCGTCGATGAACGTCGTCCACCCGCCGTCGACGTCCACTCCCCTGTCGCGCCCGATGGACAGCCGCAGGTGGTCGTCGTGGACCTCGATAGTGCGCCCGACGTATTGGCGCGGCGCGAGGACGGGATGGATGCCGAGCACCGTCGCCAGGTCGTTGTACCTGGCGGACAGGCCGAGTGCGTTGCGCAGACGCTCCGACGTCAACCCGGCGATACCGGTGAGCTGCTTCCGGAGAAGCGTAGACGCCGAATCGGCGCCGGTACGCTTGCGGACACCGATCAGGAATCCGAGGGTGAGCATGTGCTGCTGGAGACACACCTCCTCGGCAATCCGCACGAGCGCCGAATGGGAGAAGTCGCCGAAGCGCACGTCCGAGAGCAGCGGCCCCGAATAGTCGTCGACGCCGTCACCGCCGGGAACGATCGGGCTCAGTTCCACCGCTCTCGCTGCCGTTCGTCCCAACGCCTCCGTGTGGGGTTCGACGACGGGCGGAATGTGCGCCGGGTCGATCGTCACGGTCCATGCGCAGTGCGGATGCCGATCCTCGGGGCGACGCGGCGGACGATGAATGGGCCTGACCTGCGCGTGCGGATTCGTTGCGAGCGCGGTGGCATCGAAGGTCGGGTCCTCGATGTCGTGGCACATCGCGGTCACGTACTCGTCGCCGAGCGGTTCGACATCCATGAGCGCGCCGCAGTGATCGAGCCAGAACTCACCGTGGTCTCGGTCGTCGACGCGGAACCGGAAGTCCATGAACTGCGGAGGTGCCCCGATGTCGAACTGCATGCCCTTGAAGATCGTTGCGACATCGTCGCCCTCGAACTTCAGCGCTCGTTGCATGCGCCGGGTGTACCACGGTGACGACGCCTGCCATTCCTCGATCGCAATGGCCGCCATGTCCTCCCTACCGAAGGCCGAGATCAGGTGAGCCATGCCGGAGCGGTCGATGAGCTGCCCGCACAACAACAATTCGGGAACGAGAATCGCGAGATCGTCTCGCGACAGCGCCCCGAACGACGCGCCGGTCTGCACCGGGGTCACCACAGGGACACCGGCGCCTGCCCCGCCGGGTACCAGCCGGGCAGGCGCTTGCCGGATGTGGACCGCTCGATACGCTTGTTCATGCCGTCGGACAATGCACCGTCGGTGATCATCTGCAGGAACAGGTGCGACACGTTCCCGAAATCGAAGAAGTCACGCTGCCACGACCACTGGAAGTCACCGCCGTAGCGGAACCAACTGCCACCGATGCCGTGCACCGAATAGGGTTCGCCGTCCGCACGTTTCGCGTCGGCGATCTGCTTCCACATACCGATCACGTCGCCGGTGCGATCGTCGACGATCAGCTGCTGGTAGGGGTACTCCCACCCTTCGAGTCCGCGCATCTCCTGGCCGAGGGCGAGTTCGCGGATCTCGTCACGGCCGACCGCCATGAAATCGTCCTTCGGACCGTAGTTCCATCCGTATGTGGCATCTTCTGTGTACATCTCGGCAAGCGGCTTCCAGTCCTGCTCGGTCTCGGCTCGCTTGTTGGCGTCGATCCAGCGGGAAATCATCTCGTCGAGCTCAGCACGATCGAACGTGGACATGGCGTCTCCTGTCGTCAGTCTTGCACGGGTCGCAACGCTTGAGTGGGGCAATAGCGGACGGCGGCCTCGGCACCGTCGCGCAGGCTTTCGGGGACCTCGTCGACGAGAATCTTCACTGTGCCGCGTTTGGGGACTTCGAACACATCGGGTGCTTCCATTTCGCACATGGCATGCCCCTGGCACAGATCCGAATCCACTTCGATCCTCACGACTGCTCCGTTTCCCGCGTGCGGCGCCGATACCGGACGGTACAAGGCTGTGCGAGCTGCACCACCATCTTCGAGTGATCGTTCCGGTAACTGTCGGCAGGCTGTGCGAGTTCGAACTCGAAGTCGCGCAGCAGGATCGAGAAGATCGCTTTAAGTTGCATCAACGCGAACGCCGCACCGACGCACCGGTGCCGGCCCGCCCCGAAAGGAATCCAGGTCCACCGGTTGACGATGTCCTCCTGGTTCGGGTCGATGTAACGGCCTGGATCGAACGAATCGGGGTCCGGGAAGTCCTCGGGAATGCGATTGGAAATCGCCGGGGTCGCGCCCACGAGATCACCTTCGGCGATGCGGTAGCCGGCCACCTCGAAGTCTCCCCTGGCAACCCGCAGCAGCAGAATCAGCGGCGGATGCATCCGCAGCGTCTCCTTGAGTACTGCCTCCAGGTTCGGGATCTGCCGCAGCGCATGGAAACTCACGTCTGCGCCGTCGGAGTATATCGCGTCGAGTTCGTCGGTCACCCGCCGCATGCTCTGCGGGTTGCGCAGCAATTCGATCAGTGCCCACGCCGCGGTCCCGGAGGTGGTGTGGTGCCCGGCGAACATCATGGAGATGAAGATGCCGGTGATCTCGTCCGCGCTGAACCGCTCGGTGCCGTCCTCGTTCTTGATGGAGACGAGCACATCGAGAAGGTCGCGGTCCTCCTTGCCCTGCGGCGGACGCGCGACCCGACCGTTCATGATGCCCTGCACCAGGTCGACGAGTCCGCGGCGCGCCTGGTCGCGGCGTCGGAAGCTTTCGATGGGCGCGTAGGGATCTACGAAAGCGAGTGCGTCGGTGCCCTTCTCGAGGTCGTGGTAGAGATGGGAGAAGCGGTCGTCGAGCTCGTCGCGGAACTTCTTGCCGATCAGACACGCCGACGACGTATAGATCGTCAGTTCGGCGAAGAATTCGAGGAGGTCGATCTCACCTTCGTCACCCCATCCGGCGACCATGTCGTGGACCTCGCGGTCGATGGTCGCCGCATGCCCCCGCATCTGTTCACCGCGTAATGCAGTGTTGTGCAGCATCTCCTTGCGACGTTCAGGGCTCGCATCGAACACGACGCCTTCCCCGAACACGGGCTTCATGAACGGATAGGCCGCCTGCTGATCCAGGTCGTCGTCGGACGACCGGAAGAAGAACTCGTTGGCCTCGGCGCCCGAGAGCAGCACGACCTTCTTGTCGGCGAGCTGGAAGATGCCGACATCGCCGCATTCGTCGCGGACTCGGTTCATCAGCGCGATGGGGTCGGTGCGCAGTTCTTCGAGGTGTCCGTGCTCATGTTCACCGCCGGAGACTCGGGGCGGTGCGACGGTTGTGTGTGGCGCTCCGGTCACTTGTCTTCCTTCCGCAGGGGCGCTTCGGGCTGTACTTCGACGAGCACGATGTGGGCGCCGCGGGGTACCGACACCACGGTCGCGGCCGCGGCGGCGATATCCGACGCGCGGAGAAAATACGGGTGGCGCGCGAAACCCCAGCGCTCCCAGTCTTCGAGGAGGGGGCCGACGACCTCGGCCGGTGCGGTCATTCCCGCGCCTGTCTGGGTGGGACCGGGCCGGACGGTGGACGCACGCACCCCTGTCCCTTCGAGTTCCATCCGCAGTTGGACGACGAGGGCTTCGAGTCCGGTCTTCGCCGCTACATACGCGCCCATCCGCGGACGAGGAATATCGGCGCAGTCCGATCCGATGACAACGAAGTCGCCGCGCTTGCGTTCGATCATTCCCGGAAGTACACGCCGCGCGAGGCGTTGCGTGCCGTTCAGATGCACGTTCACCTGGAACTCGAACCGTTCCGCGTCCATCTCGTGAACGAGCGAGAAATCCATGTCACCGGCGCCGGAGACGACGATCTCGGTGGCACCGAGCGCGTCCTCCGATGCCTCGACGAACGCATCGACGGAGTCGGTGGACGACACGTCGAGGTGGTGGGCGACGGCCTCACCGCCTTCGGCGCGGATCTTCTCGGCGATCGCCGCGCACTCCTCGACACGCCGGGCTCCGAGCGCAACCGGATGACCGAGCTCGGCGAGGGCGTACGCGGTGGCTGTCCCGATTCCCGACGACGCACCGCTGATGAGCGCAGGACGACGTGCGGGGTGTGGCGCGAATCTAGGCATGTCGCTTCGTCACTTCCATGGGGAGGGCAGCGAAGCCGCGCACATTGGTGGAGTGGACCCGTTCGGTGCGGTCGAAGTCGATCTCGTAGTCGGCGACGCGGCGTGCGAACTGTTCGAGGGCAATGTTCGCTTCGAGGCGTGCAAGGTGGGCGCCGAGGCAGAAGTGCACTCCCGCACCGAAACTCGCGAGTTTTCCTGCACTGTTGCGACCGAGACGAAATTCGTCGGCATCCTCGAACACCTCGGAGTCGCGGTTGGCGGAACCGATGAGCAACAGCACCTTGTCGCCGGAGCGGATGGTGGCGCCGTGCAGGTCGATGTCCGCAGCGGCGGTGCGCGCCACGAGTTGGCTCGACGTGTCGTACCGGAGGGTTTCCTCGACCCACTCGGATGCGCGTTCCGGATCCGAAAGAACCTGCGACACTTCACTCTTGTTTCGCGCACCCCAATACAAGGCATTACCGAGGAGTTTCGTGGTCGTTTCGTTTCCGGCCACCACCATCAAGAACATGAATCCGATGATCTCGTCGTCGGCGAGGCGGTCGCCGTCGATCTCGGCGTCGAGCAGCGCCGACGTGAGGTCGGCGGTCGGCGACGTCCGGCGCTCCGCGATCATGTCGGCGTAGTAGCCCAGGAGGTGCAGCGACGCCTCCATCGCCGAAACCGGGACGTCGAGCACTCCCTCCTCGCGGTGCACGACGAGATCCGCGAGTCGTCGGATCTCGGCGCGATCGGCCTCGGGAACTCCCATGAGCTCGGAGATGACGTCCATCGGCAACCTGGCTGCGAAGTCGGTGATCCAATCGAACTCTCCTCCGGCGAGTGCGGGTTCGAGGTGCTCGAGGGTGAGTTCGAGGATCCGCTCCTGCAGTTCCGCGACGCGCCGCGGGGTGAACCCCTTCGACACGAGCTGCCGCATGCGCATGTGCCGCGGATCGTCCATCGCGAGGAACGACATCACCTTGTGCGCGTTCGGTCCGTACGCAGCCGGATCGAGGGCGACACCATTCGCGCTGGACAGCCGCGCATTGTCGCGGAAGCCGGCGACGACGTCGGCGTGCCGCGACAACGCCCAGAAGTCCAGCTCGGGGTTGTAGTAGAGCGGCGCCTCCTCACGCAGTCGACGATAGGTCGGGTACGGATCCTCGTGGAATGCGTAGTCGTAGGGATCGAACGTGGGCGGGTCGGTCGATACGGACTCCGGGGGAGCCTGGATCATGGATCACTCCAATAACAGTCGGGCCGAGATTTCCAACCTGTCGGCGAGCTTTTCGTATGTTCCGTAGCCCATTCCGGCGCGCACAAGCGCGCCGGCGTAGAGCAGTTCAAGCGCTTCGAGCTCATCGTCATCGGGGTTGTCCCCGAGTGCCGCGGAAAGCCTTTCGCGGATGTCGAGACCGATTCGCGCGCGCAGATGCTCGACGTCGGGGTCGCGGCCGAGCAGCGCACTCGTGACTGCGGCGGCAAGCTCCGGTTCGTCTGCCATGAGCAGCGCCACGCCCCTGAGTACCGCGACCACGCGATCGGCCCGATTCGCTTCACCCGACTCTTCGACGGGCGCGGCGGCGAGCCTGCGCCAGAACACCTCTGCGACAAGGTGCTCCTTCGAGGAGAAATACGTGTAGGCGGTGGCCGGGGCCACGCCGGCGCGCGCGGCGACGATGCGGACGGTGAGGCCTGCGAATCCCTCGTCACCCAATACCTCGACAGCGGACTGGGTGAGTCGCTGCACGGTGTCGGCCTGCCGTTCGGTGAGCCGACGGCGGGTGGATTCGAGATTCACATTTCTGGACACGTGTCTGGACATTACTACGGTCATCATCGTCCGGCAATGGTCATCGCCCTGCACGCACCCCAATTCAACCCCGGTGTGGGTGGATCCGCACCGGCATGGCCTTGATCCCGTTGATGAAGTTCGATCGCAGACGGCGCGCAGGACCGGCCTGTTCGATCCGGTCGACCCGGGTGGCGAGAGTTTCGAACATGATCTTCAGTTCGAGCCGCGCGAGGTGCGCACCGAGACAGAAATGCACGCCGGTACCGCCGAATGCCACATGGGGGTTGTCGTTGCGCGTGATGTCGAAGACGTGCGGGTCGTCGAACACGTCGGCGTCGCGGTTCGCGCTCGGGTAGTAGACCACCACTTTGTCACCTCGTTCGACCTCCTGATCCCCGATCGCGGCCGGGCAGGTAGGAGTGCGGCGAAATCCGATGACGGGGCTCACCCAGCGCAGGATCTCCTCGACCGCACTCGGCAGGAGTTCAGGTTCACGTTGCAGGAGCCGCCACTGGTCGGGGTGGTCCATGAAGGCCTGCATCCCACCGGAGATCGCGTTGCGGGTCGTCTCGTTCCCGGCGATCACGAGGAGGACGAAAAACATGTCGAACTCGATCTCGGAGAGCGTGTCGCCGTGCTCGTCCGGCGTGACGAGCCTGGTGACGATGTCGTCGCGGGGCTCGACACGTCGCTGCGCGGCGATCGCGTTGGCATAGAGGAAGACCTCGGCCGCGGCGAGTTCGCCGTCCTCCCTGGTACTGCCGTATTCTGGGTCGTCCCAGCCGATCATCCTGTTCGACCAATCGTAGAGTTTCCCGACGTCCTCGGTGGGTGCGCCGAGCAGTGCGGCGATCACCTCGAGGGGAAGCGGCGCTGCCGCGCGGGGGACGAAGTCGACGACCCGACCGTTGCGACCCGTCTCGATCAGGTCGTCGACCACGCGGGTACAGATGTCGCGGATATGACCTTCGAGTTGTTTGACCACGCGCGGGGTGAACCCTCGACTGACGAGCTGACGCAGCCGGGTGTGGTCGGGTGGGTCGAGGTTGAGAAGCATGGAGGCCTGTTTGAGCCGGGTCTCCTCGTCGAACTCGTCGATCTGGGTGGACCCCATCGCGGCCGAGAAGGTGGTGTCGCGCGAGACTCCGACGACGTCGGCGTGCCGGGTCACTGCCCAGTATCCGGGCCCGTCGTCTTCAGTCTGCCAATAGACCGGGCACTGGCGGCGGAGGTCGTCAAAGAAATCGTGCGGGACACCCTCGGTGTAGAGGTCGGGATTCTTCAGGTCGATGCGGGAGTTGGACATGCCTGCGCCTAACGATTGGTGGGCTCACGAGTCGGTGACAAATGCCGTTCGCTTACAAACTACATACATTCGTTTGCAATGGATGCCCCTTAGACTGAATTCATGACACGCGACAACTCCCGCCCGACCAGACGACGAACCCTCACGCGCGACAAGGTGATTGACGCCGCGATCGACGCCGTCGACGAGGCCGGATGGGAACAGCTCACAATGAGCACCTTGTCGGGCCGCCTCGGAATCGCCGCCGCCTCCCTGTACAACCACGTACGCGGCCTCGACGACGTGCGGGCCGCAGTGCAGGCGCGCGCCATGACCGAATTGGGTACCCATCTGCGCGAAGTGGCGATGGGGCGCAGCGGCAGGAACGGGCTGCGTGCATTGATCGATGCCCACCGGTCCTGGGCCACGACACACCCGCGCCGCTACCAGGCGTTGACCACCGCACCGGGCGACCGAGACAGCCTGATCACAGCAGGCCTCGATGCGAATGCCGCCCTGGGGTCGATGCTGGCCTCGTGCGGAGTCCCCGAAGAGCGAGCCCTCGAGGTCACGATCGGCATGTTCTCGGCTCTACACGGCTTCGCGATTCTCGAGAACAGCGGGTTCCTCGGCAACGAAATCGATCTCGACCGCATCTACGAATCCGTCGTCGAGGGTGCGCTGTCCCATCTGCCCACACCCTCGCCTACGGGCGTTCTCACGAACCTGAACGCCTGACCACGTTCGAGTGTGCGGTTGTTGGCGGCTTTTTCGAAGATTGGCGACAACAACTGCACACCCAGTCTCGTCGTATCAGATTCCCCCGTAACGACATCCACTCGAACCATTGCGTTCTCACTGCGTGCCGAACTATAGTCCAGACACCTGTCCAGAAATTAAGGGATCCAGTCTGATGACACTTCGCCCGACCGACAGTTCGGCTCTCCTGATCGATGGAAAACTCGTCCCCGGCAGCGGCGGCACGTTCGAGATTGTCGATCCCAGCACCGAGGAGGTCCTCGGCTACGCGGCCGACGCCACCGCCGCCGATCTGGACGCTGCGATCGACGCCGCGCGCCGCGCATTCGACGACACCGAGTGGTCCCGCAACCACGTGTTCCGCGCGCGTTGCCTGCGGCAACTCCGCGATGCACTGCGTGGTCACATCGAGGAACTGCGGGACATCACAATCGCCGAGGTCGGCGCTCCCAGGTTCCTGACCTCCGCCGCACACCTCGAAGGCCCGGTGGACGATCTGCTGTGGTTCGCCGACCTGGCCGAGAACTATTCGTGGAAACAGGATCTCGGGAACGCCACTCCCATGGGAATCCCGACTCACCGGTATCTCCTCAAGGAAGCCATCGGCGTGGTCGGCGCCATCACCCCGTGGAACTTCCCACACCAGATCAACTTCGCGAAGATCGGGCCGGCACTCGCCGCAGGTAATACCGTCGTGCTCAAACCCGCCCCCGACACCCCCTGGTGTGCCGCACTGGTCGGCAAGATCGCCGCCGAGGAAACCGACATCCCCGCGGGTGTCCTCAATATCGTCAGCTCGAGCGATCACCGGATCGGTGCCCTACTCGCCGAAGATCCACGAGTGGACCTGATCTCGTTCACCGGTTCGACCGCAACCGGCAAGTCGGTAATGCGTGCGGCATCGGAATCGCTCAAGAAGGTGTTTCTCGAACTCGGTGGCAAATCCGCATTCCTCGTCCTCGACGACGCCGACCTCCGCGCGGCCTGCTCGATGGCCGCGTTCACGGTATGCACCCACGCCGGTCAGGGCTGCGCGATCACCACACGTCTCGTCGTGCCTCGCGACCGGTACGACGAGGCCGTCGACGCCACAGCGGACACACTGCGCGGTCTGCGCCCCGGCGATCCGAACGACCCCGGCACGATATGCGGCCCATTGATCTCCGGACGACAGCGCGAACGCGTGGAAGGGTATATCCGTCTCGCCGTCGAGGAGGGCGGCACGATCGTCGTCGGCGGTGGCCGCCCCGCCGCACACGACCGCGGCTTCTTCGTCGAACCGACTCTGATCTCGGGGCTCGACAACTCCGCGCGCACCGCGCAGGAGGAAATCTTCGGCCCGGTTCTGGTGATCCTGCCGCACGACGGCGACGACGACGCGATCCGCATCGCCAACGACTCTCCCTACGGGCTCTCCGGTGCGGTCTACGGCACCGACCCCGACCGCATCGCGCGTGTCGTAGCGGGTGTCCGAACCGGCACCCTCGGGGTCAACGGCGGGATCTGGTACGCGGCGGATGCGCCGTTCGGCGGGTACAAGCAGTCCGGCATCGGCCGTGAGATGGGCCTGGCCGGGTTCGAGGAGTACCTGGAATCAAAACTCGTCGCGGAACCTGCACGCTGACGTCCGCAGCGCCCGACATACTCGAAAGGATTGGTCACATGGCCAGATTCACCGATCGCACTGCGATCGTCACGGGGGCAGCCCAAGGAATCGGCGAAGCGTACGCGCGCGCACTCGCCGCCGAGGGCGCGCGTGTGGTGGTCGCCGATATCGATGCCGAACTCGGCGAGCAGGTAGCCAAGCAGATCGTCGTCGACGGCGGTACCGCCACCTTCCTGCCCGTAGATGTCTCCGACCCGGACTCGGCGAAGGAACTCGCCGACACGACCGTCGAGACGTACGGGGGTATCGACCACGTCGTCAACAACGCCGCGATCTACGGGGGTATGAAACTCGACCTCCTACTCACCGTGCCGTGGGACTACTACAAGAAGTTCATGAGCGTCAACCTCGACGGCGCCCTCAACATCACCCGTGCGGTGTGGCCGCACATGACGAGCAATGGCGGTTCTATCGTCAACCAATCGTCCACCGCGGCCTGGCTGTACTCGGGCTTCTACGGCCTCGCCAAGGTCGGCATCAACGGTCTCACCCAGCAACTCGCCGTCGAACTCGGCGGGTCCAATATTCGCATCAACGCGATCGCCCCCGGCCCGATCGACACCGAGGCCACCCGCAACACCACCCCCTCGAACATGGTCGCGGACATGGTGAAGCAGCTACCACTCAAACGGATCGGCACACCCGACGACCTCGTCGGCATGTGTCTGTTCCTGCTCTCCGACGACGCCGGCTGGATCACCGGTCAGATATTCAACGTCGACGGCGGGCAGGTGATCCGGTCATGACCCCCCGCATCGGCTATATCGGCCTCGGCAACATGGGTGCACCGATGGCACACCGACTGCTCGACCACACCGGCAGCCTGTCAGTGCTCGACACCGATCCCGACGCCGTCGCCCCGTTCGTCGACGCGGGCGCCCACTCCGTCTCGAACGCATCAGAACTCGCCGCCATCAGCGACATCGTCTGTGTGACAGTGCTCGACGATGCGCAAGTGCGCGACGTCGTCACCGGCCCTGACGGACTGCTGTCGACGGCGAAGCCCGGCACTGTGGTCGCCGTACACTCGACGATCTCCGACACCACCGCGGTCGACCTCGCGGCACAGTGCGCTTCGCGCGGTGTCGAGTTCGTCGATGCGCCGGTCAGTGGCGGTGCGGCGGGCGCGAAAAAGGCCGCGCTGGCCGTTATGGTCGGAGCATCCGACGAAGCGTACGAGAAGATCAAAGAACCGTTCGGCGCATTCGCCGCACTGGTTGTGCACGCCGGTCCAGTCGGTGCAGGCACCCGGATGAAACTTGCCCGGAACCTCCTTCACTTCGTGTCGTTCACCGCCGCGACCGAAGCGCAGCGTCTCGCCGAAGCCGCCGGAATCGACATCACCGAACTCGGAAAAGTCGTCCGACATACCGATGCCATCACCGGTGGGGCCGGATCGATCATGTGGCGCGACACCACTGCCCCGCTCCAACCCGACGATGCCTGGTTCCCGATCTTCTCCCACGTACGCGCACTCGGCGAAAAAGACCTCGCGCTCGCCATGACGCTCGGCGACCGGCTCGACATCGAACTTCCCCTCGCCACACGCGCCCTCGCGGACCTCGGTACCGGTCTCGGAGTCGGGATCGGCGACATCGCACGCACCCACAGCATGGAGGAACAGTCGTGACCGACGACAAGCGCCAGCGCGGACTCGACATGATGGGGAAGGTCTACGGATTCGAATTCCAGGACGGGCCGGGTGCACATTTCGCCGCCACCGCCGATCATCTGTTCGCCGACATCTGGTCGCGACCGGGGCTGAGTATCCGCGACCGCCGATTGCTGCTGCTCGGAGCCCTGGCCGCACAAGGATTGAGCGACGTCGCCGAGATCCAGATCGGTGCCGCGCTGCAGAACGACGAACTCGACGAAGAACAGCTGCGGGAGATCGCATTGTTCCTGTCACACTATGTGGGTTGGCCACTCGGAACGAAGCTCGACAACGCGGTCGGCAGCGTTCTGCACAAACGAAAGGCAACGGCACGATGACCCACACCACGCTGTCTCGCGAGGCGCTCGCACTCGCAGAATCCACACCGGGTTTCATGCCCCTCGACGAGGGCACGGCGCTGCACGACGCAGCCATCCGCTACCTCGGCGACGGGGTAGGCGTCGAAATCGGCACGTACTGCGGCCGCTCCACGGTCTACCTGGGTGAGGCAGCGAAATCGACGGGGGGCACCATCGTCACAGTCGATCACCACCACGGTTCCGAAGAGCATCAGCCGGGTTGGGAGTACCACGATTCGTCGCTGGTCGACCCGCACACAGGCAAGCTGGATACGACTGCGGCGCTGCGGCACACCCTCTCCGACGGCGACCTCGAGTCGCATGTCGTCGCGATCGTGGGCAGCTCCCCTCAGGTCGCCGCATTCTGGCGAACGCCGCTCGCCTTCGTCTTCATCGACGGTGGGCACAGCAGCGAAGCGGCACAGGCCGACTACTCGGGCTGGGCGCGATGGGTAGAACCCGGCGGCGCCCTGATCATCCACGACGTATTCCCCGATCCCGCCGACGGCGGTCGCCCTCCGTACGAGATCTACTGCCGTGCACTCGACAGCGGCGAGTTCACCGAAGTCTCGGTCACCGGATCATTGCGGGTTCTGGAACGCACCGGGGGTCACGTCGGGGAATAGGCGTGCTCATGCCGATCGAAACGAGTCGGGGGTCGCGGCCGACCAGTCCGCGGCCCACGATTCGGGCGGATCATCGAGCAGCACACCTGGTGAGAGCCATTCGTAGATCTCCGCGTACGACTGCACATGCGTGACATCGACTTTTCGCCTGAGCATGTGCGGAGTCAGCTCCCCGGGGTCGCTCACACCCAGCGACGCCATGATCTGCACCGCCTGCCGCACGGTCGCCTCCTGATAGCGCCACGCCCGGATGCTCTTGTCTGCCACGTTCAATGCCCGGGTTCGCATCGGATCCTGTGTTGTGACACCGACCGGGCAGGTGTTGGTGTGGCACCGTTGCGCCTGGATACAGCCGATGGCCATCATCATTGCTCGCGCCGCGTTGGTGAAATCAGCGCCCTGGATCAACCGCTTGACGATGTCGTTCCCCGCCGCCACCTTCCCGCTCGCACCGATCTTGATCTGATCCCGCAAGCCGCAACCCACGAGAGCATTGTGGACGGTCATCAGCCCGTCGGTCAGCGGCAGCCCGACATGATCCTCGTATTCCAGCGGCGCGGCAGCAGTGCCGCCCTCGGCACCGTCGACGATGATGAGGTCCGGGGCAGCACCGACGTCGATCATCGCCTTACACAACGCCAAGAATTCGGTACGGGAACCGACACACAGTTTGACCCCGACCGGCTTCCCGTCCGCGAGCGTCCTCAGCCGACACACGAACTCCACCAGTTCGCGCGGGGTGCGGAAGGCCGAGTGCGCTGAGGGACTCACGCATTTCACGTGCGCGGGAACCTCACGATACCTGGCGATCTCTTCGCTGACCTTCGCTGCAGGCAGCACACCTCCCAAACCCGGTTTTGCACCCTGGCTCAACTTCACCGAGATGACTTTGACCTGCTCGTAGGCGGCATACTCCGCGAACTGATCCGGATCGAATCGTCCGTCGGGCGTGCGGGTTCCGAAATAGCCAGAGCCGATCTCCCACACGAGGTCGCCGCCACCGAGATGGTACGGCGTCAACCCGCCCTCCCCGGTGTCGTGCGCAAAACCTCCCAGAGCTGCAGCCCTGTTCAGAGCCGTCAACGCATTGCCCGACAATGCGCCGAAGCTCATCGACGACACGTTCAGGAGCGCCATCGAGTACGGGCGAGTGCACTCGGGCCCACCGATCAGTACGCGGGGTGGCTCTTCCGGTTCCGGCACCGGTGCCATCGAATGCACCAGGAAGTCGTATCCGGCGGATTCGATGTCGCGTTCCGTTCCGAACGACAGCTCCCCGTGGATCCCTTTGGCACGCTCGTAGATGATCGTGCGAGTGTCACGGTCGAATGGCCTGCCCTCGACGTTCCGTTCGACGAAGTACTGCTGGATCTCGGGGCGCACACCCTCCAGGAGATATCGGGCGTGCCCCAGAATCGGATAGTTGCGCAGCACCGAATGCCGGGTCTGCAGCATGTCGTAGACCCCGACAGCCGTGAGCACAAGACACACCGACGCAAGGATCCACCAACCCGCTCCGCCGGAGAGCACTGCGAGCGGCACCGCTACCAGCGTCGCTGCCCCCAGGAGCGCCACCAGGACATACCTGATCATCGACGCCTCCTACCTGCGAGACTCACCCTCCCTGCTTACGCGCACAGAGTGCAGAAGCGCAAGAGTCCTACAGAGCTCAGACGAACACCTCGCAGCGCTCCGTGCAGCGTCAGACGAACACCTCGCAGCGCTCCGTGCAGCGATCCGGGCCGACCTGTCCCGGCGGAACTGCTGCGTCGCGAAACAGCCCATTGCCTCCGGTCGTCCGCGACAACGCATCTGCCGCCAGGATCACCGCCGCACTCGTCCACGAGCTGACCTCGACGGGCCATCGTTTACCGTCCTCGTAGACGAGTCCCGTCCAGTACGAACCGTCCGGGTCGCGCAGGTGCTGCATGGACGCGAACAGCTCGTTCGCTCGGACGTTGTCGCCCAGAGCGTCGAGCGCGAGGACGAGTTCGCACGTCTCGGCACCGGTCACCCACGGCTTGTGGTCGACACAACGAATTCCGAGTCCGTCCACGACGAAATCCGGCCAGCGCTCGCGGATGCGTCGCTGCGCGTCGGGCCCGCGCAGCGCGCCACCGAGGATCGGGTAGTACCAGTCCATCGAGTATTCGGGCTTCGGCGTGAACACCTCGGGGTGCCTGCGCAGCGCATGACCCAACCGATACAAGGCCACTTCCCATTCCGGCTGCGAGTCGCCGACGAGTTCTGCGAGCTGAACCCCACACCGCAGGCTCTGGTGAATGCTTGCGCACCCGGTGAGCAACGCCTCGTCGACTAGCCCGCCCGGTCCACGCGCCCACGCGATGTGTCCGCCAGGAAACTGCATATCGACGACATGGTCGACTGCTGCCCGCACGATCGGCCACATCTCGGAGGTGAACCGCCTGTCGCCGACAACGAGATGGTGATGCCACACCCCCACCGCGATGTATGCGGTGAAGTTGCTGTCCGTATCGGTGTTCTCGATGATCCCGTTCCGGAACTTCACGGGCCACGAGCCGTCTGGACGCTGTGTTCGGCACAGGAAGTCGAAGGCTGCCGATGCTTCGTCGAGCAGCCCGGTAACAGTGAGAGCCATCGTGGATTCGATGTGATCCCACGGGTCTGTGTGACCGCCCGGAAACCAGGGAATTGCTCCGGACGGCTCCTGCATGCGCGCAATCGCCCGCCCGGTGGCGAGGCATTCGTCGCGGGACAGGACGCCGGGCACCTCCGGAATCACCCGGCGATGGAACTCACTGCGGCGCACCGGATACACCCGGCTTCTCGAGATAGAACACGACGCTCTTGCCGATGACGGGGTCGAGGAGCTTCTCCGCGGTGCGGGTCAGCCACGGACCTTCCATCAAATCCCACACGAGCATCCGGTGATAAGCCTTCGTCAGCGGATTGCTTTCGTTGTCGACACCGACCGCGCACTTGAGCCACCAGTACGGCGAATGCAACGCGTGAGTGTGGGCTGTCCCGCGCACGGTCAGCCCGGCTGCGGTGAGCTTTGCAGCCAGCTCGTCCGCCTTGTAGATGCGCACGTGCCCTCCCTCGACCTCGTGATATGCATCCGACAGCGCCCAGCAGATCTTCTCGGGGAACCATCGCGGGACAGTCACCGCCGCGACACCGCCGGGCCTGAGGACCCGCACGAACTCTGCGATTGCCCGATCGTCCTCGGGGACATGTTCGAGGACCTCGGAGATCATGACGACATCGAAGGTCTCGTCGGCATACGGCAGCGCCAGAGCGTCGCCCACCTCAGCGCGGGCGAGCGCTCCTTCGGGTACCTGCCCCTCGAGTTCCATCGCCACGAACATGTCGGCCACCGCCTTCATGTCGTCGGCGCTGCGGTCGAAGGCGACGACGTCCGCACCGCGCCGATACAGCTCGAACGAATGTCTGCCTGCACCGGCGCCGATGTCGATCGCACGGCACCCCGGCCGCACCCCCAGTCGGTCGAAGTCGACGGTAAGCATCAGTCGGTCCTTCCTTCGTGTGCAGCGATCGCGCGCTCGTATACGGACGCAGTCTGCGCGGCGACCGCAGCCCAGCTGTACTTCTCCTCGACGCGGGCGCGGGCAGCAGCGCCCAGCCGGGTCCGCCGCGCCGGATCGTCGAGCAACGCCGCGATCGCAGCGGCCAACTGTTCGGCATCGCCGGGGGGTACCAGCTCGCCGGCGTCACCCACCACCTCCGGTATCGCACCCGCACGGCTCGCCACGAGTGGCGTCCCGCAGGCCATGGCTTCGACCGCAGGCAGTGAGAAACCCTCGTACAACGACGGCACCGCAGCGATCTCTGCCGACGCGAGGATCTCCGCGAGCTCGGCGTCGTCGATCCCCGACACAGTGCGCACGACATCGCCGATGGCGAGGTCGTCGATGAGTCGCTCGGTGACACCACCGGGGGCGAGTTTGGAGACGAGCACGAGCTCGACCGCACGCTCCGTGCGCAGCTTTGCCACGGCCTCGAGCAATGTGGGCACTCCTTTGAGAGGAGCATCGGCACTGGCCACGCACACTATGCGACCCGCGACCCGCGACGTGCTCTGCGGCGCGAAGAGATCGGTGTCGACGCCGAGGGGGATCGTGTGGAGGCGGTCCGGCTCGATGTCGAAGGCGGTACGGATGTCGTCGGCGGAGTTCTCCGAGACAGTGAGCAACGTCTGTATCTTCCGCGCCACCCGTCCCTGCATGCGCAGGAATCCGTACCACCGCCGCAAGGTGACCTTGCGACGCAATGTGGGTGCCGACGCGAGATCGAGTTCGCGGTCCCGGGTGATCGGGTGATGGATGGTCGCGACCAGCGGCAGATCCTTCGCGATGCGGAGTAGGCCCGATCCGAGCGACTGATTGTCGTGGACGACGTCGAAATCGGCGACTCGCTCGCGCAGCAGCCTCGCTGCGCGAAGGCCGAAGGTGCGCGGTTCCGGGAAACCCGCCGTCCACATGGTGGCGACCTCGAGGACGTCGATCAGATCGCGGTACTCGCCGGGTCGCGGCGTGCGGAACGGGTCGTCGTCGCGATAGAGATCGAGGCTGGGAACCTTCGTCAAGGTCACGGCCGGATCGAGTTCCGGGTACGGCTGGCCCGAGAACACTTCGACGTCGTGGCCTTGGGCGGCAAGCTCCCGACTGAGGTGGCGAACGTAGACGCCTTGGCCTCCGCAGTGCGGTTTGCTCCGGTACGACAGCAGAGCTATGCGCACATCAACCCCCGGATTGTTCGGACACGTGTCCATGCAGTTACGTAGGGCACACACTAGAACATGTTCACTCGGTCGCGGTAGCGGAGTACCAGTGCCGGCAACGGCGCCGGACCGCAACGACGACGAAGGTCCGGAATCGCATCGATACCGGACCTTCGTGTCGAGCGACCCTGACGGGACTCGAACCCGCGACCTCCGCCGTGACAGGGCGGCGCGCTAACCAACTGCGCCACAGGGCCATAGGAACCCACTGGGCTCTCATAGCTTGGCCCACCGCATGCGGTGGGCCAGGTGTATTCATGTGTCGATGGCTGCATTCACCATCGTTGTGGCCAGGGCCGGGATCGAACCGGCGACCTTCCGCTTTTCAGGCGGACGCTCGTACCAACTGAGCTACCTGGCCGGATGGCACCCGAACCGAATGCCGATCGTATACTTCTGCGACCCTGACGGGACTCGAACCCGCGACCTCCGCCGTGACAGGGCGGCGCGCTAACCAACTGCGCCACAGGGCCTTGCTATTCAGTTCTCTGCCAGCGTACTGCACACATCCGGCCGAGACCGAAGTGTACCCCCTACGGGATTCGAACCCGCGCTACCGCCTTGAAAGGGCGGCGTCCTAGGCCGCTAGACGAAGGGGGCCCGACCGGATTACTCCGACCCGCACCCTCAACGGGATTTTCGGTTCCGCTGGGAGCTTGGACAGCTTATGCCACGGCATTCCTGAATCACAAATCAGCAGGTCATGTCACTGATCCGATGTCCGCGACCAACCGCGCTCCCGCCAGCGGGCAAGCCACTGTTCCGAGGCCATCGCTTCGAGCGGAACCTCGAGGCACGCCTCGAATTTGTGCTTGATGTCGGTGTCCGGCGAGGTGAGATCCGCAAGGTAGCGCTGCCCGGCCAGCGACGACCCGACCGCTTCGACGAACCTACGGATATCCACACCCGGACGGAACAGTCCTTGCTCCTGCGCTTCGGCCGCAAGCTGGTAGCCCGCCCGTCCCCAGACATAGATGCCATGCAGCCGCACTTCGTCGGTGAACTCGGGTTCGGTGACGAGCCGGAACTCGGCCGCGATCACCTCATCGTTGTGGAGCGCCTCCCCGAGGTCCGCGATCATTCCGTGCAGACGCTCGAACGGATCGAGATCTACAGCGTCGACCCAACGGGTCACGATCGTCCGATAGTGCTCGAGCCCCGCTTCGAGAACGGCGCGCGCAAGTTCGTCCTTGGACGCGAAGTGGAAGTACATCGCGCCTTTGGTGGCGTTCGAGTGTTCGAGAATCGAGTTGATCGACGCCGCTCCGTAGCCACGCTTCGCGAACTCGACAGCAGCCGCCCTGATGATGGCAGAACGGGTGCGTCGCGCACGTTCCTGTTGACCTGGCATGAGCGAATCGAGTCCTCCGAGTATCCGACCCCCGCAGGAAAACTCTAGTCGCGGGCCACCCCCCGCGGCCGGGTGACCTGTCTCTCAGGACAACCTGAACCACAGAACACACCGAGTGGTATGCTTTGCGCGGCTCGGGTGCGGAGGCAGGGGGTGTGCACCCGAGCCCCCAGGAGCGTTCGACCGCGTGTCCGATACGATCCGGTAGCGCACTACGGTTACACTGTGCGCCCATGCCCCTATAGCTCAGTTGGTAGAGCTACGGACTTTTAATCCGCAGGTCGTAGGTTCGAGCCCTACTGGGGGCACCAGCAGGACCAGGCGTTTCCTGGTCATCGGCCGGTACGGAGACGTCCGGATCGGTCGAAGTGGTCACCGAGTGGTCACGCGGGGTTCGCGGCACCAACGATGCCGCGGCCTCCGCAGCCTGGGCACCGACTCCACCCAACAAGTGGCTGTAGGTGTCCGACGTGATGCTGATCGAGGAGTGCCCGAGCCGTTTGGACACCACCGCGATCGGCACACCGGCCGCCAGCATCAGCGATGCCTGACCGTGCCTCAGGTCATGCAGGCGGATCGGTCGCAGCCCAGCACCCTCGCAGAGTCGAGCGAACTCGGCGCTGACTGTCTGGGGTGGCAACGGCGTGCCGCCTTCCCGAGCGAACACCAGACTGTGGTCGCTGTACGCCTCGCCCCCCTTGCTCCCGCTCGACCCCCTGTGCGAGCTGCTGCGCGAGCAGGACACCCGCGGTCGCCTGGTCCAGGTCGACGACGCGGTCCTCACCGGACGCGGTCTTCGGCCGGCCGAACCGGTACTGCCGGTGCTCTCCCCCGCAGTACTTGCATTCGACCCCGGTGCCGTCGACCTCGACGAGCTGCTGACGCACGGTGATGATCCCCTTGGCCAGGTCGACGTCATCCCACCGCAGACCCGCGGCCTCACCACGCCGTAGCCCAGTCATCGCCATCACCTCGAACAGCGCACCGAGTCGATCGGTCGCGGCGTGATCGAGGAACCGGCGCAGCTCTTCGGGTTCCCACTGCACGACCTTCGGGCGAGGCGCTCGCGGCAACTCCAAATTCTCGGCTGCGTTGTGGCCGACGAGGTGCTTACGCTTCGCGCTGGTCAGTGCAGACCGGAGGGTGGCGTGCACTCTCCTCACGGTCGCGGGGCTCAGCTGCTTCGGGTTCCGCCGCTTCCCCTTCGCGATCTTCTCGTCTGCCTCTGGCTTCTTCGGTGGCTGTGCAATGTCGCGAAGCATCTTCTCGACGTGCGCCGGCCCTTCGAGTCACGCTCTACCGGGCACTTACACCGCTTGTAGACGCTGCCCTTCATGAGTCTTCCTTGCTGGCCGTTTCGGCCAGACGGGCGGCGATCGCAAGGTCTAGTTGTTTCAGAGCGTGGACACCCCGGGAACCTGATTGACGTAGATCCGCCCGGATGCCGCGACCAAAGCCGTGGGGACCGCATTAGGGCCGCTTTTGGTCCAACTTGGCGAGCATGTCAGGGGCAGGACTCCAGAAGTACTCTCGCCCGCTCTTGTACTGTGACAGTAGTCCGCGCCGCTCCAGGTCCTGGAGGTCGTTTCGTGCCGTCTGGTGCGAGATTCCATGGCTCTTCATGTGTGAGCGCACCGTGTATATTGTGGTGGAGTCTTTGGCAGCCGATTCCAAGACAGCAAGCTGCCGATAGTTGAACTCCCCAGGCACGCTTGCCATTAGTGATCGGGCCTCTTGCAGCTCATTTACTTTCCGTGCGAGGTACAGGTCGAGTTCATCCAGCGCTCTCTTGATCACGCCAAGCTGGTAGATGATGAAGTGCGTTAGATCGCCACCATCCTGTTCTGTCAGGATGAAAGACCGGGTGTACTGCCCTGGAGCGTTCTTCAGAATCTTTGAAATCGTCAGATGCTCAGTCACCCAGTAGCCGTGCTTAAGCATGCTCCAGTAGAACAATGCTCGAGCGGTCCGGCCATTCCCATCTTCGAAATAGTGGTCGTGCCCAACCATGAAGTGCACGGCCATAGCGCGCACGACCGGAGGCACATAGGGCCCGTCATCAGTATGACCATTCGCAAAGTCGCACAGTGCTTGCAGCCGATCCGGCAACTCATCGACAGGCGGCGGCGAATGAAGAACTTTGTTTTCCTCGTCGTAGATCTTCACCCGATCGTCCGGGTCGGGGTTGCTCTGTATCTTCCCAGCAGCCTCAGGGTTGTCGAGTGCCTTATACATCACGATTTCATGAAGCTCGCAAATCGCTTCGGGAGTGAAATCCGCGTCACGATTCTCACTGACATGTCTCATCGCGTTGTAGTTGTTGAGGATCATCCGCTCACTGCGGTCCTTGGGCTGCTTGCCGTACTTGATCATGTTTTTTGCATCACGCCGGCTGGTAGATGCACCCTCTAGCTGACTAGAGGTGATCGCCTCTTCGATTAGCGAGCTGATCACGTACCGATCCCGAGTCGAGGGGTTGGTGATCTCCTCGGGAGTGGCAATCTGTCCGCTGGCCCTCTGCGTCACCTCGTCCAGTAAGCGCAAAACCTCATCCGGCAACGCGAATGAAAATTCGCTTCCATCTGTGGTCCGCAGCGGCAGCTTCCGCAACATAGCCTCACGGGCCATGCGTATGCCTAGCCACCACTCTTCATGGGTAAGTCCATCGGGCGGGGTCTTGTACCGGATTTTGTCCCAGGGCAAGTACCGGTCGCTCGATGATGCCTCACGGGTGCTCAAAATCTCGAACAGACGGTTGGCCCCCTGCTTCGAAACTTGCTCAAGCAGCTCATGCATGTTAGGCGGGGGTGCGGGAGTCTTGATTTCTTACGCCTCTCTGCGCGATCGGTCTCCTGAGCCTAGAAAAGTCTAACTTCGCCAATATTTGACTTTACCCGCTTTAGGGAACCCCCGCTGCGCCTGAGCTGGGACAACCTAAGCAACGCCTAATTTGCGCCTAGTTAGGCGTTCTTTGGGCCAAGAGAGAAGCCCAGCTGGTGACGCCTGGGTCACAGACGATGAGTGGGGCGTGTCGCGGCCGATGGACAACGTGCCACACCTTGTGCCAAGGTTCGACCACAACAAAAAAGAGCCCGCCACGAGCTGTCACTCGCGACGGGCGATTGTCCGACTATCCAAGGAGTCGAACGATGCCCCAGCATACCCATATCTCGAGCACGGGTGGTATCCGCCGCGGCCCACGCCTCGCCGATAACTTCACCGTCCTCTCGAACGCGGTCCTCAACGATCAGCGTCTCAGCTTCCGCGCCCGCGGAGTCCTGATGTGGCTACTCTCCAAGCCCCTCGACTGGAGCATCCGCTCCGAAGCAATCGCGCAGCAGTCCCCTTGCGAAGGACGCACCGCCGTACGCACCGCCATGCGCGAGCTCGCCGAGCACGGCTACCTGGTCCGCGAGAAAGTCCAGAACGAACTCGGCCAATGGGCCACCATCCAAACCGTCTACGAAGAGCCCGTCACCAGCGACACCACGCCTCCCGAACCGAAGACCAGGAAATCGACTTCCGGGCAGCCGCGCGACGGGCAAACGGGCGCCTTCACAAAGGATGGATCACCAAGGACTGAAACCAACAACACCGGCCAGACCGCCACCTCACCTGCGAGCGTGCTCGGGACTGATGTGTCGTTGTCGGATTCCGCCGAGAAGGAACTCGAGAAGTGCGACCGCAACTACGCGGCCCTGATCGAAGCCTGCGCTGACGCTGGCCTCCCCGGATCATTCGAGCACGTCAAGCCCGCCCAGAAGGGCGAGATCCTCGCGATGATCGACCTACACGGCGTCCAGCCTCTCGCCGACCGCGCGAAAGCCATGCACAGGCCCGACAACCCCACCCTCTACGCGCAGGGCTGGATCCGGCTGTGGAACGCCATGCAGATCCCCCGCCCCACCCCGACGCCTCCCCCGATGCATGCGCCGTCGCCGATCGACGACTGCGACCTGTGCGACGAGTACGCCTGGGTCATCGGTCCCGACCTCCGACCCGTCGAGCCCGCGCAGAGGTGCACCCACGGCCGCCAGGCCGCAGCATGATGCGCCGCGCCACCGCCCAGATCCAGATCGACGCCGCGCGCCGCGCGCAGACACCGTGACGCAGCAGACGGCGCCAGTACGACACACCGTCGCACTCGCGACATCGCTGCCCTCGCGGTCGTCCTCTCGGTCAGGAAGAATGTTGATCGGAGCCCGCTCAGGTCAAGCAACAGGCTCATACGAACGACCCGGCGTTCCGCACTCCCGAACCCCGGGTCGTTTCAGTTCGGGTGCAGACAGCTGCCTACCGACCCGGGGAGGGATCCTCCGGAGGCAGCCCTCGGTCGACGTCGGCACCGTCTGCCGGATCGGTATCGCGCACCTCGGCTTCCTCCGCCTTCCGTTCGAGGTCGGCGCGCGCTGCGCGAAGATCCTTCCCACGTTTCCGGTATCGGACCATTGTCCCGACGAGTAGCGCGAACACGATCACCCCGACGACGGCGCCGACTAGCGAGGCGCCGCGAAAGCCGGGCGCGTCGACATCCATGATCCGTTCGCCCGCGTGGGCGGCATTTCCGCCACCGAGTACGACACTGAGCGTCATCAGGTTCGGTATCGCCACTACGAGCGCGAGGATCGTGAGCGCAATCTGGACACCGCGACCGTACTTCCAGCCACGTACCTGCCAGACCCAGGCGAGTAGAACGAGTGGGATCGCAGTGCACAGGATTCCGAACAACAGCCCCCACAGAATCCCACGGGAGAAGCCCCCCTCGGCAAGACCTGCGATGCGTTGCGCCCACCATCGAGGCAGGAACGCGGCAAGGACGAAATAGGTGATGACGAGCACGAGCAGGATGATGAGCACCGTGATGGTCTTCTTGAGCCACGGCTTCATTCCCACTCGCTCGATCTCGGACGATGTCCTGGCGTCAGACATGGGCCCAGCCTACGGTCCCACCCGGATTCAATGGATTCGATTCCATGCCCTCGCGTTTCTCCGGGTGTTCACCGCCCACCTTTGGATAGTGTGGGCACGCACGAATCGGATCCGGTGCGGGGAGGCACATGCGCAGTTTCGTGGATCTGGGCTTGTTCCTGGCCGCCGTCGCATTGGGTATCGGCACCGTCCTGCCCATGGTCGGAGGGGTTCGCTCCACTGAAGTCCCCCTCTCGGGACTCCGCGACGGATTTCCGATCGGTGATCCCTCGAGCCTCGTCGTTGCGGACCTGCCGCTGTACCAGTCACTTGCGGTTCCGCTCGCGGCAGCATCGGTACTGTTGCTGATCGCCGCACTGTTCGACTCCGTGATCACCGGCTGGGTCGGCACCGCCCTCGCCCTGGTGGTGTGTGTGGCCGCCTCGGTGCGCATCTTCCAGTCTCACGGCGACTACCTGACGGAGTACCACAGCACCGCTCTGACCAACCAGAACGGATTCGTCCTCCTCGTCAGCGGCGCTCTCGTCGGCCTGATGTGCTGCCTCGTGTCGCTACGACGATCGTCTCGGCAACCGGCACGACCATGACGCGGTCGATACGCTCACCACATCGACGCCTGGTGGGGCGGTGGTGACGGGTTCGGGACCCACCGGGGCCGCTTCCGGCTCCGGGACTTCCGGCGGTACGTAACGATGACCCGGTACCGTAGTCCCGGACACTTTGTGACAGGAAACATTGTGATTCCGATCCGCTGCCAGGTTCCGGTGCGCAACGACAGACTTCGACCGGCACAAACCTACGGTCCCGTAGGCTGCATCAGCGAAACGACATCACACGAACAGGGGTACGAATTCATGACGCGAGTCCTGACTCAACTGGAGCTGCTGCGCGAGCTGGAGCCCGTGGCCGAGGCGAACGTCAACCGACACCTCTCGATGACAAAGGATTGGCACCCCCACGACTACGTGCCGTGGGACGAGGGTCGCAACTTCGCAGCCATGGGAGGCCACGATTGGGATCCTGAACAGTCGCGACTCGACGAGGTCGCCAAGGCTGCAATGATCACCAACCTGCTCACCGAGGACAACCTCCCCTCCTACCACCGCGAGATCGCCGTCAACTTCTCACGTGATGGCGCATGGGGAACGTGGGTCGGACGGTGGACGGCAGAGGAGAACCGCCACGGCATCGTGATGCGCGACTACCTCGTCGTCACGCGCGGCGTCGATCCTGTGGCACTCGAGAACGCTCGCATGGAGCACATGACGAACGGCTTCGCGTCGCCGAACGACACGGGCATGCTGCGATCAGTGGCGTACGTGACGTTCCAGGAACTCGCGACCCGTGTCTCGCACCGGAACACCGGGCACGCCTGCAACGAGCCGATCGCCGACAAGATGCTCCAGCGCATCGCTGCCGACGAAAACCTGCACATGATCTTCTACCGCAACATCTGCGAGGCCGCCCTCGATGTGGCACCGGCTCAGACACTCGAGGCAATCACCGAGGTTCTGACGAATTTCCAGATGCCCGGCGCAGGTATGCCCAACTTCCGTCGCAACGGCGTCCTGATGGCCAAGCACGGCATCTACGACCTCCGCCAGCACCTCGACGACGTCGTGATGCCAGTCCTGCGCAAGTGGAAGTTGTTCGACCGCGACTTCGGTAGCGCCGGCGCGCAGACCCTCGACGAACTCGGTACCTTCCTCGAAGATCTCGAGAAGCAGGCTGTGAAGTTCGAGGAGATGCGCGACCGTTCACTCGCCCGCGAGGCAGCCAAGCGCGAGCGCGCCGCAGCCGCCTCTTGACCCGACAGGCGGGGCCCGGTCCGTTTTCGACCGATTCGGGCTTCACCGCCACCAGCGGTTATCCTGTGCCCGGCACCGTCTTCGGTGCCGGGCACAGTTGCCCTGCCGGCTTCCGCAGGAAAACTGTTGGTATTCCAATGCACCACAACGCTTTCTCGAGGTTCCCATGTCTGCCCTGAAGATCGGCTCGCTCGAATTGGACAGCCCTGTAGTGCTGGCTCCGATGGCCGGGGTGACGAACGTCGCATTCCGCACTCTGTGCCGCGACCTCGAGCTCGAGCGGGCCGGCAGCACGTCGGGTCTGTACGTGTGCGAGATGGTGACCGCGCGCGCCCTCGTCGAACGTCATCCGGTCACCATGCACATGACCACCTTCGGCCCCACCGAGACACCTCGATCGCTGCAGCTGTACACGGTCGATCCCGACACGACGTACGCCGCGGCGAAGACGATCGTCGACGAGAACCTCGCAGACCACATCGACATGAACTTCGGATGTCCCGTCCCCAAGGTCACCCGCAAAGGCGGGGGGTCGGCGCTGCCCTACAAGCGTCGCCTGTTCGGACAGATCGTCGCAGCGGCGGTGCGCGCCACCGAAGGCACCAACATGCCGGTCACGGTCAAGTTCCGGATCGGCATCGACGATGAGCACCACACCCACCTCGACGCGGGGCGGATCGCAGCCGCCGAGGGTGCTGCTGCTGTGGCGCTGCACGCCCGCACCGCTGCTCAGCGGTACTCGGGCACCGCAGACTGGAACGAGATCGCGCGCCTGAAAGACCACGTCACGGACGTACCCGTCCTGGGCAACGGCGACATCTTCGATGCCGAGGACGCCGAGAAGATGATGGCCAAGACCGGATGCGACGGTGTCGTGGTCGGGCGAGGATGCCTGGGACGCCCCTGGTTGTTCGCCGAGTTGAGTGCGGCACTGAACGGTCGGGAGATCCCCACCCCTCCGACGCTGGGCGAGGTGACGATGATCATGCGCCGCCACGCCACACTGTTGGCCGACCACCACGGTGAAGACAAGGGCATGCGCGAGATTCGCAAGCACATCGCCTGGTACCTGCGAGGCTTCCCCGCAGGTTCGGAGGTGCGGAGCAGCCTGGCACGGGTGTCGTCGCTGAGCGAGTTGGACGATCTTCTCGGCCTGCTCGATCCGACCGTCCCGTTCCCGGCCGATGCCGAAGGTCCTCGTGGTCGTCAAGGCTCCCCCAGCACGGTGGCGCTGCCCGACGGATGGCTCGACGACCCCGATGACACGCTCGTCCCGGCGGGTGCAGACATCATGCACTCCGGTGGATGACCTGCGCTGATTCACCTTTTGGGCGAGACAACACTCGCATCTCTTCGTTGGTCGCCCGGCAATCAGTATCATTGCGTGGTCGCTCGGACCGAGAGCGGCCACGACGACTGCGGGAACACTACGCGGAGAGGCCAGGGCATCTGTGGGTGAGGAGCGCGATCCGGGTTCGCCCGACAGTCGTGCCCCTTGGGAACGACCGATCGCCGATCCCTCCCACCGCGACTCGCAGTCCGGCCGGACCCGTCGGGACCGATCCGACGGCTCGGGAGCCGACAGCGCTCGGTCGGAGAGCGGACGAAGCTCTCGCTCCGACAGTCGGCGCAGCGAGACCGGGCGCAGCAGGCGAAGCGACTCCGCGGACAAGTCGAAACAGCTCACCGTCGCGGAACTGATGAACAAGGTGGATCGCGAGAAGAACTCGCCGCCACCCACCCCGTCATCACCGCCTTCCACAGCATCACCGCCCTCCACAGCATCACCTCCTCCCGCAGCATCACCGCCTTCCACAGCATCACCGCCTCCCGCGTCGTCACGAACGCCGCAGCCTCCGCCCCCGACACAACAGCCGCCACGTCCGTCCGCACCCTCGCGACCTCCGCAACCCCGCACACCGGCAGAAACTCCTCTGCCTCCGCAACAGCCGGGCCCGCCGCCCCCCACCGCGGCCGCGGCGCTCCCCCCGGCGCATCCACCCGCGGGCACGCCTCACGGTCGTGTCCCGGCGCGCGCAAACCCGATCGACCATGCCCGAGCCCGATCGGCCCCGGCTGATGCCGCACGACCGGACGCGGAACCCGACGACTTCGACGACGAGCCGACGGCGACACCGCAAGCGGTGGGCGGCGACGGGCTGAGCCGGCTGGCGCTGAGCAAGAAACGCAAGCATCGGAAACTGCGGCTCGCCGCACGTGTCGCGGTCTCGCTCGTATCGGTACTCGCCCTTGTCGGCACGGGATCGGTCTGGAGTTACCTGCGTGCAACAGAGGCCGGGTTCTCCCAGATCGCCGCACTCGACACTGAGTCTGCGGACATCGTCGATCCCATCGGGCAAACCGGCGACGAGACTTACCTCATCGTCGGTACCGATACCCGCGCGGGTGCCAGCGGCGAGGTGGGCGCCGGCGGCGTCGAGGACGCCGAGGGCGCTCGCGCCGACGTGGCGATCCTCGTCAATATTCCCGCCGATCGCAGTCGGGTGGTCGCGGTGTCGTTCCCCCGCGATCTCGACGTGGAGCGCCCGACGTGTATCGCGTGGGACAGCGAGACCGGCGACTACAGCTCCGAGGTGTATCCCGCGGCCGACGGCGACAAGCTCAACGCGGTATACGCACTGGGCGGACCGAAATGTCTGGTCAAGACAATCCAGAAGATGTCCGGCCTGAAGATCGGGCATTTCGTCGGTATCGACTTCGCCGGCTTCGAGTCGATGGTCGACGAGGTCGGCGGTGTCGAGGTCTGCACCCCCACACCGTTGGTGGACGGCGAGCTCGGCACGATCATCGACGTAGCGGGTACCCACCTTCTCGACGGCCGCAGAGCCCTCGACTACGTTCGTGCACGCAAGGTCGAATCCGAGATCAACAGCGACTATTCGCGGATCAACCGCCAGCAGAAGTTCTTGTCTTCGCTCCTCCGGTCGGCGTTGTCGAACCAGGTGCTACTCGACCCGGGGAAGCTGAACGGGCTCATCAGCGCCTTCACCCGCGCGACCTTCGTCGAGAATGTCAATGCCGATTCGCTGGTGCGGCTCGGGCGGTCGCTGCAGAATGTCGACGCCGGGGCCGTGACGTTCCTGACCGTGCCCACCGCGGGTACCACCGAGTGGGGCAACGAGATTCCCCGGCTCGATGACATCGAAGCGATCTTCACCGCGATCATCGACGACCAGCCGCTTCCCGGCGAGCAGCGCGACGCACCATCCGACGAGGCCGATCCCGCCGCACCTCCCGTGATGACTCCCTCACTGTCTGCGGTCGATCCGTCGTGGGTGTCTGTGCAGGTGTCGAATGCGTCGGGAGAGGCCGGCCTTGCGGCCGGCGTGGCCGACGAGCTCGCCATGCACGGGTTCCCCATCTACAACGTGGGGAACTACACGGGCACCAGCACGCACACCGTCGTGCGGTTCGCACCCGGCTTGGAGGCCGAGGCGATGACGGTGGCCTCGGCGTTTCCCGGCACCGTGCTGCAGCGGGCATCGGATTCGTCACTCGGCAATGTGGTCGAGGTGGTCCTCGGATCCGACTACAGCGGAGTCGTCACGTCTCCGCCCGCACCCGGAACCCCGCTCGAACCGGTCATGATCGAAGAGGCACACGACGAGGGCGCCGTCGAGCTACCCGCCGATCTCGCCGTGACCAACGCGGGCGCCGATCCCTGCAGCTGAGAGCACGGAACACCGCTGTGTCGTTCATGTCCGGTTCACTCTCTGATCGTGATATGTACCGTTGAACGCCGTATGGTGTGACCTTATGCGCGTCGCTTACAACGAACAGATGGACGAACTCACCGGGCTACTCGGCGAAATGGCCGGGCTCGCCGGAACGGCGATGGAACGGGCCACCCAGGCCTTGCTCCAGGCCGACCTCCCCCTCGCGGAGATGGTGATCGAAGAGCACGACAAGATCACCGAACTCGGCGCCGTGTGTGAAGAGAAGGCCTTCGCACTCCTCGCGTTGCAGGGCCCGGTCGCGGGAGATCTGCGTGCCGTGGTGAGCGGTATCCAGATCGTCGCGGACATCGACCGGATGGGTGCGCTGGCCCTGCACATCGCGAAGGCCACGCGTCGGCGTCATCCCAGCCATGTGCTTCCCGACGAAGTTACCGGGTACTTCGCGGAGATGGGCCGGATCGCGGTGTCCCTCGGCGTCGCGACCCGCGAGATCCTCGAAACCCGCGACCCTGAGCGCGCAGCACGTCTCCACGACGAGGACGAGGCGATGGATGATCTTCACCGCCACCTGTTCACGGTGCTCATGGACCGCGAATGGAAGCACGGCGTGGCCGCAGCCGTCGACGTGACTCTCCTGGGACGCTTCTACGAGCGGTTCGCCGACCACGCTGTCGAGGTCGGTCGTCGCGTGATCTTCCTGGTGACGGGCAAACTGCCCACTCTCGAGGATTTCCGCACCATTCAGCAGCGCGTCGACAAGCTCACGGTGTATCCCGAATCCTGAATTCGCCTGCGCCACACGCGCAAGAGCCCCGACCGGAATGATCCGGTCGGGGCTCTCCTATCGGTGTCGTCGGTGTGGAGGACTCAGCCGAAGCGGCCCGAGATGTAGTCTTCGGTGGCCTTCTGTGTCGGGTTCGAGAAGATCTTCTCGGTGTCGTCGATCTCGATCAGCTTGCCCGGCCTACCGGTGGCCTCGAGGTTGAAGAACGCGGTCTGGTCGCTCACACGGGCTGCCTGCTGCATGTTGTGCGTGACGATCACGATCGTGAACTCCTGCTTGAGTTCGGTGATCAAATCCTCGATCGCGAGCGTCGAGATGGGGTCGAGAGCGGA
Source organism: Rhodococcus ruitaii (assembly GCF_055230935.1). Classification (NCBI taxonomy): domain Bacteria; kingdom Bacillati; phylum Actinomycetota; class Actinomycetes; order Mycobacteriales; family Nocardiaceae; genus Rhodococcus; species Rhodococcus ruitaii. The sequence goes on along the minus strand of NZ_JBUYWC010000003.1, from coordinate 255,547 downwards.
GCACGGCTCGTCCATGAGCAGTACGTCGGGCTGCACCGCGATCGCGCGGGCGATGCACAGGCGCTGCTGCTGACCACCGGACAGACCGCCGCCGGGCTTTTCGAGGCGATCCTTGACCTCCGTCCACAAGTTCGCGCCACGCAGCGACTTCTCAGCGATCTCGTCGAGCTTCTTCTTGTCGCGCATGCCCTGCAGCTTCAGCCCCGCCACGACGTTGTCGCGAATCGACATCGTGGGGAAGGGGTTCGGCCGCTGAAACACCATGCCGATGGTCTTGCGCACACCCACCGGATCGACCGCGGCGTCGTAGATGTCCTCGCCGTCGAGAAGCACCGATCCCTCGACGTAGGCGCCGGGGGTGACCTCGTGCATGCGATTGAGGGAGCGGAGCACGGTGGACTTGCCGCAGCCGGACGGGCCGATGAATGCCGTGACGTTGCGAGGAGGCACCGACAGCGTCACATCGGACACCGCATGGAACTTCCCGTAGTAGATGTTGACGTCCTTGAGGTCCAGACGCTTGGCCATTACCGGCTCCCTAATGGTGTATCGAATTCGAGGTAAGTGGTGATCGCCGACTCGGCTACTTGGACCCGACCTGCGACAGGCGTCCGATCAGCTTGGCGGCGATGTTGAGGATCGCGATGATGAGAATCAGGGTCAGTGCAGCACCCCAGATGCGCATCGAGCCTGCTTCAGTGGGGTTGTTCATCTCGGCGACCATCAGCCCCGGCAGGGTGGCCATCTCGCCACCGAACAGGTTGAAGTTGATGAATGGTGCGTAACCCACGAGGATCAGCAGCGGCGCGGTCTCACCCATCACCCGAGCGAGCGCGAGCATGATTCCGGTGATGATGCCGGCGAGCGAGGTGGGAAGCACGATTCGGGCGATGGTCTTCCACTTCGGGACACCGAGTGCATAAGACGCCTCTCGGAGATCCTGAGGAACGATCCGCAGCATTTCCTCGGTGCTGCGCACCACGACCGGCACCATGAGGAGCACCAGTGCCAGGGACACCGCAAACGCGGATTTCGGCATTCCGAAGGTCGCCACCCACAGCGCGTAGATGAACAGCGCGGCGACGATGGACGGAACGCCACTGAGGATGTCGACCATGAACGTCGTGATGCGGCCGAGCTTCGACTTGCCTGCGTACTCGACGAGATAGATCGCGACGAACACGCCGAGCGGGATCGAGATGACCGCGCACACCAGTCCCTGCAACAGGGTGCCGACGATCGCGTGGTAGACACCGCCGCCCATGGACGAGGCAGTCAGTCCGCTCAGTGAATTGGTGAACCATGTCGAGGAGAGCAGTGCGGGCATGCCGTTGGCGATCACGGTGATGAGCACCCAGGCCAACGGCACGAGAGCGATGAGCACCGAGAGGGTGACGAGCACCGTGGCCGCGACGTCCTTGGCGCGCCGTGCACCACTGACGCGCTGGAATGTGGGTGCCTTGACCGGCGAGTTGAGGGTTGTCGTCGTCATGGCGTCAGTCCTTCTTTCCAGCGACGATCATGCGGGCTCCGGCGTTGACGACGAAGGTCAGGATGAAGAGCACGAGACCCGCGGCGATGTATGCACCGGCCTGGATGTTGTTGTTGAACTCGGCGTAACCGAGGGCGATCTTCGATGCGATCGTGGCGCCACCGTCGAACAGCGACCAGGAGAACGCGTCGGACGTGGTCCGCAGAATCAGGTAGAGGGCCATTGTCTCGCCGAGCGCACGTCCGAGGCCGAGCATGGAACCGCTGACGTAGCCGGACTTACCGAACGGGATGACCGTGGTCTTCACGACCTCCCATCGAGTTGCTCCGAGTGCGAGAGCCGCCTCGATGTGCGCTACAGGGGTCTGTACGAACACCTCGCGACTGACTGCGGCGATGGTCGGCAGGATCATGACTGCGAGCACGATTCCCGCGGTGAAGATGGTGCCACCGCCCATGATCGAACCGCTGCCGGTGGCGAAGAGCGGGAACCAGCCGAGGTTGTCGTTGAGGAACTGCGCCACGGGACGCAGGAACGGCGCGAGGATGAGCATGCCCCACAGGCCGTACACGATCGACGGCACCGCGGCGAGCAGGTCGATGATGTACGCGAGCGTCTTCTTGATCCGGTCAGGGCAGTACGAGGTCAGGAAGATTGCGATACCCAGGGCAACCGGCATGGCCAGTACCAGCGCGAACACCGACACGAGGACCGTGACCTGGAACAGGTCGAGGACGCCGAAGGCCATCGCCTCGATGTCTTGCGTGATCCAATCGCGGCTGGTGAGGAAGTTGACGGTGTTGCGCTGCAGTGCCGGGACGGCACGCCAGACGAGGAACACCGCGATCGCGGCGATGATCACCGAGACCAGGACGGCGGACCCGGAAGCCAACGAACTGAAGATCCGGTCGCCTGGCCGAACGACTGTCTTCTTCTTGGTCTGTGGGGTTGTAATCTTGGCCTCCGGTGTCCTGCCGTGCGGACCGCCCGGTCCTGACCCGGCCGGGTCAGGACCGGCGGCGCGAGTAGCCGAGGTGCTCGGCGCGTCACTCATGTGAACTCGCAATCTATCTCGTGGTGGATTTCAGGAAAGGGCGGTCCGCCGATTCAGACGATCAGGCGATCGCGTCGATCGACTCGGTCAGCTTCGTCTTGAAGGACTCGGGCAGCGGAACGTAGCCGATCTCTTCGAGACCCTCCTGCCCTTCGTTGGCTGCGCTGGTGAGGAAGGACTTGATCGCTGCCGAGGTGTCGGCGTCGTAGCCGCCCGAGCAGACGATCTCGTAGGTGGCGAGCACCAGCGGGTAGGCACCTTCGGCGTCGGTTCCGAAGATCGACGTGAGGTCGAGGGTCAGGTCGCCTCCGCCTGCGCTCGCGAACTCGGCGCCGTCGATGGCCGCGGCAGCGGTCTCCGAGGTCAGCTCGACCGGTCCGTTGCCGGTGTCGATCGACGCGATGCTGAGTCCGTTCTGCTCGGCGAAGGACAGCTCGACGTAGGTGATCGATCCGGGAGCACCCGAAACAGCTTGAGCGACACCGGCAGATCCCTTTGCGCCCTCGCCGATACCGCCGGTGAAATCGGATCCGGCACCGGTGGTCCATGCGCCGTTCGACGCGGCCTCGAGGTACTGTTGGAAGTTGTCGGTGGTGCCCGACGAATCCGAACGGACGATCGCGGAGATCGGCGTATCGGGCAGTTCGACGCCCTCGTTGAGCGCAGCGATCGCCGGATCGTTCCACGTGGTGATCTGGCCGTTGAAGATCTTGGCGGCAGTCTCGCCGTCGAGCACGAGATCATCGACGCCGTCGAGGTTGTAGGCGAGGGCGACCGGGCCGAACACAAGCGGCAGGTTCCATGCCGGGCTGCCGGCGCAACGCTCTGCGGCCTGCGCGGCCTGCTCTTCCTTGATCGCGGAGTCGGAGCCCGCAAAATCGATCTGGCTCGCGATGAACTGTGTGCGACCGTCGCCGGAACCCGACGGGTTGTAGGCGACGTTGACCGTGGAACCCTTCTCGTTGCAGACCGCGATGTAGGTGGATACGAAATTGTCCATCGCATTCTTCTGTGCGGACGATCCCGCACCGGAGAGGTTCGCCTTGCCCTCGCAGGTCGCGCCGGACGCATCCGCGTCGACCTCGACGGACCCGGCATTGTTGTCGCTGCCACAAGCCGCGAGGGTGAGGGCACCGGCCGCAAACAGGCCGAGCAGGGCACGATTGCGCTTCAGGTTCACCTGTACTCCTTCAGGAATATCGCTTCCGCCACACAAGGCTGGGTGGCGACTTCGAGACGCGGGACGGCCCCGACGCCGAGTCGACAGCATCCGACCCGTATGCAGAAGTTAGGCGGACCCGGTGGACGGATACTCTCTCGCCGGTTAACGGGAGATGAACACGCCGGATACGGGCGCTGGTGGTGTTGCGACGATCACCCGAACTTCACTGGACAACCACGTGTCGTCGGCAGCTGTTCACTTCGCGTATGCGACATCTACATGGAACCGCTCGAACCCGAGCTTCCCATAGGTATTGAGCGCGGCCGTGTTGTCGCCCTCGACATAGAGCAGAACTGTCGGCAGTCCGCGGCCTCTCAGGTGATGCAGTCCGGCGAGAGTGAGGAGCCTACCGAGACCCCTGCCCTGCGCCGTCGGATCGACACCGACCACGTAGACCTCACCGAGCGATGGCTCCGTCGGTCCCGACGCATGCACCTTCGTCCAGTGGAACCCCAGGAGTCGATCCGGCTCGGTGGCGTCGAAAGCGAGGAACAGCCCCTCGGGATCGAACCACGGCTCGGCGCGGCGGTCGGCCACATCGCTTACCGTCATCCGCCCCTGCTCGGGGTGCCATTCGAAGGCAGCTGCGTTGACCCGGACGAGTTCGGGATCGTCCGACGGACCTCGATACGTGCGCAACTCGATCGAGTCGGGAACCTCGAGATCGGGGAGCGCGGGCTCGAGCGACCGCCTCAGCTGGAGAAGTTCACGCACGCCCTTCAGCTCGAGTGCGGCGGCGACAGCGCGGGCCGCGGGAAGGTCGCCGTGTGCCCACACCCGTGCCCCGGAGCCCCCTTCGGTCAGTGCCGCACGGACGAGCTCGCTGCCGAGACCGCGTCCTCGATGGGCCGGATCCACGACGACCTCGGACATCGACGGATGCTCGCCGTGCGCAGGCGTGAGGTTCGCATACCCGGCGACAGCACCATCGGCGAGAGCAATAAGGTGCCGCGCATCGGTGTCGCGGGTCAAGGAGTGGACTGCCTGCTCGGACACCGGAGCGGTTCCGTCGTGCGCAGTTGCGCGATCGAGCAGCGACTGCACCTCTGCGGCGTGCTCCGCGGTGGGTCGGTCGACGAACTGCCGATCCGACGTGAGCTCTTCACGCTTGTTGGGCCCGAACTTCATGCCCCGAGGGTAGCCACTATTCTGCGAACTCGTCCTCGGGGTGGCCGACGGTATGACCGCCCTTCGTGCGGCTGCTCGGCCGGACCGCCTTGTATCCGACATTGCGGACGGTGCCGATGAGAGCTTCGTGTTCGGGACCGAGCTTCGCGCGGAGTCGTCGCACGTGCACGTCGACCGTGCGGGTGCCACCGAAGAAGTCGTAGCCCCACACCTCCTGCAACAGCTGTGCGCGGGTGAAGACACGGCCGGCGTGCTGTGCAAGATACTTGAGGAGTTCGAATTCCTTGTACGTCAAGTCGAGCGGCTTTCCGCGCAGCCTCGCCGTGTACGTGTCCTCGTCGATGGTGAGGTCGCCCAGCGTGATCCGCCCGGCAGTCTCGGTACCGACCGCACCACCGGAGCGAGCCAGCAGCAGCCGCAACCGGGCATCGAGTTCTGCCGGTCCGGTGCCGGTGAGCAGGATGTCGTCGAGCGACCACTCCGGGTTGACCGCGACGAGCCCGCCTTCGGTGAGGACAGCAACGACGGGGACAGCCGATCCAGTTCCCCCGAGCAAGCGACACAATCCGCGTGCTGCAGCAAGATCGGTCCGGGCATCGACGATCGCAATATCCGCGGTCGCTGTCTCGAGCAAGGACGACACCTCGGTCGGAACCGGCCGTACCGAATGCGCCAGCAGCGACAGCGACGGCAGGACAGCATCAGGATTCGGATCGGAGGTCAGAAGGAGAAGCTCCACCGGGCCTCCGTTTCTTCGCACTACCTGGGTGGACCGTTCTGGATGAACGACGTGCTACAGATTAACCTCCCGTTTGTTACCGCCGTGTTAGCTGGCGAGTACCCCGCCCGGTACGTTCCGCCACAATGGCCGACGTGACGTTCCGCCACAATGGCCGACGTGACGTTCCGCCACAATGGTCGGCGTGACGTTCCGCCACAATGGTCGGCGTGCGCAAACTCATTTACGGCCTCGTCGTCCTCGTCGGCCTCGCCCTCCTGGCCGACTTCGGCGCGGCAGCCTGGTCCGAGTACCGGCTGTCACGCGCGCTGCGGGAAGGTGGCACCCTCGAGTCCGATCCTGCGGTGACGATCCACGGGTTCCCATTTCTCCTGCAGGCACGCAACGGGCACTACGAGAACGTCGAGATCACGGCGGATCGGGTTCCCACCGACATGCTCGGCGACATCACCGTCGAGGCGAACCTGGTGGGTGCCCACGCGGAGGCAGCCGACCTCCTCGACGGCTCGATCCGGTCGGTACCTGTCGACCTGCTGTTCGGCCGGGTGATGATCGACGCGACCGAACTCGGTCAGGCGCTCGACATCCCCGACCTGCAGATTTCTGCGCCGCCGGCCAGCAAGTCCGACGGCACGGGCGGCTCCGGCGGATCCGGTCCGACCACCGCCGGCGGTGTCGTACTCACCGGCACCGTGCCCGTCGGCCCGCTCTCGGCGCGGGTCAGCGTCCAGGCAGACCTCGTGCTGGACGGCGACCAGGTACAGATTGTTGCGTCCGACCTGTACTTCGGTCCCGAAGGAAATGCCGACTTCACGGTTCCCGAACCATTGAAGCCCCTGGTACTGGGACTGTTCACCGCCACGATCGAGCCGCAGGATCTCCCGTTCGGTGTCTATCCCACGTCCGTGGAGGCACGTGGCTCACGGATCGTCATCGAGGGTGAAGCACACAACGTCACCATCGATCTGGCCGAAGTGCAGCGTCCCTCGTGATCGCGTGTGCCCGCGCCCTCTGGGACGAGCGCCGGCCGCGCTGGGAACCCGGCCCTTCCGTGCGCTGATTTCTCGGCTAGACTACGACGCGTGCTGACCTGCCGAGAGCTGATGCTCACCCGACGCCGCACAGTCGATCTGTGCCGCCTCGGCAGCTCTTGTTGTACCTGCTGATCCACCCGCGGTCCACCACCGCGATTCGACTCGCCCAGCGATATCGATCAAGCAGGAGTACATACATGTCTTTCGCCACTTCCTCTGCTGTCCGGACGGATGTTCGCGGATCGCGGTTCGTGCAGAGAGGACGCACCCGCTGATCACCCGGTTGCGGCCACAGACAATCCGAGTTGCTCCTCGACCAGTACTTCTGCTGTTCCAACCCTCGACTTCTTCAGTATCATCACGAAAGGAACAACCATGGCTCGCTCCGACGTTCTGGTCTCCGCCGACTGGGCTGAGCAGAACCTGCAAGCGCCGAAAACCGTCTTCATCGAGGTCGACGAAGACACCTCCGCCTACGAAGGCGGCCACATCGAAGGCGCGATCCGGCTCGACTGGCGCCAGGATCTGCAGGACGCCGTCCGTCGCGATTTCCTGAATCAGGAGCAGTTCTCCGCTCTGCTGTCGGCCAAGGGCGTCGCGAACGACGACACCGTTGTGCTGTACGGCGGCAACAACAACTGGTTCGCCGCGTACGCATACTGGTACTTCAAGCTGTACGGCCACAACGACGTCAAGCTCATCGACGGCGGCCGTAAGAAGTGGGAACTCGACGGTCGCCCCCTGTCGACGGGCGAGGTGAGCCGTCCGGCAACCGAGTACAAGGCCGCCGCGCCCGACACGTCGATCCGCGCATTCCGCGACGAGGTCATCGACGCCATCGGCAACAAGAACCTCGTCGACGTGCGTTCGCCCGACGAGTTCTCCGGCAAGATCCTCGCGCCCGCGCACCTGCCGCAGGAGCAGGCCCAGCAGCGTGGACACGTCCCCGGTGCGATCAACATCCCGTGGAGCACCACCGCCAACGAGGACGGCACGTTCAAGTCCGACGACGACCTCACCGCCCTCTACGCCGCCAAAGGCTTCGACGACAGCAAGGAAACCATCGCCTACTGCCGTATCGGCGAACGCTCGAGCCACACCTGGTTCGTGCTGCAGGAGATCCTCGGCAAGCAGAATGTCAAGAACTACGACGGCAGCTGGGTCGAGTACGGCTCACTCGTCGGCGCACCGATCGAATTGGGAGCATAAGAGAAATGTGCGGAGCACCTGTCCAGACCCAGACCCTGCCGTCGAACGTCGACACCGAGAAGGAAACGGTCATCACCGGCCGTGTTCTGGCGGCCGACGGACAACCCGTCGGTGGCGCTTTCGTGCGCCTGCTCGACGGCACCGATGAGTTCACCGCCGAGGTCGTCGCGTCTGCAACCGGCGACTTCCGGTTCTTTGCCGCTCCGGGCGAATGGACGATCCGTGCGCTGTCCAGCACGGGCAACGGCACCGCAACGGTGAGCCCGTCGTCCGCTGGCGTACACAACGTCGAGGTGACCGTCTCGAAGTAGGTAAAGCCTGGTAGGTCGCCCTACCGGACGCCTGGGCCCCGCTCCATTCCACAACGGAGCGGGGCCTTTCGCCGTCTCCCCGCCCGAGTCGTACCCGGCGGCACCGAGGGGCTAATATGTGCCCGTGGTCATTTTCTTCGAACTCCTGCTGCTCGCCGCGACCCTGCTCATCGCATGGTTCACCATCTACACGATCTACCGCCTGGTCACCCAAGACTAGTGACGGCCGACGAACCCCGCCGCAGCGGTAACGACGCGATCGCCGAGGCCGAAAAGCGCGCCGAGGCCACGGCCGAGCGCAACATCCCGGCAATCCCCGGCCTTCCCTGCCCCGAGGACACGGCAAACCTGCGGCTCGGACCCGACCTGGACCCGGCGATGCTGGCATTGCTGCCGCTGGTCGGTGTCTGGCGCGGCGAGGGCGAAGGGCATGATCCCGACACGGGCGACTACCGCTTCGGTCAGCAGATCATCGTCTCGCACAGCGGCGCCGATTTCCTCGCGTGGGACGCCCGCTCGTGGCGTCTCGACGACGCCGGCGAGTTCAGCGCACCCGACCGCCGTGAAAGCGGCTTCTGGCGTGTGTCGGGCACCGACGCCGCAGGCAGCGAGGACCCCGAGACCGTCGAACTGCTGCTCACTCACAGCTCCGGCATCGTCGAACTGTACTACGGAACGGCCCTGACCCAGTCGTCGTGGGAGCTCGCGACCGACGTGGTGATCCGCGCGAAGTCCGGGGAGACGGTGGGCGGAGCTAAGCGGCTCTACGGCATCGTCGAAGGCGGCGACCTCGCCTATGTCGAAGAACGTGTCATCGCCGATGGCGAACTGACCCCGCGCATGTCGGCCCGGTTGTCGCGCTACATCGGCTGACCACGCATCGGTCGTTTCGATGCGGCCGGCTGCCCTTCAGTACCGGTGTCAGCAGCATCGGTGTCCGTGTGTGCTGTGGTGCTGGCGTCCGCTTCCGGATCGTCCCCGTCCGCCGCACCTTCACCCGGCTCGCCCTCCGGGATTGCGTGCGTGACCACCACGATTTCTGGGGTGGGCAACTGCTCCGCCGCAGCAAGAGCCTCCGCTGTATGCACCTCGGGCCACTGCCGCGTCACCGGTTCGGGGCGTTCTCCGAGGTCTTCGCGGATCCCCCGCACCAGGCTGTACATCATTACGAAGCCCATCACGAAGAACGGTAGTCCGACCACCGTGATCAGCTGTTGCAGCGCGTCGAGCCCGTCCTTACCCGTCGCGACGAGCATGGTCGACGCAACCACACCCATCAGGATCGCCCAGAAGAGACGCTGATGCATCGGTGCGTTCTCCTCATGGCCGGAGGCCATCATGTCGAGGACCATCGCCGTCGAATCGACCGATGTGACGAAGAAGATCACCACGAGGACGACGGCGATGAACGAAACGAATCCCGTGAGCGGGAAATTGCCGAGGAATTCGAAGAGCGCACCGGGGATGTCGCCGTCGCCGACGACGCGGTCGACGAGCCCACCGTCACCGTTGAGTTCGATGTCGAAGGCACCCATACCGAAGATGCTGAACCAGATCACGGAGAAGAGCACGGGCAGCCCGAGCACACCACCGACGAACTCGCGGACGGTGCGGCCGCGGGAGATCCGGGCGATGAAAATGCCGACGAAGGGCGACCAGGTAATAGTCCACGCCCAGTAGAAGACCGTCCATGTGTTCTGCCAACCGGAGTTCGCGAAGGTGTCGTTCCAGAACGCGAGCCTCGGCAGAGCCTCGGCGTAGATTCCGACCGATTCGATCATGCCTTTGAGCAAGAACAGGCTCGGCCCTGTAACCAGGACGAACACTAGAAGCCCGACCGCCATGCCGATGTTGAGATTCGACAACCGTTTGATGCCCTTGTCGAGTCCGAGCGCCACCGAGACACCGGCCATCACCGTCACGATCGCAATCAATGCGATCTGGGTCACTCCGGATTCCTCGATATCGAACAACTGCGCCAGACCCGCATTGATCTGCAGAGTCCCCAAACCTACGGATGTCGCGACACCGAACACGGTGCCGAGGATCGCGACGGTGTCGATGGTGCGACCGATCGGGCCGTAGATGCGGCCACCGAGGATCGGGGCGAAGATCGAACTCACTCGCGGTGGCAGACGACGCTTGTAGATGAAGTACCCGAAACACAATCCCGGCAGCGCAAAGATCGTCCAGGTGTGTAGACCGAAGTGATAGAGAGCGAAGCCCATCGCCTCCTCAGCGGCCTCGACCGAGCCGGGTTCGACGTCCTGCCTCGGCGGGTTCGCGAAGTGCGAGATCGGTTCTGCAACGCCCCAGAACATCAAGATGGTGCCGATGCCCGCAGCAAACAGCATCGTAAACCAGGTGGTATTCGAATACTCTGGTCGCTCGCCGTCACCGCCGAGCCGGACCCTGCCGTATCGAGTGCAGGCAATGCCGACCAGGAACAGGAGGAACGTCGTGACCCCGAAAATGTAGAACCATCCCAGGTTGGTCATGATCCAGGTCGACCCCGCTCTGAAGACCTCATCGACGGCGTCGGTGAACGCAACGGTCACCACGACGAACACGAGCGACACCGCCGCCGAGGAAAAGAAGATTCCCGGCGAGGTGTGCAGCCGGAGGGCGTCGTGGGCACGTTGCAAGATCGGCATCAGCCATCTGTACCCAACGACACCGGTTGCTACACCCGGTTCACCCGACCTGATGCACGGATCACATTTCTCGGCACCTGTCCGTTCCAAGTGCGTACGCGAACGGCCCCCGAGCCGCCACACGTCACGGAACTCGTCCGTTGACGGTGGATCCGGTCCGGACAGACCGGCGCTCGGGGGCCGGGTGACCACCTGGGATTCGCCTACCGCGTGCGGCGGGTGAATTCCGTCGTCACGCTGCTAGCGGATGGTCACCTCACGCGTCCGAATATCAATCACTTCCAGACCACCTCCTTTCTCGTGTACCTGAGAAAGTACGCGCGGATCACGATGTCGGCAACGCATTTTTCTCGATGCGTACCACCAGGTCGGCGGCGGTGTCCGCAGGCAGGCTGTGCGTGACGACGACGACCGTCCGGGAAGAGTCGACGAGTCCCGAACGCGAATCGAGAAGGTCCCTCTGCAAGTGGGCTGCATCCTGCGCATCGAGGTGTTCGGCCGGTTCGTCGAGCAGCAGGATCTCCGTCTCCGACAGGATCGCTCGGGCCAGGAGCAACCGGCGGCGCTGTCCACCCGAGATCTCGCGCGCGCCGGAAGCGAGCACGGTGTGTACGCCGTCCCGCAATGCCTCGACCCACGGGCCCAGGCCGACCGACGCGAGCGCACCCCGCGCCTCCTCCTCGCCGACGGTACCGCGAGCAACACGCAGGTTCTCGAGGATCGAGGTGTCGAAGATGTGGGCGTCCTCGGCGAAGAACGCGACGCGGCGACGGAGCGCAGCCTGCTCGATCGCGCCGAGGTCCACACCGTCGAGGGTGACCGAACCGCTCACCGGGCCCAGCAGCCCGGCCAGTGTCATCACGGTGGTGGTCTTACCGCTACCGCTGCTCCCGACGATCGCGATCCGCGAACCGGGGGCCGCGTCCAGGTCGACGGGTGCGGTGCGCGAGGCGCCCGGCCATCCGCTGCACAGCCCGACGGCGCGAAGCCGTCCGGGGCCATCAGCAGGTGCGCTGCCGTGGGGCATGGGCCGGTCCGCGCGCTCGAGCAGATCGACGATGCGCCGTGCCGCGAGTCGTGCGCGGGTCAGTGTCTGCGCTGCCGCAGGCAGCACAGCGGTGGCTTCGAACGCCGAGAGCGGCAACAGCACAAGGATGCCGAGCGTCGTGGGGCTCATCGCCGCGACGTCCGAACCGAAGACGGTGATGCCGATCAGAAGTGCCCCGAGCACGCTCGCGCCGACCGCGAGCGGCGCTGCCGCATCCGCGAATGCTGCGGGGACGGCCGAGCGGTCTGTTGCGCCGACCGACTCGGTGTTCGCGACCCGCGCTCGGCCCGTCACGGTGCGCAACCGCCCCGCGACACGGAGTTCCGCGGCGTGGTCGAGTGCGGTCACAGCGTCCTCACCGAAGCGGGTTCGGGCCGCATCTCCGTCGGCTTCGGCACGAGCAGCAGCCGATGCCGACAGCCACGGCGCGGCAACCCCCGCGACCAGTAGGGCAACGGCGAGGACCACGCCGGCGGCCGGTGCGATCACCCCGACCGTAACCACAGCGGCGACGCTCAGAACGACCGCGACGGCGATCGGCACGAGAGCGCGCACCACCACGTCGCCGAGCGCGTCTATGTCGGCGCCGGTGCGAGAGAGCAGGTCGCCGCGTCGCAGTCCCGCGGAGGCTGCCGGATCCCCGGCGGCCAGCCGTTCGTACAGACGTGATCGCGCGGAAGTCATGCCGCGGAGCGCGGTGTCGTGGGTGGCGAGCCGCTCGAAGTAGCGGAAGAGCCCGCGCGAGATACCCAGCGCGCGTACTGCGACCACCGCGACGGTCAGGTCGAGGACCGGTGGCATCTCCCAGGCGCGCACGATGAGCCATGCGGAGATCCCGGCGAGCAGCAATGCGCTCCCGAGGGTCGCGACCCCTGCGAGCACGGCGAGCACCACCCGGCGGGGTTCGAGTTCGAGTAGCTCCATCGCGCGCCGGAGCAGGCGTGTCTCGTCGTGCCGGCGGCTCAGTTCCTTCATCGAGCACCCGCATCCACGGTGACCACCTGATCTGCGATCGCAAGCAGACTCGGCCGATGCGCGACGATCACGACGGTGCGGCCCGCTCGGGCCCGCGCGCGCAGAGTATCCAGGACGGTGGTTTCGGTCTCGTCGTCGAGATGTGCGGTGGGTTCGTCGAGCAGCATGACCTCTCGTGGTGAGGCCAAGGTGCGGGTGAGCGCGAGGCGTTGTCGCTGCCCGAGCGACAGACCGGTGCCGCCTGCGCCGACGACGGTGTTCCATCGCTCCGGAAGTTCTGCGAGGACGGTATCGAATCCCGTTGCCGCGCAGATGTCGTCGAGTCCCGGATCATCCGGCTCTACGCCGGTGAGGCGCAGATTGTCGGCGAGAGTTCCCGGGAGCAGCACAGGCCGCTGGGGTAACCACGCGACCCGATCCCACCACTGATCGGCGCCCGTCGACGGACAGCCGTCGACGGTGACCGTACCTTCCGCGGGTTCGGCCAGGCCGAGGAGCGCGAGCAGTGCGGTGGATTTGCCGCAGCCGTTGGGCCCGGTGAGGGCGGTGATCTCGCTGGCGCGGCACACGGCGTCGAGCCGGTGCGGGGCGTGTCCGTCGCGGCCCGCGATGCTCAACCCGTCGAACACCAACTCCGGTGCGGTGTCCCGGCTCCGCTCGAGGTCCCAGCTCCGTTCGGGACGCTTCGCCACCGCTGCCGAGGCGGGCCGGGGCACGTCGGCGCCTGCGTCGTCGAGGATCGCGAATGCCCTTTCCGCAGCGGCTATCCCGTCCTCTGCCGCGTGAAACTTGCTGCCCACGGTGCGAAGTGGCTGGTACGCCTCCGGCGCGAGGATCAGTGCAATGATCCCGGCTTCGAGGGGCATCCCGCCGGTGACGAGGCGCATCCCGATGGCCACGGCGATGAGCGCGACCGAGAGGGTTGCGAGGAACTCGAGCACGGTACCCGACAGGAACGCGACCCGGAGCGCGGACATCGTGGTGCGGCGGTGATCCTCACCGAGTTCACGGACACGGGCTTCCGGTCCGCGTTCACGCCCCAGCGCGCGCAAGGTCGGCAATCCCGCGACGAGGTCGAGCATCTGTGAGGACAGCGCGGTCATCGCGGACAGTGTGCGGTCGGCTTTCCCCTTGGTGAGGAATCCGATGAGGATCATGAAGATCGGGATCAACGGAAGGGTGATCACGACGATGACCGCGGAGGTGATGTCCTGCGTGGCGATGACGACGATCGTGATCGGCGTGAGTGTGACGGCCAGGAGCAGGGCAGGAATGTAGCCGGTGAGGTAGTCGCCGAGTCCGTCGAGTCCGCGGGTGAGCACGGTGGCGATCTCGTCGCGGCGCGGATCGAGTTCACGGGGTGGCAGGCCCGACGCGGCGTCGAGGACTTCGTGCTCGAGTTCGGCGATCACACGCGTAGCGGAGCGGTGTGCATAACGCGAATGCAGCCAGGTCACTGCGACCCGCACGACGATGGCTGCGGTGAGGACAGCGAGTTCGGTGGTCCAGTCTCCGAGCGACCGCGCGTCGGTGGTGATGACCCCGGCGAGGATCCTGCCGAGCATGAGCGCGGTGACGATCACCATCACCACATCGGCGAGTGATGTGAGGACGGTCAGGACGAGGTAACCCCGCGCCACGGCGGAGTAACGCCACAGCCGCGGATCGACGGGTCCCCGCCGGCGTGCGCGCACGTCGGCGGGGACCGCTGCGGCGTCGGCCGTCACTTGGTTCCGATGGGCAAGCCGATGGACTTGGGGATCTGATCGGTCGAGATGCGTTGGCGGAACACCCAGTACGTCCAGCCCTGGTACATCAGGACGACCGGGGTCATGATCGCCGCAGCCCAGGTCATGACCTTCAGGGTGTACGGGCTCGAGGACGCGTTCTCGATCGTGAGCGACCATGCCGGGTCGAGGGTGGACGGCATGACGTTCGGGAACAGCGACGCGAACAGCAGCACGACGGTGGCCATGATCGCGACGGTCGTGAACGCGAACGCCCAGCCTTCCCGCTCGACGGCGGTGAGTGCGACGACCACCAGCAGGGACAGCGCCGCGACGGCCACGAGGATCCAGGTCCAGTCCTTGCCGTACGCGAGCTGAGTCCACAGCACGAATCCGCCCGCCACCGCGATGGCCGGGATCGCGAGGCGCCGGGCAAGTTTCACTGCGTCCTCACGCACATCACCGGCGGTCTTGAGGGCGATGAACACAGCACCGTGCAGCGCGAACACCAGCGCAGTGGTGGCGCCACCGAGCAAAGCGTACGGATTGAGCAGGTCGAAGAACCCTCCGACGTACTGCTTGTTCTCGTCGATCGCGACGCCGCGGATGATGTTCGCGAATGCCACACCCCACAGGACCGCGGGCACCCACGAACCGAAGATGATGCCCCAGTCGCAGCGGCGACGCCACGTCGGATCGTCGATCTTGCCGCGCCACTCGATGGCACACACACGGACGATGAGCGCGAGCAGGATCAGCAGCAGCGGGAGGTAGAACCCGGAGAACAGAGTCGCGTACCACTCGGGAAACGCGGCGAACAATGCGCCGCCAGCGGTGATCAACCACACTTCGTTTCCGTCCCACACCGGTCCGATGGTGTTGAGCAACACGCGCCTTCGGGTATCAGCGCTCTCACTCCTGCCGCGTCCGAGCACCGGCATGTGCATGCCGACACCGAAGTCGAACCCCTCGAGGACGAAGTATCCGGTGAACAGTACGGCGATCAGGATGAACCAGACTTCTTGCAGTCCCACGGTCGTCTCCTAGTACGCGAAGGACAGCTGCTTGGGCTGCCCGTTGTCGTCGGGCTCGTCGTCGTGCTCGCCGGGTGGCTGCGCGTCGTGCGGCAGGGGGCCTTCCATCGTGTACTTGCGGATGAGCCAGAACCACACGACACCGAGGCCGGCGTAGACCAGGGTGAATGCGACGAGCGAGGTGATCACGGTCGCGGGAGCGTGGTCCGACACGCCCTGCTCGACAGTGAGCCGGATCAGGTCCACACCGGTCGGGTTCGGGTGGACCACCCAGGGTTGGCGGCCCATCTCGGTGAAGATCCAGCCGGCGCTGTTCGCGAGGAACGGCGTGGGGATCGCCGCGATACTGAGCCATCCGAACCATTTCTGATCGGGTACCCGCCCGCGTCGGGTGACCCACAGGCCGGCGAGTGCCAGTGCTGCGGATCCGGCAGCGAGACCGATCATCGCGCGGAACGACCAGTAGGTGACGAACAGGTTGGGCTTGTAGTTGCCCGGACCGAACTGTTCTTCGTACTGGGCCTGCAAGTCTTCGACGCCCTGCAGCGTCACGCCGCTGAACTCGCCCTCGGCGAGATACGGCAGCACGAACGGCACTTCGAGGACGTGGATCACGCCGTCGCAGTTGTTGTGGGTGCCGATGGTGAGGATGGAGAATTTCGGGTCGGTTTCGGTGTGGCACAGGGATTCCGCCGAGGCCATCTTCATGGGTTGCTGCTCGAACATCAGCTTGGCCTGCATATCGCCCGTCACGAACAGCGCGACACCGGAGATGACCATGATGAGCAGGCCCAGCCGGGTCGCGGGACGGAACATCGTCCGGGCGTCCGATTCGAGCCGTTCAGCTTCGAGGGCATCGGTTTCGACCGATTCTCCTACCCCACCGGACTCTCGGACCACCTTGGCGCGACGCATGTTCCGCACCATCCACCAGCCACCGACACCGGCGACGAAGGTCGATGCGGTGAGGAAGCCACCTGCCACGGCGTGCGGGAATGCCGCGAGTGCGGTGTTGTTCGTGAGCAGTTCCCAGATGCTCGACAGTTCGGCGCGACCGGTTTCCGGGTTGTACACGGCACCCACCGGGTGCTGCATGAACGAATTGGCGGCGATGATGAAGTAGGCCGAGGCGTTGACGCCGATGGCGACGATCCAGATGGTTGCCAGGTGCACGAGTTTCGGCAGCCTGCTCCACCCGAAGATCCACAGTCCGAGGAAAGTGGATTCCATGAAGAAGGCGACGAGCCCCTCCAGCGCGAGCGGAGCGCCGAACACATCACCGACGAAGCGCGAATACTCACTCCAGTTCATGCCGAATTGGAATTCCTGCACGATTCCGGTGGCCACACCGAGAGCGAAGTTGATCAGGAAGATCTTCCCGAAGAACTTGGTGAGCCGATACCAGTGGTCTTTCTTGGTGATCACCCACATCGTCTGCATGATCGCGATCATCGGAGCGAGACCGATGGTCAGCGGGACGAGAATGAAGTGATACACCGTAGTGATCCCGAATTGCCATCGGGACAGGTCGAGCACGTCCATTGCCACTCCGATTCGAGCCGGTACATCTGTCGAGCGAGTACGGGTGGAGCCCGGTACGTCGATGACATCCGAGCGCGGGGGCCCACGTCGGATTCTGCACACAAGACCGCCACCGCAGGGGCACAACGGCTTGTTACTACGAACGGTAGTAGAAAATATCGGTGTCGCCCACCCTCGGTGGCCACAACCACATCCCGGCCGCCTTCGCAGCCCAGCTCACTCGACGGTCAGCGCGCGGCGTCGACCGCCTTGTCGACGAGTGTCTCGATCTCCCTGCCGAGCGCCTCGGTGGCCAGCGAGTGACCGTCGAGCGTGTGCACGCGCGCGGCGAGCGCCACACTCGATACCAGCCACACACCGTCTGCAACGATGAGATCAGCGGGCCGCAAAGCCTCGTAGCGCACCGTGAAGTCGCGCTCGCCCGCTGCATCGAACAGCGCCTGCTGGGTGGTACCCGGCAGAATGCCGTGCTCCGGCGGTGTCGTGAGCAGCGTCCGTCCACGCGCGATCACCACCGTCGACCGCGGGCCTTCCAGGACGTAGCCCTCACTGCTCGTGTAGATCACATCGTCGGCGCCCGCCGACTCCGCGTGCCGCAGCGCGGCCATGTTCGTCGCATACGACAAGGTTTTCGCACCGAGAAGCTGCCACGACGCCTTCTGCGCCAGGTCCACCGAGTATCCCCGCTCGAGGGACACCACCGAGATACCGTCGCGGCGAGCTGCCTCCACCCTCTCGGCCACCGGCGTCACCAACAGAAACGCGGTAGGCCCGTCGCCGCCCTCCCGGCCGCGCGTATGCACCAGGCGAAGCGCGCCTTCGCGCTTGTCGCCCCATTGCTCGACGGCGAGGTCGATCGCCAGTCGCCAGTCGTCGAGCTCGGGGGCAGGTAGACCCGCGGAGGACGCCGACGAGGTGAGACGTGCAAGATGCAGCTCGACCGCGCGAGCCCTACCGCCTCGCACCAGCAGCGTCTCGAAGACACCGTCCCCTCGCAGCACTCCGAAATCGTCGGCGTGCAGCAGGGGCGCATCAGCATCCCTCACCTCGCCATCCAGTGTCACCAGCACCCGATCAGCCATGCCGCCTACCCTATCCACTACCACCCTGCGGATCGCTTCCCCATAGACTGGTGTCGTGGCCGAGTTTCCGATCGTGTCCGAGAGCCCGTTGCTCACCTTCCCCGATGCCGTTGCGTCACCACCCGGAAGTCCCGATGAAGGCCTGCCCTGGCATTACGGGGATCCACTGGGCGAACAGCGCGCCGCCGCCGATTCCGTCGCCGTCGTCGACCGCTCCAACCGCTTCGTCATCGCGATCCCCGGCGACGAACGCCTGAGTTGGCTGCACACCATTTCCAGCCAGCACGTGCAGGCACTGCCCGACGGCACCTCCGCCGAGAACCTCAGTCTCGACTTGAACGGGCGCATCGAGCACCACTTCGTGCAGACCGACCTCGACGGCGTCACATGGATCGACACCGAACACGACCGCGGCCCCGACCTCCTCGGGTTCCTCACCAAGATGGTGTTCTGGGCCAAGGCCGAGCCGCGCGACGGTAACGAACTCGCGGTACTGACCCTGCTGGGCCCCGACGCCGGCGGTGCACCGATCCTCACCGCGCTGGGCGTCGACGCCCTGCCCACCGAGGCGTATACGGCCGTCGCGCTCCCCGATGGCGGATTCGTGCGGCGGATGCCGTGGCCCACCGAGCACTCCTACGACCTCCTCGTGCCGCGCGAGAAGCTCGCCGCGACCTTCACCGCGCTCACCGCCGCCGGGGCCCGCGCTGCCGGCATCTGGGCGTTCGAAGCGCTGCGCGTCGCCGACGCGCGGCCACGAGTGGGTATCGACACCGACGATCGCACCATTCCGCACGAGGCGCGGTGGATCGGCAGTCCCGCCGAGGCGGGCGCCGTCCACCTCGACAAGGGTTGCTATCGCGGTCAGGAGACCGTGGCCCGCGTCCACAATCTCGGCAAACCCCCGCGACACCTGGTGCTGCTGCATCTCGATGGCTCTGCCGACGGACGCCCCGAACCCGGTGAGGCGATCACCGCCGGAGGGCGGTCCGTCGGGCGACTCGGCACCGTCGTCGATCACCACGAGCTGGGACCGATCGCGCTGGCCCTCGTGAAGCGGAACATCACCACGGACACCGCGCTCGTCGTCGGTCCGTGTGCGGCAGCGATCGATCCGGATTCGGTGCCTGTCGACGACGCGGTCCAGGCCGGCCGCCTCGCGGTCGAGCGTCTGCGCGGCCGGTGAGCTCCGCGCCGGCTCCCGGACGGGTCGACGCGGTGTGCGTGGTGCACGAGATCCGGGCCAGCGGCATGCGCCGCGTCCCCGTCACCGGGATCGACAAGCGACCTGTCGACGGGCCCGTCCATGTCGGTCCGCTCGGCCTGGACGGCGACCGTCAGTGCGACACCGAGCATCACGGTGGACGTTTCAAGGCCGTCTACGTCTACGGCGACGACGAGGCCCGGCGCTGGTCCGACGACCTCGGACGGGAGCTTCCCCTCGGATGGTTCGGGGAGAACCTGCGAACGAGCGGCGTCACAACCAGCGACGCGGTCATCGGCGAGCGCTGGCGGGTGGGCGACTCCGGTCTCCTGCTCGAAGTGACGGGGCCCCGCACGCCGTGCGGCACGTTCGGCGTGTGGTCGGGCGAATCGGGATGGGTCAAACGGTTCGCAGCCCGTGGCGACACCGGCGTCTATCTGAAGGTGCTTGCCGAAGGCACGGTGCAGGCCGGGGACCGGATCATCGTCGAGGACGTGCCCGACCACGGGGTGACCGTGCGGGACCTGTTCACCGGACGCGCCCCGGAGCGGATCGCAGTGATGCTCGAACAGCAGGCCGATCTGTCACCGAGTGTCGCGGACAAGGCCCGGCGGCGTGTCGCCGGACGAGAGGTACGGGTGGAGTATTGAGCGTCGAACTGGTCGAAGTGGTGCGCTCCGGGTTTCGGGAGTGTGTGCATCGGGGATCCCTGGTTGTCCTGGATCCGCGTGGTGAGGTGGTCGTCTCGCTGGGCGAAGTCCACACCCCGGTGTACCCGCGGTCGTCGAACAAGCCGTTGCAGGCGACCGCGATGCTGCAACTGGGATTCGCACCACGCAACAGCGCCGAACTCGCTATCGCGACGGCCTCGCACGACGGCGAATCGGACCACCTCGAACTTGTCGAAGAACTACTCGCCTATTCAGGCTTCGGGGAGGACGCACTGCAGTGTCCTGCGGATCTGCCCGGCAACGAACTCGCCCGCGCCGAGGTTCTCGCGGCGGGTCGTGCCCCTCGCCCCGCCTACATGAACTGTTCGGGTAAGCACGCCGCGATGCTCGCAACGTGCGCCGCGAACAACTGGCCCACGTCGAACTACCTGGACTCCGGCCACCCCCTGCAACAGGCGGTGGTGGAGACGATCCTCGAGCTCACAGGTGACATCGAGGAGGCGGATCTCGGCATCGACGGGTGTGGACTTCCCCTCGTCCCGGTGCCGTTGATCAACCTGGCCCGCGCGTACTCCCGGCTGGTGACCGCCCAACCCGACACTCCCGAACGCGCCGTCGCCGATGCGATCCGCGAGCACCCGTTCCTCATCTCGGGGTCGGGCAAGGACGACCTACGGCTGATGCAGGCCGTCCCGGGGTTGATGTGCAAGGCCGGAGCCGACGGCATCCATGCGGGCGCACTGCCGGACGGCTCGGCGTTCGCGTTCAAGATCGACGATGGTCACGAGCGCGCCCGGCTCCCCCTCACTGCCGCGGTCCTCACCCGACTCGGAGTGACCGCCGATGAGAAACTCGCGGCCCTCGCGTCACAACCCGTGCTCGGTGGCAGTGCGCGTGTCGGTACCGTCCGAGCCGTACCGGAGGTGTTCTGAGCCGCATCTCCACATAGCTGAAAACCGTATTACCGCAGGTCGAGTGTCAATGAGATGTAACGGACACCGGCCTCGGCGGGTGGGTGGGAGCGGAACTGAGTTTTCCAAGCTAAAGTAGGGCACAGGAAAACACTCAACACACCGGGGCCGCCAAATTCCCCAGGCCGCCCCGTCAAAGCGCGAGGGGGTTGGCCATGGGCCGCGGCCGAGCTAAGGCAAAGCAGACCAAGGTTGCAAGGCAACTGAAGTACAGCTCGCCATCCACCGACTTCGAAAGCCTGCAGCGTGAGTTGTCGGACGGAGAGTTGTCGGGCGGTGCACCCAACTCGCACAGGGACGAGGTCTTCGCCGACCAAGGTTCCGGTTGGGACGACGACCGCGACGACGACTGGCGTCGCTGACCAGACGTATACCACCAGCGGAGGGGGAGTCGGCATCGACTCCCCCTCCGCTGGTGCTCACGTCGTCTGATCGAGTGGTCGACTTGCGTGTGCGACGCAACGACCACTACGAGTTCATACGGAACACTGCAGGGTCGGGAGTTCACCGAGCGTGAACTCCCGACCCTGCTTTCGTGCGACCCTGCTATCGCGTGCAGACCCTCAGAAGCGGGGGTGATCGCCGACGAGCAACGCGCGCTCACCATCGACCTGCGGCGCCTTGTGGACCGTTCCGAGAGTCCAGCTCTCGATGTGTCGAGCCGTGAGCACCGCAAGGGCGCGGTCCACGTCCTCGGGCGCGACGATTGCGACCATGCCGACACCCATGTTGAAGGTTTTCTCCATCTCCGCGCGCTCGACCCGGCCGCGCTGAGCGATGAGCCCGAAGACGGGGGCGGGGCTCCACGTGGTGCGGTCGAGTTCCGCGACCAGGCCCTTCGGCATCACACGAGCCAGGTTCGCGGCGAGACCACCACCGGTGACGTGGCAGAAGGTACGCACCTCGGTCTCGGCGGCGAGCGCCAGGCAGTCCTTCGCGTAGATACGCGTCGGCTCGAGCAGTTCCTCGCCGAGCGTACGGCTGAACTCGTCGACGTGGGCCGTCAGGCTCATCTTGCCGATCTCGAGCAGCACCTTACGCGCGAGGGAGTAACCGTTGGAGTGCAGGCCCGACGAGCGCATCGCGATCACGACGTCGCCCGGGCGGACGCGATCGGGTCCGAGGACCTTCTCGGCTTCCACCACACCGATTCCGGTAGCCGACAGGTCGTAGTCTCCATCGGCCATCACGCCGGGGTGCTCCGCGGTCTCACCGCCGAGGAGGGCACAGCCCGCTTGGACGCACCCCTCGGCTATGCCGGACACGATCTCGGCGACACGCTCGGGCACCACACGTCCGACGGCGATGTAATCCTGCAGGAACAGCGGTTCGGCGCCGCACACGACCAGGTCGTCGACGACCATGGCCACGAGGTCGAGACCGACGGTGTCGTGCTTGTCCAGTGCCTGCGCCACCGCGAGCTTGGTACCGACACCGTCCGTGGACGCGGCGAGAAGCGGCTCCTGGTAGTCGCCCTTGAGCGCGAACAGGCCCGCGAAGCCCCCGAGACCTCCGAGCACCTCCGGTCGTGTGGCCCTCTTCGCGTGCGGAGCGAACAGCTCGACGGCCTTGTCGCCCGCCTCGATGTCCACTCCTGCCGCTGCGTAGGAAGCTCCGGGGGTTGTCTCCTCGGTCATGGGTTGTCGGCTCCAGCTTCGAGTTGTGAATGGGGTTGTCGGTTGCATGACGGCACGTTCGTGACCGAAATGCAGAGGTGGCCGGTGTCCGTCAGAACGCATGCGAAAGCGGGCCCGAGAGAGCCGACCGCGCACTCACGGTACCGGAAGCGGCTCTACGGGCGGCTCAGAACGTCCGCGTTGGCATTGTCCAGGACGGTCGGCGTGACCGATTCCGCGTCGACGACACCTTCGAGGACGTTCTTGCCGATCGCATATTCGGTGGGCAGTGTGATCGGGTACTGCCCGTCGAAGCACGCCGCGCACAGACGCGAGGACGGCTGCTCGGTCGCGCCGATCATCCCGTCGAGCGAGATGTAGCCGAGGGAATCCGCACCGATCGACCGGCGCACCATCTCGACCATCTCGTCGTAGTCGTGCTCGTCGACGTTCGTGTCGCGGTGACCGCCACCGTTGGCGATGAGCTCGGTGGGCGATGCGAAGTCGATGCCGTAGAAGCAGGGCCACTTCACAGGCGACGACGCGATCCGGACGTGAATCTCGAGTGCCCCAGCCTCACGCAGCATGCGGATCAGCGCGCGCTGGGTGTTACCACGCACGATCGAATCGTCGACGACGACGAGACGCTTGCCGCGGATGACCTCGCGCAAGGGGTTCAGCTTGAGCCGGATACCGAGTTGGCGGATCGTCTGACTCGGCTGGATGAAGGTGCGGCCCACGTACGCGTTCTTCATCAAACCTTGCCCATAGGGCAGGCCCGAGCCCTGGGCGTAGCCGACCGCGGCGGGAGTGCCGGATTCGGGGACCGGTATCACGAGGTCGGCGTCGACCGAGTGTTCCTTCGCGAGGCGCCGTCCGATCTCGACGCGAGTCGCGTGCACCGAACGCCCGCTGATCGTCGAGTCGGGACGGGCCAGATACACGTACTCGAAGACGCAGCCCTTCGGCTCGGGCGCCGCGAAACGGGACGACCGGACACCATCGGAATCGATGGCGAGCAGCTCACCGGGCTCGATGTCGCGAACAAAGGACGCACCGACGATGTCGAGCGCCGCGGTTTCGCTGGCCACCACCCACCCGCGGTCGAGACGGCCCAGACACAGCGGCCGGATACCCCAGGGGTCGCGCGCCGCGTAGAGGGTGTGTTCGTCCATGAACGTCAGGCAGAACGCACCGCGAAGGGTCGGCAGCAGTGTCATTGCGGCGCCTTCGATCGTGCTGTCCGCCGCCGCATGGGCGAGCAGTGCACCGACGAGGTCGGAGTCGGAGGACGCCGCACCCGGACGATTCTGGTCGAGCACGCCCAGCTCGCGAGCCTTCTGCGCAAGTTCGGTGGTGTTGACGAGGTTGCCGTTGTGGCCGAGCGCCACGCCGGTGCCGGCCGCGGTCGTGCGGAAGATCGGTTGCGCGTTCTCCCACGTCGTCGACCCGGTCGTCGAGTAGCGGCAGTGGCCGACCGCGATGTGGCCGGGCATCGCGGCGAGGGTCTGCTCGTCGAAGACCTGGCTCACCAGGCCGAGGTCTTTGAAAACGAGCACCTGCGCACCGTCGGAGACCGCGATGCCCGCGGCCTCCTGACCTCGATGCTGAAGGGCATACAATCCGTAGTACGTGAGCTTCGCCACGTCCTCGCCGGGAGCCCATACTCCGAAGACGCCGCACTCTTCGCGCGGTTCGTTCTCGGGTTCGTCCGAGGCGAGAAGATTATTTGTGTGAACCGACAGATCGGCACTGGTCACCGGGGTGCTCCCTGGGGCTGGACAAAATCGGGGCAGACCCATTCTACGTGCCGCCCGCGATGCCCCCGACCACACGCCCCGATCGGCTTTCGGATCAGAGGTGAAGCAGCGGAAGCCAGTGCCCGATTTCGCCCGTCCGAGTACCCGACGCGTCCACGTCGCCGGTGTTCACCGCATCGTCGAACACCTCCAACCCCACGACGAGGCGCAGCCACGTGCGAGGGTCCGTCTCCACGATGTTGGGGGGCGTGCCACGCGTATGCCGGGGGCCTTCGATGCACTGCACCGCCACGAACGGCGGTACTCGTACCTCGACACTCGAACCGGGCGCGATCTGCTCGAGAGTCCGGGCACTGAGCCGCACTGCCGTCGCGAGGTCGGCCCTCGTGGGCTTCTCGTCGCTGCTGCCCGACACCCACTCCCCCACGCGGAGCAGGGCCGCACGGAGCTCAGCGGGATCGACGGTCTTGCGCGGTGCCATGGTCACCGAGCGTAATTCGCTTCCTACACTCGACCGGACGCGGTCCCGGTCGTAGCATCCCCCGTCGCTTCGCTCGCCCCCGCGACAATCCGCACCGCGATCGCCCCCCCGACATTGATCGCGAGATGAGCCAGCGCAGGCGCGAGCACGCTGCCGCTTCCCCTGCGCAACCAGGCGAAAGCCAGCCCCGACAAGCTTGTGACGGCCACTGTGGTCGCAACGCCGTCGCCGGCCGCAATCGCGGGACGCACATGCCACAGCCCGAAGGCCACCGCCTGCGGGAGAGGGCCGACGAGGGCCGTCAACGCACCGCGGAAGAGCAGTTCCTCGGCGAGAACGGTCCCGACCGGAATGTGCAGTCCGATCCACTCGTAGAAGTCCTCGCGGCGCCCGCGCTCGTCGACGAAGTGGGTGCGCAGCATCGGAACCGTCAACGCGACGGCATAACCGACGCCGATCGCGGCCGCTGCGGCAGCCCCCCACCGGAGCCCTGCCCGTAGCCGCGACGGATCGAGGCCCAGTGCGTGCCGGTCGAGGCCCGACGCGCGGGTCAGCGCCACCGCACCGACTCCGGCCCCCACGGCGAGCAGGGCGCGACCACGCGGCCCCACGGGCGCTGCTGGCAGCGCGGCGCCGAGCGCAACTGCAGCCACCGCAGCGAATGGGCCGCGCCATATCCCGACACTCACTTTTCCGGCCCCTGCGTCGCCCTCAACGCGTCCAGCGCAATCCGCACCCTCTCGGTGTCGGTATCCGTCCACCCCTCGGGCTGGGTCACCGCGACCCACCCGTCGAGCACGGTGGTGCCATAGTTGTGCCCGTGTCCGTCCGGCACTCCCGCCGCGTTCGTCAGGTCGGCCGAGACCTGCCAGAACGTGACGAACGGGAACCAGCGCATCTGCGGAAGGCGGTCTGGTCCGGGAGGTTCCGACAACCAGTCGGGGCGCGTGAACAGCAGGTCTGTCGACCACCACACGACAGGGTCCGACGCGTGTTGGATGTACAGCACGCGTGGTGACAACCACAGGGTTTCGGGAACGCCGATGCTCTCGCGGCTGTCCGCGAACCGCACTATGAGACCGTCGGCATACACCGGATCGACCTCGGTGCTGCCCGGATCGCGGCGCTCGACGAGCTGGCTCCACAACCGATTCGAATTCGGTGGGCCGACCCACAACACGCCGTCGACGGTTTCCCGGATCTCGGCGAGGCTGTCGAAAGCGCCCTCACCCGATTGGGTTCCGAGGCTTTCACCGTAGATGAACAGCTCGGGCCGCTCGTCCTCGGGGAGCTCCAGCCAACGCTGATGCACCGTGTCGATCAGCAGCTGACCTGCGGCAGCCGCCGTTTCCTTGTCGGCGAGGAACGAGATCCAGCTCGGGAGGAACGAGTACTGCCACGCGACCATCGCGACATCGCCGTTGTGCACGAGTTCCATCGCCTGCGCCGCCGTAGGGTTGACCCAGCCGGTCCCCGTCGTGGGGATGAGCACCAGCACAGAACGATCGAACGCGCCCGTTCGCTCGAGTTCGTCGACGATGAGAGCCGCACGTTGTTCGGGTGTGTCGGCGGTGTCGAGTCCGACATACGCGCGAATCGGTTCCTGCGCGGGCGCACCGTTGATCGCGCTGAGTTCGTCGGCGTCCAGTCCCCGCGACACGAAGTTCCGGCCCTCGAACCCGAGCGTCTCCCATGGTGCAAAAGATTCGGGGCTTCCCGATTTCATGGGGTCCAGCGGCTGAACCACACCGGGCCGGGTGCCGTCGTCCTGAATGCTGAACGCAGAGTTCGTGATCGCGTAGGCCACCCGCAGGAGTACGCCGTCGATGACCATGAAGGTCGCGAGGACGACGACCATGACCGCGAGTGTGCGGGCGAGCCCCACCGGCATACTTGTGCGACGGATGAGTTGCCCGGCGATCCAGCCACCGACATCGCGGAGCCCGCGCCAGAGCGAGATCAGGACGGCGGCAACAACGAAGCTGAGCAGACATGTACGCAGATAGCCGCTGGTCGTGGTGCCCTCGGCGTCCATGAGTGCGGCGAGCTGTCGTTGCTGACCGGCGGCGAGCACGAGCGCCACCAGCGACGCGAGGATGCCGGCGACCGGAACCGCGACCTTGATTGCCCGTTCGACGGGCAACGGAAGCGGCCACCACGATCGCCCCCTGAGCACGAGCCGGGTGATGAGCCAGCCGACCACGCAGCCCACGCCGTAGCCGATCGTAGCGTTGATCCCGCCGATGATGCCTTGGAAGAGCCAATCGCGCGGAAGCAGCGACGGCGTGAGCGACCAGCAGAAGAACAGAGCTGCGAAGGCCAGCCCGGTCGTATCGAGACTGAACCACCCCCACACCCGTGCGGTGAAGGGGTAGCGTTCACCGAAATCGGTGGCCGCAGCGATGATCTGCCCCTGCCGGGCTTCGATCGCCGCCAGCCGATCGACCTGGGCAGCTGCCATCGGCTACCCGAACAGGGCCGGCAAGGTCCTTTCGTAGACCTCGCGGAGTTCGTTCATGGGCACCGAGAAATGGCCCTGGATCTCGATCGAATCCGCTCCCTCGTCGACGACACCGATCCGGACCCACGGCAGGCCCCGCGCCGTGCACATACCCGTGAACCGGGACTCCTCGGTGCGCGGGACAGCAACCAACACCCGGCCGGCAGACTCGGAGAACAGGGTCACGAACGGATCCGCGTCCTCGGGTAACAGGACCCGGCATCCAGTCTCCCCTGCGAGCGCGGCTTCGACGACAGCTTGCACGAGCCCACCCTCGGACAGGTCGTGGGCGGCGGAGATCAGTCCGTCGCGGGATCCTGCGAGGAGGATCTCCGACAGCAGACGCTCGCGCTCGAGGTCGACCTTCGGCGGCACACCACCGAGGTGATCGTGCTCGACCTGCGCCCAGACGGATCCGTCGAACTCGTCGCGGGTGTCACCCAGCAGGATCAGTGTCTCCCCGGGCTCGAGACCCAGACCGGTGGGGATGCGACGGTGCACATCGTCGATCACCCCGAGAACCGCGACCACCGGCGTCGGCAGGATCGGTGTGGAGCCGGTCTGGTTGTAGAAGCTGACATTGCCGCCCGTGACCGGGATCCCGAGCTGAGCGCAACCATCCGCCAGGCCGCGCACGGCCTGCTGGAACTGCCACATCACCGCCGGGTCCTCGGGCGAACCGAAGTTCAGGCAGTTGGACACGGCCTTCGGGGTCGCGCCGGTAGTCGCGACGTTGCGGTAGGCCTCCGCGAGCGCGAGCTGCGCACCCGCGTACGGATCGAGCTGGGTGTAGCGGCCAGACGCGTCGGTAGCCAATGCGATACCCCGACCGGTCTCCTCGTCGATGCGGACCACACCGGCGTCGGCATGCTCGGCGAGGACTGTGTTGCCGCGCACGTACCGGTCGTACTGCTCGGTGATCCACTTGCGGCTGCACAGTGCCGGCGACGCGAGCAGCTTCAGCAGCGTGGCCTTCAGCTCCTCGTCCGTCTCCGGGCGCTTCAGGTTCGCGGTGGTGTCGGCGACGAGAGCATCCTGCGTATCGGGGCGCTGCACGGGACGCTCGTAGACCGGACCCTCGTGCGCGACCGTGCGCGGCGGCACGTCGACGACGGTCTCGCCGTGCCATGTGATGACGAGCCGCTCACCGTCGGTGACCTCACCGATGTCGGTGGCGAGCACATCCCACCTGCGACACACGGCCATGAACGCGTCGACGTTCTCGGGTGCGACGACCGCGCACATGCGCTCCTGCGACTCCGAGGAGAGCACCTCGGCAGGTGTCATGCCCGTCGCCCGCGTCGGGACACGCTCGAGGTTGATGCGCATGCCGCCGTCACCGGCCGCGGCAAGCTCGGATGTCGCGCAGGACAGCCCGGCGCCGCCGAGATCCTGGATGCCGACGACGAGCTTGTCGCGGTACAGGTCGAGGCAGCACTCGATGAGCACCTTCTCGGTGAACGGGTCGCCGACCTGCACGCTCGGCAGCTTCTTCGGCCGGCCACCGGCCGAATCGTCGAAGGTTTCGGATGCGAGGACGGACACACCGCCGATGCCGTCGAGTCCGGTGCGGGCACCGAACAGGATGATGCGGTTGCCGGTGCCGGATGCGAACGCCAGGTGTAGATCCGAGGTTCGCATCGCGCCCGCGCAGAGGGCGTTGACGAGTGGGTTGCCCTGGTAAGAAGCGTCGAACACGGTCTCGCCGCCCACGTTGGGCAGACCGAGAGAGTTTCCGTAGCCACCGACTCCGCGCACGACACCGTCGACGACCCGCCGGGTATCGGGGTGGTCGGCAGCGCCGAAGCGCAGCTGGTCCATCACCGCGATCGGGCGGGCACCCATCGCCATGATGTCGCGGACGATGCCGCCGACACCCGTCGCCGCACCCTGGTAGGGCTCGACGTAGGAAGGGTGGTTGTGGGATTCGACCTTGAAGGTGACGGCCCAGCCGTCGCCGATGTCGACGACGCCGGCGTTCTCGCCGATACCGGCGAGCATCGACGAGCGCATCTCGTCGGTGGTGGTCTCACCGAAGTACTTCAGGTGCACCTTCGACGACTTGTACGAGCAGTGCTCGGACCACATCACCGAGTACATCGCCAATTCGGCGTCCGTGGGGCGCCGCCCCAGGATCTCCGTGATGCGGGTGTACTCGTCGTCCTTCAGCCCCAGCTCCCGATAGGGCTGAGCGACATCGGGGGTTTCGGCGGCGTGGGTGACGGTATCCACGTGCGATGACACTGGGCGTCGGGTCCCTTCACTCTGGGATCGAGAAACAGCAGGATCGAAATCAGCAGGCCGGGCGGGTACTGCCGGGAGCCAGTCTATCGGTGGGTCGGCCTCCCCGGCTCTTCCGGTGCCGCGGCAGTGTCGGCAACCTGGGTGCCGCCCTGCTCGGCGGGCGTACTTGCCCGGGGTGCGGCGGGTGCGGTAGCGCCGGGATCGACCAGTCCACCCAGGTCCACGGTGACCTCGTTCCCCACTGCCATCAGCTTCGGCGCACCGCTGTGTTCGGCGTCGTACCGATACCAACCTGAGTCGAGGGTGAACACCGCGATCACCGGCGGACCAATGAGATCGACGATCCAATACTGCGGAATCCCGGCCTCCGCATACTCCGAGAACTTCGTGACGCGGTCGGTGCGGGCGGTGCCGTCGACGGTGACTTCGAGGATCAGCCGCACCTCGTCCGACGAAGCTCGATCGGGATCCGCGTCGACGAGTGCCCGGTCGACCACGATGACGTCGGGAATGCGCACGGTGAGCGGCTCCTGGGTCACCAGTACCTCCACCCCACCGAGCACGCACAGGTGGTCGGGGAGCTGCTCGTCGAGTTGCAACGCCAGCGCGAGGGCCGCGTGGTCGTGCAGCGATCCGGGTCGCGGTGACGCGACGAGAACCCCCTCGCACACCTCGATGTGGAAGCGGTCGTACTCGGGCAGTTCCACCCATTCGCCGAGGTTCAGCAGGTGATCGGGGAAGGACGGGACACTCACGGCCGACCCCCGATCGCGAACTGGACTGGACTGGACGACCTCAGTCTCGCATCGGTAGGCGCGCCGGTCTCAGGAATGCGACAAGCGCGGTGTGAGAAAAGCGGCAAGCGAATCCGCATACGTCGTCACGTCGGCGGCACCCATCAACTCCCGCGCCGAGTGCATGGCGAGCTGCGGCGCACCGACGTCGACGGTGGTCAGGCCCGTCCGGGACGCGGTGATCGGGCCGATCGTCGAACCGCACGGCAGATCCGCCCGGTGGACGTACCGCTGCAGGGGGACACCGGCCTGCTCACACGCGAGAGCGAATGCGCCGGCGCCCTCCGCGTCGGTCGCGTACCGCAGATTCTGGTTGACCTTGAGCACCGGTCCGCCACCCACCACGATCCGGTGGGCGGGTTCGTGCCGGTCGGGATAGTTCGGATGCGTCGCATGTGCCATGTCGCCGGACGCGACGATCGACCCTGCCAGGGCACGCAGGAACTCGTCGCGCCCACCGCCGCGCACCAGCACGATGCGTTCCAGGACGGTGTTCAGCAGATCGGAGAATGCCCCGCGGTCGGACATGCTGCCGACCTCCTCGTGATCGAACAGGGCCAGCACAGGCATCGGTCCCGCATGCTCGGCGACGTGCCCGGTGGCGGCGAGCAACGCCCGCTGCCCCGCGTAACACGTGGCCTGATTGTCCAGTCGGGGTGCGCTGACCAGATCTCCCCCGGCACCGACGAGCGAGCTCGGTGCCAGATCATGCGTCATGAGTTCCCAGCCGAGGACCGCGGAAGGGTCGATCCCGGTCTGCTCCGCGAGATAGTCGATGAACGACCGTGGGTCGCGGCCGATCCCCCACACACCGTTGAGGTGGCGCTGCGGATCGAGGTGCACGCCCTTCCTGTCCTCCGACAGGTGGATCGCGAGCTGCGGCACACGCAGCACGGGCTTGTCGATGCGGACGAGCACGTCCTCCGTGCTGTGCCCGGCCCGGACGGTGAACCGCCCGGACACCCCGAGGTCGCGGTCGAGCCACGAATTGAGCCACGCCCCGCCGTACGGTTCGAGGCCGACGAGCTGCCACCCGGCCGACGCGAGATCGGGATGCTGCTTGATGCGCAGATTCGGGCTGTCGGTGTGCCCGCCGACGATGCGGAACGGCCGGGCCGGGCTCGGGTCGTCGCCTTCGGTGCTCCACGCGATGAGCGAGCCGCCCCGGATCACGTAGTACCTGCCCGGGTCGGCAGGCCAGCCGGTGGTCTCGTCGAGTTCGGTGAACCCGCTGTCGGTCAGCGTTGCCGCGACGGTCGCGCACACGTGGAAGGGTGAGGGCGACAGGTCGACGAAATTACACAGACCCTGGGCATCGGCATTCGTGATCGAAGGCATGCAAGCATCTTCGCACTCGCCGCTGAGGTCAGCGCCCCGACACCGCGGGCTGGGCCTGCCCCACACTCACGGTGACGGCATCCTGGTAGAACGCCACATAACCGCGGATCCGGGCCACCTGCTCCCAGGGTTCCTCGTAGCTCCAGCACAGCGACTGGTGGCCGTCCCCGTCGAAACGCCAATACGTGGCGTCACCCTTGAACGGGCACCGCGACCCGGCGTCCCCGGCCGGTGTCAGTTCCACGACGACATCTGCGCGTGGGAAGTAGAACACCAGGCCGTGGTCCTGCTCGTCGACCAGCAGGGATGCCGTGGTCTCGGCGAGCAGCACCCCGTCCAGCGTCGCCCGCACCACATTACGGCGCGAGTGGATATCGACGCGGTAGTCCGGCCTGGCCGCGAAGCCGGCGCTGCCCTCGGCACGTCTCCCGGCATCGTGCACACTCATAGGCTTTCTCCTGTCCGCCGTCACAACCGCGCGCTCGCGGGTATCGCGGAATGGTCGGCCTGCAGCGGCCGGATCATCGCTTCCTGGGTGAACGATGCGAGCAGGTCTCCGCTTTCGGTGTGCACCTGCCCACGCACGTAGGACATTCCGCCACCCACCTGCGTGCTCTCGTGCGAGTAGAGCAGCCATCCGGTCCACCGGACGGGTTCGTGGAATGCCACCGACACCGTCATGATCCCGGTCGAGATCGTCCGGTGCGCCTGGCTCGTTCCGACTCCGTCGTGTGCCCGCATGGTCGCGGAAACCGACAGGTGGCCGGTGAAGTGCGCAACGAGCGCCTTGGCGAGATCGGTGCGCGTCGGGATCTGGTCGTAGTGCAGCCAGGCGTACAGTTCCGGCGGCCCGACCACTTCCGGGCTACGGACGTCGGCAACGTCGACGACCCGCAGCTCCCGCCCGATCATGGGCATTTCGTTCCGGTGAGCGTCCTCGGGTGGAACCACATCGGGCCGGGGCGCGTGGTGGCGGATCACGTCCGGAGTAGGACGATCCGCGAGGATCGACACCATTGCGTGGCGTCGGCCGCTCTGGCAGACGGCGACATTTGCGCTGACCACGGTGCGTCCCGCGTGAACGACATCGATCTCGAAATCGACCGGCTCGTCGGCATCGACCGCGCGCGAGAAGATCGCTCGCGCGGATCGAACCTCCTTGTCGGGAAACCGTTTCGCTACCGCAACGATCGACTGGGCGAGCAGTTGGGTACCGTCCACTACGCGGCGACCTCCGCCATCACTCTCCCCGGTGAAGCTGTTCTCCCCCGTCTGCGACACGTCGAAGATGCGCAACATGCGCTCTACCGAAGAGCCTTCGGGCACAGGCGCTTCACCCGAAGCACCGGGATTCGCAGTGATGGGATCGGACGGCGCCGTGTCGGAAGGTGCCATGTGCCGCTCCTTCGGGAGTGGGCTCGGGAACGGTGCGCTATCGGAAACAGTGCGCTACAGCATACGTCGGGGCTGCCCGACTGTGGATCCCCAAAGTTTGCGTATTCCTACTCACGACACTGCCGATCGCGTCCGGCATACTTGACCCCGGCGCCATCGGAGGGGACGGAGGTGGCTCCAGCTCGGGATCCGATCGGGGGGTTGAATTCCGGGTGTAGACGAACGAGGGACCTCGAAGCCGATCGGGACGGCGACGGGGTCCCTCGTTCCGTTCCGAGCACAAGACCTCGCCGCCCAGCGGGCAGCGAGGTCTTGTCGAATCAGAGGATCAGGCGTTCACTACCGCATCGAGAACGCTGTAGAACATTCCGAGCCCGTCGTCGCTGGGGCCGGTGAGCGCCTCGGTGGCGTGCTCCGGGTGCGGCATGAGACCGACGACACGGCCGTTCGCCGACGAGATACCCGCGATGCCGCGCTGCGAACCGTTCGGGTTGTCGCCCGCATACCGGAACACGACGCGGCCCTCACCCTCGAGTTCGTCGAGCACCTGATCGGAAGCCTGGTAGCGGCCCTCGCCGGACTTGAGCGGCACGAGGATTTCGGCGCCCGACTCGTACCGCGACGTCCACGCGGTGTCGGTGGCCTCGACCTTCAGCCACTCGTCGCGGCAGACGAAGTGCAGACCGGCGTTACGGGTCAGTGCACCCGGCAGGAGCCCGGCCTCGCACAGCACCTGGAAGCCGTTGCAGATACCGAGGACGGGCATGCCGCCCCGCGCTGCCTCGACGACCTTGCCCATCACCGGAGCGAAACGGGCGATCGCGCCGCAACGCAGGTAGTCACCATAGGAGAATCCGCCGGGCACGATCACCGCGTCGACATTCTTCAGGTCGGCGTCGCCGTGCCACAGGCTCACGGCCTCGCCGCCGGCAAGCTTCACGGCGCGGGATGCATCGACGTCGTCGAGCGTTCCCGGGAACGTGATGACTCCGATGCGGGCGCTCATGC
The DNA here is from genome assembly GCF_055230935.1 of Rhodococcus ruitaii. Taxonomy (NCBI): domain Bacteria; kingdom Bacillati; phylum Actinomycetota; class Actinomycetes; order Mycobacteriales; family Nocardiaceae; genus Rhodococcus; species Rhodococcus ruitaii. Next base: position 221,314 of record NZ_JBUYWC010000003.1, on the reverse strand, counting down.
CTCACCGTCGATTCGACGGACCGTCCAGTCCTCGATCACGGTATTCGCGAGAAGACCCTCGGCGATCTTCTCGAGCTCGGCGTCGTCGACGCTACCGTCGATCTCCAGCTCGAACCGCTTTCCCTGACGGACGTCGGACACGCCCGCGAAGCCCAGCCGCGACAGCGCCCCGACAATGGCCTGGCCCTGGGGGTCGAGAATCTCGGTCTTGGGCATGACTTCGACGACGACACGCGCCACGTGCTGCTCCTCGGTAGTAGTGCTGGCACCCGGGGACGGACACCGGACACGGTGCAGTTTACCGGCTGACGCGTGTCCGCTCGGCACCACGCCCCACCCTCCCCCCCAACCAAGCTCCCCCCAACCGAGCGAATGGCACACTCGTCTCCGTCACCCGACGGAATGATCCATTCGTTCATTCGTGTGGCGGCATACTCGGTCCCATGCGACTCACCCACTTCGGCCACTCCTGCATCCTGCTCGAACACGACGGCACCACGATCCTGTTCGACCCGGGCACGTTCTCGCACGGATTCGAGGGCATCACCGGCCTCGACGCCGTCCTCGTCACCCACCAGCACCCCGATCACGCCGATCCGGCACGGCTCCCCGCACTGCTCGAAGCAAATCCCGATGCCGCGCTGTTCTCCGACCCGCAGTCGGCGGCGATGCTCGACGGCAACTGGTCGGCAGTGCGTCCGGGCGACACGTTCTCCGTCGGCAATCTCACCGTCCGCGGCACCGGTGGACGCCACGCGGTGATCCATCCCGAGCTGCCCGTGATCGACAACACCGCCTACCTGGTCGGCGACGACGCGAACCCGGCACGCCTGCTCCATCCGGGTGATTCGCTCTACATCCCGCACGAGAACATCGACGTGCTCGCGCTGCCGTCGGCCGCTCCCTGGCTGAAGATCTGGGAGGCGGTCGACTACCTGCGCGCGGTGAACCCGCGGGTCGCGGTGCCGATCCACCAGGGCATCATCACCGACCAGGCCAACGGGATCTTCTACGGCCGGTATTCCGAGATGGCGCCCGCGGGCACCGAGTTCCGGGTGCTGAAGCACGAGGACGGCGCCGAGCTCTGATGGACTACCGGGCAGCGCGACCTGCGGCCCGGCCCGAGAAGATGCAGCCGCCGAGGAACGTGCCCTCGAGCGCCCGGTAGCCGTGGACGCCGCCGCCACCGAAGCCCGCGACCTCGCCCGCGGCGAACAACCCGTCGAACACCGATCCGTCTGCCTCGAGCACCCGCGACGACAGGTCGGTCTCGAGCCCACCGAGTGTCTTGCGGGTGAGCAGGTGCAGTTTGACGGCGATGAGCGGCCCGGCCTTCGGATCGAGGATGCGGTGCGGCGACGCGATCCGCGCGACGCGATCCGGCTTGTAGGCACGGGCTGCGCGCAGCGCGGCCACCTGCAGGTCCTTCGTGTACTTGTTGGCGATCTCCCGGTCGCGGGCTTCCACCACCGACCGCACCGCCGCGTAGTCCAGCGGCGCGTCGGGGGTGAGTTCGTTCATTCCGGCGACGAGATCTGCGAGGTTGTCGCGCACCACGAAGTCGGCGCCACGCTGTTTGAACGCCTCCACCGGCCCGGGCGCACCCGATTTGATGCGTTGCAGCAACAGGCCGATGTCGCGACCGGTCAGGTCGGGATTCTGCTCCGAACCGGAGAGCCCGAACTCCTTTTCGATGATCTTCTGGTCCAGCACGAACCACGTGTGGTCGTGCCCGGTGCCCACGATGTGCTCGAGCGTGCCGAGAGTGTCGAAACCGGGGAACAGCGGCACCGGGAGTCGCTTGCCGGTGGCGTCGAGCCACAACGACGACGGCCCGGGCAGGATGCGGATGCCGTGGTTTGGCCACACCGGGTCGTAGTTGGTGATTCCCTCGGTGTAGTGCCACATGCGGTCGCGGTTGACGACGTTGCCGCCGGCCTTCTCGGTGATCTCGAGCATCCTGCCGTCCACGTGCGCGGGCACCCCGGTGAGCATGTGCTTCGGCGGCGCACCCAGGCGTTCCGGCCAGTTCTTCTTCACGAGGTCGTAGTTGCCCCCGATCCCGCCGGAGGTGACGATCACAGCACCTGCAGAGAACTCGAAGTCGCCGACGGCGGTCCGCGACGACTTCACTCCGCGCGCGGCAGTGCTCGGTTCGAGGACGGTGCCGCGCACGCCGGTGACGGCGCCGCCCGTCACCACCAGTTCGTCCACCTGGTGGCGGTGCTTCAGCGTCACCAGCCCGCGATCGACACCGTCACGGACCTTGCGCGCGAACACCTCGACGAGCGCGGGACCGGTTCCCCACGTGATGTGGAAACGCGGCACGGAATTGCCGTGGCCGCCGGCGTCGTAGCCGCCGCGTTCGGCCCAGTTGACCATCGGGAAGATCTTCAGGCCCCGCTCTCGGAGCCAGGCGTACTTCTCGCCCGCCGCGAACTCGACGTAGGCCTGTGCCCAGCGACGCGGCCAGCGATCTTCGTCGTCACGGTCGAATCCGGCGCTGCCCATCCAATCCTGGAGGGCAAGTTCGTACGAGTCTTTGATGCCGAGGCGGCGCTGATCCGGACTGTCGACGAAGAACAATCCGCCGAATGACCAGAATGCCTGTCCGCCAAGATTGTTCGAGTTCTCTTGATCGACGATCAGCACCTTGCGGCCCGCGTCGATCAACTCCCCGGCAGCGACCAACCCTGCAAGACCCGCCCCCACCACGATCACGTCTGCTTCCATGCCCGTGAACATTACCGAGCGGTAGCGCCGAACGGGAGGGGGTCGAGCCGGAAGAAGGTGATTCAGGCCACGCTTCGATCGAATACAGTGCGCTGCCAACGGTAAACGCTGGGCTCGGCGCCGTGATGCAGCGCGATGTCGACCGCGTCGAGCATCGCCTGCCGCGGCCCCGGCTTCGCCAGATGCGCCCCGGAGATCGCGACGCGCAGCAATTCGCCGCGCCGTGCGACGCGCCCGGCCCCGATCACCATGGCCCGGCACCACCACGGTTCGGTTTTCGCACCGTCGCCGATCCCGTACACACGGGACTTGACGACCGTGTCGCGCTCGAGGTCGCGGATACCTGCGACGTCGGCCATGAGCCGGAACCCCGTCTGCGGAAGCGCGGCGAGCGCACCGGGCGACGCGAGCCAGCGCGGCGGCGCGAACAGGCGGGTGCGCAGTCCGGTCTCCTCGAGCACACGATCGGCCGCGAGCAGCCGCAGGCGGGCCTCGTGTTCGGGAAGTGTGGCGAACTCGGCGCGACGCCGCTTGGTTGCGGCCTGGTCGTAGCCGTGCAGCACGATCGCATCGCCGCCCTCACGACGTTCGAGCAGCCACTCCTGGGTATCCGGATCGTTGATCAGCCGGTAGTGGTCCTTGAGCCTCGGCGCCACGAACAGCGACAGCGGCACACCGCGTTCATCCATCTCGCGCGCGAATCCGTCGACGTCGTCGCGTGTGGCGTCCCTGATCCCCGACACCGATACGATCAGCTGTCCGCTCATGTGTGCCACGATGCCGCACGCGAATGAACAGAAGTCATCGGGGGCCTGAAAACCGGCACAACACCTGCCGGCCTGGCGGCACACTGGGATAATGACCGACGAGCCTCGCGTGGACTGGGATCCGCGTTCCGAAGCGGTGCAGAAGAACCAGGTCGCGGCGTACGACGACATGCGCAGTCGATGCCCCGTCGCACACAGCGCCTATCGCAACTGGACGGTGTTCCGGCACTCCGACACGGTGGGGATCCTCGACGACCCCGACACGTTCAGCAATGCCGTGTCGTCGCACCTTTCCGTCCCCAACGGCATGGACCGGCCCGAACACACCCCGTTCCGCGCGATCAACGACCGGTACTTCACGCCCGAGAGAATGTCGGCATTCGAACCGGCATGCCGGGAAGTGTCGCGGGATCTCGTCGACTCACTCGGCGGCGGCGAGGCCGAGATCGTCGCCGCGCTCGCCGAACCGTTCGCAAACCACATCCAGTGCCGATTCATGGGCTGGCCGGAGCGTCTCCACGAGCCGCTGCGGGAGTGGACCCGCAAGAACAGGGAGGCGACGCGCGCACTCGACCGCGAGGCCATGTCGGCGATCGCCCTCGAGTTCGACGGCTACATCCGTGAGCAACTCGACGAGCGCCGCGCCGCGCACCCACCCGCCGACATCACGACCGAACTACTCGCCGAACGCGTCGAGGGCCGCGCATTGTCCGACGCCGAGCTGGTGTCGTTGATCCGCAACTGGACGGTCGGAGAACTGAGCACGATCGCGTCGTGTGTCGGCATCCTCGTCTCGTATCTGGCGGCGAACCCGGACATCCAAGCTCATCTCCGCGCGGAGCCGAACCGCATCGGTGCGGCGTGCGACGAGATCCTGCGCATGCAGGCACCGCTGATCGCGAACCGTCGGCGCACCACGCGGGAGGTGACGATCGCCGGGCGAACGATCCCCGCGGGCGAACGCGTCATGGTGCTGTGGGCCTCGGCGAACCGCGACGAGGATGTCTTCGGCGACCCCGACGAGTTCCGCCTCGATCGCGATCCGGTCGACAACCTGCTCTACGGCCGCGGCATCCACAATTGCCCGGGTGCCCCGCTCGCGCGGCTCGAGTTGCGGGTTCTGATCGAGGAACTGCTCGCCGCCACCGTGTCCGTCGACGCCGTCCCGGGAGCGACACCGGTCTACGCCGCGTATCCGGCGGGCGGGTTCGCGTCGGTGCCGGTGTCACTCCAGCGGAGTTGACCGGACGCGGTCTCGAAGGCCGGGACCGAAGCCCCTGTCGCGACCGGAGGGGTCTATTTTTCGGGCGTGACGAACCGGCATCCGACATTCCCCAGCCTGCTCTCGCCCGGCTCCATCGGCCCCCTCGCCCTGGACAACAGGGTCGTGATGCCCGCGATGGACATGAACCTGTGCGAGGACGGTGAGATCGAGCAGGGCGACATCGATCATTTCGTCGCCCGCGCCGCGGGTGGAACCGGGCTGATCATCACAGGTTGCTGCGCTGTCGCCTACCCCGCCGGCTGCACCAGCACCAAAGAACCCGGGCTGTCCGAAGACCGGTTCATCCCGGGACTCAGAGCCCTCGCCGACGCAGTCCACGAGGCAGGCAGCAAGCTGTGCGTGCAGATGACGCATCACGGCAAGGTGGCACGCATCGACACCATCGAGGGCCGGCCGCAGCTGGTTCCGAGCATCCCGAAGCCGCCGAGCGACATGAGCGCCATGGCGGACTGCACCCCCGATGAGCTGAAGAAGATGGCCGCCATCCAGGGCGGCAAGAAGACGACCTATCACGAGGCCACCGAAGACGACCTCGCGTGGCTGGTCCGCATGTTCGCCGAGGCTGCGGGCCGCGTCAAAGCCGCCGGTGGCGACGCGGTCGAGATCCATGCCGCCCACAACTACGTTCTCGGCGGTTTCCTGAGCCGGTACGCGAACCAGCGCACCGACGAATACGGCGGGTCGCTGGAGAACCGGGCACGACTGACGGTCGAGGTGATCCGCGCTGTCAAGGCCGAGGTCGGCGACAGCCTCGCCGTCATCGTGCGTATGGCCGGGCAGGAGTACGGCGAAACGGGCGGCCTCACCGTTGCGGAATCGGCCGACGCAGCGCGCATGTTCGAGGAGGCCGGGGCAGACGCAATCCATGTCACGGGTACCGCACTGAACGCATTCGCGAACTTCACCGACGGCCCGCTTCCGGACAAGGTCGGTTACTACACCGACAACGCCTCGGTCATCAAACGCGCACTGTCGATCCCGGTCATCACCGTCGGCCGAATGCTGCCCGATGTCGGCGAGACGATGATCGCCGAGGGCCGCACCGATTTCGTGGCGATGGGCCGCCAGTTGCTGGCCGACCCCGATCTGGTGAGCAAACTGAAGGCGGGACGGACCGAGCAGGTCCGGCCGTGTATCAACTGCTACGTGTGCGTCCAGGAGAACTTCTGGGACGACACACCGATCTGCGCGGTGAATCCCGCGCTGGGCGACGAGGCCCTCGTGCCCTTCGTGCGGGGCGCGACGAGCAAGAACGTCGTGGTCATCGGCGCCGGACCGGGCGGCCTGGAGACGGCCCGGGTCGCGGCCGAGCGCGGTCACCGCGTCACCGTGATCGACAAGACGGACCGGCTCGGCGGCACACTGTGGTTCTCGTCCCTCACCACCCCCGACAACGAGCGCCTGCTGACGTGGCTGACCGAGGAGATCACCAGGCTCGGTATCGACGTCCGGCTGAACACCGAGGCAACTGCGGAGTCGATCCGCGCATTGAACCCGGACGTCGTGGTCGTGGCCACCGGCGCGGTACGTGAACGACCGGCGATCCCCGGCGGCACCCTCCCCCACGTGCACACCGGCGACAGCATGCGTGCGCTGATGACGGGTACCGGCGACGTGTCGGATCAGTCGCTCGTCCTGCGTGTCGCGGGCACGCTCGGCAAGCTGGCCCGCATCACCACCAGCCCCGGCAAGATCCGCACACTCAGCAGCAAATACCTCAAGTTCGTTCCGATGGCCAAGGACGTCGTGGTGATCGGCGGCTCGCTGGTCGGGCTCGAGCTCGCCGAATTCATGGCCGAACGCGGCAGCCACGTCACGCTGCTCGCGGAGGGTCAGCAGCTCGGGGTGCCGATGGCGATGCCGCGCCGGTGGACCGCCGTCAAGCATGCGCGCGAGGTCGGCCTCGACATCCACCGCAACGCGACCGTGCAGCGCATCACGCCGAAGACCGTGGAATTCACCGTCGACGGTAAAGCCATGTCGGCGCCTGCACGCATGGTGATCGTCGCGTCCGGTGTCTCTGCGGCGGCACCGCTGGCCGACCAGCTCGCGGGCTCCGGCCTCGACGTGCGCGTGGTCGGCGATGCAGGCAGCGTCGACTACATCGAAGGCGCCATCCACACGGCGTGGAAGGTCGCGACCGAACTCTGACCGGTCCCGACAATCGCAACGGCCGCCGACATTCCTGTGTCGGCGGCCGTTGCGGTACGGACGTCAGGCGTCGGCAGGGTCCTTTTCGAGTGCCGCACCCGCGAACGTGTCGCGGTGCACGGCGTCGGTGAGCGGGCGTCCGGCGCGCCACCCGAACCGCTCGAGATCGGGGACCTCCTGCAGCGCGGTGACCGGTCCGACGCACAACCATGCGATGGGCCGGACCGGATCGGAGACACCGACGAAGTCGGCGAGGAACGGTTCCTCGTAGAACGAGACCCAGCCCACACCGAGTCCCTCCGCGGTCGCGGAGAGCCAGAGATTCTGGATCGCGAGCACCGCGGAGAACAGACCGGATTCGTCGATGGTGTGACGACCGAGGATGTGCTTGCCGCCGCGGTCCGGGTCGTAGGTGACGACGATGCCCGTGCCCGATTCGACGATGCCCTCGACCTTGATCGGATCGAAGGTTCCCTTGCGGTCCTCCGGCAACGAGTCGGCGAATGCCTGACGGCATCCGGCCACGTGCTCGGCGAACTGCGCGAGACGCTGCCGATCCTGCACGACCACGAAGTCCCAGGGCTGAGTGTTGCCGACGCTCGGTGCGTGGTGCGCGGCCCCGAGGACTCGCCACAGCACTTCTTCGTCGATCACGTCCCCGCTGAACTCGGCGCGCACGTCGCGGCGCATGCGGATGATGTCGTACAGCGCGTCGCGCGCATCGGTGGGAAACATGTCTTTGCTGCTCTGTTCTCGTGCTGTGTCGATCAGGATCAGGGTCGATCAGGATCAGGCCGGAAGGATCTCTTCGAGCGCGTCGATCACCTCGGGTGCGTCGGGCTCGGTGCGAGGACGGAAACGGTTCGCGATCGTGCCGTCGGGCGCGATCAGGAACTTCTCGAAGTTCCACTGGATGTCGCCTGCTTCGCCGCTCGCATCGGCCTGCTTCGTCAGTTCGACGTAGAGCGGATGCCGGTTCTCGCCGTTGACCTCGATCTTCTCGAGCAGCGGAAACGTGACCCCGTAGGTGGTGGAGCAGAACTCCTGGATCTCGTCGGCGGTACCGGGTTCCTGACCCATGAATTGGTTGCACGGAACACCGACGACGAACAGCCCGCGGTCGGCGTAATCCTTCGCGAGCTGCTCGAGCGCGGTGTACTGCGGCGTCAGGCCGCACTTGGAAGCAACGTTGACGACGAGCAGCGCGTGGCCGTCGTACGCACCGAGGCTGGTGGGTTCACCGGAGAGGGTGTTGATGGCAATGTTCTGCAGTGGCGTGGTCATACGACCAAACTATCGTGTCGGCTGCGCCACGGGCCCGGCACAGCCGCGCGGCCTGCGGACAGTAAGGCCGTGATCGGCACCAGGTTTCTGTCCGCAGGCGGCGCGTACGTCGAACGCTATGCACCCACCTTCTCGAGGGTGTGCTCCTTCTCCGGCTCGGGGAACCCGTGGTCGTCACCCAGTGCGCTCTCGTCGAACGGCTGCCGGCCCGAGAGCACCTCGTCCACCCGCTCGCGGTCGATCGACCGGGTCCAGGTTCCGATCAGGAGCGTCGCGACGGCGTTACCGGAGAAATTGGTGACCGCGCGCGCTTCCGACATGAAGCGGTCGACACCGACGATCAGCCCGACACCGTCGAGCAGGTCGGGACGATGGCTCTGCAGGCCACCTGCCAGCGTCGCGAGGCCGGCACCGGTGACCCCGGCCGCACCCTTCGACGCGATCACCATGAACACCAGTAGCGACACCTGCTCGGACAACGTGAGCGGACTCCCCATGGCGTCGGCGACGAACAACGCGGCCATCGTCAGGTAGATCGCGGTTCCGTCGAGATTGAACGAGTATCCGGTGGGCACGACGACACCCACGGTGGTGCGCTCGACGCCGAGATGCTCCATCTTGGCGATCAGGCGCGGCAGCGCGGACTCCGACGACGACGTCGCGAAGATCAGGAGGTATTCACGGGCAAGGTAACGGACGAGTCTGAACACCGAGACCCCGGCGACGGCCTTGAGCAGCGAGCCGAGCACACCGAACACGAACACCAGGCACGTGAGGTAGAAGGCGAGCATCAACGCACCCAACTGCACGACTGCGTTCAGGCCCGTCTGCCCGACCACGTTGGCGATTGCGCCGAACGCTCCGATCGGTGCGAGCCACAGGATCATCGTCAAGATCTTGAACACGAGCTTCTGGACATGCGCGACGCCGCGCAGAATCGGTTCGCCGGACTTCCCGATGCCCTGGAGTGCAAAGCCCACGAGCAACGCCACGAACAGTGTCTGCAGCACGCTGCCCGCGGTGAGCGCCGACAATAGCGACGTGGGAATGATCGACGAGATGAACTCGGCGGTGCCGCCGGCGGCGTGCGCCTGCTCCGCGAGTGCGGCGCCCGAGTCTGCGGTCGCCGGGTCGAGTGTGAGACCCGAGCCCGGGTCGAGAAGATTGCCGACCCCGAGTCCGATCGCGAGGGCAACCGTGGACATCCCGATGAAGTAGACCAGGGCGAGGCCACCGATCCGGCCGACGCTGGCCGCGGCACGCACCGATCCGATGCCCAGCACGATGGTGCAGAAGATTACCGGGCTGATCATCATCTTGATGAGATCGACGAACATCGTGCCGAGCACACCGAGCGACTTGCCCGCCTCGGGCGCCTGCCATCCGACAATCACGCCCGCGACCACCGCGACGATGACTCCGATGTACAACCAGTGGGTGCGGTCGCGGCGTTTCGCCCCGCGCGTGGTGATACTCATATGTGCCCTTCACGTTGTGGTGCGGTGTCGGCGACGAACCTGCTCGAATCGGGGTTCTACCGGCTCGGATACGGTGACCGAAGTCACGCTCACTGTGAACATCGTGGAGTGAAGGGCTTGTCCACAGAAGATTGCGTGCATTGTGTTCACGGGGAAACGCGCGCGTGAGCGATCGGTGAAACGGCGCGCGGCGGGAGGTCGACATGGGGTCAGGACCGGGCCGGAACCGTCCCTCGAGCGTCGCGCGACAACTGCTGATCCTGCAGCTGGTGGTGTTCACGGTGATGGTCGTCGTGGCGGGGGTCCTGTTCGTGCTCGACGAACGCCGCGAGGCCGACAACGCAACCGGTCGCGAGGTGAGCGATATCGCCGACACCTTTGCGCAGTTTCCCGAGGTCGCCGAGGGCATCGTCGCGGGCGCCCCGGACGGCGCCCTGCAGGTGCGGGCCGAACAGGTTCGCGTCTCCACCGGGGTCGATTTCGTGGTCGTGATGGGCATGAACGAGATCCGGCTGACCCACCCCTCCCCCGAACAGATCGGGCTGCCGTACACCGGCCACACGGATGTCGCCCGGGCGGGCGAGACGTTCACCGAGGTGTACACCGGTTCGCTCGGCCCGTCGATCCGGGCTGTCGCACCCGTGTACGACGAGACGAACGACCTCGTCGGCTTCGTGTCCGTCGGCGTGACCCGCACCCATATCTGGGAGGAGTTCGTCGCGGGGCTACCCACGATCCTCGGAATAGTCGCGGCAGGTGTCGCGGTATCGGCCGTCGGCGCATATCTCATCGCCCGGCGGTTCCGCCGGCAGACATTAGGGCTCGACGCGCGACAACTCCGCACTCTCTACGAGCATCACGACGCGGTGCTGCATTCCATCGGCGAGGGGTTGCTCGTACTCGATATTGAGCCGTCACGACCGCGGATCGACGTCGCCAACGACGAGGCACGGCGACTCCTCGATCTCCCGCACACGGGTCCGGTGCCGTTCGACGCGCTGCCCGCGACCCTCCGCGATCTGGCGACCCGCCACGACGTGCGGGACGAAGTCCACGTGACCGAGGGCCGTGTACTCCTGGTCAACAGCGATCCAGTGCGGTGGGACGGACGAATGCTCGGCACGGTCGTGACGCTGCGGGACCATACGGAACTGCAGAGCGTGCTCGGCGAACTCGACGCGGTGAAGGGTTTCGCCGATTCACTGCGCGCGCAGGCCCACGAATCCGCCAACCGTCTGCACACGATCATCACCATGGTCGAACTCGGCAGAACCGCCGAAGCGGTCGCCTTCGCGACCGACGAGCTTGCACTGTCGCAGGCGCTCATCGACCGCCTCACCACCGCCGTACGTGAGCCCGCGCTCGTCGCGCTACTTCTCGGAAAGAGTTCGGACGCCTCCGATCGAGGTGTCGAGCTGACGATCACCGAGGACACTGCACTCGAATCCACCTCGACCATGAGCACTCGCGACCTGGTGACGCTCGTGGGCAACCTCGTCGACAATGCGATCGACGCCGCGCGCACGTCGGACGAACCATGGGTCGAGGTGGGGATACGGCAGGATGGAACAACCATGATCGTCGAAGTCGCCGACAGCGGACCGGGCATGTCCGCACAGACCCTGGCCCGAGCAACCACCCGCGGCTATTCCACGAAGTCCGATCATCACGGGCTCGGTCTGGCGTTGGTCAACGGACTCGTCGCCAAGTACCGAGGAAGCCTGCGTACCGAGCAGTCTCTCGGCTCGATGGTGGTCGTGGAAATCCCGCTCGATCGCACCGGTACCGACGACGGTGCTGGCGAATGATCCGTGTCCTGATCGTCGAAGACGATCCGCTGATCGCGCAAGCCCATCGCGAATACCTCACTCGCATAAGAGGATTTGCCGTCACGGCGACGGTGCACACCGGACGGGATGCACTGCGCGCCGTGGCCGCCGCAGCCCACGGAGGCGAGCCGATCGATCTCGTACTCCTCGATATCGGACTTCCCGACACCAGCGGACTCGACGTCGCGGCCTCGCTCAGCGTGTTCCGGCCGAGCCCCGACATCATTGCTGTGACCTCGGCGCGCGAACTCGAAGTGGTGCGCACCGCTGTTGCTCGCGGGATCGTGCTGTACCTGCTCAAGCCGTTCACCTTCGCGGCCTTGCGCGACAAGCTCGACCACTACGTGGCCTACCGCGAGGCACTCGACAGCGGGAGCAAGGCTGCCGGTCAGCACGAGATCGATCGGGCAATGGGCGCTTTGCGCTCATCCGACAGCCGGGCCTCGAGCCCCAAGGGGATCGTCCCGGCGACACTCGATCGGATCGTCGGCTATCTCCGCAAGGCCGACGGCCCGTGCACTGCGGCCGAGGTCGGGGCCGGGATCGGGGTATCCCGGGTGACGGCGTGGCGCTACCTCGAACGCCTCGCCGACGACGGGGCGCTCGCGCGGGTCACCGAGTACGGCAAGGCTGGGCGTCCGCAGGTGCGCTATACCCGCCGGCCGTGACCGACGCGGTCACCGCCGGCACCGGAGACCGACGGCGGAGCCGGATCGCACCACTTGTCAGACAAGCGCTACTCTGTGCACTGGTGTAGCGTAAGGACCGGCGCCGGAGAACAACACAAGGAACGAGAGGATGCAGGCACTCACACGGACACCATTGTCCGAACAGGCGGCGGAAGCATTGCTCGACGAGATCGGCAACGGGCGATGGGAGATCGGCGAACAACTTCCCGGTGAAGTGGCACTGGCGCAGGAGCTGTCCGTGGGACGCTCGACAGTTCGCGAGGCCATTCGCCGCTTGGCCGCTCACGGGGTTCTCACCACCCGGCAGGGTGTGGGGGTGTTCCTCGCGGCGCGGGAACCGGTGGCACCGTGGAATCGGCTGGTCCAGATCGGAGAGATCGTCGAGGTGGTGCAGGTCCGGGTCGCTATCGAATCACGGGCTGCCGGGCTCGCAGCCCTGTGCCATCACGGCGATGACGAACGATCGATCCGGCAGGCACTGGACGCACGCAATGCTCTCGTTTCCGGCACGGCCGAAGACCTTGCCGCAGCGGATATCCGACTACACCGAACGATTGTTGCGGCCGCACATAATTCACTGTTGCTCGCGCTGTTCGACAGCCTGCAACAACGCCTGATCGGCGCCATGACCGATCTGCTGGTCATGATGCCTGCAACCGACCGCGACGCGGCCGACCACGTCGCCGTCGTAGAAGCAATCGTCGCGCGGGACACCGATGCTGCCGAGAAGCTGACCAGGGCACACCTGCTGGGACTCGCCGATGCCCTTACCCGAAACCACCGATGAGGACCACGTGAACATCGACAGCCGCCCTCCGGTCCTCCAGGTACACGGCGTCAGCGTCGTGCGCCAGGGCCGCCCGCTCATCGCATGTATCGACTTCGAGGTCCGCGCAGGCGAACAGTGGACCTTACTCGGGCCGAACGGCGCCGGAAAATCGACGCTACTCGCCTTGTGCGGGGCACGACTACACCCGACCACCGGCACGGTGCACGTCCTCGGGCATCGGCTCGGGCGTGTCGACATGCGCTCGTTGCGTACCCACATCGGCCATGTCGACCCACGGACCCGCATCGACCCTCACGTCACCGTGCGTGAGGCAGTGCTGACCGGACTCTATGCGTCGAGCGCGCTGCCGCCCCGAGCCGAGCCCTCGGTCGCCGAACGGACGAAGACCGCAGAATTGATCGAGATGCTCGGCCTCGGTGCGATCACCACCAGCCCCTGGTCGGTGCTCTCACAGGGAGAACGGGGCCGCGCCTTGATCGCGCGCGCCCTGGTCACCGACCCAGACCTGCTTCTCCTCGACGAGCCGACAACCGGTCTCGACCTTGCGGCTCGCGAGACTCTGCTCGGTGCCATCGCCGAGCTACAACAGCTCCGTCCTGAACTGTCCTCGGTGCTGGTCACCCACCACCTCGAAGAACTTCCGGCGTCGACGACACATGCTCTTGTCCTCGCGGGCGGCACAGTGGTGGCTCGCGGTGGCGTGGAGGACACCTTGACCTCCGAAACGATCACGCGTGCGTTCGGGCACCCGATCGTCCTCGAGCGCCGCGCCGGACGCTGGTCGGCCACCGGAGCTGTTGGAGCACACAGCGGTTAGACACGGCGCGCCGCGGTCAATGCGTCCCGGTGAACTCCACAACCGTCGAACCCCAGCCGATCGCTCCGAATCGGGGCTCTCCACAGCCCGCGTCCGAAATCAGCGCGGACAGTTCCGCCGCGGTGCGCTTACCCGATCCGTGCAGGCACAGATTCAGGAGATCGGCCTCGGTGTCGTGGTCGTCGGTGGTTTCCGGGTCGAGCAGATCAGTGACGAGCACGACCCTGCGCGCGGATGCACTGAGCGCGCCGAGCAGTATTCGCGCATCGGCGTCCGGGTGGAAGTCGACGAGGTCGACCGCAACGGCCAGGTCGACGGGTGCTACCAGGACGGTGAACTCGCTGGCGTCGACCCGGCCGATCCGGGCCCGTCGAGAGTCCGCCACGTCGCCCAGATTCCGGGTGGTCTGCGTGGGCAGTCCCACGAGAGTGATGTCGAGTTCCGGGCGGAGACGGGCGAGAGTGTCCGCGTACACCCCGGCGCCCTCCCCGTAGAGCGCGACGGTGCGTACCCCGTCGAAGTCGAGTGCATCGGGGAGAGCCGGTGCGCGGTAGACAGCTCCCGAGGCGACCTCCTCGTGGTAACCGTCCGCGAACGCAGCGTCCTGCTGTTTGTCCGAGAAGCTGTGTCCGGCCGCGGGAGCCCCCGTCCGCACCGATTCGAGAAGCCCCAGGAACGCCAGGTCGAGCCTGGTGTGGATCTTGTCGAAGTGCAGAGCCTCGCTGGCGAACGCGTCCTGATCGGCGAGGATCGATCCCATCTCGGTGAGCACGAATCGCCCGTCCTCGACCGCGATCAGGTCCATCAGCACCAGATGGCGCAGCAGCTTCGCCGTCGCGCCGGCGTGGGTCCGGCACTCGACAGCGATCCCCTCTGCGGTGCCGGCACCGCCGTCGATCGCCTCGAACAGACCGACCGTGACCGCTGTCCTGATTGCCAACGGGGGCAGCAACTCCGACATCTCGTGCAGTTGCGTGTCCGGGTCGACCTCGGTGTCCGCGGCGGCGGCCTGCGGCGCCGGTACGGTCGGCGCGACCTCACGGTGACGCCAGTAGCCGGTAATCTCGACGAACTGCTTGGCGATCTCCTTGTCCTGCTTCGCCCAGCGACGCAACGGCTTGATCGTCAGAGTCTCGCCCGCAACCCACAAATACGGCTGGCCCGGCCGCCATGTCGCTGCCTTTACTGCCTCGACCAGCCGCGACTCACCGCCACTTTCGGAACGGACCAGCCACGTGAGGTCCAGAGGTGCCTCACACTTCAGTTCCTGGCGATGCGACGGCTCGGCCACCTCGATCACCACCGTCGCAGGCAGGTCGGGCGGGAGTTGCTCGAGACAGTGCGCGATCGCGGGCAACGCCGTCTCGTCGCCGGCGATCAACATCCAGTCGGTTTCACGCGGCAGGCCGGCCGAGTGCTTCGGTCCGGCCATCAGGATCGTCTCCCCCGGCTGCACGCGATTCGCCCAATCGGAGGCCAACCCGCCCTCGTGCATTGCGAAGTCGATGTCCATCTCGCGCGTGTCCGCGTCGAAACGACGCACCGTGTAGGTCCGGCTGTATTGAAACGCTCCCGACGGCCATTCGACGGCGCCGCTGTCGGAGTTCCGCGGCACCTCGAATGGCAACTCCCCGGTCCGGGGGTCGACGGGCAACAGCTTGACGTCGTCGTCGAAGCCGCTGGTCCGCACCGGGGGCAATTCGACACCGTCTCGAACGTGACTGGCCATCGATGGTCCGCCGACCGTCACCCGTCGCATACCGGAAGTGACATCCTCGACTCGGAGGACGTCGACCTCCCGAATGCAGATCGGAAACACCTCGACGTCACGAACAGTTCCTGCCATCGATAGACCCTTCTCCACTGGATCGGCGCTCGCAATGCACAACGGCCACCTATGGTGCCATGGAGTCGATCTGCGGTGGGACGCTAGGAACGGAGCACCCCGGAAGTCTCCAGCACCCACGCGAACTCGAACGCCACCTCACGCCACTTCTCGTATCGACCCGACACACCGCCGTGACCGGCGCTCATCTCGGTCTTGAGCAGCAACGGCGACTCCCCCGTCTTCGTCGCACGCAGCTTCGCCACCCACTTGGCGGGTTCGACGTACAGCACGCGGGTGTCGTTGATGCTCGTGATGGCGAGGATCGCCGGGTAGTCCTTCGCCTCGACGTTCTCGTAGGGGCTGTACGAGCGCATGTACTCGTATACCTCCGGGCTCGCGAGGGGATTGCCCCATTCATCCCACTCGATCACCGTCAGCGGCAGCGACGGGTCGAGGATCGAGGTGAGCGGATCGACGAACGGCACGTTCGCGAGAATGCCCGCGAACAGTTCGGGCGCGATGTTCGCGACCGCACCCATGAGCAGTCCGCCCGCGCTGCCACCGTCGGCAACGAGCCGATCGGGGCTCGTCACGCCGGTGTCGACGAGGTGCCTCGCGCACGCGACGAAGTCGGTGAAGGTGTTCTTCTTCGTGAGCGACTTGCCGCGCTCGTACCAGTGGCGGCCCATCTCTCCACCACCGCGTACGTGCGCGACCGCGAACACCATGCCGCGGTCGAGCAGCGACAGTCGCGCGACCGAGAAACCGGGGTCGATACTGGCCTCGTAGGATCCGTACCCGTACAGCAGGGTCGGGGCGTTCGCAGTTGTGCCCTTCTTCGCGACGATCGACAAGGGGATCTTCGTTCCGTCGTCGGCACTCGCCCAGGCGCGGCGCTGCTCGTAGCGCGACGGATCGAAGTCGCCGAGCACCGGCTGCGACTTGCGCAGCAGCAGCTCGCCCGTGCCCACGACGTACTCGTAGACCCGCGTCGGGGTGATGAACGAGGTGAATCCGAGTCGCAGGGTGGGCTGCGTCCACTCCGGGTTCGCTCCGGGACCGACGGCGAACAGCTCCTCGTCGAACTCGAGTTCGTGGAGGTCGCCGTATCCGTCGTCGGTCAGCGGCCACACCGCGAGCCGGGTGAGTGCTTCGCGTCGGTAGCTCAGCACGAGGTGCCCTTCGAACGCCTCGACATCTTCGAGACGAACGTCCTTTCGGTGTTCGATCAGGGTGCGCAGCGCCGACGGATCCTCGACGGGGGCTTCCGCGAGGACGAAGTTCTCCGCTTTCTCGCCCGTGCCCGGGTCGACATCGTTGTGCAACACCAGGAACCGGTCCCGGCCTCCGACGACGGCGTGCTCGGCGCCGTATTCGACACCTTCACGACGAGGCAGCAGAACGCGGAATTCGCCTGTGGGATTGTCGGATTCGAGAACCCACCCCTCGGTGGTGATCTTCGATCCCACCCAGATCATCAGGTACTTCTCGCTACGAGTTGAGCCGATCGACACCCAGTACCGCTCGTCGGGCTCGTGGAAGACCTTCACATCGTCGTCGACGGCGGTGCCGAGCCGGTGCCGCCACACGGTGTCGGGGCGCCAGGACTCATCGACCGTCTGATAGAAGATATGGCTGTGGTCGAGGGTCCACGTGGCGCCGGGCGCGGTGCCGGGGATCTCGTCGGTGAGGAGTTCACCGGTGGTGAGATCCTTGAACTTCAGCGTGTACCGCTCGTCGCCCACGACGTCGGTCGAGTACGCAAGCAGAGTGCCGTCGTGGCTGAGTGAGAACGCACCGATGGAGAAGAAGTCGTGCCCCTCGGACTCGACGTTGCCGTCGAGCAACACCTGCTCGCCGGGCAATTCGGTGCCTGCCGTGACCTCCGGCGGGGTCCAATCATCTGGGTCGGTGATCGGGCACCGGCACTGGATTCCGTACTGCTTGCCTTCGACGGTGCGGGCGTAGTACCACCATTCGCGCATGCGGGTGGGAACCGACATGTCGGTCTCCTGCGTCCGCGACTTGATCTCCTCGAAGATCGACTCCCGAACCGGTGCCAGATGCGCGGTCTGCGCCTCGGTGTACGCATTCTCGGCTTCGAGGTACGCGGTCACGTCCGGGTCGTCCTTGTCGCGCAGCCACTCGTAGTCGTCGACGAACGTGTGGCCGTGATGGATGCGCTCGTGCGGAACCTTCGTGGCAACGGGCGGGGTCGGGGAGGTCATCGTGGTCAGCCGATCCAATCGTCGAAGGACAGTCCGGAAATGCGTTCGTAGGCCTCGATGTAGCGTGCACGGGTCTTGTCGACGATGTGCTGAGGCAATGCCGGAGGCGGGGTGTCGGAGGCACGATCCCACCCGGATTCGGCGCTGGTCAGCCAGTTGCGGACGATCTGCTTGTCGAAGCTCGGCTGCACCTTCCCCTCTTCGTACTCGGCCAGCTCCCAGTACCGGGACGAATCGGGGGTGAGCACCTCGTCGGCCAGCACGAGGTTGCCGGCCTTGTCGCGACCGAACTCGAGTTTGGTATCGGCGAGCATGATCCCGCGCTCGTACGCATAGATCGCTGCGCGGTCGTAGATGTCGAGAGTGTCCTGACGCAACTGCATCGCCAGGTTCAGTCCCACCTTCTCGGCGACCTGCTCGAAGCTGACGTTCTCGTCGTGATCGCCGAGCGCGGCCTTGCTCGCAGGCGTGAAGATCGGCTCCGGCAACTTGCTGGCTTCGACGAGACCGCTGTCCAGGGTCACCCCGCACACAGAGCCCGTGGCCTGATAGTCGGCCAGGCCCGACCCGGTGAGGTAGCCGCGTGCCACACATTCCACCGGCACCATCTCGAGGCGCTTGACGATGAGCGCGCGGCCGAGGACCTCGGCGGGAATCCGCTCGTCGTCGGGTTCGCCGGCAAGATGGTTGCTCGCGTCGAGGAGGTCGAAGAAGAACACACTCATCGCGGTGAGGACTCGCCCCTTGTCGGGGATCAGCGTGTCCAGGACATGGTCGTAGGCCGAGATCCGGTCGCTGGCCACGAGCAGCAGGTGCTCGTCGTCCACGATGTAGAGGTCGCGGACCTTGCCGCCTGCCAGGTGTGAGTAGGACTCGAGTGAAGGACGCACGGTGACACCTTAGTAGTCAGCACCGCCGCGTATCGCACGCCGTGGCGGATATCCTATTTGCCGGAAAAGACTTGTGACGATCGTCCCGGACGACGACGTAGCGAATCGGCGGATGGTGGCGAGCCCGTGCCAGGTCAGGTTCCCCTAATGTGACCGGTATGACGAATCGAGACGGGCTACTTCCTTCACTCATCGAAGTGTCGGCGATCGTGGATATCACGCCGGGTATGCGGCGGGTCACCTTCGCCGGGCGCGGCGTCGAGGTATTCGCGGCCGATCCGACGCGGGTACCGAACATCAAGCTCGTCTTCCCCCGGGCGAACGGCGACCTGGATGTTCCCGGCAACGACGGTCGTGGCCGTCTCACCTGGGACGATCCGACCGTCAAGCAGCAGATCCGCACGTACACGGTCCGGCGGCTCGATGCAGACGCAGCCGAGATGGACATCGATTTCGTCAAGCACGGCGACGAGGGCCTCGCCAGCGGATGGGCCGAGCGCGCACAACCCGGTGACGTGATCGGCGCTGCGGGTGGCGGTGGCGTCACCGCGGCGCGATCCGACTGGTACCTGATCGTCGGTGACGAGACCGCCCTGCCCGCGATCGGCCGGATGCTCGAGCACATGCATACCGATGCCACGGGTGTCGCGATCATCGAGGTCGCCGACGTGCACGAGCGGCAGAACCTCGCGCATCCGGCGGGCATCGAAATCCGGTGGGTCCACCGCGACGGCGCGCCGGCCGGTACGACAACGCAGTTGTTCGACGCCGCGACCGCCGTCGAGATCCCCAGCGCAGCACTCACGAAGTTCGCGTGGGTATCGGCCGAGTCGAAAACGGTACTGGCCATGCGGAAGTGGCTGCGCAAGGAGGCAGGCTTCGACCGCAGGTCGACACTGGTGATCGGCTACTGGCGACGCGGTATGTCGGAGACCGGTTACGGCACGACCGCCGACCACGATCGCGTCGACGACGAGCACGACGACGAGCACGACCATGGGCATGGGCATGGGCATGGGCATGCACACTCCCATTGAGACAACACCGCGGCGGTGTCGTAATTGCAACGGAACCGCTTGTTCCGTTCTGCCGCGCAATCAGGCACCATCTTTCCGGTGAGGACCAGACGCGGCGACAACCGATCCACCGACGACATGACGTATATCCCGCTCGGCTCGTCCGGCCAGGCGTCGATCGAACTGCGGAATGCCACGGCGATGCAGGACACTGCAGACTACGAATCACTGCGCGCAGCAATGGACGCGGAGTACTACTGGCGCGGTGTCAGGGAAACGTTCCAGATCGCGGATGATTCGTTCACCATGGTCTCGAGGGAGACACGCGATCGCCTCGACATCTCCGCAGCCGTGATGGCGCGCGCATCCCACTGGGTCAGCACCATCGAACTGGCCGCGGAGGGAGTGCACCTGTACGGGGCTCTCGTCGCATACACGCAGGGTGTCGGCGACAGCTACTCGGCGATCGAATCATGGGCGCACACCACGAAAAACGCCCTGCGGCCATGACGCGGATGCTGTGACCGGTCGGGGCCTCCCGCACGAGCAGCACCGAGCCCGGTAGGGTCGGCCGTGTGCCGGCGGGGGCACACGGCACCATTACGCTCGTGCTTGTGAAGACGATCCCCGGACAGGGGCTAGGTGCTCACTTCCTCGAGGGTCTTGTGGTCACCGTCGTCGAAGGTCCGCAGGGTCTTCATGAACACCGCCAGGATCACGGTGAGCAACAATCCGGCCGCACCGTAGGCCGCCAGCGCAACCTCGATCGGCACCAGGGACGCCACCACACCCGCGGCGACCGCCCCCAACGACGTACCAGCGGTGACCTGCGCCGACCACACCGCGGCAATGCGGCCGCGGTATTCGTCGGCAGTGTTGCGCTGCACCGTTGCGAACCGGACGACGTCCGCGAGAGAATCCCCGAACCCGAAGGCCGCCAGCCCGAGCACCACCACGATGAACACACCGGTGACGCCGGCACCGGCCAGTCCCGCCGCGGACACGGACATCAACACGAAGATCACCAGCCCGGATCGGCGCACCGATCCCGTCCACCCACTGGTGAGGGAACCGAGCACAGCACCGACCGCCGGTGCAGTGTAGAGCAGCCCGACGACCGACGGCCCCGCATTCAGCACCTCGTCCGCGAACTCCGGAATCAGCACTGCCCAGCCGGTCAACAGCATGGCGACGAAACCCACGACGAGCACCTGACCGACCACCCGGTTGCTCACTGCGTATCGGAAGCCAGACACGATCGAACCCAACGGCGATTCATCCGACACCTTCTCAGGTGGCAGCGAAGGTAGTCGAGTGATACAGAAAGTGGTGATAACGGTGGTGAACGCGGCAAGCGAATATGCCAGTCCCACACCACCGGCCGAGATCACGACACCACCCAATGCGGGCCCGACCATCGATCCGAGGTCTGCGGTGAGCGCCATCAACGCACCGGCCGCCGCCAGTTTGTCCCGAGGTACCAGGCTCGGCGTCACAGCCATGAGCGCAGTGGCCGAGATACCACCCGCGATTCCGTCGACGACCGAAAGCACGTAGATCGCCCACATCTGCGGTTCGGGGAGGAATGCGTTGACGGCGAGCAACGCGAACGCTACCGCGGCCGTCCCCCGGGCAATCGCAATCACGTTGCGCCGGTCGTATCGGTCGGCCAGTAGTCCACCGACGAATGTTGCTGCGAACGTTGTGATTCCGAGGATGGTGGATACGGCGGCGACATGCGCCGTCGACCCGGTGAGCTGGTACACCTGTATCGGCACCGCGACGATGAGGAATCCGAGCCCCAGCAACGAGACCACACGTGCGGTGAACAGGAAGCGGAACTCCCGGCTCGTGCGGAGCGGCCCGATATCGATGGTCAATTTGTCGACGAGTGACACGGCAACCTGCTCACTGCCCGACGAGCAATGAGAACCAGTGCTCGAGTTCGGGTTGTTCGGCGAGGGAGACGAAGTCGACCTCGGCTCCGGTTCCGCGCCACTGCTCCACCAGCGCCATCAGGCGCACCGAGTCGAGTCCCTGGTCCACGAGACTCACCGTCGGATCGAGTTCGTCGTCGTCGAGTTCGAGGATTCGTGCGGTGTCTTCGATCATGGTCATGCGATCCAGCATTGAGTTTCTCCTCCTGTTACGAATGTGCGCTGCTACGAACGTGTGCGACTGCCGGCGAGAAGCCGCGTGTTGTCGTCGGTCAATGCCACGACCATCAGTTCCCAGGCGCGCGCAAGAGCGTCGAGCATGTGTGCGTCGACCACTCCTGCCGCCGCCGCGAACTCGCAGTCGAGAACCGGTCCGAGCGGCGTGTCCTCGGTGATCGCGTCGACCAGCAGCACGTGGCCGAGCGGTGTGGACGAGTCGACGGAACCGCCCATCGCCGTGGCTTCGGGTGCACCCGACCACGGGCTTCCCGACTCCTCGCCGAGGGTCAGTCGTCCGAGATAGTTGAAGACCACATCCGGCGGCCGATAGTCCGCGAACCGCTCCGCGAACTGCGAGTCGAGACGTCGTAGGATTCCGAACCCGATGCCGTTGTCGGGCACCCGACTCACAGCCGCCGCCGTGGCCTGCAGCGCGGCGCCCGCGCTGCGAGCATCGAGGGGCGCACCGGCGACATCGACGTCCGACAGGTCGACCACCAGCGGATACATCGACGTGAACCACCCGACCGTGCGTGACACATCGACACCCGGCACCACCTGTTCCTCCCGGCCGTGTCCTTCGCGGTCGATACGGACGACGTCCCCACCGCGCACCGATGCAACCGCCACGGCGAGCGCGGCGAGCAGGACATCGTCCACGGCATCCGCCGCAAGAACCCGTTCGGTGACGTCGACGGGCAGGCGGACCTTCACCGACCGGGTGTCGTGGACAGTGTCGCGTGCCGGATCCAGCGGCCGGGAACCCAACCGGGGTTCGTCCGCTGCCACCGCCTGCTGCCACGTAGTCCAGGACGTGACGATCCGCTCGGACCGCGCCGCCTTCACCAGTTCCGCTGCCCACACCCGGAAGGGTGTACCGGCAGAGGTCAGTCCGACGACCTTCCCGCTTCCGGCCTGCTCGACGGCGTCGGCGAGATCGGGTACCAGGATGCGCCACGACACACCATCTACCACCAGATGGTTCACCGCGAGGAGCACACGGCCGGCACGGTCCGGCCCGAAATCGAACCAGACCACCTGCATCATGACGCCGTTCGCCGGATCCAGTGCTTCGTACGCAACCTCACGCTCACGCGCGAAGACGTCCGTGAAATCGTCGTTCGAGGACAGCGCCACGCGGCGCACCATGTGTTCTGCACCAACATGTTTCGCATCTGCGAACTGCTCTGGCACCGTCCACTGTGCTGCGCTGCTCTCGGTAATCACGAATCGCGATCGCAGCATCGGGTGCGCGGCGAGCAGGGCCTCGACGGCTGCCTCGAGGACCGGCACGGTGAGGCCCACGGGCGCGACGAGCAGGCGTGCCTGTGAGAACCGGTCGAGGCTCACTCCGGGCTCGAGCACATCCCACACGATCGGCGTCACCGGCACATCGCCGGTGGCGACGCCGAGCACCGCCGGCACCGCAGAGCCGGGTTCGGCGGCGTCGATCGCGACCGCGAGATCCTCGACCGTGCGCAGTTCGAGCACCTGCCTGGTAGTGATCCACATTCCTGCCGCGCGCACCTTCGACACCAGCTGGATGGAGACGATGGAATCACCTCCGAGCGCGAAGAAGTCGTCGTCGACACCCACCCGCTCCAGACCCAGCACGTCGGCGACGACCCGCGCCAGCGCGACCTCGGTCGGTGTGGTGGGTGTCCGGCTGCCGACGAGCAACGAGAAATCGGGTTCGGGCAATGCCTTCCGGTCGACCTTCCCGTTTGCGGTCACCGGGAACACGTCGAGGACGAGTACAACGGCCGGCACCATATAGTCCGGTATGCGTTCCGCAACACGTCTGCGCACCGCGGACGGGTCGACGTCGCCGTCGGGGATCACATATCCCACCAGACGCATGACGCCGCGCGCATCGGTGTGGGCGAGCACCACCGCGTCACGCACACCCGGCACGGCGGTCAGGACCGCTTCGACCTCGCCGAGTTCGACGCGGAACCCGCGGATCTTCACCTGGTCGTCGCCGCGCCCGAGGAAGTCGACGACCGGCGTCTCTCCTTCACCCCACACCCGTCGGACGAGGTCGCCCGTGCGGTACATGCGGGCACCGGGGTCGCCGAACGGACCGGGAACGAAACGCGCACACGTCAAGTCGGGCCGGTCGAGATAGCCGCGGGCAACGCCCGCTCCGGAGACGTACAGTTCGCCGACCACCCCGATCGGGACGGGACGGAGCATCGGGTCGAGGACATAGGCACCGGCGCCGTGGACGGCCCGGCCGAGGCACGGGGCGTCAGCGTCGGTGACTGCGCCGATGAGCGAATCGACGGTGCATTCGGTAGGACCGTACAGGTTGAAGGCCCGGCCATCAGTGAGCATCCGAAGCCGTTGCCACGAAGCCAGATTGACGGCTTCACCGCCGAATCCGACGGCGGCCGGACGATGGTCGCCGTCGTAGAGTCCGGCCGCGAGCATGCGGTCCAGGAACGACGGGGTCACCTCGAGGAAGTCGAGTTCGTGGTCGAGCGTGTACGCCGTCATCCGTTCCGGGTCGCGCATCGTGTCTTCGTCGAACACGTGCACGGTGTGGCCGTCGAGAAGCCACAGGGTCGGCTGCCACGACGCGTCGAATCCGAACGACCAGGCGTGACCGACCCCGATGCTGTCGCGGCCCGATGCGGCCACGGTCGGGAGGTAGAGGTCGGCTCGGTGACTGTCGAACAGGTTCAGCAGATTCGAGTGAGTGACGGCGACGCCTTTCGGGAGGCCCGTCGAACCCGATGTGTAGATGACGTAGACGCCGTTGTCCGGGTGCAGTACACCGAGTCTGTCCGTGTCGGTGACGGGCACGGCGGGCAACTCCTCCAACTGCTGCTCGACGGCGGGGTCGTCGAGGACCACGAGGCGAGCATCGCCGGTGATCGGGGCGATGCGGCTCTGCACCGACGCGACCGTCACGATCACGCGTGGCGCCGCATCCGAGACGAGGTGCGCGAGCCGGTCCTGCGGGTACGACGGATCCATTGGGAGGTACATGCCACCTGCGCTGATGGACGCTGCGATGGCCACAATCATGTGTTCTGAGCGCGGCAGGGCAAGACCGACCACGGTCTCCGGGCCGATGCCTGCCTCGATGAGCAGGCGTGCCACACGCGTCGACCTGTCCCCCAGGTCCGCGAACGACAAGGTTGTCGCACCGGACACGACTGCATCGGCGTCCGGGGTACGGGCGATCTGCCGCGCCAGAAGATCCGCGACAGTGCTCACGCCGCATCCCGGTGCGGGCGCGGTCGCCGACCACGCGCCCGACAGTCCGGCACGTTCGGATGCCGTCAGCAGATCGAGTGCCGCGACGGTCGACGGGCGTTCGGACGCGAGTTGCTCGAGGATCCGTACGAGGCGTTCACCGAGGGCAGCGGCGTCACGATCGCTGAACAGGTCGGTGCGGTATTCGAGGCCGAGGTGCAACGTGTCGTCGAGTCCCGCCACGAGTACCAGCGGGAAGTTCGTGGCGTCGCTACCACCGACCGACGTGACCTGCAGACCACCGTCGCGCTGTGCGCGGTCGAGCGCGTCCTTGTCGATCGGGTAGTTCTCGAAGACGAGGAGGGTGTCGAACAGATCGCCGATGCCCATGGCACGCTGGATATCGGCCAGGCCCACGTACTGGTGGTCCATCACCCGGTTCTGCGCGCTGTGCGTGCGGGTGACGACGTCGGCAAGAGACTCGCCCGCGGCAGTGGTCACCCGGACGGGGATCGTGTTGATGAACAGGCCGATCATCGACTCGACCCCTGGCACATCGGGAACACGTCCCGAGACGATGGCCCCGAAGACCACGTCGCTCCTGCCGGTGAGCGCTCCGATCAGGACACCCCACGCGGTCTGCACGAGGGTGTTCACCGTGACTCCGCTCCCTCGGCTCGTCGAGGCGAGGCGTCGGGCCAGTCCGTCCGGTCCCGGCACGGTGAGCTCGCCGGGGAACTCCGGACGCAGGGCTGCACCTGCCGGTGCGACGCGAGTCGGTTCGTCCACTCCGTCGAGTACCTCACGCCACACCTCGACACCTGCGGCGACGTTTTGCTGTCCGAGCCAGGTGAGGTAGTCGCTGAACGGCGCCACCGGTGGTAGCGACGACGCGCTCCCCCCGGCCGCGTAGATCTGCAGGAGTTCTTGCACGAGAAGCGGGGTCGACCATCCGTCGGAGACGAGGTGGTGCATGGCCAGCAGCAGTCGCGCCGAGCCGGGGCCGGTGACCGCGAGGGTGAATCGCACGAGGGGCGCTGCCCCGACGTCGAATCTGCGGGCGCGGTCCGCCTCCAGGAGGTCCGCTACTCGGGCGTCGAGGTCGATCGTGTCGCTCAGGTCGAGTTCGGTCAGTTCGGGAACGGCAGTGCGTCGTACCACACCCACCGGCTCTCCGGAGGGTCCGATCTGGAACCCTGTGCGCAGCACTGCCTGCCGGGCGACGAGTTCGTTCATCGATCGACGCAGCCTCGCGACATCGACCGGCCCTTCGAGGTTCAGGACGGACTGCATGATGTACACGTCGACACTCGCATCCGCGTCGCCGTCGTCGAGGCCGGACAGGAAGTACATGCCGCGCTGCAGCGGCGTGAGGGGCACGACGTCCTCGATCCCTCCGGGTGTCGCGGCATGCAGGTCCAATACGTCGTCGACGGTGAATCCGGATGCGGTGAGCGCCGACGGTACGGGTACGCCGATCGCGTCGGTGGAGGCGACACCCACCAATAATTCCAGTGTTGTGCACCACTTTTCGCCGATCCGGCTTACGATGTCAGACGCGAGAGCACCGGCCGAGAACGTGAACACTGCGGACAGCGCGGCGCCGTCCGGGCCGTCCTCAGTGATCGCATTGACCTCGAGGACGTGATCGAGCGGTGTGGACGGGTCGACGGAACCGCCGAGTGCTGCGGTCTCGGGCGCCGCCGACCACGGTGCCTGAGCGCTCTCGCCGAGGGTCATCCGCCCGAGGTAGTTGAACATCACCTCGGGGGCCCGGTAGTCGTCGAACCGCGTACGTGTCGCGGTGTCGAGGTGCCGCAGGATACCGAAACCGATGCCGTTGTCGGGGATTCGCGCGATGGATTCTGCGGCGTGCGCGACCGCGCGTACGAGGTCGCTTCCGGTAAGTGCGTGCTCGCTGCCGAGTTCGACGGTCACCGGATAGAGCGAGGTGAACCATCCGACGGTGCGCGACAGGTCTGTACCCGGCGCGATCTGTTCTTCTCGACCGTGCCCTTCCAGATCCACCCGCAGTGATGCTCCGCCACGCACGTCGGTGACGGCCAGTGCCAATGCGGCGAGCAGAACATCGGCGACACCGATCCCGAACGCGGCCGGGACGGTGGTCAGGATTCGCTCGGTGAGTCCCGTGGGGACCTGTACCTCGATCGACGAGGCGGTGGCGACGGTGTCGCAGGCCGGATCGAGCACTCTCGAACCGACAGCCGGTGCGTCGACCGATTCGACCGAGGGTGCCCACACGGGCCACGACGCCGTCACACGGTCGCTTTCCACCGCGGCGGTGAGGGAGGTCGCCCAGTCCCTGAACGAGGTGCCGGAGGTGTCGAGTTGCGGAGTGTCACCACGACGTGCGGCGTCGACCGCTGAGGCGAGGTCCGGCACCAGGATGCGCCACGAGACGCCGTCCACGACGAGATGGTGAGCGACGACGAGGATGCGTCCGGCACTCCCCGGCCCCGGGTCGAGGAACACGACGCGCAGCATGGTGCCGGCCGCGGGGTCGAGTGCCGCGACGGCATCGGTGTGTGCGGAGTCGACGAGTTCGGTGAGGTCGTCGTGCTCCCCGGTGGGCATCGTGATCCGGTGGACGAACGGGGCCGCGTCGGGCACCGCCTCGGGCACGATCCACGAGGGAGCGGCGTCGTCGCTCGTGAACTGCGAGCGCAGCATCGGGTGCGCGGCCAGTAGCGCCTGTACAGCGGCGACGAGATCCTGTTCCCGCATGCCTGCAGGCGCGATCAGTACCCGTGACTGCGTGAATCGGCGCAGCGTGTCGGAAGTCATCGTCGCGAGTGACTCCCGGACGATCGGGGTGATCGGGACCGAACCGGTCGCGACCGCGACCGAACGTGCCGGTTCGGCAGCGGGCGTGTCGCAGTTCGCCGCGATCGCGGCGGCAGTCCGCAGTTCGAATACCTGTCGCGCCGTCGCATGCACTCCTGCGGCGCGCAACCGTGACACGAGCTGGATGGAGACGATGGAATCGCCTCCTAGCGTGAAGAAGTCGTCGTCGACACCCACGTGTTCGAGGCCGAGAACGTCGGCGATCGTCGCGCACAGAGTCTTCTCCGTGTCGGTGCGAGCCTGGCCGGACCCCGCGAGTACCGCGAAGTCCGGTTCGGGTAACGCCGTGCGGTCCACCTTGCCGTTCGCGGTGAGAGGTAGCGCGGGTAGTGCCACGATCACCGCGGGAACCATGTAGTCGGGCAGTTGCGCGGCGAGCGCCGTGCGGATTGCGCCCGTATCGACGTCGTCGCCTGCGATGTATCCGACGAGTCGGGTGACCGCGCGCGCATCGGTGTGCGCGACCACCAAGGCCGTGCGCACGGTGTCGTGTGCGGAAAGGGCGGCTTCGACCTCGCCGAGTTCCACGCGGAATCCGCGGATCTTGACCTGGTCGTCGTCGCGGCCGAGGTATTCGAGTTGCCCGGCCGGAGTCCATCGCACGACGTCCCCCGTGCGGTACATACGGGCAGCCGGTCCGAACGGGTCGGCGACGAAGCGGCCGGCAGTCAGCCCGGGACGCCCCAGATAGCCCCGGGTGACGCCGTTGCCGGAGACGTACAGTTCGCCGGCGACACCGAGAGGCACTGGCCGTAGCCAGTGATCGAGTACGCGGACTCGGGTGCCCGGTGTGGGGCCACCGATGGTGACGGTGTCTCCGGAAATCTGCGCGCTGGTGGCGTCGACGGTGCATTCGGTGGGCCCGTAGCAGTTCTGCGCCCAGACGTCCGCGGCGGCGAGACGCTCCCACAGCATGCGGCTCACCGCCTCGCCACCCACGGTGACCGCAGCGGGGGTGTGCGTGGCCGGATCGAGCAGTCCCGCGTCGAGGAGCCGGGCCATGAGGACGGGAACGGTGTCGATGTAGTCGATCCGGTGGGTGCGCACGTAGCCGACGATGTGCTCGACATCGGCGCGGTGCTCGTCGGACAGCACGTGTAGCACATGGCCTTCGAAGAGCCACGTCAGTGCTGCGACGGCTGAGTCGAAGGCGAAAGGGTAGGTCAGCAGGACGCGCCACTGCCCGTCGCGCGGGGTTCGGCCCCCGCAGTGCATCGCGGTGGTGCGCTGGGCGGCGTGCAGGTCGGCGAGGTTGGCATGGGTGACAGCGACGCCCTTCGGCAGGCCGGTGGACCCCGATGTGTAGATCACGTAGGCGGTATGCGCGGGCTGTAGCGGGCCGCGACGGTCCGCGTCGGTCAGCGGGGTCGCGGCGAATCCGGCGCGGGCGGAGTCCACGGCCGGATCGTCGAGCACGAGCACCTCGACACCCTCGAGCAGCCGGCCGAGCGTCGCGGCGATCTCGGACGTGGTGATCACGAGTCGGGGCGCGGCGTCGGAGATCATGTGCTGCACGCGGTCTGCTGGATACGACGGGTCGAGCGGCAGGTAGGCGCCGCCGGCGGTGAGCACGGCGACGATCGCCTCGATCATCTCGGCGGTGCGGGGCAGTGCGAGTCCGACCCGGTCGTCCGGTCCGACGCCGCGGTCGACGAGCAGCCGCGCGAGTTGCGCCGAGCGGGCACCGAGTTCGGCGAAGCAAAGCCGCCTGTCACCGCATACCACGGCGGTGCGGTCGGCGTCGGCAACAAATGTGCTCGCGAGCACATCGGCGACGGTGTGTGCGGCAGGTGCGGGCGGCGCGGCGGACCAGGTGCCGAGCACCCGGTCGCGGTCGGCGACAGGTAGTACGTCGATGTGCGCGACCGGCATGTCGGGACCGGAGGCGAGCGCACCGAGGATCGTGATGAGCCGGGCACCGAGTCTCCGGGCCTCGTCGACACTGATCAGCGACTCGCGGTGATCGAGCCCGAGGACGAGGCGATCGGACATGCCTGCGGTGAGGACGAGTGGGTAGTTGGTGGCGTCGGTGCCGTCGGTGTCCGCGATCGCAATGCCGCCCTCCCGCTGCGCGCGGTCGAGCGCGGCACGGTCGACGGGGTAGCTCTCGAAGATCGTGAGAGTGTCGAACAGCTCGCCGATTCCGACGTCTCGTTGTACCTCGGAAATCCCGAGATAGTGATGGTCGACGGTGCGGGATTGTTCGAGCTGAACGTGGCGGAGCAGAGCGCTCACCGTCACGGCGGGGTCGAGCCGCACCCGCACCGGCACGGTGTTGATGAACAGACCGACCATCGACTCGACGCCGGTCAGTTCGGGCGGGCGCCCGGATACGGTAGCGCCGAAGAGGATGTCGTCGCGGCCGAGCAGACCTGAGAGGAGCATCGCCCACGCTGTTTGCAACACGGTGTTGAGCGTGACGCCGGTATCGCGGGTGAGTTCCGACAGTTTCCCGGTGAGGGCCTCGGGGACCGGGACATCCAGTTGGGCGCACCGCTCGGCCGAACTGGTGGATCCGGGGGGTGTGAGAAGGCTCGGTTCGCTCACGCCGGACAGGGTCTCGCGCCAGAGTGCCCGTGCGGCATCGTGATCCTGACGACCCAGCCACGCGAGGTAGTCGCGGTAGGGCCGAACGGACGGAAGGGCCGATGCCGAGCCCCCGGCCGCATAGATCTCGAGCAGCTCACGGACGAGGATCGGTGTCGACCAGCCGTCGACGACGATGTGGTGCGCGGTGAGCAGAAGCCGCACGTCGTCGGGCGCGAACCGTACCGACAACCATCGCACCAGCGGCGGCTTCGCGAGATCGAACCAGGTGCGCAGGTCCGCGTCGACGAGTTGCTCCAGCCGGGCCTGCGCCTCATCGGGCGCAAGCCCGCTGAGATCTTCGGAACTCCAGATCGACTCGACGCCGCCGACGACCAGACCCGCGGTGCGTCCGTCTTTGCGCGGGCGGAAACACGTGCGCAGGGACGCGTGTCTGTCGAGCAGCGACTGCGCCGACTCGCGCAGCCGGTCCTCGTCGACCGTGCCCGTCAATCGGATCAGGGACTGCACCGTGTAGGCGTCGGGGTCTGCCGTCCCCGCGATGCGAGCGGTCTCGTCAGGAGCAGCGACCGTACTCAGATAGAGCAGTCCCTCCTGCAGAGGTGAGAGCGGGACGATGTCTTCGAGCGCGGTGGAGCGAGTCATCTCTGCTTTCCTGACGGTACGGGATATTTCGGACACGACGACCACAGCCCCCGAGTCAGGGACGT
Source organism: Rhodococcus ruitaii (assembly GCF_055230935.1). NCBI lineage: Bacteria > Bacillati > Actinomycetota > Actinomycetes > Mycobacteriales > Nocardiaceae > Rhodococcus > Rhodococcus ruitaii. The sequence goes on along the minus strand of NZ_JBUYWC010000003.1, from coordinate 190,047 downwards.
CGGGGGCCGTGCCGTGGTCGAAGTGGCGCGGGTGTTCCCGCGACGGGTCTTACTCCTGGGGTTGGTTCGCCGGCAGCTGCTCCAAAGCCGCGTCGATGGAATCGAGCGCAAGGAGCGCAGTTTCGTAGGTTGCCGCATTGGCGTGCTGGACGGCGACGAGGTTGCCGGCCTTGACTGCGGGCAGTTCCTGCCACAGCGGCGAATCGAACACTTCCTGCAATTCCGGGGTGATCGAGCCGTCCGCTTCGACGCCGTAGACGATCACATCGATGTCAGCGAGGTTCTCGGGCATCCGTTCCATCGACAGGTACTCACCGTGGACGTCGGCCGGGTCGGCGGGCTCGCCGGGGAAGGTGAAGCCGAGGTCGTCGAACAGGTTGGTGGTGTACGACGACTCGTACTCACGCATGAACTCCCCGGGCTCGGTGCCGCACACACTGCACAGACCCGCAAAATCGAGTGTGCCGAGGGTATCGGCGTACTTGTCGGCGATCTCAGCGGCGCGGGCGTCGTAGGCGTCCTTGGACTCACCGTAGGTGTCACTGACGTTGGCGGCATCGGCATACTGCTCACCGAGCTCGCGCCACTCACCCGGGTCGGTCGGACCGAGGAACACGACGGGCGCGAGCGCCTCGAGTTTCGCGACGTCGACCTGCTCCTGCACGCGCGCCGGGACACCCATGATGATCAGGTCGGGATCGGCTGCGGTGACCGCTTCGTAGCCGATCTCGGCAACGTTCCCATCGGGCGCGACCTTCGGCAACGCCTCATACGCGGCGAGGGTCTCCTCGTCCATGCTCTCGATCTCGCGAGTCCACTCACAGACCGCAGCGAGGTTTGCCCCGGCCTGGATCAGCGGGAACGCTGCGTAGCCGCACGCAACGATGCGCTGTGGGTCGGCCGGGATCTCGATGGAACCGTTCTGAGCTTCGAACGTACGCGTCGCAGAGGAGGCAGCGGTGTCGGTGCCTTCGTCGGCGCTGTCGCTCGAGCATCCCACCAGCCCGACGGTCAGCGCAGCCGCTGCGCCGAGCACAGCGATGCTGCGCACCCGACTCCGTTCCAGAACCCGCATGGTGTCTCCCACATGTCTCTCAGCCGCGGCGCGTTGCCCCGGTCACGATTGGTTAGGCTAACCGAAAGGAGCTGCCCCGCCAAGCGCCTCGTTTATCCGAATTCCAACGAGAATTCGTCGACCTCCGACTGGTCCAGGCCACTCAGCGTCAGGTCCGACGGAGTGAAACCGCCCGCAGCGTCATCGACCGAGTGGTCCGCGAGCGCATGCAGTGCTGCGATCCAGGCGTCGGACAACGCCTCGACCGATGCTTCCGCCACGAGTCCGGGGCTGTATCCGAAAGTCCCCCGCAGAATCGGCTCGTCTCCCGAATCGTCTGTGAACACACCGATCTCCACCGCGTGCGCGACCGGCATGTCGGACTCGGTCGAGCCACCGAGCGCCGCAGCCTCAGGTGCGCTCGACCACGCCTGCCCTTCGGTCTCGCCGAGCGTGAAACGACCGAGATAGTTGAAGCCGATATCCACCGCTGGCTGCGCGGCAAGCTCCCCGCCACGCGCATCGTCGAGGTGTCGCACCATCCCGAAGCCGATCCCGCCGTCCTGGATCTCGCGCAGGTGTTCCTTGACCCGCTTGAGCGCGTCACCCGCGCTCCTACCGCCGGCGAACGCATCGGCGAGGTCCAGATGACCGACATCGAGCCGCACCGGATACAAGGTTGTGAACCACCCGACAGTCCGTGACAGATCCGCACCGGCCACGGCCTGTTCCTCCCGGCCGTGGCCCTCGAGATCCACCACCACGGCGCCCTCCCCGCACGCCTTCGCGGTTGCGAGGGCAAGCGCGGTGAGCAGAACGTCGTCCACTCCGGCATGGAATCGCTCGGGCACCGTCGTGAGCAGCACATCGGTCAGCGCCGCAGGAACCTGCACCTGAACCGTAGCGGTCTGCGCCATCGTGTGCGACGCGGGATCGGGTTCGCCCGAGGCCACACGCACCCGGCCGCCCGGGGCGAGGATCCGCTGCCACAAAGATATTTCGGAGCGGCGCGCAACGACACCGTCGCGTAGTCCCCGGGCCCACTGCCGCAGCGACGTGCCCGCACGCTCCGGAGTCGTCCCGTCCAGCGCGCCGGCGAGATCCGGCACGAGGATGCGCCACGAGACGCCGTCGACCACGAGATGATGCACCGCGATGAAGACCCTGCCCGGTACGTCGGGGCCTGCGTCGAAGAACACCACCCGCACCAGCGCACCCGAAGCCGGTGCCAGCGAGAGGTATGCCGTCTCGGTGGCCGCGACGATCGCGTCCCGCGGGTCGGACAATCCGGAGATGTCGATGCGGGACACCACCTCGGCAGCATCGACCGCCCCCACGGGACGCACATCGAACGTGCGTGCCCGATCGTCGAATACGGCGCGCAGGGCGTCGTGGGTGTCGAGCAGGGACTGCACCCCGCCGGTCAGTGCCTCGAGGGTGAGCCCGACCGGTGCGAGCAGCAACCTCGACTGCGCGAATCGCGCATACGGCCCGCCGCGGTCGAGCATGTCGTGAACGATCGGGGTCGCGGGGATCTCTCCGAGCGCCGCTTCCACATCCACCTCCGCGACGACCGACTCGACATCGGCCGCTCGCGACAGTCCGGCAGGTGTCCGATGTTCGAACACGTGCCGCGCGGTGAATCGGATCCCGGACGCGCGCGCCATCGACACCATCTGGATGGACACGATGGAATCGCCACCGAGCGCGAAGAAGTCGTCGTCCGGCCCCACGAGGTCGAGGCCCAGGACACCGGCCATCACCTCACACAGTCGCGCTTCGATCTCATCTGCAGGCATCCGCCTCGCCGACGCGGGCTCGAACTCCGGTGCCGGGAGCGCCCTGCGGTCGATCTTGCCGTTCACTGTCACCGGCAGTTCGTCGAGTACGACGGTGATCGCGGGAACCATGTAGTCCGGGAGCCGATCGGCGACGTGCACTCGAAGCTCATCCGAAACGGCACTCCCGAGTACTGCTGTGTTCCCGAGTACTGCTGTGTCCCCGGCGACATAGGCGACGAGTCGTTTGCGGCCCGGTTCGTCTTCTCGGACCACGACCGCCGCGGCCGAGACCGCCGGGTGCGCCGCGAGGACCGACTCGATCTCCCCGAGTTCGACGCGGAACCCGCGGATCTTGACCTGATCGTCGGCACGGCCGAGGTATTCGAGTACCGGACCGGCCTGCTCGTCGGCGACAACACTCCACCGGGCGAGGTCGCCGGTGCGGTACAGCCGGGCACCGGCACGTCCGAACGGATCGGCGACGAACCGCCCCGCTGTCTGCGCGAACCGCCCCACGTAGCCGCGGGTGACATGCGGACCACCGACATACAACTCACCCGGCACCCCGGGAGGCACGGGTCGCAGCCAGCGGTCCAGCACGAACACGCGGCCACCGACGATCGGGACCCCGAGGTTCGGAGCACTGCCGGGCGTGAGCACCGCGCCGGTCGCATCCACCGTGCACTCGGTGGGACCGTACATGTTCGACACCCGCAATCCCGGGATCACCGAAAGCCGCTTCCACAGATCCGTGGGAACGGCCTCGCCCCCCATCGTCAGCAACGACGGCCGATGGGCAGCGTCAGGATCCACGAGACCTTCGTCGACGAGGCGCGCAGCAAGCACCGGCCCGCAGTCGAGCGCGTCGATCTGCTGCTCACGGACGTACCGCACGATCGCCGCCGCATCGGGCAGCAGGTCCTCGGCGAGCACATGCACCGTGTGTCCACCGAGCATCGCGAGCAGCGGTTCGATCGATGAGTCGAACGCAAACGTGTAGCTCAGCAGAACCGCGCGGCGCTCGACCGCCGGATCGCCGACGGTGCGGGTGCGCACGGTGTCCCACAGGTTCACGACACCGCGATGCGGCACCGCAACACCTTTGGGCGTGCCCGTGGACCCCGACGTGTAGACGACGTACGCGGTGTTGTCAGGTGCCGATCTGCTGGATTCCGGTGCGCGGGCTCCGAGGTGACCGGAGAGAGTCCCCTCGACGGACCGGGAAGCACTTTCGCACACGGCCAACGCATCGAGATCGATGATCGTCGAGACTCCCGCGTCTGCGATCAGATACTCGTTGCGCCCGGAGGGTTGATTCGGATCGAGCACCAGGTATGCAGCACCCGACTTCCACACGCCGAGGATCGCGGCCACGATCCGCCCGTCACGGGGAAGGTCGAGTCCCACCACTGCTTCGACACCCACACCCAGGCCGTTCAGGTACAGAGCGATCCGGTCGGACCATGCATCGAGTTCGCGGAACGTCAGGGTCGTCGAGCCCGCCACCACCGCGACCTCGTCCTGGAACTGCGCGACCGTGGCCGCGAACAACTCCGGCACTGTCGCCGGCTCGGTGTCGGCACGCACAACCTCCTCAGACCTTCCTGCGGTCAGCAACTGACGCTCCGCATCGGTCATCAGATCCAGCTGCGAGAGCCGCGCATCGGGGTCGGCACACAGCACCGCGAACGCACGCACGACCCGCGCCGCGAGGGCGTCCGCGGATCCCTCGTCGAACAAGTCGCGTGCGTATTCGACTCGAACGCACAGGCTTCCGTCATCCACCTCGATGATGTCGAAGGTCAGATCGAACATCGCGGTGTCGTTCGCAACGAACGACGGTGTCGGCGCGAGGTCGGTGAATCCGGTGAGAACCGGCGGACTCTGATACTGCACCATCACCTGGAACAGCGGCTGGCGGGCTGCGCTGCGCTCGGGATTGAGTTGTTCGACGACGCGGTCGAACGGCACATCCTGATGCGAATACGCGGTGATGTCGCTGTCCTTGATGCGGGACAGTAGTTCCCGGACGGTGGGGTTTCCGGACAGGTCGGTGCGCAACACCACCATGTTGACGAAGAAGCCCACGAGGTCGTCCAGTTCCGGGGCCGGGCGTCCCGCGGTGGGTGAACCGAGGGGAATGTCCTCGCCTGCCCCGCTGTGCGAGAGCGCCAGCGCGACCGCTGCGTGCACCATCATGAACATCGTGGTGCCGGTCGCACGTGTCGTGGCCCGGACCCGGCCGGCGAGATCGACCGGGACCGGATGTTCTACGCCACCACCGGAGTACGACGCCACAGTAGGGCGCGGACGGTCGGTGGGAAGTTCGAGTTCTGCGGGGATCCCGGCCAGTTCGTCATGCCAGAACGCGAGCTGCCGCGCCGCGAGGGAGGTCTCGTCGGCAGCATCCCCCAACAGGTCACGTTGCCACACGGCGAAATCGGCGTATTGCACCGGCAGTGGGTCCGGCTCGTACGGTTCGCCGGACACACGCGCGGAGTAGAAGCCACCCAAGTCGCGCAACAGTAGCGGGGTGGACAGTTCATCGCTCGCGATGTGGTGCGCGAGCACGAGCATCACGTGTTCGTCGGGCTCGATGCTGAAGAGTCGAATGCGCAGCGGTACTTCATGCTCGAGATCGAACGCATGCCTCGCCTCGGCGTTCAGGCGGTTGTCGAGATGTTCGCGGCGCACGGATTCGACCGCACACGGGGGCGGCACCTCGTCGAGGATGCACTGCAGGCCCACTCCGTCCTGTTCGGTGAGCACCGTGCGGAGGCTTTCGTGCCGGGCCAGCAGGTCACCGGTCGCGCGGGCCAGTGCGTCGGGGTCGACGTGTCCGTGCAGACTCACCGTGATCGGCACGTTGTATGTGGGGCTCGGCCCCTCCATCCGGTACATGAACCACAGGCGTTGCTGCTCGAACGACAGCGGTGCGAGGCCGTCGCTCTCCCTGCGGAGAAGCTGTGGCCGCGCGGGAGCCGCTGTCACCCCGTCGCTGCAGCGCACGGCCAGCTCGCCAACCTGCGGGTGATCGAACACGGTGCGGATGGGCAGTTCGACACCGAGGGCGTCGCGGATCCGGGCGATGAGCTTCCCCGCACTGAGTGAGTGACCGCCGAGTGCAAAGAAGTCGTCGTCCACACCGGCCCTGTCGAGCCCGAGAATGTCGGCGTAGATCTCGCATAGTGCCCGTTCCGCATAGGTTTCCGGTTCGCGGGACGACACGAGCCCGGTGAAGTCGGGGTCGGGGAGCGACTTGCGGTCGAGCTTGCCGTTCGACGTGAGCGGCAGTTCTCGGAGAACGACGAGCGCCGCCGGCACCATGTATGCGGGCACGAGTTCCGAGATGAGACGCCGCGCATCGACGGGGTCGGGCACATCGTCCCCGACGAGGTACCCGATGAGCCGAGCGACACCCGACGGGTCGGTGCGAACCACTGTCGCGGCACGGGAGACCCCGGGGAGCCGCACCAGCGCGGCTTCGACCTCGCCGAGTTCGATCCGGAAGCCGCGGACTTTCACTTGGTTGTCGACACGGCCGCGGTAGACGATGCGCCCGTCCTCGGCCCACATGACGCGGTCGCCCGTGCGGTACAGACGTGCGTGTGGTCCGCTCCCGAAGGGATTGGCGACGAACCTCGTCGCGGTCAGCGCCGGAGCGTCGAGGTAGCCGCGCACCACGCCCGGGCCGGATACGTACAGCTCGCCCTCGGTTCCGGCCGGGACCGGCGCCAGACCGGCGTCGAGGATGTAGACGCAGTTGTTCGCCACGGGTCGCCCGACGACAGGTGCATCACTGTCCGAGACCTCCGCGACGAGCGTGTCGACGGAACACTCGGTGGGGCCGTAGAAGTTGAATGCCGGCCCGCTGCGCGCACGCAGGCTCTGCCACAATCGGTCCGAGACGGCGTCGCCGCCGAAGCCGAGGGTGGGCGGATTGCCGTCCGGGAAGAGTCCGTCGTCGACGAACTGTTCGAGCTGACCCGGTGAGAACTCGACGAAGTCCCACTTCTCGGCGTGCGCACGGTGCGCGAGGGCGGCCGGATCCCGTTGCGTCGTCTCGTCGACGATGTCGATGGTGTGGCCGTCGAGCATCCACAGGAGCGGTTGCCACGACGCGTCGAACGCAAACGACCAGGCGAGACCGAGCCGAAGAGCGTCGCGCCCGGATTCTCTTGCAGCCCTGGTGAAGACCTGGTCGCGGTGACTGTGGAAGAGGTTGACCAGCCCTCGGTGGGGAACCACCACGCCCTTGGGGCGCCCGGTGGAGCCGGACGTGTGGATCACGTAGGCGATCGAATCGGGGGTGAGCGGGCCACGTTCTGCAGAGTCGACCGGCTCATCGGAGACTTCGTCGAGGTCGAGGGCGTCGAGCGCGATCCGGGTGAGGGATCCGTCGGCTTCTGCCACCCTGCTGTCGGTGCTGCGGGAGGTGAGCACACACACCGGGGCGGTGGAACCGAGGACGTGCGACAGGCGTTCGAGTGGCTGATCCACATCGAGTGGAACGTACGCGGCACCGGTCTCGAGGACCGCGTGGATCGCGACGAGGGCGTCGACCGTGCGCGGCACCGCGAGCGCAATCCTGACATCCGGTGCGCGCAGATCCTGGTGCGACAGGAGATATCGCGCGAGTTTGTGGACACGGGAGCCGAGATGCGCGTAGGTGAGTGTCGTCGTGACATCCGCGACCGCCGGTGCGTCGGGGGTCTTCTCGATCTGTGTGTGAAACAGGTCCACGAGAGTCAGATCCGGTGAGACGGGGATTCCGGGGCTGTGGTTCCAGTGGTCGAGGATCTGTCGGCGTTCGGCCTCGGTGAGGATCGGCAGTCGCGCGAGCGTCGTGTCGTGATCGATGGTGGTGACCGCGTCGAACAGCGCGTCGAGCCGCGCGGCATGGATCTTCAACTCGTCGTCGGTGTAGATATCGGCGTCGGCGTCGAGAAACACCTCGAGCCCGGCACTGCCGTCGAGCGGCCGGACGGTGACCATGAAATCCTGCAGCGGGCCGCGGGCCACGGAGTGCACGGCCGCGCGGATGTCACCGAAGCGTACGAGGTCGCCGAAGGGCTTGACGTTGACCGACGGGCCGATGACACCGCGCGAACCGGAAGGAAGCCGCAGGTCGTGGTGGATATCCTCGCCGCGGTAGCGGTAGTGCTCACGACACAGCGCAACCGATTCGCGAACCTGTTCGACGAGCGAGGACAGCGTATCGCCCGCAGTGGGGCGCAGGCGCAGCGGCACGACGTTCACCGCGCTCATCGGGACCGTCAAGGCTGCCGAGCCGAGCCGGTTCATGACGGGAAAGCCGACGGTGAGGTCGTCGCGACCGGTAGCGCCGCGCAGGTAGGCCGCGACGAGCGCGGTGACCGCGTCGCCCCAGCTTCCACGTGCGGACTTGCCGAGGGCGGCGAGCCCGGCCTGGCGGCCGGCGTCGAGGGTGAAACGCACAGATCGAGACCGGCGCGCGATGTTGCCTGGGCCGGGTTTCAAGGCGACGGCTTCATCGACGTCGGCGAGGTAGTCGGCCCAGAATTCGCTGTCGGTGGCGAAGTCGGCCGAGGCCCTGTAGTGCTGCTCCTCGAGCACAACCGGTTCGACCGCGGTGAATCGCAGGGGCGGCGTGCCGTCGCCCGCGACGAGCGCGGTGTAGTGCTCACCGATACGCTTGTTGAACAACGAGAATCCGAACGCATCGAGCACGAGGTGGTGTCCGCACAGGTAGAGCGCGACATGATCGGCGGCGAGGCTCAGGACGGCGGCGCGTACACACGGATCGACGGCCGGGTCGATCGGCCTGGCGAGGTCGGTCGTCATCCACTGATAGGCCGCGTCCCAACGATCGGTGCCGGTCGCGCCGGATGCCGTGAGATCGACGACGGGAACGTCACCGAAGGAGCGTCGGCCCGGGAACTGTACGACCGTACCGTCAGGTTCGACCCGGAAGTCGGCAACCAGCACTTCGCAGTCCTGCGCAGCAGCGCGGACCGCCGCGGCGAGCGCGGCGAGGTCTACCGATCCGCGCAGTTCGATGCATTCCGAGGTGTTGAAGATCGGGTTGCCAGGATCCAATTGCTGAGCAAACCATACGCCTGTTTGGGCGCGCGTCAGGGCGAGTCCAGCGGTCGAAGGTCCGGACATGGGCACCGATCATCCCCTTTTGCGGCGGTCGAAAAGCTTTGAACGCGAAACAGATACGCGGCGCTGCACGGTGCGGCGCAGTATGGAACAGTACCAAAGGTAAGCCTAACCGTATATCTTCGTCACCGGTCGTGTGCACCCGCCGCGATCGATCAGCCACAACCGAAAGGCGTGAGTATGCACGCACCGGTCGCTGTCGCTACCGCAACCGGCCAGGTCGGACGGACCGCAACGCATCCGTTCGTGCTGTCCCGCCCGCACGGCACCACCCTGACGCACGGTGTCCGCGACCGCTTCGACTCCGCCGACGACGCTGCCGGTGCACTGCGCAACGGACGGGTTCGAGCCGTAGCCGGAGCCCTGCCCTTCGCGCCCGGGCACCCGGCGGCGCTCACCGCACCTATGACACTCGAGCACACCCCCACCCCATACACGACGACGCCTCCCATCCTGCCCACCATCCGGATCACCGGTGTCCTGCCCGCCGAGAACGAACACGTCGACCGCGTGGCCACGGCGCTGCGCCTGCTGCACGACGACGAACACGCACTGGAAAAGGTCGTACTCGCCCGCACCCTCACCCTCGAGGCAGAATGCGGCATCGACCCGGCGACACTCCTGGCCGCCCTGGTGTCCCACGACACCGTCGGCAACGGATTCTCCGTCGACCTCAGCGCTGCGGGCGCGAAATGGTCCGGACGTCATCTGGTGGGGGCAAGCCCCGAGGTGCTCATCCGCCGCCGCGGGAACCTCGTCAGCGCCCACCCGCTCGCCGGTTCTGCTCCTCGCAACTCGGATCCGGAGGTCGACCGCGCCACCGCCGAGGCGCTTCGCGCATCGGCCAAGAACCTGCGCGAGCACGCGCACGTGATCGAGTCGCTGCGGGCGTCGCTCGAGCCCCTGTGTTTGGAACTGGACATTCCGGATCACCCGTCCCTCACGAACACTCGACAGTTGTGGCACCTGGGTACCCCGGTGTCCGGCAGACTCCGCGACACGTCCGTCACCGCCCTCGACCTGGCACTGGCCGTCCACCCGACCCCTGCGATCTGCGGCACTCCCACCGGACCGGCCCGCGAGGTGATCCACGAGCTCGAAGGCGACCGCGGCTTCTACGCCGGTGCCCTCGGCTGGTGCGACGAGAACGGTGACGGCGAGTGGATGGTCACCATCCGCTGCGCTGTCCTCGAACCCGACGGCACGACATTGACCGCTCACGCGGGTGGCGGCATCGTCGCCGAGTCCGATCCGGCCGACGAGCTGGCCGAAACCACAGTGAAATTCGGCACCGTCCTCGACGCCTTCGGAGTTCGGCGATGACCGCCCCTGTCGCCCTCGTCGTCGGCGCAGCCCAGGGCATCGGCCGAGCAACCGCCCTGACACTCGCCGCCTCGGGCCACCGCGTCGTCCTCACCGATCGTGATCTCGACGGGCTGAACGAGACGGCGGCACTGCTGAACAGCGCAGCACCCGTCTACCAACTCGACATCCGCGACCGCGACGCCGTGGACACCGTGATCGCCGATGTCGAGAGCACGCACGGTCCGATCGAGGCACTCGCCCATGTGGCCGGGGTATTCTCGATCGCCTCGATCCTCGACTGCGATCCGGACGAGTGGCAACGCATCCACGACATCAACGTCACCGGGCTCGTCTCGGTACTGCGGGCCGTCGGACGTGCGATGCGCGACCGCAGATCCGGATCGATCGTAGTGGTCGGCTCGAACTCCGCGGGGGTGCCTCGGATGGGCATGGGCGCCTACGGGTCGTCGAAGGCCGCTGCAAGCATGCTCGTTCGAATACTCGGCCTCGAGCTCGCCGAGTACGGGATACGGGCCAATGTCGTCGCGCCGGGTTCCACCGACACTGCGATGCAGCGGTCACTGTGGCCAGATCCCACGGACGGCACCGGCGCACGAGGTGCAATCGAAGGGGATCCCGCACAATTCAAAGTTGGAATCCCATTGGGACGCATAGCCGAACCCGAGGACATCGCCGACTCGATCGAGTTCCTGCTCTCTCCTCGCGCACGGCACATCACCATGCAGACCCTGTACGTCGACGGCGGCGCCACGCTGAGATCCTGAACCGATACACCACCTACGACGTAAGGACCCCTCGTGACCTCCGGCCTTTCGCGCAGCGCGCTCGCCGACACCGTGCCCTATCCCGACGACTTCGCCGAACTGTACCGCGCGGCCGGTTACTGGACCGACGAGACCTTTGCGCAGTTCCTGCCCGCACGCGCCGACGCGTTCGGTGATCGAATCGCCGTCGTCGGACCGGACGCACGCGGCACACAACGCCGTGCAACGTACCGCGATCTCGAGGAGTCGTCCGCCCGGATTGCGGCGGGGCTCCTCGCATCCGGCATCCAACCCGGGGACCGGGTGGTTCTCCAACTGCCGAACATCGTCGAGTACACCGAAGTGCTGTTTGCGGTCTTCCGGATCGGGGCACTCCCGGTCTTCGCGCTCCCGGCCCATCGCTCGTCCGAAATCGGATACTTCTGCCGGTTCAGTGATGCGGTCGCGTACATCATCGGCGCCGAACACGGCGGGTTCGACTACCGCACGCTCGCCCGAGACGTGATCGACGGCCTCGGCCGCCCGCTCACCGTGATCGTCGCCGGAGAGGCCGAGGAGTTCACCTCGCTCGACTCGCTCCGCACCCACCACCGGACCGATGCAGCAGATCCGTCCGCCGACTCGGTGGCCTTCCTCCAACTGTCCGGCGGGACCACCGGAACCTCGAAGCTCATCCCCCGCACCCACACCGACTACCTGTACTCGGTGCGCGAATCAGCCCGAATCTGCGGCGTCGATGCCGACACCCGGATGCTCGTGATTCTTCCTGCGGCACACAACTTCCCGATGAGTTCCCCCGGAATCCTCGGAGTACTGCATTCCGGAGGTGCGGTGATCTTCGCTCCGGATCCGAGCCCCGACACCGCCTTCGAGGTGATCGAACGTGAGCGGGTGACCATGGCGTCGCTCGTTCCGCCGCTCGCGCAGGCGTGGTTGTCCGCGCGAGCACGCAGCCACCGAGACCTGTCGTCGTTGCAGGTATTGCAGGTCGGTGGGGCGAAGTTCCCGTCGGAGGCGGCCAAACGGGTGAGGTCCGAACTCGGCTGCACGCTGCAGCAGGTGTTCGGCATGGCCGAGGGGCTCGTCAACTACACACGTCTCGACGACGACGAGGACACGATCGTGTCGACCCAAGGCCGCCCGATCAGCTCCCACGACGAAATTCGAATACTCGACGACGACGACAATCCCGTCCCGGTCGGTACCCCCGGCCATCTGCTGACCCGCGGCCCCTACACGATCCGTGGGTACTACAATGCGCCCGAACATAATTCGACGACCTTCACTATCGACGGTTTCTATCGCACCGGCGACATCGTGCGGATCACCGACACCGGCTACATCGTCGTCGAAGGTCGCGCCAAGGACCAGATCAATCGCGGCGGCGAGAAGATCGCTGCCGAAGAGGTCGAGAATCACCTGATCGCTCATCCAGCGGTGCTCGACGCCGCCATGGTGTCGATGCCCGACCAGTATCTGGGTGAACGCACGTGCGCGTTCGTGGTGACCGAAGGCGACACACCCAAAGCTCTCGTGCTCAAGACCTTTCTCCGCGAGCGCGGGCTCGCGGCATACAAGATCCCCGACAAGATCCGGTTCGTGGATGCATTCCCGGTCACCGGTGTCGGAAAGATCAGCCGCAAGGAACTCCGGCGCGCGTTGTCGGCGACCCTGCAGCAATAGGACTCGGTAGACGGCGGTGGCCACCGCCGTTCTACTCACACTACGGCAGGTTGCCCGACACGGGCTTCGAGCGCGGCATAGCGACCGCCGAGCGCGACGAGCGCGTCGTGAGAACCGCGTTCGGCGATCCTGCCGTGGTCGAGGACGACGATCTCGTCGGCGTCGCGGACCGTCGAGAGCCGGTGCGCGATGGTGATGGTCGTGCGTCCGTGTCGCGCGGTGTCGATCGCCTGCTGCACCAGACGTTCGGTGTCGTTGTCGAGCGCACTGGTGGCCTCGTCGAGTACGAGAATCCGCGGATCACGAAGCAACGTGCGGGCAATCGCGAGCCGCTGCTTCTCGCCGCCGGAGAAGCGGTGACCGCGGGCTCCGACGACGGTGTCGTAGCCGTCGGGCAGCGATACGATCAGGTCGTGGATGCGGGCGGCGCGGGCGGCGTCCTCGATTTCCGCGTCGGTTGCGTCGGGCTTCGCATAGCGCAGGTTCTCGCGCACGGTCGCGTGGAGGAGATACGTCTCCTGCGAGACCACGCCGACCAGCGCCGCGACATCGGCGAGCGTCATGTCGCGTAGGTCGATGCCGTCGATCGTGACCCGCCCCGATGCCGGGTCGTGCAAGCGCGCGACGAGAGAGCCGAGCGTGGTCTTGCCGGATCCTGTCTCGCCTACGAGCGCAACCTGAGTTCCTGCCGGAATCTCGAGGGTGATGTCGTCGAGTGCAAGACGGTGGGCGCCGTCGTACCGGAAGCCGACGTTGTCGAATCGCACTGCCCCCGAAACTCGATCACGGTCGATGCGGGCCGGTTTCTCCGGGTCGTCGATCTCGACGGTGAGATCCAGGTACTCGAAGATGCGGCTGAACAGCGCGAGTGAACTGGTGATGGAGATTCCGACGTCGAGCAGGCTCATCAGCGGCCGGAACAGGGTCGATTGCAGGCCGGTGAAGGCGACGAGGGTGCCGATGGTCATGCCGCCGGACGTCGCGGGTAGCCCGGCCACGAGATAGAGCACCGCGGGGATCGCGGAGAAGACGATGTTCATGGTGGCCATGCGCCAACGTCCGGACAGTTGCGCGTGCAGTTCGAGCTCGGCAAGCTCGTCGGAGGTCCGCGCGAACTTGCCGGACAGTGCGGGACCGGTGCCGAGAGTCTTGACGAGGAGCACTCCGCTGACGGACAAGCCCTCTTCGATCTGGGTCTGCATGTCCGCCAGGCGGCGCTGTTGCCGCGCGGTGATCACGCGGCGCATCATCGCGACGCGGCGGGTGAGCCAGATGGCCGGCGGCAGCACGATCAGCGACAGCAACGCCAGCCGCCAGCTGAGGATCGTCATCGCGACGGCGGTACCGACCACGGCGGTCACATTGGACGCGATGGACGTGGCGGTGGACGTGACCACCGACTGCATTCCGCCGATGTCGTTCGTCAGCCGCGACTGGATCTCGCCGCCGCGGGTCCGCGTGAAGAAGCTCAGCGACTGCCGCTGCAGGTGGGAGAACACACGGGTGCGCAGGTCGTGCATGATCCGCTGCCCGACGGTCGTGGAGATCCACGTCTGGGCCACCCCGAGCAGCGAACTGGCCACGGTAACGGCGAGCATGCCGCCCACCGTCCACAGCAGCAGGCTCACGTTCTGGTGCGGGATCGCGTCGTCGATGACGGCACGGACGAGGAAGGGATTGGCGAGCGAGATCGTCGACGACGCGACGATGAGCGCGACAACCACGGCAATCTGCCAGCGGTAGGGAGCGAACAGGGCGCCGATGCGCCGCAGGCTGACGGGCGATTCCTTCAGCTGTTCGATGTCTTCGGGGGCGACCTTGCCGCCGCGGCCTCTGCCGCCGGTGGGCTTGGTGCCGGGTGGGGGCTGCATCATGCGCACCACCTCGATTCATGATCCGTTCGCATTTAGTGAGGTTGCCTCATTACGAGGCAACAGTCAACTGAGGTATGGTAAACGTCATGTCGGACTCCCCCGCCACACTCCGTGATCTCCTCATGGCCACCACTCGTACGCTGCGAAAACGGTGGCACGAGAGGATCCGCCCCTGGGAGTTGTCCCCGCACGAACACCGGGCGCTGCGGGTGATCGGCAATGTCGGCGAGCCCGCCCGCCTGGGCGTCGTCGCGAAATCGCTGCACATCGCGCCTCGGTCGGCCACGGAGGTCGTCGACCGGCTCGAGTCCCGCGGCCTGACCGAGCGACTGCCCGACCCCGCCGATCGACGCGCGGTGTGCGTGCACCTCACCTCCGACGGACGGCACCTGCTGACCGAGCTCGACGCCGCGCGCGATGCCGACGCAGCCGAAGTCTTCGCCCCACTCGATGCTGCCGAACGCGCCGAGCTCGCCCGCCTGCTGCGCAAGCTCACCGACGACCACAGGTCGCACACCGGAAAATCCGTTGCCCAGGCGAACGAGTGTCCGTAACCTCGGCGAGCGTCCACTCATCCGCGAAGGGAGACGCAGACATGCTGCCGGTCACCGAGCGCGACATCAGGTCGTCGTTCATCAACTGCTCGAAGGGCGACGCAAAACGCCTGTCCGTACCCGCCGACCTGGACAGCCTCCACTGGGATGACCTCGATTTCCTCGGCTGGACCGATCGGTCGTATGCCGGCCGCTGCTACGTGGTGGCCCAGCAGGACGACCACCTGGTCGGGGTCGCGTTGCGGCACGAGTCCGGCGGCAGACGGCCCGCGCAGATGTGCTCGATCTGCCAGACCACACACCCGAACGGTGGAGTACACCTCATGGCGGCACGCAAAACCGGCGAGGCCGGGCGTCGTGGAAACACGGTCGGCACCTACATGTGCGCCGACCTCGACTGCTCGCTCTACGCGCGTCGCATGAAGACTCCGAGCGGGGGCCGCCTGTACCGCGACGACTCACCGCTCGACAGCCGCATCGAGCGCGTCCGGTCCAATCTGGACGCCTTCATCACCCGCGTCGGCTCCTACTGATACCGGCGAGCGATAATACCTCGATCGCGCAAGAACTCGACGATCACCGCGCTGGCCTCCGCCGGCGTAGTCGTGGTCGTGCAGATCCGCAGGTCCGGGTTCTCCGGCGTCTCGTACGGGGAGTCGATACCGGTGAAGTTGACCAGATCTCCGCGACGCGCCTTCTTGTAGAGGCCCTTGGGATCCCGCTGTTCGGCAACCTCGATCGGGGTGTCGACGAACACCTCGCAGAACTGGTCCGGACCGATCACTTCGCGTGCCGCCTCACGGTCGGCGCGGAAGGGCGAGATGAACGACGCCAGGACGATCAGTCCGGCATCGGCCATCAGCCGGGCGACCTCGGTGACTCGGCGAATGTTCTCCACCCGGTCCGCCTCGGTGAATCCGAGGTCCCGGCCGAGGCCGTGCCGGATGTTGTCACCGTCGAGCAGATACGTATGACACCCCAGCGCGTACAGGGTGCGCTCGAGCTCGTTGGCGATGGTCGACTTCCCTGAACCGGACAGGCCGGTCAACCACAGGACCTGTGAACCGTGCCCGTTGAGCGCCCGGCGGGCATCGCCGTCGACGTCGACGGCCTGCCAGTGGATGTTGCCGGACCGGCGCAGCGAATGGGTGATCATGCCGGCGCCGACCGTAGCTCCGGTGAGCCGGTCGATCAGGATGAAGCCACCGGTGTCGCGGTTCTCGGAGTAGGGGTCGAACGGCACCGGCCGGTCGAAACTGAGATTGCACACCCCGATCTCGTTGAGCGCAAGTGTGTTCGTGGCGATCTTCTCGAGTGAATCGACGTTGATCTTGTGCTTCGGCTTGGTGACGCGCGCGGCCACCGTCATCGTGCCGATCTGGCACACGTACGAACGCTCGGGGAGCATCTCGTGCTCCCCCATCCATACCACCTGCGCCTCGAATTGATCTGCGACACCGGGCGAAGCGTCGCTCGCGGCGAGCATGTCGCCCCGGCTGATGTCGATCTCGTCGGCGACGGTGATCGTGACGGATCGACCCGCGACGGCTTCGTCGAGATCGCCGTCCATCGTGACGATCCGGTCGACGGTGGTCGTCGTACCGCTGGGCAGTACGCGCACGCGGTCGCCGGGATGCACGCAGCCGCCGACGATCTGTCCCGAGAACCCTCGGAAGTCGAGGTCGGGCCGGTTGACCCACTGCACCGGCATGCGGAACGGCGCATCGCGCCGATCTTCTGCTATCTCCACCGACTCGAGGTGTTCGATCAGCGTCGGGCCCTCGTACCAGGTCGTGTTCCCGCTGTGTTCGGTGAGATTGTCGCCCAGGTACGCCGACATCGGGATTGCGACGACATCGGTCACGCCGATCGCGGCGGCAAACGCCGAATAGTCGTCGGCGATCTGCTCGAACACCTCCTGCGAGTAGTCGGCCAGGTCGAGTTTGTTGACAGCCAGCACCACGTGTCGGATACCCAGCAGCGACACCAGATACGAATGCCTCCGGGTCTGGGTGAGCACACCTTTGCGTGCATCGACGAGAATCACGGCGAGGTCGGCAGTAGAGGCTCCGGTGACCATGTTACGGGTGTACTGCTCGTGTCCCGGGGTGTCGGCGACGACGAACTTGCGGCGTTCGGTGGTGAAATACCGGTAGGCGACGTCGATCGTGATGCCCTGCTCGCGCTCTGCGGCCAATCCGTCCACCAGGAGCGCGAAGTCGAGTCCGCCGCCCTGGGTGCCGACCTTGCGCGAATCCGATTCCAGCGCCGACAGTTGGTCCTCGAAAACAAGTTTCGACTCGTACAGCAACCTGCCGATCAACGTGCTCTTGCCGTCGTCGACACTGCCGCATGTGATGAAGCGAAGCATCGACTTGTGTGCGTGCCGCTCCAGGTACTGATCGATATCGTCCGCAATGAGATCGGAGGGATGCGTCATCAGAAGTAACCTTCCTGCTTCTTCTTCTCCATCGACGCGGTGCCGTCGTGGTCGATCACGCGACCCTGACGCTCGGACGTGGTGGTCAGGAGCATCTCCTGGATGATGTCGGTCACGGTCGCGGCGGTGGACTTGATCGCGCCGGTCAGCGGGTAGCAACCGAGGGTGCGAAACCGGACACTCTCGAGTTCGGGCACCTCTCCGGGTAGCAACGGCATCCGGTCGTCGTCCACCATGATCAGTGTGCCGCTGCGCTCCACGACGGGTCGCTTCGCGGCGAAATAGAGGGGCACAATGGGAATGCTCTCCTGCCGAATGTATTCCCACACATCGAGTTCCGTCCAGTTCGACAGCGGGAACACGCGGAGGGACTCGCCCGGAGATTTCCGCATGTTGTACATCCGCCACAGTTCCGGACGCTGACGCTTGGAATCCCACCGATGTTCGGCAGACCGGATCGAGAACACCCGTTCCTTCGCGCGGGACTTCTCCTCGTCACGGCGGGCCCCACCGAACGCGGCATCGAACTTGTACAGATCGAGGGCCTGCTTGAGTCCCTCGGTCTTCCACATGTCGGTGTGGATTGCCGACCCGTGGGTGAACGGATTGATCCCCTTGTCGATACATTCCGGGTTCTTGTACACGAGCAGATCGAGATCGCCTGCGGCGGCGGTCTCGTCACGCAATTTGTACATCTCGCGGAACTTCCACGTCGTATCGACGTGGAGAAGCGGGAACGGCAACCGCGACGGGTAGAACGCCTTGCGTGCCAGGTGCAGCATTACCGCGCTGTCCTTGCCGACCGAGTACAGCATCACCGGGTTCTCACTCCCCGCGACCGTCTCTCGCATGATGTGAATGCTCTCTGCTTCGAGGCACTCCAAGTGGGTCAGGGACTTTCCGATCGTGCTACTCATCGTCCGAGCACCTCCAGTGCATCTCCGGCCAAGTCGGGACGGCAGATCAACAGGTCCGGCAGCCAGGGATTCTCCTGGTTGTAGCGGAGCGCGGAACCGTCGGTCCGTGAGACATGCAGTCCAGCGGCACGCGCCACCGCTACGGGTGCGGCCGAATCCCACTCGAACTGGCCTCCGGTGTGGGCATAGATATCGGCCTCGCCCCGCACGACGGCCATGGCCTTCGCGCCGGCCGATCCCATCTCCACGAGCTCTCCGCCGAGAGCGTTCGCGAGGGCGAGCACGGGTTCGGGTTTGCGGGTCCGGCTCACCAGCACGCGCGGCACCGCGCGTCGAGACACGGTGTTCCGGGTCGCGGAGCCCGACGGAAGGGCAGTGCAGAATGTGCACGCCATCGCCGGAACAGCGACGGCGCCGGCCACGAGCGCCCCTCCCTCGACGAGAGCAACGTGGACCGCCCAGTCGGTGCGACCGCGTTCGCCGAACTCCCTGGTCCCGTCGAGCGGATCGACGATCCATACGCGATCCGCCCCGAGTCGAGCGTGGTCGTCGGCGCCCTCTTCCGACAGGACGGCATCGCCGGGGAACCTCTGCGCGAGAGCACCGACCAGATACTCGTGGCTCCGCAGGTCGCCCATCCGGCGGATCTCATCCGGATCCGCGCCGTCGGCGGCGAGATCGGATCGAATCTCGAGGAGTAATTCTCCTGCAGCAGTTGCCAATTCTGATGCAGCGAACGCGTCGACAGTATTCGCTGAGGGTTCGCGCGAGCACGCCGCCGCAGTGACGTCATGGGCCATGAAGTGACTGTAACCACAGAACGAACAATGTTCAATCTTGAGTTCGAACAACGTTCGTTCTCGACAACAGTGCCGTACGACATCCCTGCACGTCGTGCATCGGCAGCAACCATCCCCGGCTACGGTGGGACGATGGGCAACGCAAGCAACAAGTCGATCTACGGCGACGCCGAGGCCAGGCGGCGCCGCACACTCGACGCGGCCGCAGCCCTGCTGGATGACGGCGGATACTCGGCACTGACGATCCGTTCGGTCGCGAAAAGCTCAGGGACGAGCGTCGGGTTGATCTACCAGTACTTCACCGACAAGCAGGACATCTTCATCTCGCTGCTCAACGAAAGCCAGATCGAATCCCGGTCGTTCGTCGAAGCCCTTTCCCGCGACCAGGGTGTCGCTGCCCTGCTCGCCGCGGTGATCCCCGAGTCCACCCGTCAGTGGGGCCGAGTCGGCCGATTCACCGCCATCTGGCGCGACGTCGAAGGCGACAACCCTGCCGAACGCGAATCCATCCGCGAAGTGCGGCGAACCGCCCGCGAGTACAACATCGAGCTGCGCGCCGCTCTGGCAGAGGCCGCCGCCGCCGAACATCGGACCCTGCGCGACGACCCTGCCATGCTCCCGTTCGTCCTGTCCGTCCTCCAGGGCGTAGCCGACACCATTGTCCACAATTGGGCCGCAGACCTCGACCACGCGGAGCTCACAGAGTTCGCCGCGGCATCGCTGACCCAGGCGATCACAGTGCCTGGAGAGGCTCGGGCACAAGCGTGACCTTCGGCGCGGCCGACGGTCCCACTCAGCGGTAATCGGTCGATGTGACCGCACGCACAGCCATACCGTCCCCTCTCGAAGCCTCACGGAATTCAGGAGCTCGGATGAGTACAGCGGTGATGCCCGATCGGCCCCGATCGGCACGTGCACAACAGCGATACGAACGAACCCGGCCGGTCTGGGTGATCATGGCCGTCCTGATCGCGGTGGAGATCATCAGCGCGTTCGAAACATCGATGATGTACGCGGCGCTCCCGACATTCGCCGAAATCTTCGCCGCGGACGCCTCTGCCGTCGGGTGGAGCGTCACGGCATTCCTGCTGGTTGCTGCGGCCTCCGCCGCCGTGTGCGGCCGACTCGGCGATATGTACGGCCGAGAGCGCGTCTTGATCGTCGTCCTGATCTGCGCGGCAGTCGGATCCGTCGTCAGCATGGCCTTCGGTTCACTCTGGGGGATCATCGTCGGACGTGCGATCCAGGGTGTCGCGGGCGCGATTCTGCCCCTGTGCATCGGCCTCGCCCGCGAACACCTCCCGGCCAAGAAGGTGCCGATGGCCATCGCGTTGATCTCGGGATCTGCGGTCGCGGCCGGTGCCGCATCCCTGCTGGTGGCCGGTGCGATCATCGATCTCGGTGACTGGCGGTACATGTTCGTCGTCACCGCGGTCTACGCCATCGGGTGCGTCGTCCTCGTCGAAGCCGTGCTGCCGTGGCGTCACCGCAACGCCGAACGTCAGCAGGTCGACTTCGTCGGTGCGATCGGTCTGGCGATCTCTGTGACCGCCATCCTGCTGGCACTCACCCAGGGCAAGTCCTGGGGCTGGGGCGATACTCGCGTGCTCGGTCTCCTCGTGGTCGGTATCGCTGTCTTCGCCTGGTGGGTGCGCTGGGAACTGGGCCGCAAGACTCCGATCATCAACCTGCGCCTGCTCGCCGAACGGAACGTCGCTGCCACCATGCTCGCCACCGTTGCGCTGGGAATCGGACCGATCGGCGTGACGACGATGCTCATTCCCATCATCATGCAGACACCTGTCACCGCGCCGTTCGGGCTCGGACTGTCGGCCACCCACGCCGGGATGCTCTCGTTCATCGGCGCGATGATCGGGATGCTCTTCACTCCGCTCGCCGGCAAGATCTCGGCGTCCCTCGGAGCCCGATCGTCACTGCTTCTCGGCACGACGGTGTTCATGATCGCGTGCGCGTCGTTCTTCGTCTTCCACGACTCTGTCGTCGGCATGACCGCACTGGTTGTGACTGTCTCCGTCGCAACCGCGTTCGCCTACACCGCACTGCCGAACCTGCTCGTCGAGTTCGTACCCGAACACAACACCAGCGAGATCACCGGAAGCCAGTCGGTCGTGCGCACCGCAGCAATGGCAATCGGCACATCGATCGCGACGGTTCTGCTCGCCACGCTCGTGGTGCCCGGCACGACGACACCGACGGTGGCCGCTCTCGGGGCGGTGTGCGCGATGCTGGTCGTCATGTGCGCCATCACGATCGTGCTCACACTCAGCATCAAGTATGCAAAGAGCTGACGAGGCGAAGGGGCGGATCAGATTTCGGCATCAGTGGCAACTGCGCAGGCGGCGTCGACATCGATCCCGACCACCGCAGTCCCGCCCGGCAGATCCGCCCCCGTCATGACGGTGGCCGCAGGTCGCGGTACTTGCGCAGTTCCTGCTTCGCGATCGCACGCTTGTGCACCTCGTCGGGACCGTCGGCGAAGCGCAGTGTGCGCAGATGCGCGTAGGCCATGGCGAGCGGGAAATCATCGGTGACACCGCCACCACCGTGGACCTGGATCGCGCGGTCGACGATCTTCAACGCGATGTTCGGTCCGGCAACCTTGATGGCCGCGATCTCGGTGCGTGCTTCCTTGTTGCCGACCGTATCCATCAGGTATGCGGCCTTGAGGGTGAGAAGACGGATCATCTCGATCTCGATGCGCGCCTCGGCGATCCAGTCCTGGATGTTCGCGTTGTCGGCGACCGGCCTGCCGAACGTGACGCGCGATTGCGCACGCCTGCACATCAGTTCGAGGGCGCGTTCGGCCACACCGATCGATCGCATACAGTGATGGATTCGGCCGGGGCCCAGACGTGCCTGACTGATCGCGAAACCTTCACCCTCACCCTTCAGGACGTCCTTCGTCGGAACCCGGACCCCCTCGAACAGGATCTCGGCGTGGCCTTCGCGGTCGTGGTAACCGAAGACCGGCAGGTTGCGCACCACGGTGACGCCGGGGGCGTCGATGGGGACGACCATCATCGACTGCTGCCGGTGGGGAGCAGCGGCGGGGTCGGTCTTGCCCATCACGATGAGCACCTTGCAGTTCTTGTGCATCGCGTTGGACGCGAACCATTTACGCCCGTCGAGGACGTAATCGTCGCCGTCGCGGACCATCGACATCTCGATGTTGGTGGCATCCGAACTAGCGACATCGGGCTCGGTCATCGCGAAGGCCGAGCGCATCGTGCCGTCGAGCAACGGCTTCAGGTATTTCTCCTTGTGCTCATCCGTTCCGAAAAGCGTGAACACCTCCATGTTTCCGGTGTCCGGGGCGGCGCAGTTGCACGCCTCCGCTGCCAGCGGGCTCCGGCCCATGATCTCCGCCAGCGGGGCGTATTCGAGGTTGGTGAGCCCGGGGCCCCACTCCGGATGCGGATGGAAGAGGTTCCACAGCCCGCGCGAGCGCGCTTCCGCCTTGAGGTCCTCCATGATGGGCGGGTGGAAGTGCGGATCGCCGGCTTCGGACATCTGACGGTGATAGACGGCCTCGGCCGGGTAGACGTGGGAATCCATGAAATCCAGCAGGTCCGCCCGATATTTCTCGGCGCGCGGTGACAAGTCGAACAGGGACACGGCAAGCTCCTCGAAGAGTCGATCAGGATTCGGACATCAGAGACCGCTGGTAGCGCCGCATTCCACGCAGCCACCGGTCGTAGTCGGCACCCTTGTTCCGGTACATCTGGAGCACCTCGGGGTGCGGAAGGATCAGGAACCGTTCTTCCCGGATGCCGTCGAGCACGATCTCGGCGACGTCGACGGGCTCGAGCACGGCCGCGGAGGACATCACGGCGCGGGTACCGAGGTCTCCGAGGGATGCTCCGGAGTTGCTGCCGGAGTACAGCAGTGGCGTGTTGACACCCATCGGGCAGATACAGCTGACGCGGACGCCCCGGTCGCCGTACATCACCGACAGCCATTCTGCGAATCCGACGGCCGCGTGCTTGGTGACGGAATACCCGGCCGCACCGATCTGGGTGAGTAGCCCCGCCGCCGATGCGGTGCTCACGAAGTATCCTTCGCCGCGCTCGACCCATCCGGGGACGAGAAGTGTCGCGGCCCGGATATGCGCCCGCAGGTTGACGTCGAAGACGTTCTCCCACTGGGCGTCGTCGAGGTCGAGCCCGGGTGCGCCCGTGATGCCAGCGTTCGCGAAGTACAGGTCGACCGGCCCGAAGCGAGTTTCGGCGATCTCGATGACCCGTGCGATCGCGGTGGCATCGGATGCGTCGGCACCTACGGCGACGGCACTGCCGGGGTGTTCTGCCAGGATGCGCGCGACCGTCTTCTCGGCAGCGGAAGCGTCGAGGTCGACCACCACGACCCTGGCTCCTGCGTGTGCGAGGCCGCCAGCAAGGGCGTCACCGATCCCGCTCCCCCCGCCGGTCACGATGGCGACTTTCCCTGCAACGTCCACTTTGCCTCCCGACAGCAGCGTTCCTCGTCCCCCGCACTATAAGTTGAATACGGCGTCAACTTCAACTAGTGAGGTCGTGGAGCCGGCACGTGCCACACAACCCGCAGGGGACTCCTACGTCTCGGTGCGACCGTACGCGCGAAGTACGTCGGCCATCAGCAGATCCAATGCCTCGCCCGCGGGCACCTCACTCCGAGCTCGCTTGTAGTTCAGAGACAATGTGAGGTCATCGAAGCGCGCGATATACCTACCCCCTTCCGGCGTGAGCCACCAGATTTCGACCTCGACCCCGGCGACAGTCGTGGTGTCCCACACGCTGTCGGGCTCGGAATGTCCCGACACCCACAATGTCGCCTCGGGGGTGATATACGAGTTCACCCCGGACCACTCGCATCCTGGCTCGGCAAGAAACTCGCGTGGCATCGCCTCCCCCGCTCCCAACAGATCGAGAGTCTCGCCCGATATCGCGGTACACGGGTCGATACCCTCCGCCGCTTCGGGATCTGCGACCGTCGAGACGGTGGTGCCGTTGCGGGTCACGGTGACTTCTTGCTGGCTGCAGGCAACGCAGGCCGCGGTCGCGAGGAGAGCGAGGGTAGCGATGCGAGTCGTCATGCCCGCATCGTACGACGACCGGACGCCTGAGACGGGTCAGGTTCCCTACGTGATCCGCAGCGCGTTGACCCACAGCCGGGTCGCAGTATAGGCGAGCGTGTCCATGTCCACGGACTCGTCCTCGTCGACAACGAAGTGAGTAAAGGCAAGTCGGCTGATCATGCCCGACAGCGCCTTCGACGCCAAGAGCGCGTCGACCTCGCGGTCGGCGAGACCGCGGTCCTGTAGATGCGCAATGCTGCGCGCGTTGCGGCGGATGAAGGCGTCGCCCCGCTTCTGACGCAGTTCACGGAAGACCGGATCGATGTGCGAGACCTGCTCCAGCAGACCCATCAGCTTCGCGTTACGCCGATACGCCTCGAGATACGCCCGGTTGCTCGCCTCCACGACCGCGGCCGGATCGTCCTCGTCGGCCACCCGCGGCATGCCCGGATGAAGCATGTCCTCCTGCGCCAGTTCGAGCACCGCCGCGAAGATCTCTTCCTTGCTCGAGAAGTACGTGTAGAACGTCCCTGCCGAACACTTCGCATGCTTCGTGATGTCGACGAGCCGGGTATCGAGGTAGCCGGTGCTCTCGAACACCGTCCGAGCAGCGGCGATCAACGACGACCGTGTCCGCAACCCCCGCTCGGTGACCGGCAGATCCCGCAGCAACGACGACGGCGCCATCGACGGAGGGGCGTCGTCGAATGTGTCATCGGTGTGAGAACGCGGCACTCTGTATTTATACGTGATCGGCACGTGACCGCTGACCACCCTGGACGAGCGCCCCGAGGAGCCGCGACCGTGAGCGAACCGCTACCTCTTGCCCGCGCACGTCGCGAGGTCGCGCCCGGAGCGGTGCACGTGCCCGAGTGGCTGGACCGCGACATGCAACGCCGGTTGGTCGACGCATGCCGCGACTGGGCGCGGGGCCCGGCCCCCATGCGGCACACCGCGCTTCCCGGAGGCGGCATCATGTCGGTACAGACCGCCTGCCTGGGTTGGCATTGGTCTCCGTACCGCTACACGCGCAGGGCGGTGGACGTCGACGGCGCACCCCTCCCCCCGCTACCCCACTGGCTCACCGACCTCGGCCGCCGAGCAGTCGCCGACGCATACGCGCGCCCTCGCGACGTCTACCGGCCGGACACCGCCGTGATCAATTTCTACGACGCCGACGCCCGGATGGGGATGCACCAGGACAAGGACGAACGCGTCGCGGAACCCATCGTGTCGTTGAGCCTCGGCGACGCATGCCTCTTCCGGTTCGGAAACTGCGAGACACGAGGCCGCCCCTACACCGACGTGCGACTCGAATCCGGCGATCTCTTCGTGTTCGGCGGTCCGTCACGGTTCGCGTATCACGGTGTACCCGCAGTCTTTCCGGACACCCGTCCGGCCGACCTCGGAATGACACGGGGACGCCTCAACATCACCCTTCGCATGACGGGCCTCTCACCCACGCACTGTGATCACTTTCACGATGAAAACGACAAAATAGACAGCTGCCCGG
The DNA here is from genome assembly GCF_055230935.1 of Rhodococcus ruitaii. NCBI lineage: Bacteria > Bacillati > Actinomycetota > Actinomycetes > Mycobacteriales > Nocardiaceae > Rhodococcus > Rhodococcus ruitaii. Next base: position 164,123 of record NZ_JBUYWC010000003.1, on the reverse strand, counting down.
AGCCGGGGGTCCGATAGTATCGGCTTCAATCATCGCCTGTCGGGGGCCGACCAGGAGATCTGTGCATGCCCCGGACCACCCACATATCCACCCGCGCCTTCGGATTGTTCGCCTCAGCGCTGATCACCGCCGCGGGCACCACACTGGTCACCGCACCCACCGCTACCGCCGACGACGCAGGCCCCTGCCCGGACCGCTACGTCCTGGCGGTCGACGGCACCAAGGGCTTCGGCACGCCGGACTCGATCGACCCGGATTCGCCGCTCGTGGAGATCTCCGACCGCCTCCGCGGTCCAGGCACCGTCGTCGAACACATCCGATACCCCGCCGTGGTCCTGCCGATGCCCAGTTCGGGTTCCCACGACGACGGCGACGGTATCGACGACGACGGCGCGATCGCCTACGACAGATCCAAACAGATCGGACATCAGCAACTACGCGAGACCATCACTGCCCGTCACGGCATGTGCCCCGACGCCGATCTGTTGATCCTCGGCTATTCGCAGGGCGCCTCGATCGCCGGCGACGTCCTCGCCGAGATCGCCGCCGACGGCTCCGTACCACCCGACCGGATCAGCGGCATCCTCTACTCGGATCCCCGCGACACCCGCGGCGTCGAGACCCTGTTTCCGGGTCCGCTTGTTCCCGGTGTGACGCTCGGCGGCGCGCGTCACGAATTCGGCCTGATTCCCGTCCAGCGGATCTGCATCGAAGGCGACGCGATCTGCGACAGCCGCACCCCCGGCGACAGCGACGATTGGCTCAAGGAGAACGTTACCGGGTATCTCGAACTGCACACGAAATACCCCGACTACCAGCCCTGACGAGCGCGCACATCCACAGCCTCACCGTCGATCGCGAGATCCGGCCACTCGCTTCAAACCGCCACCGCACGTCCGGATTCGAGTCGAAGAACGCGATCTGCGGCGGCGATGGATTCGTCATCGTGAGTCACGCAAGCAACTGCCGCTCCCTAGCGAGTCGCGTACTCGGCGAGGATCTCACGTGTGCGCCGGCGACTGACCGAATCCAACCCGGCGGCGGGTTCGTCGAGAAGCGGAATCGACTCCTCTTGCACGACCCCTTGGGCAAGGAGTGCTCGTACGAAGCGATCGAGTTGCCCGACAGTATCGAGTACACCTGGCGCGGTATCGCTCGCGGACCGAATGAGCAAGCCTACGTTCTCGCAACCGATGGATCCGGATATCAGCGACTCGTCGCGCAATGGCTGTGCATGAACTTCACGCTTGCGTCCTGCGGTCGGGCACCTTAAAGTGAACGTCATTCATAAATAGATGTGGCAACCCTAACCTAATTCAAAGATTCACTGCCGACGACAATCGGTTTCCCCGACGCCACAGGAGTGCCATGACGACCACCACACCTGCCACCGTTCCCCCGTCAAAAGACCAGCGACAGACATCTGACTCCGCCCACGAGCAGAAGGGTCAACAGAAGGCAGGCGCCCGGGCGCTGAAAGAGCTGATGAGTCCGGTGTCGGCGCGCCTCACCGCCGGTCGGGTCCTCGCGGCGACGTCAGGCATCCTCGCAGTGGTCCCCTATATCGCCCTGGTGCGAATCGGTGATCTCCTACTCAGTGCCCACAACTCGAACAGCGCCGTCGACGGCGACGAGGTCGAGCTGTGGATTCGAATTCTCCTCGTCACCTTCCTACTCCGGCTGGTCATCTACTTCACCGCGTTGCTCGTCGCCCACTTCGCCGACATCAAGCTCGGTCACATCATCCAGCTTCGACTGGTGAGACGGTTCTCCCGCGTTCCGCTCGCCTGGTTCACGTCCACCAATTCCGGACGCGTACGAAAAGCGCTGCAGGACGACATCGGAACAATCCATCACCTCATCGCCCATCAACCCGTGGACGGGACCAACGCGGTGATGATGCCTCTGGCGTTGATGGTCTACGCCTTCATCATCGACTGGCGCCTGGGACTACTGTCGATCGCGACGATCCCGCTCTACGCCGGCGCGATGGCCGGGTCCATGCGCGGCATGGGCGAGAATACCGCGGAAATGGACCGGCGACTGTCCACCGTGTCGGCACGGATGGTCGAGTTCGTCACCGGCATATCGGTCGTCAAGGCGTTCGGGCGCGTGGGCCGTGCCCACCGCGGCTATCAAGAAGCCGCCGATGACTTCTACGACTTCTACCTGGCCTGGGTCAAGCCGCTGATCCGGGTTTCTGCGCTCGGGACCTCAGTGCTCGCCGTACCGCTGGTGCTTCTCATCAACATCGGCGTCGGGGCGATCCTTGTCGATCGCGACATCGTCAGCACCGCCGATGTGCTCGCCGTCTGCCTCATCGCGCTGCTGATCCCGTACGCACTCGAGACCCTGATGAATTCGATGTGGGCCCAGCAGATGGCAGGGGGCGCCGCGCTGCGGCTCGTCGATCTGGTGAACACCCCGGTCCTGTCGCGCACCGACGATGGACATGATCACGAACTCCGTTCTCACGAGGTCACATTCGACCGAGTCAGCTACACCTACGGTTCCGGTCCCGATGCGGTACTCGCCGTCGACGACGCCTCGTTCACCCTTCGGCAGGGGACTGTCACCGCACTCATCGGCCCCTCCGGGTCTGGCAAATCGACGATTGCCACGTTGCTCGCGCGCTTCGACGATCCTCGGTCGGGGACCATCCGTATCGGCGGGGTGCCGCTCGATCGGATCGCAGACCTGTACGCCCATGTCGGCTTCGTACTTCAGGATCCCCAACTTCTCGGCATCAGCATCCGCGACAACATCATGCTGGGACGACCGGATGCCACCGACACACAGGTTCGGGAAGCAGCGGCCGCCGCCCGGATTCTCGACGACATCGAGGCCCTCCCGGACGGCTTCGACACCCTCTACGGCACCGAGTCGGGGTTGTCCGGCGGGCAGGCGCAACGCATCGCGATCGCCCGAGCGCTGCTCGTCGACGCCCCGATCCTGATCCTCGACGAAGCCACTGCCCTCACGGATCCCGAGTCCGAACACCACATCCAACACGCCCTGTCCACACTTGTCCGGGGCAGGACTGTTCTGGTGATCGCCCATCGTCCCGAGGTCATCAAGGGCGTCGATCGGATCATCGTGGTCGATTCCGGTCGTGTGTCGGCCATCGGGACCCATGAAGAGTTGCTCGGCCACCCCGAATATGCGCGCTTGTGGCGAGTGACCGGAGCCGAGTTGCGCCTCACCGAAACCGACCGTGCCGGCGGCACCGACTGCGAAGGAACCCGCCGATGAAACTTCCGCTGATCGACATCGTCCCCCGGATGCAGCGCATGATCTCACACCCGGAGAACATGCGGCCTGCCATCGTCGCCAGCGTGATCGTGGGCCTGGTCGAAGGTTTCGCGCTCGCGGCTCTCCTCCCCACCATCAGCGCACTGGCAGAGGACGACGCGGTCTGGGGGCTGGGACTTGCCGGCTGGCTGTGGGTGCTCGGCATCCTGTCGGTGGCCAGTTTCCTGCTCAACTACTGGGCCAACAAGGCCAATTACGACGTCGCGCTCGACTTCCTACGAAGCTTCCATCGCCTTGTCGGTGACCAGGTCGCCAAGCAACCCCTCGGGTGGTTCGCGCGGCCGCTGGCGGGTGCCCTGTCCCGAATGGTGTCGTCGGAGCTGATGTCGGCGGGCGAGATCTTTGCCCACATGTTCGGGCCACTCGTCTCGCGCAGTACGGCGGCGATCGTGATCATCGTCGCCGCGTGGTTCTGGGACCCCGCGCTCGGTCTGATCCTCACCGCTGCGGTGCCGGTGTTCGTCCTCATCACATTGGCGTCGACGGCACTGATGCGCAAGGGCAGGTCGATTCACGAACCGAAGGAAGCCGTATTGGCCAACCGGGTTGTGGAGTACGCCCAGTGCCAGGGCGCGATCCGCTCCTGCGCCCGCAACGACGACTATGCGCCGCTGGGGCACGCGCTCGAGGGCGCGTATTCGGCCAAGAAGCGAGGGCTGTGGCTCGAGACGATCGGCATGCTTCTCAGCGGAATGGTCACCCAGGGTGTGATCGTGGTGCTGATCACCGTGACCGGATCGCTCGCCACGGACGGTTTCCTGCAACCGATCCCGGCGCTGGCATTCATCGGCCTCGCACTGCGGTTCACCTCGACGCTGTCGGCCATCACCGAGAGCGCGATGGGTCTGGAGTCGCGACGACCACTGCTCGACGCGCTCGACGACGTACTTACCGCGCAGCCCCTACCCGAGCCCGGCGCCCCCGGAACGCTGCCCTCGCCGGGCAGCGTGGAACTCGACGACGTCACCTTCTCGTACTCACCCGGTTCCGCGCCGGCGGTGCGCAATGTCTCGATGACGGTCTCCCCGGGTTCGATGGTGGCTCTGGTCGGTCCCTCTGGCAGCGGCAAAACAACCATTGCGCGGCTTCTCTGCCGCTTCTACGACGCCGCCGAGGGACGGGTACTCGTTGGCGGTCTCTCCGTGACCGACCAGACTTCCGAGCAACTGATGGGCCAGCTGTCGATGGTGTTCCAGGATGTCTATCTGTTCGACGACACGCTCGAGGCCAACGTCGCGGTGGGTCGCGACGACGCGACCGAGGCGGAGATCCGAGAGGCCGCTGACCTCGCCGGCGTCACGGAGATAGCCGAGCGGCTACCCGACGGCTGGCACACACGGGTCGGGGAAGGTGGCCGGGGCATCTCCGGCGGAGAGCGCCAACGAGTGGCGATCGCGCGGGCCCTGCTCAAGAAAGCACCGATCGTCCTGCTCGACGAGGCGACATCGGCTCTCGATGTCGAGAACGAAACAAACATCGTCGCGGCAATAGAGAGACTGCGCGAACAGGCGACCGTCGTCGTCATCGCCCATCGACTTGCCACGATCATGGGAGCCGACAAGATCGTCGTGCTCGATGCCGACGGCAGGATCGCGGGCCAGGGGACGCACGAGGAACTGCTGACTGCCGGAGGCACATACTCTCAGTTCTGGCGTCGGCTCGAGGAGGCGCAGGGCTGGCAACTGGCGCACTAGCGTCTACGTAAACCTGATACATCCTGCCACCTACGTGCCAGGCAGTCCAGATCCACGTTCCTCACGGCTACCCGCGGCATCCTGCGACACCGTGGGCTCGACCGTGTCCCACACCGACGCTTCAGATGCAGGACGAGACTTCGATTTGTTCACCCCCTCAGTCGAGATCGGGGCCGGAACAAACGCTTCGATCCTGGCCGATGGCGTCGTCATGGCACTCGGCGGCCTCTTCGAGGCGCACGGTTTCGGAAAGTATCAGCAAGTATTAGGTATTTCGTCTACTGTCGCTAGCCTGGTGGCATGGACCATGTTGATGGCACGAACGCGGGCTCACCGGTCCTGCTGAGCAAGAAGGCCGGGCGGAAGCCGGTTTTCACCGAGCAGGACGTCATCGATGCCGCCCTCGACGAGGGTCTCGACCGCTTCACGTTGTCCGCTGTGGGTCGTCGCCTCGGCGTGGCAACCACTGCGCTGTATCGTCTGTTCGCTTCGCGCGACGAGATCGTCGTAGCGTGCCTCGACCACATTGCTGCCGGAATCCGGGTGCCCGACGATGATGCAGCCGACTGGCGCACGATGCTCCAACTCTGGGCGGACGAATGTTGGCGGGTGTGTGACGACTTTCCCGGACTCAGCCGGCTGGTCTACAGCTACGCCTCCGCATTCACCCGCATCGAGGGGGTCATCGCTGCGTATGCCCGAGCCCTGGCGGCGCACGACAAAACAGACAGGCAATCCCTGTTCGCACTCGACTTCATCGGAGACACCGTCTTTGCCTGTCACCTCGGCGTGGAGTCGTGGCGGAACGTCGACGACAGCGGCACCACCGGCTTCGATCGCATGAAAGAAGCCGTGGGCCACGAGTCGATCATCGAGCCACGCGAATCCTGGCGTGAGCGGGGTGTGGTCGACACCAAGATCGAGTTCATCCTCATGGGATTGGAGCATCACTGGCCGGAGATCTGAACCTGCACTCGACCTCGTCTCGAGGCCGCGGTGATACTCCAACACTCGTTGCACCACAAAGTCATTGACGACCCCGAAGCGAGCTGAGCGCTGCCTGGTGTGCGGGTACCCTGGCGAGAGTGGGCTCGGACTACTACCACCTGGCGATGCGGTGCTCGGAGAGACTGTAGTGGGTGCCCCAGAATCGAATTGGCGCCGCAGTCACCAAATCGCCCACGATCCATTGACGCACGACCAATTCGGTACGGTGGTTATATGAGCGGCGATTTCCCCGATTCGCAGATCTCACCCGACGGCGACCTTCTCGCCCTCGACCGTCAGGTGTGTTTTGCCCTGTCGGTGGCAAACCGTGCGGTGCTCGCGGTCTACCGGCCGATCCTCGAGCCGCTCGGACTGACGCACCCGCAGTACCTCGTCATGCTGACCCTGTGGGAACAAGCGCCACTGTCGGTCAAGGAGATCGGCGCACTCCTGCAACTCGATTCTCCGACGCTGTCCCCGCTGCTCAAACGGCTCGAGACCCTCGGTTTGATCACCCGCACCCGAAGCGCGATCGACGAGCGGCGACTCGACGTCGACCTGACCGACCCCGGTCGCGACCTGCGCGCCGACGCCGAATCCGTGCCGGTCCAGGTCATCGCTGCGCTCGGCGTGGACATCTCGGAACTCGAGGAACTGCACCGAGTCCTCACCCGGATCAACGCCGCTGCCCTCGCCCGACTGGCGCAGCACCCGTAGTGGCAGGGCACGTCCACACGGGAACTTCCGGGTATCGCCAGTCAGCTCCCGACACCCACGACCACCACTGTCGGTAGTCGTCGGGGCGACACCACCAAGTTGAGGATCAGGTCCACCCACTCCATCATCACCTGCCGCCCAGTTCCACAAAACGGGTCACACCGTCCAAAGTGCGCTCCAGACCGAACTCGAACCAAGCGTTCAGATCCGGGGGCCCAGTCAGTTCCGAAGCCAGTTGCAGCATCGTCTCAGCACCGATCGACGTCAGCGCCTCCGCCCCCGCCTGGCCGGTGTCCTCGAATGCGGCCGAGACATTGTCGTCGGCGTCGTCGTTGATCGCGAGCATTGCGGCACCCTGAACGAAGGAGCTGACTGTCATCACGATCCAGAGTTTGTGCGTTGCACTCACTTCGAGTTCGTTCACCGCATGCATCGACCATTCGATCTCGGCGGTCGTCCCGGGACCCATCGGCAGCTTTGTGCTCGCCATCACCCCGAGCATCCAGGGATGCTTCCGATAGCGGGCCCATTTCGCCCGGGCGGTGAAGGTCAGGCGGCTTCGCCAACTGTCGAACTGCTTCTCGGGTGGATAGGCGGTCTCTGCAACCACCGCGTCGGCCATCAGGTCGACGAGTTCAGCCTTCCCTGGAACGTATCGGTAGAGGGTCATAACTCCACTACCCACTTCTCGAGCAAGCCGATTCATCGAGAGGGCGGCTAGACCTTCGGAGTCAGCGATCTCGATGCCCGTCCGGATGATCTTGGGGAGCGAAAGACCAGGCTTGGGTCCGCGTGAGCCTCGCTGGTGGCCGGTCCAGAGGAGAGCGTGGCGTCGCCGAGCCCGTTCAGCCCTGCCGTCGCCATCTTCAGGCATACCCACAACCACCTTTCTGCGTGTACCGTACCAAGTATTAAGTGCGTTCCCCATACGCAGTAAATTGCGGACGGAGCACTTGCTGCCTGGCCGACCAGACCGAAAGAAGGACGTTGATGCCCTACCCACCAGGTGAAAACCGATCTCGTGTAGACGATCTCGACGCCATCCGCGGCTTCGCCCTACTTGGAATACTCATCGTCAACATCACATTCATGGCCTCCGGCTATCCCGGCAATCTGGCCATCGATCCGGCATTCACCTCGAACATCGACGATCTGACTCGCTGGCTCTCGTCCGTGTTCGTCGACATGAAGTTCTATGTCCTGTTCTCCTTCCTATTCGGCTACAGCTTCACCTTGCAGATGGCCTCAGCCAGCCGAGCAGGCGTCGACATCCGTCCCCGCATGATCCGCAGGATCGTCGGGTTGTTCGTGTTCGGGGCTCTGCACACCGTGTTTCTTTATGGGGGCGACATCCTCATGACCTACGCCGTCGTCTGCGCAGTACTGCTCGCGATGCGCAACGTCAGAGATCGCACAGCACTGCGCGTAGCCGCCGTCGTCTACGGCGTGGTCCTCGTGAGTCTCCTGGTGAGCGGGCTTTTCCTCGACAGCTCCGCGTTCCTGCCCTCCGCAGCCGACGCGCAGGCGAACGGGGCCGCTGCGACGGAGTCGCTACTCGGCGGTTGGCGTGAGGTGATCGGCCACCACATCGACGGTCTCGCCCTGCTGATCGTCCAGGCGATCAGCATGCAAGGCCCGACGGCACTTGCGATGTTCCTGCTGGGAATGCTGGCAGGCCGACGAAAGCTGCTCAGCGGGATCCGCGGAGATGAGTGGGCCCTCCGGAGGATTCAACTGGCCTGCTTCCCGATCGGGCTGCTCGGTGCAGTGGTGTACGCCAGCGCGGGAGCCAACCACAACACACTCGCCGTCGCGGCCAGCGTCGCCACCGCGCCGCTCCTGACAGCGGCATACGTCGCGACCTTGCTACGGCTGATGCACCGCCACCGGACGTCTGCAGTCCGCTCTGCGCTTGCCCCGGCAGGCCGAATGGCGCTGACCAACTATCTCGGGCAGTCCCTGATCGGCCTGCTGATCTTCAGCGGCATCGGACTCGGCCTGGCCGGATCGTTGTCACCGCTGGCGACCATGGGCGTGGCCGTCGTAGTCTTCGCCTTTCAGTTGGCTGTGAGTGCGTGGTGGTTGCGCAGGCGTCGGTACGGCCCGGCGGAATGGTTGCTCCGCTGGATCACCAACGGCGTACGACCGACCAAGAGCAGCGTCTCCCCGAAGGTGCCCTGAGTTGCGACATGGAGTGGACGCACATCCCTTCATCCACGAGGACGACCTCTCCGCGATCACGGCCGTGCGCCGAAAAACTCGGGTCAGCGCGGTGGGAGCAGCGCGACCGAGGCCTCGCCCGTGTACACGAGGAACGTCAGTGTCTCCTGAAAGTACAACTGCACACTCTCGGCATCGTGTGAGAGGTATCCGATCGACAGGTCCTGCCCCACCTGCAGGTCGTAATCGCCGCCGCGAGTGGTCATGACGAAGGCACCATCGATCGCCGGCGCCCAGATGATCTCACCGTCGATCAGTCGCCGAATCTGCTCGCGGATCGGGTATCCGTGGTCTGCGGTCTCGCTGACCTTCGTGAATGCGTCGGCGCTCAGCAGCACCGAGTACGGACCGCCCACACCGGCGAGACGCAACTCCGATAAGGCCAGGCTGATGGTCTCCGGAATGTCGCGAGGGTCCTCGGCCAACTGCAGTGCGGTGTTGGTCGACGACGCTCGAATACCCTCGATCCCGGCAGCAGCGTATCCCTCGAAGATCGCGCGGTCCTCGGCGAAGGCGATCTTCTTGGCGGCTTCTTTCACCGCGTCGAGATCGACATCGTGGGCACCGCGCTCGACGTTGTCGAGTTCCTCGCGCAAGAGCGTGAACGGCACCCGCAGTTCGACCACGTTCGCGACCCGATGCTGCCGCGCCGCCACGCCATCGGCCGGGGCGTCGATCTCGGTGGTACGCCCGAGACCGACCGCCGCGAAATCGGCACCGTGCGGACCCGAGAAGTCTACGACGATCCGGCCGGCGACGTGACGCTTGAAGGTCCGGGAAGCTTCCTCTTCGATCTCGGCCCACGCCGCATCCGTGATCGGGGCCAGTTCGCGATACAGATTGTTCACAGCATTGAACTCCTTCTGAGAGGGCCGATTCCGAGGGATCCGTCTCCGACGGTCGGTGCGGTGGATTCATCGACGGTGCCGAAGTCCTGCGGAGCAGGAGGAAGGTCGTCGAGGAATTCCATGGACGGGCAGAAGAACAGGGTGCCCGTGACGGCCGTGGAGAAATCGAGAATCCGGTCGTGATTTCCGGGCGGATCTCCGAGGAACATGTTGCGCAGCATCTGCTCGGTCACCTCCGGTGTTGCCGAGTACCCGATGAAGTAGGTGCCGAACTCGTCGGCACCGAAGCTCCCGAACGGCATATTGGCCCGCAGGATCTCTCGTTCGACGCCGTTCTCGTCGACGATCGTGTTGAGCGCGACATGTGAATTCGCCGGCTTGACGTCGTCGTCGAGTTCGATGTCGTCGAGTTTGGTGCGCCCGATCGCGCCTTCCTGCTCCTCGACCGACAGCGCGTTCCATGCCTCGAGATCGTGCAGATACTTCTGCACGATGACATAACTGCCGCCGGCGAAGGCACGGTCGCCGTCGGCGACCAGAGTCGCAGCAACGGCATCGTCATCTTCGGGGTTCTCGGTGCCGTCGACGAACCCCAGCAAATCGCGGCGGTCGAAGTACCGGAATCCGTGGGTCTCGTCGACGACCCGCGCGACACCGCGCAGCCGATCGTTGATCTTCCCCACGAGTTCGAAGCACAGGTCCATCGTCGACGCGCGCACATGGAACAGGAGGTCGCCCGGCGTGGCGGGTGCGTGGTGCGTGTCGCCGTCCAGCGGGATGAATCCGTGGAGCTCGGCGGGGCGCGGCCCGGAGAACAGCCGATCCCACAACGCCGATCCGATCCCGGCAACCACCGAGAGCCCGCCGTCGGGGATGCGGAATCCGACGGCACGACGCAGGCTCGCGAGGTCGGCGAGTAGATCCCGGGCCGCGGGCTCGCCGCCCTCGTCCACCGTGACGACGAGAAAGATCGCCGCCTCGGTCAAGGGCGTCATGATCGGCTGTGAACCTGGCACAAGATCACCGTAGTAGAAACGGCCTCGACATGGGAGGCCGAGACATCACGCCTCGGCGGCACTCTGCCCGGCACGACGGCCGAAGAAACTGCCGTCCCCCAGGGACGTTCCGGACGCGTAACCGCCCGCGCAGACGCCGGACGTACACCGACCTGCCGCGAACAGGCCGCGAATGGGCTCACCCGAGACGTGCAAAACCTCGGAGTCGACCGTGGTGCGCAGGCCGCCGAGGGTGAAACCGCCGGTCATTTCACGCAGATCGATCGCAGCGACCGGCGTTCCGATCGGCTTGACCCATTCCGGCTTCTTGCCCAATAGCGGATCCTCACCGTGTGCTGCATGCCGGTTGTACACCTCGACGGTGGACCGCAGCGCACCCGCGGGCAAGCCCATCTCGGATTCGAGCTCGTCGACGGTCTCGCACACCCACTTCGGTTGGTGGCGCAGCTCCTCGATGGCGGTCGGACGAGACATACCCTCCTCGTACGCAGCCTCATCGATGATGAGGAACGCCTGGTTCTGATTCTCGAACAACGTGGCCTGCCCGACGCGCCCCGGGTAGGTGTCCTCGTTGATGAAACGCTGGCCACGCCCGTTGACGAGGATGCCGCGGACGAACAGTTGCGGATCACAGAAGAACGCAACCTCGGTGGCATCCATGTGCGCCAGATCTGCGCCGAGAGCCTGCGCCATCCGGATCGCGCGGCCGTCGTGCTCCTCGATCGACGCCGCAGGACGACCGGCGATCCGCGGCGCGAACGATCGGACCATCGTGTCGTTGTAGGCAAAGCTGCCGGTGGCGAGGACGACCCCGCGGCGAGCGCGCACGGCGACATCCCTGCCGTACTGTTTGGCCAACACACCCACGACGCGGCCATCGGCGTCGACGATCAGCCGTTGTACCCGCATGTCGTACTGGGCCTTGACACCGAGTTCGACAGCCTTGTCGGTGAGCGGCTTCATCAGCATGAAGCCGCCGCCCTTTTCGGTGTCGGCATTCTTGTTGTCCATCTGCGGGACGTGGCCGCGCGGCGCAGGCGGGATCGAGGTGTTGAACGGTGCCGCATTCTCGCCACCGCTGTACATCAGACCGTCGTCCTGCGGTGGTTCCCACCCGGGCTCACCCCAGAAACTCATCTTGAACGGAACGCCACACTCGTCGACCAGCCAGTGATAGTGGTCGACGCTGCCCTCGCAGTAGACGTCGATCTTGGCTTCGTCGACGCCGGGACCGAGTGCGGCCTTCATGAAGGCTTTCATGTTGTCGACGGTGTCGTCGAACCCGCACGCCTTCTGCAGTGGGGTGCCGCCACCCATATAGATGAAACCGCCGGCCATGGCCGCCGCGCCGCCCCATCCCCCTGTGCGTTCGAGTACCAGCACCTCGGCGCCTGCCTGCGACGCACTGACGGCGGCTGCGGCACCGGCCACGCCGAACCCGGCGACAACGACGTCGGCCTCGAAGGCCCAGTCGGAGATTTCCTCAGCACGAACGGGACTGATCGGAGTGTCTTCTGCCATGTGCGCGTCCTCTCACCAGATGATGTCGAGCACATAGTTCAGGGATGGGTGGTCTTGTGTCAGAGCACCTCCCGTTCATCGGGAAATACACTGACACGGACAACGCACTCCCACTGGTCAGTTCATGTCCAGGTGAACCACGGAAAGAGCCGAGGCGACCACATCGACGAGGTCGACATTGTCCGAGTCGGACGTCACCCAGTACTCCAAGGCAACGGTCAGGGCATCGATCAACATGCGGGAGAGCAGGAATGATTCGAGCCCATTCGGATCCAAGCCGGACCGCTCAGCGATGACGGGACGCAGTTCGTGGCTGAGGTCGGCGGCTGCGACCATCCATCGAGCCCGAATATCGGAAACGGAAGTCATCAGAACGAAAAGACTCCTGAGTGATGCGATCTCAGCGAATCTGTAGTGCCTGAACGTCCCGAGGAACGCCTCATGTACGGCGGTTGCCGCAGGTTCGGTGCGCGGCCTCGCAGCGAGATAGCTGACGAAGTCACGAATACCGGTTGTCATCACCGGCGTGAGCGTGTCACATTTTGCATCGCAGTGCCGGTAGAACGTGCGGACCGAAATCCCCGCCCGCCGGGCGATGTCCTCGACCGTTGTCTCGTCGAATCCTGCCTCGAGAAACAGGTGCGCCGCGCTGGCCGCGATGTCCATGCGCATCGATGTTCGTCGCCGATCGAGCAGCGACTCGCCGTTCTCCATCACATTCCCTCCCCCAATGTGTCTTGACACACATTAACACCGTGGCACAGGATGGCTACCTGTCACAGACTGGCATCTCGTCGATGGCCCCCATCCCATCTCACGAAAGTTCACAACATATGGCTCGTACCTACCTCCTGACCGGTTGCGCCTCCGGGATCGGCGCCGCAACCGCCGCATACCTGCGTGAATCAGGCGCTCACGTCATCGGCGCCGACCTTCGAGACGCCGACATCACCGCTGACCTCGCCACGATGGCAGGCCGACAGACGCTGGTGGACCAGGCGCGCGTCCTCAGCGGTGGACGCCTGGACGGCGTCATTGCCTGCGCCGGCGTGGCACTGTTCGACCCGCTCACCATCAAGGTGAACTACTTCGGCGCCGTCGCGACCCTCGAAGGGCTACTTCCACTGCTCGCAGACGGGACCGACCCCCGCGCCGTGGTGATCTCCTCGGTCGCGTCGCTGCACCCGACCGACTCCGCAATCGTCACAGCATCTCTGGCCGGCAACGAAACCGATGCGGTCCGGGCGACGCAGGAAGCCGTCGCTCGCGGCGACGGCGCCCAGGTCTACGCTTCGTCGAAATCTGCAATCGCGCGCTGGGTTCGCCGCACCGCGATCACTCCCGCCTGGGCGGGCGCCGGCATACCGCTCAACGCGATTGCGCCCGGCACTGTCGTCACTCCGTTGATCCGCCCGTTGCTGGATACCGACGAGGGACGCAAGGCGATCGACGACAGTGTTCCGATGCCGCTGTCCGGCCACGCCCAGCCCGAGCAGATCACGCCCCTGGTGTCGTGGCTCGTCTCCCCCGAGAACTCCCATGTGACCGGCCAGGTCGTATTCGTCGACGGCGGAGCCGACGCAGTCCTGCGCGGCGACGCCGTCTGGTAACAGCGAGAAAGAGACAATGATGCTACAACCCCGATCACGCTCGATTCGACGACGCACAACACTAGCTTTCACTGGTATTTGCATTGCTGCGCTTGCTATTACGAGCTGCTCTGGAGCCGAATCCGCACCGGAGGACAACTCGGCTGCGCCGGCCGATCTGCATACGACAGTCAGCGACGCCTTCGACTACACCTTCCCACTGTTCGAATTGTCCCGTCACCGCTGGAATGCACTCGATACGCCCGGAAGTACGACCAGCACGACCCTCAACAACTTCGTTCATTCGCGTGCACTCGCCGGTCCCGACGACACGTGGGCAAACGGGCCGAGCCAAGACGTACTGTATTCCACTACCTGGCTCGACCTCTCGGCCGGCCCAGTTCATCTGGACACGCCCGATACGGGTGATCGGTTCTACGTTCTCACCTTGATCGACTTCTATTCGAATACCTTCTTCTATGCTGGTGAGCGGACCACCGGTACGGAAGCGCAGAAGTACTTCGTGGTGGGACCGGATTGGGAGGGAGAGGCACCACCGGAGGCGACTCTCGTGAGGGCGCCCACCAACGACGTCTATGTCAATCTCCGTGTCCAGACCACCGGTCCGGCCGATCAGGCCGCCGCCAACGCTGTGCAGGACGGCTTCCGATTCTCCCCGGCTCGGCCCGAAACGGAACCGTCGTCCACGCGGGTCCAACCCATCGCCGGTGACCTGCGGAGTTACATCGATGTCGTCAATGAAACCATGGCGCTCAATCCACCCCCAGCTGACGAGAACGATCTGGTCGCCATGTTCCGTGAAGTCGGAGTGTGTGGATCGGACTGCAGTTGGGATTCGATGAGCGACGACGCAAGGGACGCCTGGACCACTCAATTCCCTGAACTCGGCGATCCCAGGCGGTACATCGAACGGGTAGAGAACGAGGGACAGGGTGTCGGATGGATCGACTACAGCCCCCCGGGAGTCCAGCTCGGTACTGCTGAGCAGAAAGACTATGACATGCGCGCCTACGCATTGTCCTCCGGCGGAGGAATGCTCGGCATGTCCCGCGAAGAAGCCAACTATTGGATGACCTTCACCGACGGCGACGGGAATGCCCTGGTAGGAACCGAAGACCATGTCCTTCGCCTCCCTCCGGGTGGGATCCCGTCGCAGGCATTCTGGTCGATCTCACTGTACGAAGTACGGGAAAACGGCCAGTACCCGTCGCCGAACCCGATCGACCGATACGTAGTCAGCAGCGATACAGACGGGCTGATCACCAACCGAGACGGCAGCATCGAGATATCCATCCAACCGCATGCACCGGCCGACCCGTCGAGCAACTGGCTACCGAGCCCCTCGGATGGCAAATCCTTCATTCTCTTCGCCCGCTCCTACAACCCGGGTCCGGAGGTCCTCGAGGGCACCTTCGTCATGCCCCCTGTCGAAGCCGCGTGATGAAGAAGAGGTGACCCCCGTGATCACAGAGACGGCCCCGCGTAGCAGAGCTTTCTCGCCTGGCGGAATCCTCCCTCGCGGACTTCTACGTGATCCAGAACACTCCGATAGCGGGCCGGCATGACAGGCCTGCCGTACTTCACCGGACACTGAGAGCGAGAACAAATGGGAAAGCTTGACGGCAAGGTTGCTTTGATCACCGGCGCAGGTCAGGGCATCGGTCAAGGCATCGCGCACGCACTGGCCAAGGAGGGCGTCGCGATCGTGGTCGCCGGTCGCACCGAATCGAAGCTCGCCACAACTGTCGAACAGATCGAAGCGTACGGCGGCAAGGCCGTGCCGGTGCCGTGCGATGTGAGCGACGCGGACGACGTTCGACGCGCAGTGGACCGGACGACGAGCCATTTCGGTGGTGTCGACATTCTCGTGAACAACGCGAACGACTGCCAGCCAGGTCCGTTGCTGTCGGTCGAGGACGACGACTTCCAGCGTGCATTCGACACCGGTCCGTTGGCGACGCTGCGCCTGATGCGAGCCTGCTACCCGTCCATGAAGGAGCGCGGTGGCGGGTCGATCATCAACCTCGTGTCGTCCGCGGCGGTTCGGTGGGATGCGAGCAACTACGGCGCCTACGCAGCGACCAAGGAAAGCATGCGTGCGCTCTCTCGTGCGGCCGCGTGCGAGTGGGGTGTCGATGGAATTCGGGTGAACAACATTGCGCCGCACGCGTTGTCGCCCGCTCTCGAATGGTGGATCGGCGAATACCCCGACGAGGCAGAAACGTTCAAGGCCGGCATTCCCCTACGCCGGATAGGCGACGCGCAGAGCGACATCGGTCGAGCCGTGGTGTTTCTGGTGAGTGATGATGCCGACTATCTCAGCGGTGCCACGATCCCACTCGATGGCGGCCAATCCCGCTGGGGCTGACAGACGCACACTCGATGGGAGTCCATGCACCGTGATCGGCACAGCACCCATTCCCTGGCCCTTCGCCGACACGGTCCCGGACCGCTGACCGGGATGTGGGCTCCCCATCGCCGACAGGACGATGAACTGTCGAACTACGCTGGAAAATCCGGCAGCACAACACTATTCAAAACCATTCGGAGGTAATCATGGGCAGACTCGACGGCAAGGTTGCGATCATCACGGGTGCCGCACAAGGCATGGGCGAGGCGACTGCTCGACTCTTCGTCAAGGAAGGGGCGCGAGTCGCCCTCGGTGACGTGCTGGAAGACAAAGGACGCGCGCTGGCCGATGAACTCGGTGATGCCGCGTTCTTTGCAGCCCTCGACGTGACCAGCGCAGATGCATGGGCGGCATTCATCGCCGAGACCGTCGGAAAATTCGACGGCATCGACATTCTCGTAAACAATGCGGGCGTCATGCACTGGTCGCCGATCGAGGACATCGACATCGCCGCGACCGAGCGGCTCCTCGACGTCAATGTCCTCGGAAACTTGCTGGGCGCCAAAACGGTTGTGCCCGAAATGAAGCGTGCGGGACGTGGGGTCATCGTGAACATCTCGTCAGTGGACGGTTTGCGCGGTGTCAACGGATTAGCCGCGTACACCGCCAGCAAGTGGGCGGTACGCGGGCTGACCAAGGCACTGGCATACGAGTTGGGGCCCTCGGGCATCCGGGTGTGCTCGGTGCACCCCGGCGGCGTCGACACCACCCTCGGCAATCCGACCGGACGCGTCGGCGACGAGCTGCAGAGCCAGTACGTCGGCGTGCCATTGCAGCGGATCGGCGAACCAGAGGACGTCGCGCACGTCACTCTGTTCGTTGCCAGCGACGAGGCATCATACATGTCGGGTGCCGAACTCGCCGTCGACGGCGGCTGGGCGGCAGGTACCTACTACCCCGGCCTGCCGGGAACGCCGCCGGCACTGATGCCGCAGTCAGCGATGTGAGACCACATCCGAGGACGTATCCTCCGCTGTTGTGATGTGACTCGTTCTCCCGGCAGCGCGGTCGAGGACATTCGATCCCGCTGCCGGGGACGGGCTCGTCGGCGAGGAGACCGGGCTCACGTCACCATCCACGACAGCACCGACGTAGTCTGCAACCACACCACCACCGAGTACACGACGAGCATCACGAGACTGATCGGCAGCAGCCTGCGTAGGAGCAGCCCGTCCCTACCCGCCAAGCCCTCCACCGACGACACCAGAGCGAGATTCTGCAGCGCGATCGGTGTACCGGCAGTACCGCCCGTCATGTTTCCGGCGACCAGGACCGTCGGATCGAGTCCGGCCTGCTGCGCTGCCGATACCTGCAGACTTCCGAACATCGCGTTCGACGCGGTGTTCGAACCGGTCACCACGACACCCAGCCACCCGAGGACGGGCGCGAGCAGGGCGAACGCAGCCCCCGCGCCCGCGAGGAACTGACCGATCGTCGCGGTCTGACCCGACAGGTTCATCACATAGGCCAACGCGACGACGGACGTCACTGTCGCGAACGACCACCGCAACTGCACCACCGCGGCAACGAAACAGCGCAGGGCGTCCCCTACCTCGACGCGCAGCAATACGATCGACAGCAAGGCCGCGACGAATACGATGGTGCCCGGCGCCGTCAGCAGATTCAGGGTGAACGTCTCGGCCGCGGGGACTCCGCCGTCCGCGGTCTCCACGTCGAGACCCGGCCAGGTGAACGAGAACGTCGCACCCGACAACATCGACGCGACCGGACCGATGCGGCTCACCAGAAACACGACGACGATCAACGCGTACGGTGCGAACGCTTCGACGATCCGGCGGGTACTGTCCGGCTCGTGCTGCGGCGCGGTGGATGCATCCCCCGCCGGGGGCGACCAGAAGCGCAGCACGATCAACAACGCCACCAGCCCGGCGGCGGCACCCGCGATGTTGCTCAACCCCACCACGAAGTAGGTCGCGCACAAGAACTGCGCGGCCGCAAAAGCGACGCCGACGGCCACCGCCGCCGGCCATGTCTGCCGCATCCCTCGGGCACCGCCGACGACGGCGACGAGCACCAGCGGCACGAATGCCGCCAAGACGCACACCTGGGTCGCGACTACGGGCCCGATCTCCTCGATCGGAATCTCCGACACCTTCGACATCGTGAGGATCGGCGTGCCCATGACACCGAGGGGCGTGCCCACGGCGTTCGCGATCAACGCCGCAGCAGCCGCGCGCACCGGATTCAACCCTGCCCCGATGAGCACCACAGTGGCGACGACGATCGGTGTCCCGAAGCCCGCAACGGCTTCGAGGAGCGCACCGAAGAGAAACGCGATGACGATCGTCAGGATGCGAGGGTCCGGGGAGACCCTCGCGAAGGCACGGGTCAGCACGTCGAAATGTCCCGACTCCACTGTCAGCCGGTATACGAACACCGCGCTCACGACAGTCCACATGATCGGGAACACGCCGAAAGCGGCGCCCTCGATGCCGGAGCTGACCGCGGACAACAACGGCATCCCGTAGACGGTCGCGGCGAGCACGATTGCCACCACCACCGCGACCACCGCAGCCAGATAGGACTTGACGCGGAACACCGCGAGCATCACCAGCATCGTCAACAGCGGGAGTACCGCAGCCAGGGCAGACCACGCGATCGACTCACCGATCGGCGCGATCGGCTGCACATACGTCACGAGATCACCCTTCGAGCACGGTCAAGGCGGACCTGATCGCACCGGCGGTACCGTCGAGCGCCATCCGGTCGGGCGACTGGGGCCGGGCACGAACCCCGAAGCCGTCGCCACTCGCGCGTGGAACGACATGAAGATGCACGTGGAACACTTCCTGCCCCGCGATCGCTCCGTCGGCGAGGAAGAGGTTCACCCCGCCGATCGGGAGTGAACTCGACCGCAGCGCCGTGGCGATGCGTTGCCCCGCGGCGAACACCGCGGCGCCGTCGTCCGGATCGAGCTGCGCCAGACCGGATGCGTGACGCTTGGGGATCACCAGTAGATGCCCCGGGGTGAAGGGACGGATGTCCATGAACGCGACGACGTCGGGTTCGTCGAGCACCACGCTGGCCGGCGCCACTCCCGCCACGATCGCACAGAATATACAGTCGTTCACAACGGTAAGGATCTCATTCGGGGTCTAGGCTTCGGCAGTCGGCCGTCGAGCAGCCCCCAGCACCTTCAGCAACTCTTCCTCCACGATGCCGCGATCACGCTGCGGATCGTCACTGTGTGCCAGGTACAGCATCGCCTCTTCGACGGCTGCGACAATCAGATGAGCGAGCACCGATTCGCGAATCGACGCGGCCTCGTCGTCGGGCCTGAACGACTCCAGCATCCCTTCGACGCTGCGCAACGTCGAGCCGCGGTGTCTTTCCCGCACGTCCGCCCATCCGAGGACCGCGGGTGCTTCGATCAACAACAGACGACGGGTCGGCTGATCGTAGACCGCATCGAGTGAGGCCAGCACCGCAAGCGTGAATGCCTCCCACGGGTCGTCGATCCGTTCTGCCGGGACGAGTGTTTCCTCGGCGTCCCGCTGAAGCCGCTCGATCACACCCTGGAACAGCTCACGCTTGTTCGCGAAATGGTGGTAGAGAGCTCCACGGGTCACCCCCGCCACGGACACGATCTCCTCGGTCGCAGCCTCCGCGTATCCGTCGCGAAGGAACACTTCGAGCGCGGCGTCGAGGAGCGCGGTGCGTGTGCGCACCGCGTCCCTCACCCGACCGTTGTTTTCCACCTTCTCCGACACCATGGCCTCCCCTGTTGTATGCAGCTACCCCCATCGAGCTCTCCCCTGGTAGCGCTTGCCGATGCCTACAGAATCGGAGCCGGCGAGTATGTCGCCGCTTCCGGGTAGCGCGTTACCAAATCTTCCACAGCGTCGACCACCCGCGCGACCTGCGCCTGCGCAGCGCCGACGAACACCGACCGGTCGGCCAATGCCTCGTCGAGTTCCGCACGATCGAGCGGCAACCGTTCGTCGGCCGCGAACCGGTCGAGCAGATCGGGCTCGCGCCCCTTCTCGCGCATCGCCAGTGCCACCGCGACCGCGTGCTCCTTGATGGCCTCATGCGCCGTTTCCCGTCCCACTCCCGCGCGCACGGCGGCCATGAGTACCTTGGTGGTCGCGAGGAACGGTAGGTACCGAACGAGTTCCTTCTCGATCACCGCTGGGTACGCGCCGAATTCGGTGAGCACAGTAAGGAACGTCTCCATCTGACCGTCGATCGCGAAGAACGCATCCGGCAGCGCGACACGGCGCACGACCGAACAGAACACGTCGCCTTCGTTCCACTGGGCACCGGCGAGCTCGGCAGCCATCGAGGCGTAGCCGCGCAGCACCACCTGCAGCCCGTTGACTCGTTCGCACGAGCGGGTGTTCATCTTGTGCGGCATGGCCGACGATCCGACCTGGCCCGGCTGGAACCCCTCGGTGACCAGCTCGTGTCCGGCCATGAGGCGGACGGTGTGTGCAAAGGACGACGGACCCGCACCGACCTGCACGAGCGCCGACAGCGCATCGTGGTCGAGCGAGCGCGGGTACACCTGGCCGACGCTGGTCAGCACGTGCGAGAAGCCGAGGTGCTCCGCGACCTTCGCTTCGAGCTGTTCGAGCTTGCCGGCATCGCCGTCGAACAGGTCGAGCATGTCCTGGGCGGTGCCCATCGGGCCCTTGACGCCGCGCAGCGGGTACCGGTCGATCAGTTCACGCACGCGTTGCAGCGAGATGAGGAGTTCATCGGCCGCCGACGCGAACCGCTTCCCCAGGGTGGTGGCCTGCGCCGCGACGTTGTGCGACCGTCCGGCCATCACCAGCGCCGAGTATTCGGCGGCGCGCTCGGCGAGTCGGGCTGCGACCGCAACACCGTGTGCGTGCACGTGCTCGAGCGATCGCAGGATCTGCAGCTGCTCGACGTTCTCTGTCAGGTCGCGGCTGGTCATGCCCTTGTGCACGTGCTCATGACCGGCGAGGGCGTTGAACTCTTCGATTCGGGCCTTCACATCGTGGCGGGTCACGCGTTCACGTGCGGCGATGGACTCGAGGTCGACCTGTTCGAGGACACGCTCGTAGTCGGCGACCGCCTCCGCCGGCACCTCGATCCCGAGTTCGGCCTGGGCACGCAGCACCGCGAGCCACAGTTGGCGCTCGAGCACGATCTTGTGCTCCGGCGACCACAACCGCCGCAATTCGGGGCTGGCATACCGGCTGGCGAGGACGTTCGGGATGTTGCTCACAGCGCATGAGTTTACGGATCCATTATGCGTGCTCACGCATCGGCTGGCGGTGCGACGGTGTTCACGACGTCGATCAAGATCACTCTCGCAAGCCCTCTCGGATCGGGATCGAGTGCACCGAGGCCGCCGAGGACCGCGCCGTCGACGACCGCGACGAGACGACGCAGCTGATGGTGGTGCGCCGTCCGACCACACCGATGAAGAAGTTCGGTGAGCAGGCCTTCGACCTGGTCACGGATCTGGAGTTGCACGTCGCGCAATTCCGGATGGCGCGCCGTCGCGATATATCGCTCGTACCGAGAGATGAGCAGTTCGCGATCGATACCGAGCGGACCGATGAGCAGATCGACGATCAGCTCCGCAGTGGACACATCCGTGCGATACGCCTGCGGAACCTGCCTCACCCACTCACCCATCTGCTCGAGTTCGCGCATTCCGTTGAAACGCACAGCACAGGCCACGAGGTCGTCGAGCGAATCGAAATAGTACGTCGTGGACGCCAGCGGTAAACCCGACCGTGTCGCGACGGACCGGTGCCGAACCGCCTCGATTCCGCCTTCGAGAATGAGATCGGCTGCGGCCTCGACCAGCGCCCGGCGGCGCCGCTCGCCCTTCGGAGTCGCAGCAGTCGACACCTAGTCATCGTGACAGCCCAGTTGCCCCTACCAGAGGCGAACGGGCCAGAGACCACCCGGTAGGATCGGGCAGCCGGCATGGGGGCTCGGCAATCGCGTCCCTGGTCGTATCGACACGATCGGAGCGAATTCAGATGAAGCGTCGTCGGTTCCTACAGGCATCAGCGCTGGGCGCAGCTGTGGCATCCGTGGGTGTGCCCGGGGTCCGGCTTCCGGTCGCGTCGGCGCTGCCCATCGGCATCGACGAATACCGTCGCCTCGTTCCCGAACTGTTCCTCCCTCCCCCCACACCTCCGGCGCATTCGGAGGTCATCGTGGTCGGTTCCGGATTCGGCGCGAGTGTCGCCGCACTGCGACTCGCGGAATCCGGCTCGCAGGTGACCGTGCTCGAACGCGGTATGCGCTGGCCACGCGACCCACAGCGGGAGATCTTCACCACCGATCTCCTCGCCGACGGTCGCGGCTACTACCACCGCACCTCGTTCACCGGCCCCACCGGAATTCCTGTCGTGTGCGACGACTTCGCCGGTGTACTCGACGTGACCGACTACCCGAACATGTCGGTGTGGCGAGGCGCCGCGGTCGGTGGCGGCTCGATCGTGTTCACGGGTGTGATGATCGCCCCCGAACAGCGCTTCTTCGAACAGGTATTCGGCGAGCGGTTGAGCTACGACGAGATGAGCTCGACGTGGTACCCGAAGGTGCGATCGATGTTGCGACTCGACCCGATGCCCGACGACATCTACTACACCGGTGAGTTCACACATTCGCGACGCTGGGACGAAGACGCCATCAAGGCCGGCTACACCCCGCATCGCATCGACGGGATCTGGAACTGGGATGTCCTGCGAGCCGAGTTCGCGGGGTCCGTGCGCCGCTCGGCGGTGGCAGGCGAGACCAACCTCGGCAACTCGAACGGCGCGAAGTTCGATCTGACGCAGAACTACATTCCCGCCGCGGAGGCAACCGGCCGCGCCCAGGTGTGCCACGCGCATCGGGTGTTGTCGATCGGCCAGGAGCCCGATGGTCGTTATGTGGTGGACGTGCAGGCCGTGGATCCCACCGGCGCCGTCCTGGGCACCTCGACACTGACGTGCGACAAGCTCGTACTCGGCGCCGGTACGGTCGGCACCACCGAACTGCTCGTCAAGGCACGTCACACAGGTTCACTGGCGAACCTCAACGAGCATGTCGGCCGTGGCTGGGGCACCAACGGCGACGCGGCGCTCGTGCGCTCGGTGGCAGTGACCGATGGTTTCGGTGGCGATCAGGGCGCGCCGGCCGCGTCACGAGTCGTCGACGAGTCCGGCCTGCCGCTGAGCCTCGAGAACTGGTTCGTGGCAGGCACCGCGAAAGACGTCGGCATGCTCGCTTCCCTCGGCATGACAATGGACCCGACCCGCGCCGACGTCGTGTACGACGCGAGTGCCGATCGCGCGGTCGTGAATTGGCCTGCGGGCGGCGAACGCGCGAGCATCGACGCACTCCGTGCTGTGCACAACAAGATGGCTGAGGCCGGCGGTACCGTGCCCGGCGCAGAGCCGATGGCCGCAGACGTCAACGCGTCGTTCACCGCGCACCCGCTCGGGGGTGTCGTGATGGGCGACGCGACGGATGGTTACGGCCGGGTGCACGGTCACCCCGGCCTCTATGTCATCGACGGCGCGCTGATACCCGGCAGTACCGGCACCGCCAACCCTGCACTGACCATCGCCGCACTCGCCGAACGCAACATCGCGCAGATCATCGCGCAGGGTAGCTAGACGCGCTCAGCGCGGGCGGGAGCCGATCAGAAAGCCGGTAGCCATCCGGCGAGCCGATCCAATGCCGCTGACACATCGGCGGTCGACCCCGCGAACGACAGGCGCACCGTCTCGTCTCCGTGAACGGTGTCGAAGTCGATGCCGGGTGCGAGCGCCAGGCCGGTGTCGTGCAACAGTCGCGCGCACCACGCGGTGGATGTCTCGTTTTCGAGTAGGTGCGAGATGTCGGCGTACACGTAGAACGCGCCGTCGGCCGGCGCCAGCTTCGAGATACCGAGATCCGGTAGGCCGGACAACAACAAGTCACGGCCCCCGGCGTAGCGGGCGACGTGCCCATCGAGTTCGGCCCGCGATTCGGCGCAGAATGCCTCGATCGCCGCGAACTGCGAAATCGACGGCGGACACACCGTCATGTTCGACGCCAGGCGTTGCAAGGCGGGTCGCAGCGATTCCGGCACGAGCATCCACCCGAGCCGCCAGCCCGTCATCGAGAAGTACTTCGACACCGACCCGACGACGACGGACTCCCTCGACGTCAGCCAGGACGTCGCCGTCGCCGGTGTTCCTGGGGTACCGAATTCGATGCCGTGGTAGATCTCGTCCGAGATCAGCAGCGCTCCGTGATCGTCGCACCAGCGGGCCAGTGCGGCGAGTTCGTCCGGTTCGATCATGGTGCCGGTCGGGTTGGCCGGACTCGCGACCACCAGCCCGGCAGGCGGGGTGTCGAGCGCCTCGAGCATGGCCACGGTGGGCTGATAACGGGTGTCGGGGCCGCACTCGAGTTCGACGACGTTGCAGCCGAGCGCGGCGAGCGTGTTGCGATAGGCCGGGTACCCGGGCCGCGCGACGACCACGGTGTCGCCCGGGTCGAATGCGGCGAGAAACAGCAGGGTGAAGGCACCCGACGACCCGGTGGTGACCACGACGTCGTCGGCAGCGACTTCGATCCGGTACCGGTCGCGGTGGTACCCGGCGATCGCTTCACGCAGCGGGAGGATCCCGAACGTCTCGGTGTAGCCCAGGAGTTCGGCGTCGATGGCGCGCCGGGCCGCGCGGAGTACCGGCGCGGGGGCCGGTGTCGACGGCTGCCCCGCAGCCAGGCTCAGCACGTCGCCGTGGGTGCGTTGCCGCTCGGCGGCAGCCTTCCACACGTCCATGACATGGAAGGTCTCGATACGGGAGCGTCGGGATTCAGTGCGCACGATCTAGACGGTAGTCGTCCTCCCCGGACGCTCGGAGTCGGACTGTCCGCGACCGAGTGCGGCGGTGCCGTCATCCACGCAGACAGCGGTAGGCACCACGGGCAGCAGCAGGTGCGAATCGAATCGTCCACCCGCGTGCACAATATGGAATCCCTGGTTGATCGTACGGTCGTGCCGGATGTCGGGGAGGGTGTCGAAATCGTGGCCGGTGATGACCAGCGCGAGTGTGGACCCGGCTTCGAAGAAGGTGCTGTGCGGCATGATTTCGATGTCGACGGGCACGATCTGCCCCGCGAGCAGCGGCCAGTACGCGGCGGGGTCGACCACCGGACGGTATGCAGTCGACGCCTCCGGATCGAGCGCTCGGTGCGAGACGCGGATCCATCCGTGCGCGACGACTCCCTCTTCGAAACCGTTGTGCCCCTCGAAGCGGACCTCGTCGCCCGACGGATCGATCTTCTTCAGCGCGACGAACAGGTCCATGTCCGAGGCGTCCTTGGCCTCCACCCACAATCGCAGGGCGGCGTGTCCGGTGATCTCGGTGTCGTCGTCGAACCTCGTCGTGAAGACCAGTTCGTCGCCGGCGACCGGGAACATCCGCACACTCGTCTCCTCGGCCGGCCGCTCCGAGTTCAGGCCGTCGCCGGCGTGATCGAGGTGGAGCGGGACGTAGCGCGTGTCCGGAATCGGCCACTGCGATGTATGACGTTCGGAGTAAGTACGCAGGTCGTGTCGGGTTTCGACGCGAACGCGCGGAATCTCGTCGAATCCGTTGTCCTCGTTCTTGAGGAAGCGGTCGAAGAAACGGCGTTGCATATCCAGCGAGTCGGACCCGTAGAACATCTGCCAGGTCTTCCTGCCGTGCGTGTACAGCCACTTGTCGCGCGAACCGAGCCGCGTGTAACCGGTGATCGAGCCGCGGGTGCGGGGCCCTTGATCGGACCAGGACGCTCCCACGAGAGCAGGCACGGTGACGTCCTCGACAGGGGGCGGACCTGCCACATGCCGGAACCTGTCCGGGAATCGCCGCATCAACCAGGGCGCGACTCTGCGTATGGATGCCGTCGCCGACCGGCACCCTCGGTGAATCGCGCGATACCAGAATTCGCTGTAGCGGGTCTCCGGGATGCCGCCGTGGCAGAGACTGTCGAGGAACGGATCGGTGACACCCTCCCACGGGACAATGGCGGCAAGGTGCGGTGGATGTTGCGCCGCGGTGTACCACTGCAACGTCGCCAGGTACGACGCCCCGGCCATGCCGACCTTTCCGGTGCTCCAGGGTTGTTCGCCGGCCCATTCGACGACGTCGGCGGCATCCGCGGCAGCCCGGCCGAGCAGCAACCGCGGGCGGCCGTCGCTGGCGAAGCAGCCGCGCAGATCAGCGACGACGACGGCGTATCCGCGGGGCACCCAGTATCCGGGATCGGGGGCTTCGAACGCCGTGTGGTCACTCAGTTCGAATTCTCCGACGAAGTTGCCGGACTCTGCCAGTTCGTCGAAGTTCACCGGGTAGTCGTCGGCATCGGCATCCTTGCCGTACGGGGTGACACAGACGAGCACGGGCCACCGCGCGCTGCCCTCCGGCCGGTATACGTTCGCCCGCAGGATGGTGCCGTCGCCGATGCGTATCGGAACGTCATGCTCGACGACGATGTCGCTCGGCAGCGCGTAGAACCTGACGCAGTGATGTTCGAGCGGGGTCGGATCCAGCGTCGATACACGCTTCCACGAACCCATGTGTCACCTCAGGCCCCTTCAGAAGATGCACCGAGTGTGAAACATACTTGCTGTACGCGCAAGTTCTCCCGCGGTCGCTCAGAGCGTGATGCGACCTTCGACAGCGGCGAGACCGATGTCCTTGCGGAAATGGCCGCCCGGAAGCTTGATTCCGTCCAACGTCGCGTATGCGTCTGCCCGTGCCGACTCGAGATCGTCGCCGACGCCGACGACGCTCAGCACGCGACCACCGGCAGACAGGAGCACACCGGTGTCGCCGCGCTTCGTACCGGCATGGAGGACCTTGTCAATGTCAGCTCCGCTGGTCGTGTCGCTGTCGGCTCCGCTGATCGTGTCGCCCGTGCGCGGGCTCGCGGGATAGTACTCCGCGGCCAGCACGACCGTTACGGCCGCGCCGTCGCGCCACTGCAGCGGAGGTAACTGCGCGAGCGTGCCGTTTGCGACCGCCCCCAGCACTTCGCCGAGCGGGGATTCGAGCAACGCGAGCACGGCCTGAGTCTCGGGATCACCGAAGCGGCAATTGAATTCGACGACCGCCGGGCCTTCCTTGCCGATGGCCAGACCCGCGTAGAGCAAGCCGGAGAATCCACAACCGCGACGCACGAGTTCGGCAGCGACGGGCCGGACGACGTCGTCGACAATCTGCGTGACGGCACCGGCGGGCAACCATGGAAGCGGCGTGTACGCGCCCATTCCGCCGGTGTTGGGGCCGACGTCGCCGTCGCCGACGCGTTTGTGATCCTGCGCGGGAAGCAGTGGCACCACCGTCTCGCCGTCGACCAGGCAGAACAGCGACACCTCGGGTCCGTCGAGGAACGACTCCAGCAAAACAGGGTGACCGTTCTCGATGATCTCCGCGGCGTGGTCACGCGCGGCATCTCGGTCGGTGGTCACCACAACTCCCTTGCCCGCGGCAAGGCCGTCGTCCTTGACCACCCAGGTCGGGCCGAATCGGTCGAGGGCCTCGTCGATGGTCGCGGGAGAGTCGACGACCTCACTGCGTGCGGTACGCACACCCGCAGCCGCCATGACGTCCTTCGCGA
The DNA here is from genome assembly GCF_055230935.1 of Rhodococcus ruitaii. Classification (NCBI taxonomy): domain Bacteria; kingdom Bacillati; phylum Actinomycetota; class Actinomycetes; order Mycobacteriales; family Nocardiaceae; genus Rhodococcus; species Rhodococcus ruitaii. Next base: position 136,190 of record NZ_JBUYWC010000003.1, on the reverse strand, counting down.
ATGCCTTCGATCCCTCGATTCGAGCGGCGTCGGCGGACGGACCGAAGCACGGGATGCCCGCCTCACGCACCGCCTCGGCGACCCCGAGCACGAGCGGGACCTCCGGTCCGATCACGACGAGGTCGACCTGCTGGTCCTTCGCGAGCGCGACGACTTCGTCGGCGGACGAAGCGTCGACCGGATGCTGTTCGGCGATCCTCGCGATACCGGCGTTGCCCGGAGCAGCCAGAACGGCCGTCACACCCGGATCTCGGGACAGAGCCAGAGCGAGAGCATGTTCACGGGCACCGGAGCCGATTACGAGTACGCGCACGCCCGACAGACTACGGGACGGGACTCCACACGAGATCGGCACGGCCGCGGGTGCGAGCGACAGCGGACGCGTTGGGCAGATCCACCTCGCGAACCCAGTCGCGGGCCTGCGACCTCGCGCGTCCACCCACACGATGCCGGTGGACCAGGCGTGGGGTCAGCGTTCCGGTGGGCACGTCCAGATAGATCACGAGATCGAGCAGTGGACGAATCTCCTGCCACCCGCCGGTATCGAACAACAGGTAGTTCCCTTCGGTGACCACCACGCGGGCAGCCGGTTCGATGGCGTGCACCGCAGCCACGGGGTCGTCGAGTCTGCGCGAGAAGTCGGGGGCGTAGACAGTTTCGTCGCGGCGCAGTCGTAGGCGCTGGAGCAGCTCGCGGAATCCCGCCACGTCGAAGGTGTCGGGCGCCCCCTTGCGCCCACGTGCGCCGCGGAGGTCGAGCTGGGCGTTGGACAGGTGGAATCCGTCCATCGGCGCCAGACCAGTCTCGACCCCGGCGCGGGCGAGCGCTCCGACGAGCAATCCGGCCGCACGGCTCTTCCCTGATCCCGGTGGTCCGCACAACCCGACGACCGTCCGACGGTCCGTCGGCAACGGGGCCAGAACCTCGGTGACGAGCTCGGCGATCAGCGCGCGCTGCGTGCCGACGCGTGCGGATCCGGGCCCGTTCATGACGGTGAGGATACGGCCGGTAACGCCGGCCGGCTGGACACACTCCAGCGCTGCGCCTACCGTTAATCCGTAATTCCGAATTTTCGAACTTACGGAGCACTGATGTCGACGAAAGTCCTCGCCGCACTTGCCGCCGCGACCGCCCTGACGCTCACGGCGTGCACCGACTCGCCCTCCGGCGACACCACCGCAAGCACCGAAGCCACCGCGGCCACCGACTGCGCCCCGGCCCCCGCCGCCGACGTGACGAGCCCCGAAGGCTGGATCGGATACCTCGCCGAACACCCCGACTCCGTCGGTCTCGTCATCGACGACGGCAACGGGAACGTCGTCGCTCACGGCGCCGACGATCCACAACCACTCGCGTCCGCAGTCAAGATCGTCCACCTGGCCGCGTACTCGCAGGCCGTGGCGGACGGCAGCCTCGACCCCACCGAACAGATCCCCGTCGCAGAATGGGAACGCTGGTACCTTCCGGACACGGACGGCGGCGCGCACCCCGCCGCGCTGGAACGCCTCGGCGTCACCCCGGAAGGCACGGTGACCCTCGACGACCTGGTGTCGGCGATGATCCAGGAGAGCGACAACGCCGCACCCGACTACCTGCGTGATCGGCTCGGCGACGACGCGCTGACGGCAGCCGCCGAGCGAGGCGGCTGGGACGACTTCGAACCGCCCACCCTGCTCGGCAATACGCTCGAGTTCGTGGCACCCGAAGACACCGGCCCCGACCTGTGGGAGACCGCGCAGCGATACGCGAACGATCCCGGCTTCCGCGCCGAGATCCTCCCACTCCTGCAGGAGCCGGATGTGCTGCCCGACGACCCGTTCGGCGAAATGGACCGCACGCAACGAGAGGACAACACGGGAACTGCCGACCAGCTGACGGGCATCCATCGGGCGATCGCCGACGGGTCGTTCGGGGACGGAGCGGACATCGCTCGCGGTCATCTGGAGTGGCAGCCCGCACCTCCCGGCGCCGAGGGTCTGGGATTCAAGGGCGGAAGCCTGCCCGGGATACTCACGGAGGCGATGAGCCTGCGACTGGCCGACGGCACCGTCGCCACCGCGGTGATGCTGACATCGAACATGACGGAAGCCGACTACACGGCCGCGCTCGGAAGCTTCGCGCACCAAGGCGTCATGTTCGCGGCGATGACCGAACCCGAGATCCTCGATCGGATACGGTGCGCGGTGTGAACGACCGCCCGACCGGCAGCCACGAAGACCGCATCGCCGACCTCGAACGGCGTGTCCGACTCCTCGAGAACAGCGCCGCGCCCGAGGAGAGTCCGGCCACGGCATCAGCGGGGGCGGCAGGCAGCATCGGCTACCAAGGCACCGTGGCGTTGTCCGGCACCGTGTCGTGGACCATCGAATACGACGCTGCCGCCACCCTCGATCTCGATGGGTCCGCGATCGCAGCGGTCCTCGACGCGCTCGGCAGCCCCGCCCGGCTCGCGATCGTGCGGACCCTGCTGCGGGGGCCTGCAACTGCTGGGGAATTGCAGGAAGCGACCGAGCTGTCGTCCCCTGGCCGCCTCTATCACCACCTGAGGACACTTTCGGCTGCACATGTCGTCGAACAGCAGTCCCGCAACCGCTACCACATCCCACCTGCGAAGGTCGTCCCGTTGCTGGTCATCTCGCTCGCGGCCGCAGATGTCGCCGAGCAGCTGTGAGCGGCCTATTGTGCCCGTATGGCTTCAGTGTTCAGCATGATCATTTCGGGTGACCTTCCCGGCCGTTTCGTGTGGGAGGACGACGACGTCGTTTCCTTCCTCACCATCAATCCATTGACCGAAGGGCACGTCCTCGTCGTTCCGCGACAGGAAGTGGACCATTGGCAGGACATCGACGACGACCTCTGGGACAAGGTCAACCATGTCGCCCGGATCGTCGGTCGCGCGGTGTGTTCCGCGTACGAGGCGCCACGAGCCGGACTGGTGATCGCCGGTCTCGAGGTCCCCCACCTGCACCTGCACGTGTTCCCCGCGCACACCCTCGGGGACTTCGACTTCTCGCAGGCGGAGAAGGATCCGTCGGCCGAATCGCTCGATCGCGCCCGCGACCGCATCCGTGCGGCCCTGCGCGCGCAGGGGCACGGAGACCACGTCCCCGCCTGAGTTCCGTCGCGGTTCAGGCGCTCCAGGTCGCCGATGCAGTCGACAGCGACTCGTCGGCGGCCACGGGCACGGCTCCCGGGTCGTCGCCGAGGGGATTGTCCAGGAACGCGGCCAGCGCCACCCACGACGTGGCGGGCGCCGTTGTTCCCGCGAGAATGCCGAGGTGAGTACCCGGCACACGTACGCACCACACTCGAGGTGCCCCGGTGAGCACCGCAGTGACAGGCTCGACCGACGGAATCGGAGCCAGGACGTCGCCGGTGCCGCCGAACGCCAGCACCGGTACGTCGACGTCGGCCAGCGCGACGACGCGGCCGCCGAGTTCGAGCAGCCCGGTCGTCAGTTCGTTACCCACCGTCACCTGCACCGCGAGCTGACGAAACGCCCGACCCGCGTATCCCTCGATCTCGTTCTGGAACCGGTCGACGCGCTCCATGCGTGCGAGCTTCTCGGTGTCAGCGATATTGGCAGCAACGAACCACGGCCGCCGCACCTCACGCTCGAGCGCGGTGAGCCGATAGGCCATCCGCACCAACGGTGCGGGAATCCCGCCGAAGAGCTGGTCTGCCACGTCGAGCACGGGGTCCACGAGGAACTTGCCCGCCAGCCGCGGAAGCATCATAAGCGGGATCCTCCGGTAATCGATGGGGGTCCCGAACATGGTGATCGAGCGGACCGGAAGCTCCGGGTGCGCCGCCGAGGTCAACAGCGCCAGGCTTCCCGCGATGCTCCACGCAACGAGATCGACCTTGCGTCCGCCCGAGAGTTCCGCGACACGGTGAATCGCCTCGGGCAGCACGTCATCGACCCAGAATTCGAGCCCGAGATCGCGATCGTCGCCGGTGATCTCGCCGTACTCGATGAGAAAGACACTGCGGCCCAGACTCACGAGATGCGCCGCGAGACTCTGCCCCGGCATCAGGTCGAAGCAGGTCGGCGACGCGGCCAGCGGTGTCACGAGCAGGACGGGGTCGCCGGACCCCTCGGGACCGAAGCGGCGCAGTGTGCGATGCGGACCATCTCCCACCACCACCGACGGCGTCCGGTGCGGCTCGGCGACACCGTCCGCGACGAACAGTCCCCACGCGTTGCGTGCCGCGTTCGACACGAAATCCGTAATCCCCATCTTCGACCTGCTCCCCATACATCGACCGACACTGCACACTGCGGGACGATTTTAGAGCAGGTCCGGGCTGCTCACCCGGGACGCAGACGCGGCAGTATCACCCGGAATGTCGCGCCCTTCCCCGGGGCACTGTCGACCTCGACGGTGCCACCGTGCGCCGCGACCAACGCCGCGACGATGGACAGACCCAGCCCACTGCCCCCACCCGTGCCAGCGGAGCGGGAACGGGAACTGTCGGTGCGGTAGAACCGCTCGAACACGCGCTCCTGGTCGGTCTCCGACAATCCCTGCCCCGTATCGACGACTTCGAGCACGGCATCATCACCGACGGTGCCCACCCGCACGGTCACGTAAGCATCGTTCGCGGTGTGCGTCACCGCGTTGGTCACGAGATTTCCGAGCACCTGCCGCAACCGGACGTCGTCCCCGATCACTTCAGGTGTACCCGGACCGTCCACGACCTCGAGGTCGATGGTGCGGTCGGGCGCGACAACCCTCGCATCGTGCACCGCGTCTGCCGCGAGCACGAGTAGATCCACCGGCGCGCGCTCGAGCGGACGTTGCTCGTCGAGCCGTGCCAGCATCAGCAGGTCGTCGACGAGCAACCCCATGCGCTGCGACTCGCCTTCGATGCGATCCATCATCATGTCGGTGTCGTCGCTCGCGCCCTGCCTGTACAGTTCGGCGAACCCCCGGATCGTGGTGAGTGGCGTGCGGAGCTCGTGACCTGCGTCTGCGACGAACCGCCGCATCCGCTCTTCCGAACGTCGCGCCGACTCCTCCGACGCTTCGGTGGCCGTGAACGCCTCCTGAATTCGCGAGAGCATCGTGTTGAGTGCGACGGACAAGCCACCCACCTCGGTACTCGGATCCGATTCCGGGACACGTTGATTCAAGTCACCTGCGGCGATCGCGGCTGCAGTGCGCTCGACCTCCTGCAGCGGGCGCAGACTGCGTCGGACCGCAAAGTACCCGGCGGCGCCGAGCAGAATGAGCACGACCCCGCCGATGACGAACTGCAACAGGATGAGTCTGTCGACGATAGCGTCGGTCTCTGTCAACGCCTTCCCGACCGTGGAGACACTGCCGTCGGGGTTGTCGGTCGTCAGCACCCTCCACGGCTCACCGGATCCGTCGTCCGAATCCACCGTCCGGAGTCCGCGTTCGAGTGGTCGCGGCAGCTGAGGGGATCCGCTCTGATCGTTGATCAACAGGCGGACCTCACCGTCCCGGTCGGCGAGGCGAAAATAGTAGGGGCTCGGCGGGCGTCCGGATTCGAGGGACGCCGGCGGAGGAGGGCCGGCCCCGAGGAGTGGTCTTGCCCAGGTCTGCGCGGCATCGTGCAGCTCGCTATCGACACGGGCGATCATCGATGCCTCGAATGCCGAGGTGACGGCGAAGCCCGATGCCAGCAGGCCCACTCCCGCGAGGAGAACGAGGGCGGCGACCAGTTTCAGCCGCAGCGGGAGGACACGCAGCCGGGACCTCACGTCCGAGGCTCACGCATCACATAGCCGACACCGCGCAGTGTGTGGATCAGTGGAGTGTCGCCGGTGTCGACCTTGCGTCGTAGATACGACACATACGACTCGACGACACCCACCTCGCCCCCGAAGTCGTACTTCCACACGTGTTCCAGAATGCGGGGTTTACTCAGCACCGTGCCCGCGTTGACCATGAAGTAACGCAGCAGCGTGAACTCGGTGGGAGACAGTGACACCGGCTTCCCCCTCTTGAACACCTCGTGGGTGTCGTCGTCGAGTTCGATGTCGGCGAACGTGATCCGTGCCGATCTCTCCGACCCCGACATCGTGCCCGCGCGGCGCAGGATGGTGCGCAACCGCGCGATGAGCTCTTCGAGGCTGAAAGGCTTGGTCACGTAGTCGTCGGCACCGAGGGTCAGCCCGGATATCTTGTCCTCGACGGCATCCTTGGCGGTGAGGAACAGAACCGGTATGTCCATGCCGTCGGCGCGCAGGCGCCGCAGCATCCCGAATCCGTCCATGCCGGGCATCATGACGTCGAGGATCACCGCGTCGGGGCGGAAGCGGCGCGCTGTGTCGAGGCCTTCCGCACCGCTCGAGGCGGTCTCGACCTCGAAGCCCTGGAATTTCAAGCTCACCGACAGCAATTCGACGATGGTCGATTCGTCGTCGACGACGAGGATGCGGGCTTCGGGTGCGTCATTCACGTAGGTGATTGTGGCGCCCCTCGCTGGATCCTGTCTGGACGTTTGCTGTGAACTCCCTGCGAACCGAACTCCCTGCGAACCGAACTCCCTGCGAACCGAACTCCCAGAAGTGGGCCCGGTGACTTCGGCCACCGGATCCTTGCCGCCGTCGACCGAAGTTCCTAGCCTGGACCGATGGTGACCGCCTCTCGGTCTCCCGGACGAGCGCACCGTACCCGGCCAGCGACAAGACGGTGCAGGAGTTGTCATCGTGGCATGGTTCGTCCTCGTAGCATCCGGGATCCTCGAAGCGGTGTGGGCCACTGCATTGGGCAAATCGGCCGGGTTCACCCGACTCGCCCCCAGCATCGTCTTCGTGGTGGCACTGACATTGAGCATGGGCGGACTGGCCTACGCGATGCGCACCCTTCCCGTCGGCACGTCGTACGCGATCTGGGTCGGCATCGGTGCGGCACTGACCGTGGGCTATGCAATGGTCACCGGTACCGAAACCGCATCCGTCGTCAAAATTCTGTTGATCGGCGGGATCGTCGCATGCGTGGTGGGCCTGAAAGTCCTGCACTGATCGCGGGCCTGATTGGTGTGTGCCTCCGGTTACAGTGAACTCATGAACCTGGGGTCCGTGCTCTCGGCACCGCTTCGCGTCGGCCTGGCCACGGCCGATTCCGCGCTGCTCGTCGCCGAAACCGTCATCGGCACGATACGAATCGCGGTGCAACCGGCGACCTATTCGGTGCTGGGCGCGGTGAGGTCGACCGATACACGCGATTCGCTCGGGCTGCTGCAGCAGGTGTCGCGGCTGACGGCGGGCGATCGCGGTCTCGGGCAGGCGCTGCGTCCCGGCGGACCACTCGACCGCCTCCTCGCACCGGACGGTCCGGTGGATCGTCTCACTGCCCCCGGCGGCCCACTCGAACGACTCCTCGAACCGGGCGGCGCACTCGACCGGCTGACAGTCCCGGGCGGCCCGCTCGACCGGATCCTCGCCGACGATGGGGCGCTCGACCGGCTCCTTTCCGAGGGCGGCCTTCTCGACCGCATCACCGCACCGGACGGCCCGCTCGAACGACTGCTGGCGCAGGACGGAGCAGTCGAGCGCCTCACCGCACCCGGCGGTCTGGTCGATACTGCGCTCCGCCCCGGCGGGGTGATGGAACGCGCGCTCGCTGAAGGCGGCGTGCTCGACGTACTACTGTCCGAGCGCGGCACGCTCGAACGACTACTCGTCGAGGGTGGCCCGCTCGATCAGATCGTGTCGCTGTCCGAGACCCTCGCGAGCCTCACACCGGGCATAATCCGGATGAACGAGAGCATCGACACCCTGCAGGAAACCGTCGAGTTGCTCCGTGGTGCGGTGGGTCCGCTCGGTGACCTCGCGGGCAAACTCCCGGGCCGTTGGTTGCGCAGCAGTAAGGGCGAGATCCTCCCGCCTCCCTGACCAGGAACGATTCGACCGTTGTGCACGTCGTGTCACGGTTCCGCGTCATATATAGACAGAAGCAACCTTTTCGGAAGGACGCTTCTGTCTATATGTGCGGCAAACGCATCGAGGGACCACGACTGCGGAAACCCGTCCGAGGAGCCCGCCATGACGCGGTCGATGTCGTCACCCGGGTCGGTGTTCGCGTAGTACTCCGCCTCGTGTTCGTTGACGACGAGCGGGTCGGCCTGGAGGATTTCGGGCGCGACCGGAGCGGTGGGGCTGGGATTGAGCACGAACCTGCGCTGTCGAGCACGAGCCCATGACGCCGCAGCGTGCGTCACCGGGGGTGGGAGTTCGAGCTGAGTGAGGACGACAGCCGGATGCAGCTCATCGAGCGCTTCGGTGACGTACTCCGGTGGCTCGCGTCACGAACACCGTCAGGTCGAGATTCAGGGATCCGACGACGGCCACGACTCGGCGGTGTACCGGTATCAGTCGGCGGCACGGCCGGGTTGGAGCCCTGGGCACACCATGTGCACCACTTCGTCGGCCCAGGACTCGTCGACCCGTCCGTGTCGCAGGTATGCGCCGAGATACGACCCGACGAGTGTGGACACCGCGGTGTCGATGTCGAGGTCCGCACGGAGTGCACCGGCGTCGACGGCCGCGCGGAGAACGTCTGCCGCGACTTGACTGCGACTGTTGATGATGTCGCGGAACGATTCGGTGAGGTCCGGGTCCTGGTCGGTGAGGATCGCGCTGACGCTGCCCATACCGATGTCGCTCGACAAAGCCACCCGGATCAGTTCGACGGTCCATTTCACCCGGTCGTACACGCAGAGCCCGTCGGGTACGCGCGGCGCCGCGGACTGTGATTCGAGCGCTGCGTCCAGCAGTTCATCGCGGTTGGCGTACCGCCGGTAGATGGTGGTCTTCGCGACACCGGACAGTGCCGCGACGGATTCCACGGTGACCCGGTTCGGGCCGTGTGCACGCAGAATCGTGAGTACCGCACCCAGAATTCTCGAGTCCGTCCCGGCGCGCGACTTGCCGGGACGTCGCGGCGACATGGACGCAGGTTCCACGTCGGCATCGACAACCATGTCTGTCCTTCCTAGGGCGAGTGTTCCCCGCTGATGCATCGAGTCTGCGGAAAACCGCACCCCGAATCAAACACTACGAAACGATACGCTACGCTTAGCGTATCGTTTTGCCAATATTTCAGTTCTAGGAGCTGCGCATGACAGAGATTTACGCACCGACTCCGGGATACAACATCGATTCGGAGATACTTCTCGAGAGCTACCGCACATACGACGCCGTGGAACACGCGATCGACCACCTGTCCGACGAAGGTTTTCCCGTCGAGTACCTGCGGGTCGTGGGCCAGGGGGTCACCACCGTCGAGCAGGTCGAAGGCCGAATGACCACGGCTCGTTCGACCGCCAAGGGTGCGGGTGTAGGTGTGTGGACGGGCCTGCTGTTCGGACTCCTGCTCGCCGTCTTCCTTCCCGCGAGCACCGTCGCCGGGCCGGTCCTCGTCGGCATCGCACTCGGGTCGTTGTGGGGCGGCGCCCTCGGCTTCGTCGCCCACTACAGCACCGGTGGTCGACGCGACTTCATCTCCCGCAAGAGCATCGAAGCCAGCAGATACGACCTGATGGTCGAGCAGGATTTCGCTGCCGACGCGGGCGCCAAGCTCGCGCTACGGTGAATCCACCCACCCGAGGGCTCACTTTCGCCCCGACAGGCCTGCTCCGAGATGGCATGATCCGACCATGGCCGGTTCAACGTCGAACTCACCACCGCAGTTGTCGGTGGGCACTGCCGTGATCGTCAGGTCCGTGCCCGGGGCCACCGAGACAAGCCCGAGTCCCGGCACGATCGTCGAGGATTACGGCACCTCCCAGCAGGCGGTCGGCGACGACCTCGGGCGCAATTGGGCGCCGATCCGCCGGTGGGCGGTTGCACTCGACGACGGGCGACTCGTGTTCGTCGACGACGACGACCTGGATATAGCCCCTGCTTGACCGTCCGCTCAGGCAGCGACGATCCCTGCCACCGGAATCCTGGCATCGACGGCCTGACGGAAATTGATCATCGCGCGCCCGAGATGATCCCGGTTGGTGACGAGCACCGCTCCCGTGGCGCGACGCTCGAGCAGGACATCGTTGGTGAAGCGCGCATTCTCCACAGTGGATGTCGATTTGGATTCCTCGATGATCCGCTCGGGTGGAATACCCCGCGACACCAGCCAGTCCTTCATGGCCCCGGCCTCGGTGACGCCGTCACGCGGCACTCCTCCGGTGACGACGATGGGTGCCGTCGGGTACTGCTCCGCCGCACGGAGAGCCGCTTCGAGCCGCTGCTCGAGCACGGGCTGAATCTTGCCGTCCTCGGTCAGTCCGGCACCGAGGACCACTAGGTGGGTGCCGATCGGATTCAGATCGAGCATCACCGGAAAGCGCGGGGTCAGCTTCTCCAGCTCGGTGCATGCGATGATCAGCTCGTCGATCGTGCCCTGACAGAGCGGCGTGACCGACAGTATCCCGTTCACGACGGTGTCCACCGTGGGTGCTGCTGCGGCTTGCCCTGTCGAAACCCCGAACGTGGCCGCCGCTGCCATCGTCGTCGCGAGCGCTGCCCGTCGAACACCTCTCATGCACGTCTCCCATCCAGGCGTGGTCGGATTCCGGCTGCGCCGCACTGTGCCACACCGGGCGGCCCGCAGGGGCATCACAGCAGCACCGTCGGAGACGTTCACCAAGCACAGGGCAAGATTTGAGGAAACCCGACAATACGAGAAGGACCATCCGGACAAACCTCCGCGTGCGGAATCCGACTCCCGCAACGACGGGTGAGACCCGGTCGGGCCAAAGCCGAAAAAGAGGCTGCGACCAGCCTTTACGCTGGTCGCAGCCTCTTTTTCGTGGAGCCCCCTGTCAGGATTGAACTGACGACCGCTCGCTTACAAGGCGAGTGCTCTACCACTGAGCTAAGGAGGCATTTCAAGCGCGGCCCATCATATAGTGCGTCACACTCGCCGTGCACACCCACCCGCTTTGGATACCGTGGAACTCATGCGTTTCACCCCTGCCTGCCACGAGCTCGTTGCGGACGGCCGCCGGTGAACATACTGGGTGGCGTCGCCAATCTGATCTTCGGCAAGCGGCGTGCGACCATCGACGCGGTCACCGCTGCGCCCGCGCCGCTGCAGCCGATCGACCTGACGGACGACGCCGTGGTCGCCGAAGCCCTCGACGTAGCGGTCCGGGTCGGTGAGGTTCTCCTCGCTGCGGGCACCGGCGCAATCGACACCTCCGAACAGGTACGGTTCGTCGCCGCCACCTACGGTCTGGCCCAGTGCGACGTCGACGTCACCTACAACTCGATCGTGCTGTCGGCCTATCGCGGGCAGACGATGCCTCCGGCCAGCACCATGCGCGTGGTGCAGTACCGATCGATGGACTTCACCCGGTTGGCAGCAGTCGATCGTCTCACCCGGAGGATCCGGCGCGACGCCATCTCACCGGCACAGGCCCACGAGGAACTCATGGCGCTCACCGGGGCGCCCCACCCCTACAACCGCTGGGTTGCAACGATCGCGTGGTCGGGCATGGCCGCGGCGATCTCCGTGCTGCTCGGTGGTGGGTTCCTGGTTGCATTGGTGGCATTCGCATCGACCTTCGTGATCGACCGCGTCAACCGGCTTCTCAACACCGCGGGGCTGCCGTTCTTCTTCCAGCACGTGATGGGCGGCATCATCGCAACGGCCCCGGCCATCACGTTGTACGGGCTCCGCGACGTGCTCGGATTCGAGATCTTGCCGGGCCTGATCATCGCGGCGGGCGTGACCGTGCTGCTGTCCGGGCTCTCTCTCGTGGGTTCGGTGCAGGATGCCATCACCGGCGCGCCGATCACCGCGTCGGCGCGGTTCTTCGAACTGCTGATGATGACCGGCGGGATCATCGCGGGTGTCGCGACGACACTGCGCATCGCCGAGGTGTTCGGGGCCGAACTCCCCCTGATCACGTATGCGCCGCCACCTGATCTGAATCAGTTGCCGACGAAGGTCACCGCAGGCGCGGCGGCCGCTCTGTTCTACGCACTGGCCTGCTACGCGGAGCGTCGGGCCCTGACAGTGGCGGCCCTTGCCGGCGCTGCGGGGGCCCTCGTCTACCAGTTGTCTCTGGGCCTGAGCCTCGGGCCGATCGTGTCGTCCGCGATCGCCGCGACGGTGATCGGCTTCGCCGGTGGCCTGATGGCCCGCCGCGCGCTGATTCCGCCGCTCGTCGTCGCGGTTGCCGGTATCACCCCGCTGCTGCCGGGCTTGGCCCTGTACCGGGGTCTGTATGCGATGCTGCGCAACGAGGTCACCACCGGCATGACAGCGTTGTTCGCCGCGTTCGGCATCGGATGTGCCCTCGCCGCCGGCGTGACCCTCGGTGAGTGGCTGGCCCGGACGACGCGCCATCCCCGGATTCTTCTCGGTGCTGCCGCGAGCGGGCTACGCCGACCGCAGATGCGCCGGACCGGGTCGCGGACCGCAATGGAGGAAGCCGAGGACCGGCCGAGTGCCACCGCGACCACCGGGCCGATACCGGTCATCGACGGCACCGGCCCCCTGGCCGTCACCGAGAGCACCGGACCGCTGGCCGTCACCGAGGGCACCGGACCGCTGGCCGTCACCGAGAGCTCCGGGCCGCTGCCGGCGTCACGGACTTCCACCACCGCACCCATGCCTACGCAGAAGACGAGAGTCACCCAGCGACTTCGTCGGCTGCGTGACTCTCGTCGGATGTAGAAGGGTTCTATGCGCTGCCCTGTCGGGCCTTCTCGTCGGCCTCCATGGCGTCGCGCAGGCTCTTGGGACGCATATCGGTCCAGTTCTGCTCGACGTACTCGACGCATGCGGCGCGCGACTCTTCGCCGAATACCACCCGCCACCCCTGCGGAACCTCGGCGAAGGTCGGCCACAGCGAGTACTGCTCCTCGTCGTTCACGAGAACGTAGAAGCGGCCGTCTTCGTCGTCAAATGGATTCGTGCTCATCTCGCCTCACTTGTTGCGTAGGTGTGCTGGTTCGGAATTCTACCAAGCTCGCCGATCCCTGCGTGCTCCACCGAAGGCTCCGCCCGCCCCACCGATTGCCGCTGCAGCCGGCGTTCGAGGACCGAAGAGAGAACCTCTCCTGCCCGAACCGCCGCGTTCGACAATAGCGACGCAGTCAAACCGTGAGTCTTCTCCGTCCCTCCCAGCAGGTACAAATCGGCCGCGACATCGGCAGGCAACTCCAGCCGGTAGTCGCGTGCCACCGGCGGCGCCGGGGTGTCCCACGCGAGATCTCCGAGGATCGAGCCGAGCGGTGCCGGCTCGAAACCGGTCGCGAGGACGACGGCGTCGCACTTCAATGTGTCGGACAGACCGTCCAGGTTGTTACGAACCACCACCTCGATGCCCGCGGAGGTCTCCTCGGTGGTGAGCACTTCGGATGCACGACGCATGAACAGTCGGCGCGGTCCGCGTACCCGTTCGCGGTATTCGGTTGCGTACAGCGCTTCGATCAGTTCGGGCGCCACGACCGAATAGTTGGTGCCCTTGTGCAGCGCGAGGAGACGCTCGCGCTCCTCGGACGGAGCGGCGTGCAATTCGTCGACCACATCGGGGTCGAAGATCCGGTTGGCGTACGGGCTGTCGTCGGCGGGGCTGTAGCCGAACCGGCCGAAGACGTTGTGGACCTCGGCCTGCGGGTAATGGGTGTGCAGGTACTGCACCACTTCGGCGGCACTCTGACCGGCGCCCACGACGACGAACCGCTGATGAATCGGGGACGGCATCTCCTCCAGGTGGAACAGGACGTCGTGATTGTGGAAGCAACGTGACGACTCGGTCGCCCAACCGGGAACGCGCGCCCGCAGACCGACACCCATCACGACCGTCCGAGCGTGGACGACACTGCCGTCCGCGGAGCGGACCGCGAACAGGTCCGCGCTCCCCTGCGCGTTCCGTAACGGTTCGACGGACACGATGTCGGCGCCGTAGCGAACCTCGGTACCGACCCGTCGAGCAGCCCACTGCAGGTAGTCCTGGAACTCGAGCCGGGTGGGAAAGAACGTCTGATGGTTGACGAAGTCGACGAGCCGACCGTGCTCGTGGAGGTAAGAGAAGAAGCTGTAACTACTGGTCGGGTTCCGGAAGGTGACAAGATCCTTGGGGAAAGCGATCTGCATGGTGGAGCCTTCGAGGAGCATTCCGGGATGCCACGCGAACTCGGCACGACGCTCGAAGAAACACGCGCGGACCTCGGTGCCGGGCCAGCTTTCGTTGTACTCCTCGATCGCGATGGCCAACGCCAGATTCGCGGGTCCGAAACCGATGCCGACGAGGTCGAAGACGTCCTCGTGCGGGGCGCCGTGCACCTCCGAGTGACCGGTGAATGTGCTGGATCGGTCGATCATCACTCAACTTCCGTAGTCGGGGGCACGATGCCCGCAGCCGGCTCGCCTCAACACCCCTGAACAAAGCTCAGGCTAACCTTGGTTCGGCGAGCGTACCAAGCGAAGTCCCCGCTGTGGGGACCCTCGTTCGGCTGCGCCCACGACCTCCGCCGACGTGCCTGAAATGACACGAGCGCGGCGGACCCCCAGGGATTCCGCCGCGCTCGCACCACCCTCAGGTTCTAGTCGGCCAGGAAGTCCAGCAACAGCTTGTTCACGGCCTCCGGACGCTCGAGGTAGCCGTAGTGGCCGGCGTCCGGGACCTCCTCGTACCGGGCGTTCGGGATCGCATCGGCCACCTCACGTGTCAGGTACGACGGAATCATCCGATCATCGGCGAAGCCGACCGACAGGCACGGCACCCGCACCGCCCGGTAGGCAGCACGACGATCGAATTCCCGATCCATGCCCAGCTGAGCCCGCACACCGGGCGACACGCGACCGCCACTGAACTCGAAGACGTCGAGCCAGTCGCGAGCAGTGTGCTCATCGGCCAGCGACGCCGGAGACAGGTTCATCACGGCCGTGAGCGCAGCCTGGTATTTCGCAGGCAGTTCGACCCCGCTGTCGTACAGCTGACGCTCACCTTCGGTCAGGGTGATCTGGAAACGGTCCATCCGAGCGTGTCCCGCAAGGAACACGGCCTTCCGCACGAGGTCCGGCCGGGCAAGCGCAAGTTCCTGCGCAACTCGCGAACCCATCGATGTTCCGACGATGTGCGCCGGACCGCCGAGCAGTTCGATCAGACCCGCCGTGTCTTCGACCATGTCCTCGATGGTGATACCGCCGAGGCTCTCCCCCGACGGTGCGATACCGCGATTGTCGAACGTCGCGACGCGGTATCCCTCGTTCACCAGTGCGGGAACCTGATGCAGCTCCCACACGCGACCAGGGCTACCGGTCCCCATGATCAGGACGACCAGGTCGCCGGAACCCTTGACCTGGTAATTCAGCGGGATTCCGTTGATCGTGGCGATGGGCATGAAAACCTTCCTCGGCAAATAGCGATGAGCGAACAGCGCCACACGACGACACGTGGCGCACCCCCGTAACACCGTACCGCGGCGGATCGTCGCCCCGCCCGGACACTCGCCTGACTCGATCCAGCAGAAGGCGGGTGGCGTCGACGTGTCCGATTCTCATAGAGTCGGGTAGAGCGCCTGCTCACAGCAGTCACCCCGGGAGGACAATCATGGCCGCGGAACCCACGGCGAAAGACATCGTCGACGAAGAACTCGTACCCCTCGCCGACGAAACCGCACGCCAAGCACAGCGCGTCGTCGCCGCATACGCCGAGGACGCGGACGAGTGCCGCATGCTCCTGTCGATGCTCGGCATCGGCCCGCTCGACAAGAACTGAAAAAACGACCCGTAGGCGGAGAGGAAAGATGTGACGACCGACGAGGCGGTACCGCGTCAAGATTCCGACACGTTCACCGAATCGGACTTCGTGGTCGTCGCGAACCGTCTCCCGGTCGATCTCGAACAGCTACCGGACGGCACAACCCGCTGGAAGCGCAGTCCCGGCGGTCTCGTCACTGCGCTCGAACCGATCCTGCGCAGTAACCGGGGCGCATGGGTCGGCTGGGCCGGGGTCGCAGACGCGGAACTCGCCCCGATCGTCGAAGACGACATGGTCCTGCATCCCGTGCCGCTCACCGCCGACGAGATCGCCGACTACTACGAAGGCTTCTCCAACGCGACCCTGTGGCCGCTCTACCACGATGTCATCGTGCGCCCGGAGTACCGGCGCGAGTGGTGGAACTCCTACGTAGAAGTGAACAGGCGATTCGCCGACGCCACGGCGAAAGCCTCCGCGCACGGCGCGACAGTGTGGATCCAGGACTACCAACTCCAATTGGTCCCGAAGATGCTCCGGATGCTGCGACCCGACCTCACCATCGGATTCTTCCTCCACATCCCGTTCCCGCCGGTCGAGTTGTTCATGCAGATGCCGTGGCGCACCGAGATCGTCGAGGGTCTTCTCGGCGCCGATCTCATCGGGTTCCACCTCGCGGGCGGTGCCACGAACTTCCTCTACCTCGCCCGCCGCCTCGCTGGTCATCAGACCTCCCGAGGCACCGTCGGGGTACGGTCCAAGCTCGGCGTGGTGCAGGTGGGGTTCCGTACCGTGCGGGTGGGCGCGTTCCCGATCTCCATCGCCTCCGGGGCCCTGGACGAGCAGTCTCGCAGCAAAGAGATTCGGTCGCGCGCCAAGGCGATTCGGAAAGAACTCGGCAATCCGGCGAAGGTCTTGCTGGGCGTCGATCGATTGGACTACACCAAAGGGATAGACGTCCGCCTCGATGCGCTTCGTGAACTCATCGCGGAGGGGCGCGTCGACCCCACCGACACCGTCATGGTGCAGCTAGCGACACCGAGTCGTGAACGCGTCGAGTCGTACGTGCAGATGCGCGGAGAAATCGAAATGGTCGTCAGCCGAATCAACGGTGAGTACGCCGAAGTCGGGCGCCCCGTGGTGCACTACATCCACCGCCCGGTCCCCCGCGAGGATCTCATCGCGTTCTTCGTTGCGGCCGACGCAATGCTGGTGACCCCGTTGCGAGACGGAATGAATCTCGTCGCCAAGGAATACATCGCATGCCGAAGCGACCTCGGCGGCTCACTGGTACTCAGCGAATTCACCGGTGCTGCTGCAGAATTGAGGCAGGCATATCAGTGCAACCCACACGACCTCGAAGATGTCAAGGACAAGATCGAAGCCGCGCTCACCCAGACTCGCGATGAGGGCCGCAAGCGGATGCGTGCCCTACGTCGGCAGGTGCTGACCCACGACGTGGACCGCTGGGCTCGCGCCTTCCTCGACGCACTTGCGCATGGCGGGGCAGCCGGGCCTGCTCTGGTCACCCCCGCAGAAGTCGGAGAACCGAGCTGACCGGACGATTCTCCCGGCTCTAGATCGGCGTCAACCGGTTCACGAGCCAGCGGCCGTCCTGTTTCTCGAGCTCCACGCGTACTCGGCTTCCGCTGCTCACAGCCTCCGGGTTCTCGGAACTGGTGGTGATCTGGTTGAGGAACAACAGCGTCACGGCATGGTCGGCATCGGCCGTCACCACCGACGACGCCTGCACATTCACCTGCACGCTGATCGATTTCTCCTTCGCGCCGGGCGCGATGATATTCCGCATCAGGTTCATGTACTCATCCCGAAAATCCCCGGTCAGCCCTTCCCCGGCGGCCTCGGTCTGCTCGTCGACGTTGTCGAAGTCGTACGCAAGCATCGCGACGGCCTGCTCTTCGGCCGCAGCCACCGCCTCGCTCCGGGCGGACTCGGCCGCGGAATCCTGAATCTTGCCGTATCCCAACCAACCGACGAGCACCGCGAACACCACCGCCACCACCCCGAGGGCACCGGCGATCAACGGCAGCTGCGACTTCGCCGTCCCGGTATCCGGACCATGCCCGGCCTCAGTGGTGCTCTCGGCGTCTGTGGTGCTCCCGGCGTCTGTGGTGCTCCCGGCGTCTGTGGTGCTCTCGGCCTCTGCGTCGGCAGCTGTCACGCGCTCGTCCTTCCGATCATCGCTCACGGCACGAACTCCACCTTCGATGCCAGCAAGCGGCCTTCTTCGTCGCAGACCGTCACGCGGAGGCGGAAGTCACGCGGCTCGGGTTCGCTCTGGTCGGCATTGCTCACCATCGCCCGCGCCGCCACCAGTGATGCGGTGCACGAGCCGTCCTCGTTCTGAATTCCGGCTTCGAGCACCTCGCCCGTCGTACTGACCCCGGCCTGCTGCACGACCTCGACGAACGGACCCTCGCGACCTTCGAATTCGGCCTTGAAGTCGCCTGTTGCGCCCTCCATGAGCCGCTGGACGTCCGCATCCGCAGTCTCTGCCTGGATACTCGTCAGGTTGAGCACAGTTTGCCGCGCGGCCTGCAGGTACTCCTCACGGCGGTCGTTCCGGTCGGCGGCGCCCTGCCGTTCGAACAGCAACCATGCCCCAGCGGCGACCAACACGACGACCAACACGGATGCGGCAATCGTGACGACCTTCGCCCATCGCGGTCCGGTACCCGGTCGACCCGGCTCGCCCGGGGCAACCGGTTCGGCCTTCTTGGTCAGCGATACCGTGTCCTCTTCGGGTTTGTTGCTCGTGTCGTCCGCCATCAGCCCTGCTGTGCCTTCATGTAGGTTTCCAAATTCGTCCCCTCCCCGAGGTCTGCGTGCCGATACACCGCACCGTCGCTCCCAATGTACGTGCCCGTCTGGGGATCGATCCGTCGCGCGGTCACTCCTGCCGGAGCAGCGTCGGATTCGCCTTCGGTGTGCGACGCCGGCGTCGGCATCTCGCTCTCGGACCCTACCGGGGTGGGTGCCCCGATCCACGGGTTGTCCGTGTAGCCCGGCGTATACCCGGTACGGCACTGCTCCGGGTTCGGCGCGCGCCGACCGGGATACTCCATACACGGCGCATTCCGGGCGCCGCGTACCGCGTTCGAATCCGACTGCGGCAACTGGCAGAAGATATCAGGAGGAGTGTCCACCACCGATGTATCGCTCGGACTGCGCCACTGATCCGGCGGGAGGAATCCCGACAGGCATGCCGGCGGATCGTTCAGCTGCAGATGGAAGTCCACCAACGCACCGTCCTCAGCCGGTCCGCCGCCCGCAGCGGTGATCAGTGCGCTCGTCATCGGTGGATACAACACGAGAATCTGCTCGATACCCGCGTTGTAGATGACGCCCACCTCACCGACGCTGACCAGGTTGGCTAGGAGAATCGGCAACGTCGGCCGCAGGTCTTGCAGGAGGGTCTCGGCCTCAGCGGCAGCCGACGGCCCCTTTTCCATGAGCGCCCGCAAATCAGGATCACTCTCGCGGAGCTGGTCGGTGAATGTCATCATGTCTCGGGTCCACGATCGAATCGAGTCGCTGCTGACAACCTGCGTGTCCAGAAGCGGTCCGAGTTCGTCCAGGAGCCTGCGCGTTTCGCCCGAGCTCGCCGATGCCTCCTGCACGAACAGGCGTGTGGAGTCGATCAGCCTCTGCAGGTCTGTGCCGGTGCCGTTGAACGCCTCGAAGGCCTCATCGACGACTGTCTGCAACCGGGTGTCGGAAATGCTGGCGAGCAATACATCTGCTTGGTCGAGGAGCGCGCCGACTTCCTGTGGAACGGTCGTGCGATCGACGGGGA
This sequence comes from Rhodococcus ruitaii, assembly GCF_055230935.1. NCBI lineage: Bacteria > Bacillati > Actinomycetota > Actinomycetes > Mycobacteriales > Nocardiaceae > Rhodococcus > Rhodococcus ruitaii. The sequence continues at coordinate 116,683 of NZ_JBUYWC010000003.1, read as the reverse complement.
TCACATCGCCGTCACCGAGGTGTTCGCCCGTGGACGCGCCGTCGTGCGGGACGAGGTCGACGTACTGTTCACCGACGGCCGACACACTGCGCACCGCGGCGTCGACGTCCGCGGGAATCTTCTGATCGGACTCGATGGACAGCACCGCATCGACGCCCACCGGCGACAACGTCACGCTCGTGACCGTGCCGACGGTGTTCCCCCGGTAGGTCACGTTCGACTGGGGATACAACCCGCCTGTCGATGCCAGCTCGACCGTGACGTTGTATCGGCCGATACCCGCCAGCTGAGGAAGACGCACGTACTGCAGCGACATCACGACCAGCCCGATCACAGTGAGTACCGCGAAGATCGAGAGCTGGATACGAACGAACTTGGTGAGCATCATGGTGCCGGCACCTCCCAGGGAAGACCCGGAATCTTGATCTCGCCGATGCCCGGGATGGTCACCGTCCCCTCCGTACTGGGCGGAGCCGGTGGGGGTGGCGCCAGCGGCGCCCGGAATGGATCGACTGCCTCGGCCGCAATTCCGGCGTCCTGCCCGAGGATCCCTTCCGGCCCCGCAAGACGCCCGGCCAACGGTGTTCCGGTCAGGAAGTTGAGGTCGAGCCGGTCCAGCGTCAAGTCGATGGTCATCGCGAGGTTCGTGTAGTCACCTCGAATGATCTGGTCGAGACCCGCCTGTGGGAACGGGTAGGTCAACAGCACACCGAGCACCTCGGTCAGTGCGCTGCCCGAGTCGGCAAGCGCACGCAGTGTCGGAGACAAGGCCTGCAGGTTCGTCTTCAGGTCGTCGCCGCTGTTCTCCACGAGCCTGCTCGCGACCGTACTCATCTCCCCCAGCGACGACATGGCAGACGTCAGGTTCTGCCGTTGATCCGACAGCACCTCGAGCGCGGGGGGAAGCTCTTCGAGTGCTCTGACGAGAGTGTCGTTCTGGCCGTTGACCGTAGCGGCCAGCCGGTCCATCCCTTCGAGTGCCGACACGATGTCGTCCCGTTGGGTGTCCAGAGTCGAGACGAGTTCGTCGAGCCGCGGCACCAGATTGCGGATCGCGTCTTCTCGACCCACGAGGGCCGCATTGAGCTCGGTGGTGATGTCGTTGATCTGCGCGAGTCCACCGCCGTTGAGTACGACCGACAACGAGGACAGAGTCTGCTCCGTCGTCGGGTAGGCGCCCGCACGTTCGATCGGGATGATGTCGCCGGGTTCGAGCCGCCCCTGCGGATCTTCGTCGATCGGTGATGCCAGTTCGAGATGCTGCGATCCGAGCAGCGACGTCTGGCCGATACGAGCAGTGGCGTTGGCGGGTAGTTCGACGCCGTTTTCGAGCGACACCGTCACCAATGCGTGCCAGTTCTCGACCTCGATGCCTTCGATGGAACCGACGGTGACATCACCGATTCGCACCGGTGAATTCTGCGTCAAGGTAGTCACGTTCGGCATTCTGATCTGAATCAGGTAGGCGTCGTCACCTCGCCCCGCGGCACCGGGCAGCGGAACGGAGTTGAGCCCGTCCCACTCGCACGCCGATACTGTCGCCGCAGCGGCGACGATCGAGACCATCGCCGCGAACCGAGTTGCCTTCCGGCCGATTCTCATCGTCCTCCTCCCGGCTGCAGTAGCGATCCCAGATCGTCCGGAACCGTGATTCCGGGAAGTCCCGAGATCAGCCCGTCCAGCGGCGATGCCGGCATCTCCGCCTGCTGCGGCGCCGTTCCCCGCCCGGCAGACGCACCTTCGAGCCACGGCTCGGAGTATTCGATCTGGTCGGGGAAGGCCTGTACCCCGGCCAGCGGATTTGTCATGAACGGAAGATAATTGGCCTGTATCGAGTTCAGAACCGGACCGAGCTGCTGTCTGCACAGTTCCTCGCTCCGTTCCGACGTGGCGTTCGCCGCGGCACCGGCAGCACCACACATCCATTCGATCGGGTTCGCCGCATTGTTGAGCGCCAGCGCACCGGTGAGCGATCCCTGGGCCGGCTTGTAGATGTTGTAGAAGTTCGACAATGCGGTGGGCGCAGAGTGCAGGACGTGCTCGATCTCGGGGCGTTTGTCCGCGAGCACTTGGGTCGCGTCGGCGAGTCGTTGCACCGATTCGGTCAATCCTGCCCGGTTGTCCTGCACGAATCTCTGCACGTCTCCTACCGCTACATTCAGGTCGGCGAGAGAGACGCCGAGTTGGTCCGAGCTCTGGGCGAGCACGTCCGACACGGACGCCAAGCGGCCACCGAACTGAACGATCTGTTCATTGCTCTGCGACAGCACCGACACGAATGTCTGCAGGTTGCGGATCGTCCCGAAGAGATCGGTGCGCCCTTCCGACAGTATGTGCATCGTGTGGGACAGTTCGCGCAATGTGCTGTTGATCGTCGCGCCATTGCCATCGAGATTCTCCGCGGCGGTGTCGATGAATCGCCCGAGCGAACCCTGCGGATCGAGCTCTTCCGGCCCGAGCGCTTCCGACAAGCGCATCAGCTCGGTCTTGATCTCGTCCCATTCCACCGGAGATGCGGTGCGCTCCAACGGGATCGTCGCACCGTCCGAGATCTCGTCGCCACCCGAGTACACGGGTGTCAACTGCACGAATCGCGCCGACACGAGACTTTGCGCAATCGTCACGGCCTTCGCATCGGCCGGCACGTCCACCGAGCCGTCGATTCGCATCGTCACCCGAACGACCTCGTCTCCTGGGTCGATGTCGGTGACCTTCCCGACCGGAACGCCCAGCACACGCACGTCGTCGCCCTCGTACAGCCCACTCGTCGAGAGGAACTCGGCATGAATCGTGCGCTTACCCCAGCCGGAGAACACGACGAACCCGACGGCGACGAGCACGACGACCACAACACCGGCGATCGCAGGTATCACCCAGGCGGGTCGGCCTCGGGCGGCATTCTCGTTGGGTGTGGTCTGCGCGTTCATTCGCCATCCCTCTTGATCGACGGCGGATCCGTCGGAATTATGTCCTGCAGATCCTGCGGCAACAGCTCGGGTGCCACTTGACTGTCCACGATGGCCTTCCACCACGGTGCCGGGAGGATATTCGACACATAGGCATTGAAGAACGGTCCGCTCGCAACGGATTCGCCGAGCGCACTGACGTAAGGGCCGAGCCCGTCGAGCGCAGCGGCGATATTCTCCTTGTTCGCCTGCAGGTTCTCGGTGACGGAATTGAGCACCTCGAGCGTCGGCCCCATCTGGGCCTGATTGTCCTGGACGAGGCCGGTCAACTCACGCGACACCGACGAGATGTTCGTGATGAGTGCGGTGATGGCATCGCGTCGCAGGCTCAGCTCACCGAAGAGCGCGTTCGCGTCGACGATCAGCGCGTTCACCTGATCGCTGCGCTCCGACAGGATCCCGGTGACCCCCTCCGCGCGTTCGAGCAGCTGAGTGAGCGACTCGTCGCGCGCATTGATGGATTGGGACAGTCTCGTCATCCCTTCGAGGGCACCGCGAATCTCGGGGGATGTGTCCTGCAACGAATCCGAGAGCGCCTCGAGCGATTCGTTGATCTGCTCCGTGTCGAGTTCCGACGCAGTCGTCGTGAGATCGCCGAGTGCGTCGGTCAGGGAGTACGGCGAGTTGGTGCGCTCGAGGGCGATCACGGAGCCCGGCCGCATCACGCCATCTCCACTCGGTCGGACCGCCAAGGATTTCGCCCCGAGCACCGTATTGGTCTTGATGTCGGCACCGGTGCCGTCGCCGAGCCCGATGCCATCGCGCACGGTGAACGTGACGAGCACTGCCTCACCGTCGAGCTCGACATCGGTGACCGAGCCGACGTCGACGCCGGAAAGCATGACATCGTCTCCTGCCATGAGGCCGCCTGCGTCGGCGAACCGCGCCGAATAGGTCAGGCCACCGGACAGGAATTGCAGCTGATCGTATTGCAGGCCCGCCACCACGATCGAGACGGATACAGCCAGACCGATGGCGCCGATCCGGAGCGTATTTGGTTCTCGGATTCCACTCATTCGATCTTCGCGCACCTTCCGGTCGTCTGTGCGGCAGACTCGAACCGGATGGTCGTACCGTCCGGACCGGACACCTTGAAAGTGTTGGCGCACAGGAAGAATTGGAAGAAGTTTCCGTATGCACCCACGCGGATCAGCTTCTTGTAGTCCGACGGGAGCCGTTCGAGGGTGGTATTGATGTCGTCCTCACCCAGGTCCAATTGGGTCATGGTGCGGTTCGTCTCGGCGATCACCGATTGCAGGTCCGGTCTCGTGTTCTGCAACAGTGACGCCAGATCTGCGGTGCCAGCGGCGATCTGCGGGATCGCGGCGCCGATCGGATCTCGATCCTCGGCGAGTCCACCGACCAACGCATGCAGTTGGTCGATGGTCTCGGTGAACTCCTGATCGTGGTCGTCGATGGTACCGAGAACGTCGTTGAGGTTGTTGATGACGTCGCCGATCAGTTGATCGCGGTCGGCGAGTGAATTGGTGAACGAGTTGGTGGTTCCGAGCAACGACACCAGCGTGTCGCCCTGGCCTTGGAAGACCTGCAGCAACGCACCGGAGAGGTCGTTCACCTGCTGGGAATCGAGCCCCTTGAGCAGAGGCTTGAATCCGCCGAGCAGAAGGTCGAGGTCGAGAGCGGGCTCGGTCTGGTCGAGCGGGATAGCGCCTCCCGCGGCGAGAATCTCCACACTCCCCGGCCCCTCGAGGAGCTCGAGATAGCGATCGCCGACCAGGTTCTCGTAGCGCACCGTGGCCCGGGTGCCCTGGAACAGGGTGTGATGGGAATCCACATCGAAGGCGACTTCCGCATGATTGCCATCCCCGATGTCGACGCCCGTGACCGACCCGACCTGCACTCCTGCGATGCGCACTTTGTCTCCGGCCTCGAGTCCCGACGCGTCGGCGAACGTGGCGTGGTAGTCCTCGGTACTCGTGAAGCGCGCTTGACTGAATACCACTGCAAGGCCTGCGAACACGAGAACCATGACAACGGCGAACACGGTGAACTTGACCGTGGTGTCTCTCATGGTCACCGCCCTGTCGGAAGGTAGTCGCCGAACATGTATCCGAAGATCGTCGGGTACCGAATCCACGCTTCCGTGGTCGGCTTGTACGGAACGGTCGCAGTGTCGGTCACCACGAACGACGCGTTACCGTCGCGGACCGGATCGAAGTTCGGCATGCCGTGGCAGTTGGGGCCGCCCGATGCACCGACCACCGGTAGATCGTCCTCCTGGTTGTAGGCCGTCGCACCACCCATGAAGCTGGTACTGAGCATCAGGGCCGGGTACTTTCCGGTGCCCGTCATCGGCTCGAATGCAATTCGAGCGTCGTTGAGGCCGATGATGAAGCATGTGAGCTCGGGCGAATACTCACCGAGCAGTGTGGTCGTATCGGTGAGGAGATCGAGCGCCGTCGTGAGCTGCCCTTCGTTCTCCGACAACACGTCCCGGCCCGTGTTGGCCAATCCGGTGAGATTCATCAGCAGAAGGTCGAGCTGCTCTTGCTCGTCGACGATGGTGTTGCCGACATCCGTTGCGTTCCCCACCGTCGCCATCAGATCGGGTGCGGTGTCGGCATACAGTTGTGCAACAGTGGCTCCCACTTCGAGGTCGTATTCCAGTTGCGGCAGCGAGGGGTTCATCTCGGCGAGGTAGTCGTCTGCTGCGACGAGAGTGGCACCGAGCTCGTCTCCCCGTCCGTTGAGCGCCTCGGACAGCGCACCGAGGGTCGCGTTGAGCTTCTCGGGCTGAATCTGCGCCAGCACCTCGGAGAGGTGTTCGAAGACGGTGTTGAACTCGACGGTCACGTTGTCGGCCGCTATCACCGCACCCTCCTGCAACGATGTCGACGACGGGTCGTCGGGGACGATGAGGTTGACGAACTTCGCGCCGAACACGGTGGTCGATTCGATCGACACCTGTGCGTTCGAGGGGATCAGGTTCATCTGACCCGGCTGCATCGCGAGTTCGAGAACGGCACCGGACGGACTGTGCTCTACCGACGCGACCCTGCCCACCTCGACCCCACGCAGTTTCACCTTGGCATCGGTCTCCATCACCAGACCCGACCGGGCCGAGGTGACGGTGACCGGTGTCGTGGACGTGAACCCGCCGACGAACAGAGTCAGTGCCACGACGACCATCACGATCAGTCCGCCGACGAACACGCCGGCGGCAAGTTTCTTCTTCCACGAGGGAGTATCCATGCGCTTCGCCCTACCCCGACAGGTTGAAGTTGCCCGAGGTGCCGTACACCGCGAGGGAGATGAGCAAGGTGACGGTGACAACGGCGATCAGGGACGCCCGCACCGCGTTGCCGACCGCGACGCCCACGCCGACGGGGCCGCCGCTCGCGTTGAATCCGTAGTAGGTGTGGATCAGCATCACTGCGATCGCCATCACGATGGCCTGCACGAACGACCACAGGATGTCGGTCGGAGCGAGGAACGTCGAGAAGTAGTGATCGTAGACACCGGCCGACTGCCCGTACAGCACGACCGTCGCGAAGCGGCTGGCGATGAACGAAGCGATGACTGCGAGCGAGTACAGCGGAATGATCGAGATCATCCCGGCCATGACGCGCGTGGAGACGAGATACGGAATCGACGGAATCGCCATGGTCTCGAGCGCGTCGATCTCCTCGGACACTCGCATCGCGCCGAGTTGCGCGGTCGAGCCTGCGCCGATCGTCGCCGCGAGACCGATGCCCGCGATGGTCGGTGCGGCGATTCGCACGTTGATGAATGCGGCGAAGAAGCCGGTGAGTGCCTCTACCCCGATATTGCCGAGCGAGCTGAATCCCTGCACTGCGATGATTCCGCCGGTGAACAACGTCAGGAAACCGACAATGACGACGGTTCCGCCGATCACCGCGAGAGCGCCCGTTCCCATGCTGATCTCCGCGATCAGCCGTACCGTCTCCTTCGGGTAGTGCATCACCGCGCGCGGCATGGTCCCCACCGCGCGGGCGAAAAACAACGCCTGCTCGCCGATCTTGTCGATCGAACCTGACGTCTTTCCGAGTTTTCTTGTGACTCTGGAGAATCGACCTGTCATCAATGCCATAGCGTGTTTCCCCTCCCCCTCATCCGCCGGTCAGCTTGATGCCGACGGCAGTGACAAGGAGGTTGACGACGAACAGCGCCATGAATGCGAACACAACCGTCTGGTTGACCGCGTCGCCGACACTCTTCGCACCGCCCCTGACGTTCAGGCCGAGATACGAGGCGACCAGCCCGGCAATCATGCCGAACAGACCCGCTTTGATCTGAGAGATCATGAGTTCCCCGAATCCGGTGAGCAGAGTGATGCCGTTGACGAAAGCGCCCGGGTTCACACCCTGGAAAAAGACAGAGAATCCGAAACCGCCGAGGATGCCGATGGTGCAGACGAGTCCGTTGAGTAGCAACGCGACCACGGTGGAGGCGAGAACCCTGGGCACCACGAGGCGCTGAATCGGATCGATTCCCAGCACCTTCATCGCGTCGATTTCCTCACGAATGGTTCGCGCGGCGAGGTCGGCGCAGATCGCGGTCGCTCCGGCGCCGGCGACGATGAGCACCGTGACCATGGGACCGACCTGAGTGACGGCACCCAGCGCAGCTCCCGCACCACTGAGGTCGGCCGCGCCGATCTCCCTCAGCAAGATGTTCAACGTGAAGCTGACGAGCACGGTGAAGGGAATCGCGACGAGGATGGTCGGCATCAGGGAAACCCTGGCGACGAACCATGCCTGGTCGATGAATTCGCGCCGCTGGAACGGACGGACGAAGGCGGCACGCGCGGTCTCGCCCGTCATGGCGAACAATCCGCCGACGGCACGAAGGGGAACTTCGAAGAGGTCTACCACCGCACTCCCCCTTCGATCGCTGATTTGCTTGCGCCACGCCACAACAGCGGCACCGCTGTGACCCGCATCATATTAACTAGAACGTGTTCACGTGTCAAAGATGCATCGCTTCCACGGGATGTGTACCGGTTTCACTGACGAGAGAACTCGATCGGACCTCAGGGCGCCGACCGCATAGAATGCTGTTTACGCTGGTAATTCAAGGTAATGCGAACCACCGAGCAACCTGAACGCATCGCCGGGACGATGGCGCTACGGCAGCGAAAAGGGGGCGCGACCGGGACGCAAAACTAGAACAGATTCTCTGTTTAGTTCGACATCGAGAATGCCACCCTCACAACTGTCGGAGTCCGGGCGCCGACACCCCGAGGGCGCCCGGACTGCACAGTAACCGACACCGATAGTTGCAGTAAACCCGATCCGGACGGATGTCCGAGTCGAGCCTTGATGCAAAGCTTAGAGGTGAATCACAGATCGAGAGCCGCGGACGCCGAGAACGTCTTGGCCGGATCCCGGTCGGCGAAGTACCCGCCGAGCTCGGCCGCGAGATCAGCCGGGGTCCACCTTCCGTCCGCGTCGAAGCGCTGCTCGACGGTCGGCGCTGCCATCAACGCAACCATCGGGCCGTAGACGATGAAGACCTGACCGTTGATCGTCTCTGCCGCAGGAGAGGCGAGATACGACACCAATGACGCGACATGGTCGGGGGAAAGGGGATCGATCTCCCCGTCGGGGGCGTCGCCGAACACGGCTTCGGTCATGGCGGTGCGAGCCCGCGGGCAGATCGCGTTGGCACGGACGCCGTACCGTGACAGACCACGAGCCGCCGACACGGTGAGCGACGTGATCCCCGCTTTGGCTGCACCGTAATTGGCCTGCCCCTCGGGGCCGAGGAGCCCGGCTTCGGACGAGGTGTTCACGATCCGCGCGTACACGGGACCGCCGGCCTCCTTCGACTTCCCGCGCCAGAATGCAGCGGCGTTGCGGCACAGGAGGAAGTGACCGCGCAGGTGCACCGAGACGACGGTGTCCCACTCCTCGTCCGACATGTTCGGAAGCATCCGGTCGCGAACGACGCCGGCGTTGTTCACCACGATATCGAGACCGCCGAACCGGTCCACAGCGGTGGCGACCATTGCATCGGCGGTCTCCCGTTCGGCGACGCTGCCGGGCACGAACTCGGCGTCGACCCCCAGCTCCCGGATCTGCGCGAGGGTGTGCTCCACTGCCTCACCGGCCGCGAGGTCGTTGACGATCACCGTCGCTCCCGCACGGGCCAGCCCGAGCGCTTCTGCTCGCCCGAGGCCGGCACCGGCACCGGTGACAACCGCAACCTTGCCTTCGAGCGACACATCCTCGTCGCGACCGTTGCCGACAGCACTCATTCACGCACTCCCTTGCGAAAATCGAGCGGGGCATCCGAGATACCCCCACCCGTGGTCCACCCCGGAGATCCGAAGTCGCCCCGGAATCTAGAACTTGTTGCTGTTTATGACAAGCCCCGGTGGACCTTCCGCCGGCTCGGCGCTACCCGACTTCGGACAGCGCCGCACGCGGGCACTGCGCGATCGCGTCGCGAACCAGCTCCTCGCTCCCCGCCGGAACAGGGTGCACGACGATCAGTTCGTCGTCGTCGTTCAGATCGAAGACCTCGGGTGCGATACCCACGCACACACCATTGGCCTCACAGCGGTCGAAGTCGACCTCGACATCCATTTCCGGACCTCATTTCCTCGCCGTACGAGTCGTTCGAACTTACACTAGAACGCGTTACAATTCTGTGCAATGATTCGTCGGATCCTAGACGACGAAGGAGCGTTCGTGGACATCGATTACACCCCCGAGCAGCAACATCTGCGCGAAGAGCTTCGCGAGTACTTCACCGGCCTGATGACAGACGAACGACGCGAAGCACTCGCAGCCACCACCGGCGAGTACGGCTCGGGCAACGTGTACCGCGAAGTCGTCCAGCAGATGGGCAAGGACGGGTGGCTCACCCTCGGCTGGCCCGAAGAGTTCGGCGGCCAGAACCGCTCCGCGATGGATCAGCTGATCTTCAGCGACGAAGCCGCGATCGCCGGCGCACCTGTTCCATTCCTGACCATCGACTCGGTCGCGCCGACGATCATGCACTACGGCACCGACGAACAGAAGGCATACTTCCTCCCTCGCATCTCCGCCGGTGAACTCCACTTTTCCATCGGATACTCCGAACCGGAAGCCGGCACCGACCTCGCGGCACTGCGCACCAGCGCCGTACGCGACGGCGACGAGTGGGTGATCAACGGGCAGAAGATGTGGACGAGCTTGATCGCGTATGCCGACTACGTGTGGCTTGCTGTCCGGACCGACCCGGGGGCAAAGAAGCACAAGGGGATCAGCATCCTCATCGTCCCCACCGATGCCGAGGGATTCTCCTACACGCCGGTGCACACCATGGCCGGCCCGGACACCAGCGCCACCTACTACCAGGACGTCCGGGTACCCGCCTCCGCCCTCGTCGGCGAAGAGAACGGCGGCTGGGCCCTGATCACCAATCAACTCAATCACGAGCGGGTCGCCCTGACATCCGCCGGGCCGGTCCTCAGTGCCCTGCGCGAAGTCCGGACCTGGGCCCAGCAGACGACACTTGCCGACGGCCGGCGTGTCATCGATCAGGAGTGGGTACAGATCAACCTTGCCCGGGTGCACGCCAAGGCCGAGTACCTCCAGCTCATGAACTGGGACATCGCTTCCGGCACCGGACCGCTCGGCCCCGCCCCGGCCTCCGCGAACAAGGTCTTCGGCACCGAGTTCGCCACCGAGGCATACCGCCTGCTCATGGAGATTCTCGGCCCCGCCGCGACAGTGCGGCAGAATTCGCCCGGCGCACTGCTGCGCGGACGCATCGAGCGGATGCATCGCAGTTCGCTGATTCTCACCTTCGGCGGCGGCACCAACGAAGTGCAACGCGACATCATCGCGATGACCGCACTCGGCCTGCCGCCGTCCAAGCGCTAGAAAAGGACATCCAGCGTGGATTTCACCCTCACCGAAGCGCAGCAGGACCTCTCGGAACTCACGCGCAGCATCGTCACCGACGTCGTCACCAACGAACATCAGCGCAGCCTCGATACGGCGCACGACCGCACCGATCATGCCCTGTGGGATGCACTTGCGTCGTCGGGTGTGCTCGGGGCAGCGCTTCCCGATTCCGTCGGCGGCGACGACTTCGGCCCTCTCGAACAGGCCGGCGTCCTCATCGAACTCGGACGCGGCGCTGCAACGGTCCCCTATCTCACCTCGATCGTCGTATCTGCGTCCGCAATAGCGGAGTTCGGTGCGGCGTCACAGTGCAAGGAGTGGGGCGAACCCGCCGCGTCCGGCGAGACGATCCTGACGGCCGCGTTGACCGAAGAGGTCAACGACGATCCACTGCACCCCACCACCTCCGCCACCGCGTCCGGTACCGGCCATGTGCTCGACGGCACCAAGATCGTCGTCGACACCGCACCCGCCGCCGACGGCTTCCTCGTACCCGCCGCCACTGAGAACGGGGTGGTGGTGTTCCTGGTGCGCGCGGATGATCCCGGCGTGCGGGTCACCCCGCAACAGACCACCGGTGCCGGATCCGTCGGCATGGTTGCATTGGACGGGGTCGAGCTCGGGCCGGATCGCGTGCTCGGCCGTGACGGCGCCGCCGTCGCGGCCCGGCTTCGCGACCGTCTGCTCCTCGGATCGGCCGCCTACCAGAGCGGTGTCCTGGAGCGAGGCCTCGAACTCACTGCCGAGTACGCGCGCGAACGAATCCAGTTCGATCGGCCCATCGGCAGCTTCCAGGCCGTCGCTCAACGTCTGGCCGATGCGTATATCGACGTCAGAGGCGTTCGACTGACATTGTGGCAGGCAGCCTTCCGTATCGCCCAGGGCTCCCCCCACATCACTGCCCTACGCACCGCCGCATTCTGGGCCGCCGATGCCGGACACCGGGTCGCGCACACCGTCGTGCACGTCCACGGTGGAGTCGGACTCGACGAAGACCATCCCGCTCACCGGTACTTCCTCGTTGCGAAGCATCACGAGTTCCTGCTGGGATCTGCCACGACGCAGTTGCGCGCACTCGGCCGGGAACTCGCCGACGCTCCTGCCTGACGTTCGGAGGTTGTCATCATGTCCGACACCGTGGCCGCTCTGCTCGGTCGCCTGGCCGGAATCGACGACCGCGGCCTGCGGTTCGAAGGGTCCTTCGTCTCGTGGAGCGAGCACGTCACGCTCTCGCACGACCGAGCAGCGCTGCTGCGCGCCATTCTCGATCCGTCGCGTCCACGGCACGTCGGCGTGCTCCTCGACAACGTGCCGGAGTTCTCGCTGCTGCTCGGGGCTGCGGCGTTCTCGGGATCGGTAGTGGCCGGCCTGAACACCACCCGGCGAGGTGAGGCGCTCGCCCGCGACATCCTGCTCGCGGATTGTCAGGTCGTGTTCACCGAGACCGCACACATCGGACTTCTCGACGGCCTCGATCTTCCGGGTGTGCGGGTGATCGATGTCGATTCCGCCGAGTGGCGCGCGACGATATCCCCTTACGCCGACTCCGAGCAGGTCGTCGACGCCACCGAACCGGATGACCTCCTCATGCTGATCTTCACCTCCGGTACCAGTGGTGATCCGAAGGCCGTGCGGTGTACCCACGCGAAGATCTCCGACCCCGGCAGCATGCTGGCCGAGCGGTTCGGTCTGGGTCCGGCCGACACCGTCTATCTCTCGATGCCGATGTTCCATTCGAACGCGATGATGGCCGGCTGGGGCGTCGCGTTGGCCGCCGAGAGTTCGATCGCGCTGCGTCGCCGGTTCTCCGCGTCGGGGTTCCTGCCCGACCTGCGCAAGTTCTCGGTCACGTACGCGAACTACGTGGGTAAGCCGCTGTCCTACATCGTCGCGACACCTGAACTACCTGACGATGCCGACAACCCGTTGCGCATCATGTACGGAAACGAAGGTAGCGCGCCCGCTGTCGCCGAGTTCGCCCGCCGATTCGACGCGACCGTCGTGGACGGGTTCGGTTCCACCGAGGGTGGTATCTCTATCCGCGCCACTGCCGGCAGGCCTCCCGGCTCATTGGGGTTGCTTCCCGACAATGTCGTGATCCTCCACCCGGACACCGGGCTGGAGTGCCCGGTCGCGGAGTTCGACGCGAACGGCCGCATCGTCAACGCCGACGAGGCCACCGGAGAACTCGTCAACAACGAAGGCGCCGGAGCATTCTCCGGCTACTACAAGAACCCACAGGCCGACGCGGAGCGAATCCGCGACGGCAGGTACCACAGCGGCGACCTCGCCTACCGAGACGTCGACGGCTTCGTGTATTTCGCGGGCCGTAGTTCCGGGTGGTTGCGGGTGGACGGCGAGAATCTGGGTGCCGCCCCCATCGAACGAGTCCTGCAGCGCTATCCAGGATTCGCACAGGTGACGGTGTACGGTGTGCCGGACCGAGATGTGGGCGACCGGGTGATGGCTGCGGTCGTGCCCACTGCCGACGACGAGTTCGACCCGATCGCCTTCGCCGCATTCCTCCGGGCTCAGACCGACCTCGGACCCAAACAAACTCCGACGTTCATTCGGGTGGCCCGAAGCCTGCCACGTACTGCAACGTTCAAGATCCTCACTCGTTCACTCTCAGCGGAGCGGTGGGACTGCGAGGACCCAGTCTGGATCCGCGCTCGCAACGAGAACGAATTTCGTTTGCTTACAACCGAACCGAACCAGTCCATGGAACCACGCCCGGCGCGTACCTGATACCACAGCTCCTTCTACCGCAACGAGAGAGTCCCACGTGAGCATCAAATTGGTTGCAACAGAGAGACTCCGGAACACTTCCGGTCGACATATATGCTCCCGACATACACGAGTACGACGGCGAGCATGAGACCTCCGACAACACCGAGAGCATAATCGACAAATGGGACCACGGTCACGGCGATCCACACGAGGGGCCGCCGCTCCTGAATCGGCGGTGCATGCCTGGCGCGGAACTTTCCCCACGGCTTGGAAATCGCCACGAATCCGACTGCGATAAGCACGATGACAAGGATCCAACCCGAGACGATGGTGGCGCGCGCTGGCCCATACTCTCCGTGATGAGTAGCGTCGACGGTGGCATGTAACCACCCGCCGACCGCAAGTGAACCGAACACGAGTCCCGCGATAGTGGCGACGAGTTTCACTGTGACCCAGTAGTACCGCATCAACCCCCACGATGTCATCAGCGCAAGCATGATTCCTGTGTAGGTGACCGCAAGCGCACATGGTACGAGTAGTTCGTCGTCCAGGAACAAGCTCATTTCAGCTGCAAACCGCTGGTCGAGTGGATCGCCTCCGAGGGCGCGCGTCAGCAATGCAGCTTCAGCGACGGCCGTAACAATCCATCCGCATCCGGCGGTGATGTGGACCAACAGGAGCAGTTGCCGAAGACGTCTCACGGTCAGAACATCTGCCAGTCGCATCCGTACACTCCTACATTGATCAGACTCTTGTACCGGCCGGTCGTGCCGGTCCCGTTCCCACCGACGACGTCGTCCGCCACACCGCAATCGCCAGGGCGATGATCCAGATCCAGGTCAAGGTCGTGAAGGGAACGATGATGGCGAAGTTGACGAGAAGGGCACCGAGGAGCCAACCGAGACCGGCCACGATCCCTACGCCACCAAGCACCTTCGACCAGGTTTGCGCTCCGATCACCGCCAAGGCCAGCAGTCCTACCGCTGCGCCCAGGAGCGCCTGGGAGACGAACGCCGCGCTGCCGAGAACCAGCAGCATCGCTTCGGCGCGCTCGGTCACTACAGCCGTCGGCACGTCGTGGAGTTGAGCAGCCGCAGACCAGAGCCCGACAGCGTGGATTCCGAAGTAGATGCCGAAGGCACCACCTGCAATGCTCCAGACGGAGTTTGCTACCGCCCCACGACCACTCGACAACACACCGCTGACCCGCATCAACGCGGCAGCACTGGCCCACATGACCACAGCCGCAACATTTGCAAAATGTGCGATTGTCCATAGCCCACGTTCGTTCACGTACTCGAGCGTGGCCGCAGCATCCTCTATCGGCGGGTTCCCGTGCAATGCGGTTGGCAGAACATAGAACACGACTCCGGTCGCCAGGAGCGCAACGGCACTCCGGCGCTGAGTACGGATGGTGTTCATACTGCTCGTCGACCGATCGACGGTCTCCGATCGGGCTTTCATTCGTTCTCTACCGAGTTCGGACATGACACATCCTTCTTAGTAGGCATGTTATGTCTATGAGGATAGACCGCTTAGGCATAGAATGTCTAGGTGCCAGATTCGACGCAGAGTTTCAGGTCTCCACTCGCCCTGCTGTTACTCGGATTGCTGTCCGAGCATCCGATGCACGTGTACGGGCTGCAGAAGGTGATCCGCGAACGCGGCCAGGACCGCTTGGTGAATGTGGAACACCGCAACAGCGTCCGCCAGACCGTGGACCGGCTCGAGCGCCAAGGCTGCGTGAGTGTTTCCGATGTCCGGACCAGCAACGCTGGGCCTCACCGGACGGTGTATCGCATTACTGCGCACGGCGAGTCGATGCTGCACTCGTGGCTTACCAACAGCATTACGAGTCCCCGGCCTGAGTATCCAACCTTCCCGGTTGCTGTGTCGTTGATGTCGTTCCTCTCACCCGCGCATGCCGGCAAGCTCCTCGAGGTCCGCCGTGAACGGCTCACCGACCAACTCGACACCCTGACCGAGGCGACGGAGTCCGCCACGGACCACCTTCCGGAAGTGTTCCTGGTGGAGAACGAACTCGTCATCGCGATGCTGCGCGCCGAGATGCGGTGGATCGACGACACCCTCGAGAGGATCAGTACCGGCGACCTGACATGGGATACGCAGGAACTCTTGGACGCCTCGCCCTTACCGGAGGTACTCGCGACCGGCGACTGATCCGAGTTTCCTCCGATACGCGCCGGAAGAATCGAGAAGGTCGAAGTTTCGGTTGTGTGTTCTCGGTCAGGGTGGTGAACCGATGGGTCAGATGACGCCTTGCTCTCGTAGCTGACCACGCTCGCTCTCGGTCACGCCCAACAGGTCGCCGTACACTGCGGCGTTGTCGTATCCGGCGATCGGCGGACCGGCATGCCTCACCGACCCCGGAGTGCCCGTCATGCGCGGCACCACACCGGGTCCGAGAATATCGCTGCCGGTT
Organism: Rhodococcus ruitaii; assembly: GCF_055230935.1. NCBI lineage: Bacteria > Bacillati > Actinomycetota > Actinomycetes > Mycobacteriales > Nocardiaceae > Rhodococcus > Rhodococcus ruitaii. The sequence continues at coordinate 100,664 of NZ_JBUYWC010000003.1, read as the reverse complement.
CGCTCGTCGCGGTGAGGCACCAGCATCTCGCGAGCCTGGAACTGCTCGTCGGTAACCACCTCGGCGACCGTGTTGACCGGTCCGGCAACGACACCCGACGACGAGAGGTGATCGAGCAGGTCCGCAAGGGGCCACTTCGCCGCCCACGCGCCGATGAGGTCGTCGAGCTCGTCCTGGTGGACGCCACGTGCTAGGTGGTCGGCGAACTTTGCGTCGTCGGCCAGGTCGGGACGGTTCATCGCCGCGCACAAGCGTCGGAAGACGGTGTCCTGGTTGGCGGCGATGATGATCCACATGTCGTCGGACGTGCGGTACAGATTCGACGGCGCGATGCCCTCGAGTCGGGTGCCGGACGGGCCGCGAACCACACCGGCAGCGTCGTAGTCGGGTATGACCGATTCCTGGATGGCGAGGCATGCCTCGGTCAGCGCTACGTCGACGACCTGCCCACGCCCGGTCCGCTCGCGGCTGAGCAGCGCAGCGAGCACGCCCTGGACGGCGAACATGCCCCCGAGGGTGTCGCCGAGAGACAACGCAAGTCGAGGCGGAGCCTGACCCGGGTAGCCGTTCAAATGCCGCAGACCGCTTTCCGCCTCCGCGACCGAGGCGTATCCCGCGCGCGTCGCCCTGGGGCCGGTCTGTCCGTACCCGGAGACACGGGCGAGCACGATTCCCGGATTGACTTCGGAGAGCACGTCATAGCCGAGGCCCCACCTTTCGAGGGTGCCGGGGCGGAAGTTCTCGACAATGACGTCGGATTCGGCGACCAGACGACGGAACAGGTCCTGCCCGTCCGGCGAGCGCAGATCGAGGGTGATGCACCGCTTGTTGCGGGCATGCACGGTCCAGAAGAATCGGTGACCGTCCCGCTCCCCCTGCCCCCACGTGCGCAGCGGGTCGGGGCGCTTCGGGTCCTCGATCTTGATGACGTCGGCACCCATGTCGCCGAGCAGTCGCCCGGCGAACGGCCCCGCGATCAGCGTGCCCAATTCGAGCACCCTGATCTCCCCGAGCGCACCCGTGGACGGGGTCTGTGCTGCCGATTCGCTTTCGTTCGACGTACCCACATCAATCACTCGGTGTCCCCATTCCGTCCGGTCAGTTACCGAGGTGAACCGACTTCTCCTCGGTGAAGGCCGCGAGGCTGCTGCGCCCGAGCTCGCGCCCGGTATCGCTCGCGTAGCGACTCACCCAGGGTAGTGCCGAATGAGCACATTACGTCTACGGGTCGAGCCCACCTCGACTCACCACATCGACATCGGAAGGGCGCTTCTCGACCGTCAGACGGAGCTGGTCGCGGGCACCCACGTCAGGCGTAGTCGCCAAGCCTCAGGGCCCCGCTCCATGTAGTCGACACCGAGCCGTCCGTCGACACGGTCGGCGAGTTGACGGAGCAGTGGGATCGGATCGTGAGGTGCGACGAGCACGAGCGCCCCACCTTCGGGAACCGCGTCGAAGGCCCCGAACACCGTAGCGTGCCGGATGGCATGCGGGATCTCCCGCACGTCGAGAACGGGCTCGGGGCGGCCGTGTTCCCCACACTCGCATGCGTGGCCCTCACGATCCGGTTCCGCGTGCCCGCCCAGCAGGTCGTGCATGCCCTGCAGGACCCCGGCCAGCGAGACGTCGGGGTCTGCGGCGACGAGCGGGAGTATCCGGTCGTTCTCATCGACAAGGTGCGCGTCGAACACGATCTTCAACGCATACGCTGCCGCAGCGACACGCACCGGAGACGTGTCGTTCGCGATCCGGTCGACGAGGTCACCGATCACTCGGTGCACTGCGATCATGGATTCGACGAGCAGCTTGGCTTCACCGCGACGGGCGGCCGCGGGGTAGAGCGCGTCCTCCTCGGCAACGGCATGCGGCAGCAGCGTGCCGGTGAGGTAGTCGACCAGCGCGCGGCGAGATCCGTCGACGTCCGTTTCTCCGGCTCCGACGGTATCCCGGGCGACGGCGGTATCCCGGGCGACAGCGTCGAGCAGGTTATCGGTGAGGGTCGCGATACGTCCTGCGATCTCACTGTGGTGATTCTTTACGGCGTCGACGGCGTACGCATCCTCCGCTGTGGTGGCGACGACGACCTGGTCGGTACTCATGCCGGCTCCTCTCGGTGGCGCCGCGACGGATGCGCGGCGGGCTGGCTTTGCCTCCGTCAATTTACTACAGTTATTTCCGTGGAAACTAGGGAACTTCGGCCCGGCCCGCACGCGACACCGGCACCGGCGTCTCACCTCGCGCTGTCGCCTCAACGGATCACGGTCCTCGACGATGTCCGCGCTCATGCCCCCACGCGCATCAACGACATCGCCCAGCGGCTCGGCCTGCACGCCAATACCGTGCGCGAGCACCTCGACGCGCTCGTCGGGCATGCCCTCGTCGAACGCACCACCGAAGCCGCCCGGGGACGCGGGCGTCCCGCCAAGGTCTACCGGCCCACACCCGCGGCCGACCCGACTCTGTCCGGACGCGACTACGCCGGTCTCGCGACCGCCCTCGCCGGACACATCGCCCGAACCAGCACCGATCCGGAGGGCGACGCGCGTGCCGCCGGACGCGAATGGGGACGCGAACTCGCTCTCGAATCCGACTACGACACCGCAGATCCGCACGCATTCACCCTCGACCTACTCACGCGTCTCGGATTCGCACCCCACGACCGCGGACCCGCACTCGGTGTCGCGCTGCCGCTGTGCCCCCTGCTCGACGCTGCGCGCCGCTACCCGACCGTCGTGTGCCAGGTACACCTCGGGATCGTCGAGGGCGCGCTCGAAGAAATCGGCGCACCGACCCGCCCAGGACTCGATCTCCTCCCGTTCGCCGAACCCGACGCGTGCCGGCTTTTCCTGCCCGAACCCACGATTCCCGAGGTGTGCTGCTGTCCGCGGAGCGAATCGTGAGCTCCGCACTCCCGGAGGTGTCCGAGTGAACGAGCGTGGCAGCTGGCATCTTCGGGCCGGCGCGGTGGTCGCTGCGTGGTTCGCGGCACTGGTGGTTGTAGCCGTCGCCCACCGGTGGATTCCGCAATCCGGTTGGCTACTCGTGCATCTGCTCGGCCTCGGGGCCGCGAGCAACGCGATCCTGATCTGGAGTGGGCATTTCACCGATGCACTCCTCCGGCGACCCGCCGGAGAAACCCGGCGTGCCGATACCCGGCGCCTGATCGCATTCAACACCGGTGCGGTCGTCGTAGTTGCCGGCATGGTTACCGGATGGTGGCCCGCGGTATTGGCCGGTGGGACGGTCGTCGTCGGTGTCGCCGGATCGCACGGCATCACGCTGCTGAGGCGGCTGCGGTCTGCACTGCCGTCGCGGTTCGGGCACACCGTGCGCTACTACATCGCCGCAGCGGCCATGCTACCGATCGGTGCGGGGATCGGCATCGCCATGGCGAACTCCGGTCTACCCAACGATCTGCACGAACGACTCGTACTCGGCCACGCGGCCGTCAACATCCTGGGCTGGGTGGGGTTGACGGTGCTGGGCACGCTCGTGACCCTGTGGCCGACGATGCTCCGCACCCGCATGGCTCAGCGCGTGGAAACCGCAGCACAGCGCGGACTCCCAGCGCTACTGCTCGCTCTCGCAGTCGGTGTCGCCGGTGCGATCGCGGGTGTGCCCCTCCTCGCGGCAGCAGGCGCCCTCGGGTATCTCGCCGCCGCGGTCTATGTCCTCGAACCACACCTCGACGAGATCCGTCGCAAGCATCCCACCGATTTCGCGACGTTGTCGGTGTTCGCGGGTATCGCGTGGCTGCTCGGCTCACTTGCCTACCTCACGATAGGCCTGGCCACCGCAGCAACCCCGCTGGACGCCGCCGAGGCAGCGGGTGCGGTGACTGCGGCGCTGCTCGCCGGGTTCCTCGTCCAGGTACTGCTCGGCGCTTTGACGTATCTCGTTCCGGTCGTCATCGGTGGCCGCGCCGCGGTACAAGGCGCGATGGCCGAACTCGAACGCGGCGCTCCATGGCGCCTGTCGGTCGCCAATGCGGGCCTGCTCCTGTGTGTCCTTCCGGTACCGAGCCTGGTGCGCGTGGCGTGCTCGGTGCTGGTCCTGGTGGCGTTCGCATCGTTCCTCCCGCTGGTTGTGCGCGCGGTTCTGATCGCTCGCCGTATGCAGGGGGTGCCGTCGAAACCGGGCCGCCCCGAACCTGTTCCGGTACGCAGGCGCCTCGGAGTCGCGGCCGCGGGCCTCGGGGTCGTCGTGTTCGCGGCCGCAGCCGGTGTCGCAGCCGACCCCGCAGCCGTCGGCATCTCCACTGCCGATGTCGGAAATGTGGCAGCCAGTGGGCACACCACCGAAATCGAGGTGCGCGTCGAGGGGATGCGGTTCGTTCCCGATGTACTCGACGTGCCGGTGGGTGATCGCCTGGTGATCACCCTGGTGAACACCGGCACCGATCGTCACGACCTCGTGCTCGCCAACGGTACCCGCACCGGCCGTATCGACCCGGGTGAGACTTCGACGCTCGACGCCGGGCCGGTTGGAGGACAGCTGGACGGGTGGTGTTCGGTCGCCGGGCACCGACAGATGGGGATGACACTCGCCGTCCAGCCGATCGGCGTCGTCGACGATCTGGCACATTCCGATCACAAGTCCGGCACGACGGAAGCTTCTCTCAACTCGTCCGATGTGTCGCGGAGCCTCGGCGCGCAGCCCGACGACGACTTCGTCGCACACGATCCGACCGCGCCTCCTGTGGCGGCCGATCACCGGATCACCCTGGCGGCAACGGACGAGCAACGTGAGGTCGCACCTGGGCTCACCCAGCGACTGTGGACCTTCGGTGGCACCGCCCCCGGCCCCACGCTGCGTGGAAAGATCGGAGACGTCTTCGAAATCACCCTGGTCAATGACGGATCCATCGGCCATTCCATCGACTTCCACGCGGGTTCGCTGGCCCCGGACGAACCGATGCGCACCATCGAACCGGGTGAGTCGCTCGTCTACCGATTCACCGCGACCCGGTCCGGAGTGTGGTTGTATCACTGCTCGACGATGCCGATGTCGCTGCACATCGCGAACGGAATGTTCGGTGCCGTCATCATCGATCCACCCGATCTGCCGCCCGTCGACCGCGAGTATGTCCTGGTGCAGTCGGAGCTGTATCTGGGTCCGGCAGGTGGAGAGGCCGACGCCGACAAGGTACTCGCCGACGAGCCGGATCTCGTTGTGTTCAACGGATATGCAAACCAATACGATTACGATCCGCTCGACGCGAAGGTCGGCGAACGTGTCCGTATCTGGGTGCTCACCGCTGGACCGAACCGTGGTTCGGCGTTCCATATCGTCGGCGGGCAGTTCGACACCGTGTGGTCGGAAGGTGACTACCGCCTGCAACCGGGCTCCGGCGGAAGCCAGACCCTCGGATTGTTTCCGGCACAGGGAGGATTCGTCGAACTCGAATTCCCCGAGCCAGGACGCTATCCGTTCGTGTCACACTCGATGGTCGACGCCGAGCGCGGCGCGCACGGTGTCGTCGACGTCCAGGAGTGACCGGGTACTACCGCGCCCGGTTCAACCGCGCGACAGCCGTGTCGTAGCCGTCGACGAGCTCCGCCATGATCTCCGCCACCGGCCGGATCTCATTCATCCGTCCGACGATCTGCCCCACCGGCATCGCCACGACCTCCGGATCGTTTCCGGCCGAAATACGCTGGTGTGCTTCGCTGACGAGGATGTTCTGCAACGGCATGGGTAGCGGGCTCGGCGCGTCGGGCTTCGCCCAGGCTTCGGTCCACTTCGTCTTGAGCAATCGCGCCGGCTTGCCCGAATAGATACGCGACCGAACGGTGTCGGACGAGCTCGCGCCGAGCAACGCCCGTTGGATCGACGACGGGCCGTCGGCCGCTGAACCGAGCTTGTACTCGGAGGTGGTCAGCCAGTACGAACCCATCCAGACACCGGAAGCTCCCAGCGCGAGAGCTGCGGCGACCTGTCGTCCTGACCCGACGCCACCCGCAGCGAGCACGGTCGCGGAATCGCCGACAGCATCGACGATCTCGGGCCACAGCACCATCGACGCGACCTCGCCGGTGTGGCCGCCGGCTTCGTACCCCTGTGCGATGACGATGTCCACACCGTTCTCGACGTGCCGCTTCGCATGGTCGACGGCGCCGGCCAGAGCAGCGACCGGCACCCCCTTCTCGTGTGCGAGATCGATAACGTCCTTCGGCGGCGACCCGAGAGCGTTGGCGATGAGCGCGGGGCGGTGCCCCAGTGCCACGTCGACGTGGGAGCGCGCGACCGAGTGCAGCCAGCCCAGCACACCGGTGGCGTGTTGCGCGTCGTCGCCGAGCGGTGGAACTCCCAGCTCTGTGAGTGTGCGATCGACGAACGCACGGTGTTCGGCCGGTATGAGGCTGTCGAGATCGACGGCGGTACCTTCGGTGGGCACCTTCGCAGGCATCACGATGTCGACACCGTACGGCTTACCGTCGGTGTTCTCGTCCATCCAGGTGAGGACCGCGTCGAGTTCTTCGGGATCGTTGAACCGGACACAGCCCAGCACCCCGAGACCACCGGCCCTGCTGATGGCCGCCGCGACATGCTCGGACGGCGTGAACCCGAAGACGGGGTACTCGATGCCGAACTTCTTGCTGAGATCGGTCTGCATGTGTGTCCTTATCATCCTGTCGATGCGGTGGCTTCGCCGCCGGGTCTCACGCCCTGCTCCTGCGGGCGGTGAGGGAGGCTGTGGGCACGACGTCGATTGCATGCTTCACGTGGGCTGCGAAATCGAGTGCCATCTCATCAAAATAGAACGTGTTACTGTCCCTGGCAAGGCTCGGTTGAGATCCAGTTCACAACACATCAGGAGTTCTCAGTGTCCCCCACAGCATCCACCGGCGCTGCCGAAACGTCGGGCACCTCGGAGCGTGCTCCGCACTGCCTCGTCGAGCAACGCGGGCACACCTTGATTGTCACGATGAATCGCCCCGAAGCACGAAATGCGCTGTCCGGCGAGATGATGGCAATCATGACCGAGGCGTGGGATCGCGTCGACAACGATCCCGAGATCCGTGTCGCAATCCTGACCGGAGCGGGAGGCGCCTTCTGCGCGGGCGCCGACCTCAAGGACATGAACAAGTCCGCACCCGGCGACAAGTTCGAAGGTGGCGGCTGGGATCTGTCGAAACTGCCCGCGCTCCTCAAAGGGCGCCGGCTGAAGAAGCCCCTGATCGCGGCAGTCGAAGGACCTGCCATCGCAGGCGGCACCGAGATCCTTCAGGCCACCGACATTCGTGTCGCTGGTGAGAGCGCGAAGTTCGGTGTGTCCGAGGCGAAGTGGGGACTGTTCCCGCTCGGGGGCTCGGCGGTGCGCCTCGTCCGTCAGATCCCGTACACGATCGCCGCAGACATCCTGCTCACCGGCCGTCATCTGAAGGCCCCCGAAGCCAGGGAGATCGGGCTCATCGGTCATGTCGTCGAGGACGGTCAGGCACTCGGCAAGGCTCTCGAGATCGCCGAGATGATCTCTACCAACGGACCGGTCGCGGTGCAGGCGATCCTCGAAACCATCCGCCGCTCCGAGGGGCTCCACGAAGAAGAGGCCTTCCGCATCGACGCAGAACTCGGAGCTGCCGTATTCAAGAGCGCCGACGCGAAAGAAGGCCCCCGCGCCTTCGCCGAGAAGCGCACCCCGAAGTTCACCGGCCGCTGATCACGTACGCGCGGTGCGCGGGCAGAAACACCCGGTCGACGGAGTGCGCCTGCCCGCGCGCCGCGCGTACGTGTCGTTGATCAATTATCCCAGAACTACCTCGGCGAGTGACCGCACATGCTCCGCGTCGCGACACGACACCAGGAGCATCGTGACGCCGGCGGCTTCCCACCGCTTCACTCCCCGGCGCACGTCATCGTGGTTGCCGACGATCATCGTCTCGGTGACCATATCGTCGGGGATCGCTTCAGCTGCCTCGTCCTTGCGCCCGGAACGGAACAACTCGGTGACCTCGTCGACGACGTCGCCGTAGCCCATCCGCCGATAGACCTGGGCGTGGAAGTTCAATTCGGGGGCACCCATACCTCCGACATAGAGCGCGGTGACGGGCTTCATCGAGGCGATCGTCGCGACACGGTCATCGGTCACCACCACCTGGCAGGTCGCCGCGATCTCGAAGTCTTCACGAGCGCGACGCGCCCCCGGACGGGCGAATCCTTCGTCGAGCCATTCGTCGTACATCGGTGCGAGGCGCGGGGAGTAGTAGATCGCGAGCCAGCCGTCGGCGATCTCGGCGGTGAGCGCGACGTTCTTCGGCCCTTCGGCCCCGAGCCAGATCGGAATGTCCGGCCGGAGCGGATGGGTGATGGGTTTGAGTGGCTTGCCGAGTCCGGTCGCGTCGTCCCCGGTGTACGGCAGTCGATAGTGCGGGCCGTCGCTGGTGACCGGCCCGGTGCGCGCGAGGACGTCGCGGACGATCGACACATATTCCCGGGTCCGGGCGAGCGGCTTCGCGAACGGCTGCCCGTACCAGCCTTCGACCACCTGCGGCCCGGATACCCCCAAGCCGAGGATGTGCCGGCCACCCGACAGGTGATCGAGGGTCAGGGCGTGCATCGCGCAATTCGTCGGGGTGCGCGCCGAGATCTGCGCGACCGAGGTGCCGAGCCGCACTCGCTCGGTCGCCGATCCCCACCACGCGAGCGGGGTGAACGCATCCGATCCCCACGACTCGGCCGCGAAGACCGCGTCGAAACCCGCGGCTTCGGCAGCAGTAACAAGTTCCGGTCCGTTCGCGAGCGGCTGCGCACCCCAGTACCCCAGTTGCAGTCCCAGTTTCATTGCACGCCTTCCAGGTCGGGCGATTGGCCATGCCGTGCTGTTCACACGCTACTCTTGCCAGCGACTTTAGAACCTGTTCTACTCGAATACGTGAGCCTGGGAAAGAGCGCGGTCGTCGAGCCGCCACTGAGCGCCCCGTTGAATCTGCAGTTCGACTACACCCGATCCACCGGTCCGACGATCGGGGCCTTCGTCACCGGGTTGCGCGACGGACGAATCATCGGCGCGCGTAGTTCGGACGGCCGGGTTCTCGTCCCTCCCCCGGAATACGACGCGGTCACTCACGAGCCTCTCGTCGATTTCGTCGAGGTCGCCCGGACCGGCACCGTGGTGAGCTGGACGTGGAATCCCGACCCATTGCCCGGGCAGCCGTTCGACCGGCCGTTCGCCTGGGCCCTGATCCGACTCGACGGCGCCGACTCATCGCTGCTGCACGCCGTCGATGTCGCGTCACCCGAGGACATCAGCACCGGGATGCGGGTGCGCGTGCGTTGGGCCGACGAGCGGGTGGGCGACATCCACGACATCGTTGCGTTCGAACCCGGCGAGGCCGACGACACACCTGCGTCCGTCGCCGATTCCGACCCGGTCATCATGATCTCCACCCCGCTCGACCTGCACTACACCCACACCGCGTCTCCCGAGGAATCGTGGTACCTGCGCGGATTGAAGGAAGGGCGGATTGTCGGCGGACGCACCGGCCCCGGCGACAAGGTGTACATCCCGCCGCGCGGCGCAAGCCCCACCGACGGCGTTCCGACGAAGGAACACGTCGAACTTTCCGACAAGGGCATCATCACCACATTTTGCATCGTCAACGTGCCGTTCATGGGCCAGCAGATCAAGCCTCCGTACGTTGCGGCATACGTGCTACTCGACGGCGCCGACATCCCGTTCCTCCACTTGATCCTCGAGTGCGACGCCGCAGACGTCCGCATGGGCATGCGCGTCGAAGCGAAGTGGCGACCGCAGAAGGACTGGGACTACACCCTGCGAAACATCGAATACTTCCGTCCCACCGGCGAACCCGACGCCGACTTCGACGCGTTCAAACACCACCTCTAGGAGCCGCGGAATCATGACAGACATTGCAGTCGTCGGCTTCGCGCACGCTCCACACGTCCGCGAAACGCACGGCACCACCAACGGTGTCGAAATGCTCGTGCCCTGCTTCCAGGATCTCTACGGAAGGCTCGGAATCACCAAGTCCGACATCGGTTTCTGGTGTTCCGGATCGTCCGACTATCTCGCGGGCCGCTCATTCTCGTTCATCTCGGCCATCGACGCGATCGGCGCAGTCCCTCCGATCAACGAGTCGCACGTCGAAATGGACGCGGCGTGGGCGCTCTACGAGGCGTGGGTCAAGCTCATCACGGGCGAGGTCGACACCGCGCTCGTGTACGGGTTCGGCAAGTCGTCTGCCGGCACTCTGCGTCGCACCTTGTCGCTGCAGCTCGATCCGTATCTCGTCGCCCCGCTCGGTCTCGACGCCGTTTCTCTCGCCGGTCTGCAAGCGCGGATCGGACTCGACTCCGGCAAGTGGACCGCAGAGCAGATGGCCGAGGTCGCTGTGCGAGCCCGCGCTGCGGCGAAGGCCCGGCCCGACGCCCAGATCAGTGGCGATGTCACCGTCGAGGAACTTCTCGCACAGCCGTACGTCGCCGATCCACTGCGCCCTCACGACTGTGCTCCGGTCACCGACGGTGCCGCCGCAATCATTCTCGCGTCCGGCGACCGCGCGCGGGAACTGTGCGCGAACCCCGCCTGGATCACCGGGATCGAGCATCGCATCGACTCCCCGAACTTCGGTGCATCCGACCTCACCACTGCACCATCCGCACGCGCTGCCGCACAGTCCGTCACCGGTGGTGACACTTCGTTCGACATCGCCGAACTGCATGCGCCGTTCACCCACCAGGAATTGATCCTGCGCGAGGAAATCGGATTGAGCGGCAACACCGCGATCAATCCGTCGGGTGGCCCGCTGACCGGCAATCCGATGTTCTCCGGCGGGCTCGAACGCATCGGTTTCGCCGCTCAGGCGATCATGGACGGAAAGGCCGGCAGGGCACTCGCCCACGCGACGGGTGGCGCTGTGCTGCAACAGAATCTGGTGGCCGTTCTGGAGGGACGAAACTGATGGCGAAACAACCTGCGGCGGTCCTCGGAACCGGACAGACCTACTACGTCGCGAAACGGAACGACGTCTCGATGGCGGGGCTCGTCCGCGAAGCACTCGACCGCGCCATGGCCGACGCCCACGTCGGTTGGGACGACATCGATGCCGTCGTGATCGGCAAGGCACCCGATCTGTTCGAGGGCGTCATGATGCCCGAACTGTCGATGGCCGACGCGATCGGCGCCACCGGCAAGCCACTGCTGCGCGTGCATACCGCCGGCTCTGTCGGCGGCTCCACCGCAAACGTGGCCACGAGCCTGATCCAGGCCGGTGTCCACCGTCGCGTGCTCGCCGTGGCATGGGAGAAGCAGTCCGAATCCAACGCGATGTGGGCGTTGTCCACACCGGTGCCGTTCACGATGCCGGTCGGCGCCGGAGCCGGTGGTTACTTCGCGCCGCACGTCCGGTCGTACATCCGTCGTTCTGCTGCCCCCGAGCACATCGGTTCGATGGTCGCGGTCAAGGATCGGCTCAATGGCGCGAAGAACCCGTACGCCCACCTCAAGCAGCCCGACATCACCCTCGAGAAAGTCCAGGCATCGCAGATGCTCTGGGATCCCATCCGCTACGACGAGACCTGCCCGTCATCGGACGGGGCGTGCGCCGTGGTGCTCGGCGATGCGGAGAGTGCGATGGCGTCCGAAGCTGCCGGACGCACCGTCGCGTGGATCCACGCGACCGCGATGCGCACCGAACCCACCACCTATGCCGGCCGCGACCAGGTCAGCCCCGAAGCCGGCCGGATCGCCGCCACAGCACTGTGGCGGCAGGCGGGGATCACCGATCCCCTCACCGAGATCGACTGCGCGGAAATCTACGTGCCGTTCTCGTGGTTCGAACCGATGTGGCTCGAGAACTTGGGATTCGCCCCGGAAGGTGAGGGGTGGAAGCTGACGGAGGCGGGCGAGACCGCGATCGGCGGGCAGCTTCCCGTCAATATGTCCGGCGGTGTATTGTCATCCAACCCGATCGGTGCATCGGGGATGATTCGCTTTGCCGAAGCCGCAATGCAGGTCATGGGCAAGGCCGGCGACCACCAGGTGGACGGTGCGCGTAAAGCACTCGGCCACGCGTATGGTGGTGGATCACAGTACTTCTCGATGTGGGTCGTCGGGGCGGACAAACCCACCCACTAGCCATACCACCAGGAGGATCCCCCCAGTGAAGTTCACCGTCGGCGTCGCCATGACACCGCTCGACCAGTTACCCGGTATCGCGCAGACCGCCGAGCAGTGCGGCTTCTCGTCGATCGCACTGCCGGATTCCCTGTTCTACATGGAGAAGCAGACCGTCGACTATCCGTACACACCGGATGGGTCGCGGATGTGGACGGCCGACACGCCGTGGGTGGACCCGTTGATCGCCGCAGCTGCGATGGGGGCAGCTACGTCGACCATCGGGTTCTACACCCAGGTGCTCAAACTCGGCTCCCGCAACCCGGTCCTGCTTGCCCGTCAGGTCGGCTCGGTCGCAAATCTCACGGGGAACCGGTTCGGTCTCGGCGTCGGGATCGGTTGGGCTCCTGAAGAGTTCGACTGGTGTGGGGTTCCGTATGCGAAGCGGGGCAAGCGGGTCGACGAGATGATCGATGTACTGAAGCTGATCCTCGACGGCGGGATGGTCGAGCATCACGGTGAGTTCTACGATTTCGACAAACTCCAGATGAGTCCCGCCCCCAGCAAACCGGTACCCCTCTACGTAGGTGGGCACACCGACGTAGCGCTGCGCCGCGCGGCGAGAGTCGGCGACGGCTGGACGTCGGCGATGATCAAGTTCGACGATCTGGTTTCGGTGATCGACCGGCTTCGGACGCTGCGTAGTGAATACGGCCGCAGCGACACACCCTTCGAGATCCAGACGGTCTGCATCGACAGGTTCGGCTCGTCCGGGTACGCCGAACTCGCCGACGCCGGTGTCACCGACAGCATCGTGGTGCCGTGGATATTCGACGGCCACGGATTCGACTCTCCGCTCGAAGCGAAGCAGGAATCGATGCGGACGTTCGCCGACAAGTTCATCCACGGGAAGGTCACAGCATGAGCGAGGAACATCCCGCACGCATCGCAGCGCGCGCATCGCAGACCGCCGCGAGCAGCAAGCGTAAGGACGAGTGGCTCGCATTGTTCGCCGACGATGCCTGTGTCGAGGATCCAGTCGGTCCGTCGGGTTTCGATCCGGAAGGTAAAGGACATCACGGGATCGAGGCGATCGCGAAGTTCTACGACATGACGATCGCGAACACCGACAGTCTCGAATTCCTCGTCGACGACGTGCTGGTGTGCGGCGACGAGTGCGTCAACATCGGCACCATTCGCACCACGATGGCCGGCAACATCATCGACGCCGAGGGCGCGTTCGTGTATCGGGTGAACGACGCAGGCAAGATCGTGTCGCTGCGCGCATTCTGGGAGGTCGATCGAGCAATGAAGACGGTGCGTCCGGCCCCGTAGAGTCGGGGTATGGGTACTGCCGGGATCGTGCTCGCTGCTGGGGACGGCTCACGGTTGGGTGGACGGGCCAAGGCCCTGCTCTCCCACCGGGGCCGTCCCCTGCTGCATTCTGTCATCGACGCTCTCGAACACGGCGGGTGTGACGAGGCGATCGTGGTGGTCGGCGCATACGCCGACGAGGTGGCCGCGGCATGCCCGCCCGGCGTGACGGTGGCACGGAACTCCCGATGGGAGGAGGGCATGTCGACGTCGCTTCGGTGCGGGGTCGACGCCGCCGGCGGCGCGGACGTGATCGCGTTGACGGTCGTGGACTTCCCGGGCATCACCGCCGAGCTGGTACACGCAGCACTGATGGCGCACGAGGCAGGAACCGTGACGCTGCCGATATTCGCCGACCTACCGGGCCATCCCGTCGTCTTCGATCTCGCCGACGCCATTGAGGCAGCTCAGCAGGCAACCGGCGACGAGGGCGCCCGATCGTTCCTCTCCCGCAACCGCGGCCGCGTCCGACGACTGGACTGCACGGGTCTCGCGGACGTCGGTGACATCGACACTGTCGACGACCTGCGCCGGTTGAACTGACTCTCCCGTTACCGATCCACGCACACAGGAATAATTAATTGACTTACTAGTCGATCAATTATTAACCTGAGGTCATGGCCCGCACCGCAGACCCCGAACTGCAAGCGCAACGCCGCGCCACCATCACCGACGCTGCTGCCGCGCTCTTCGCCGAACGCGGCTACGACGCAACACCTGTCACCGCGATCGCGAAGATCGCAGGCGTCAGTTCGGGCACAGTGTTCCACTACTTCGGCGACAAACGCGGGGTCTTCCGAGCAATCTTCGAGCGCGACATCCCGGAGGCACGGGCGATGGTCGAACGCTACCGAGATGCCGAAGATCCCCTCGCGGCGATACTCGACACCGTCACCGAACTGGTCGAACCCGCCTCCGACCCACTCGCCGCAGGACTCGTGATCGAGGTGATACGGCAGGTGTCGCACGACCCACAACTCGCCGCTGTCCTCGACGAGACGGACGCCATTGTGAACCAAGGGCTCAGCGACCTTCTTCGTCGCGCACACGCCCGGATCGACCCCTTGCTCGACCCGGACATGACCGCCACCTGGATCCGCGCGATCACAGATTCAGCGTTTCTCTACGCAGACAACCCGGCCGCCAGAGCACCCGTGGATACCGTGCGGACGATCATCCACCGCTATCTCACCGGACACCGAGGAGCGACATCGTGACCACAATACGGGACGACGCAACGAAAATTTCGGCTTCCTGGGCAATCCCCGCCGTGGTGGCAGTGGTCTGCACCCTGATCGGCATCGGGCTCGGCTTCGCCGCTCCCCCGATCTGCCGCTGGGCGGTCGACACCCTGCCGGCAGTCCCCGGGCCGGTCGAACTCCTCGCGGAGGTCACCACGGCGTGGTCGCTCCCGATCCTGACCATCGCCGGAATCATCGGAGGCGCGATTCTCGCCATGATCACCATCGGTGAATCACTCACCATCACAGTCGATTCCGACGGCGTACTGCTCGAACAGGACGACGACGCACTCTATGTTGCGCGAGCAAAGATCGTCGATGTCCACCGCGAGGAGAACGACCTGGTCCTCACCGATGCCGACGAACGCGAACTGTCCCGCCGCGGCCTCGGCGACCTCAACCGCGCTGCCGTCGCTCGCGCATTCAGCACCCATGGATATCCGTGGACGGACACACCGATGAGGACGAGCACCTTCACCCGGTGGGTCGACGGCGACCCCGCCCTCGAGGATGCGACCCACGACCTACTGCGCGAACGACGTACCGCGCTCTCCCGCGGGGAATCCCATGTGGCCCAGCGACTCCATGGAACACTGCAGGAACGCGGTATCGTCGTTCGCGATCGCAACAAGCGTCAGGAATACCGCCGGATCAGTGCTTGACCGGGCATCCACCCTGGGTCTTGTAGTCGACCTGGAACTCCTTGATGCCGTTGAGCCACGCAGACCGCAGACGCTGCGGATCGCCAACCTTCGTGATATCCGGGATGTGGTCGGCAATCGCATTGAAGATCAGGTCGATCTCCATGCGCGCGAGGTTGGCGCCGAGGCAGTAGTGCGCACCCGTGCCACCGAATGACAGGTGCGGGTTGGGATCCCGCAGGATGTCGAACGTCCGCGGGTTCTCGAAGACCTCTTCGTCGTTGTTGGCCGACGCGTACAACATCACGACGCGGTCGTCCTTCTTGATCGTCTGCCCACCGAGTTCGGTGTCTTCGAGCGCAGTGCGCTGGAACGAGGTCACCGGGGTAGCCCAGCGGATGATCTCGTCGGCGGCCGTCTTGGGGCGGTCTCGCTTGTAGATCTCCCACTGCTCGGGGTGCTCGATGAACGCCACCATGCCGTGGGTGATCGCGTTGCGGGTGGTCTCGTTACCCGCAACCGCCAGCACGATGAAGAAGAAGCCGAATTCTTCGGGCAGGAGCTCGTCGCCGTCGATGTCGGCCTCGATGAGGGTGGTGACGATGTCGTCGGCCGGATTCGCCTTGCGCTCTGCGGCCATCTGGTAGGCGTAGCCGAGCACCTCCATCGACGCCTCGGCCGGATCCGCGGTGTTCTCGGGATCGTCGTAACCCGTCATCTGGTTGGACCACTCGAAGATCTTCGCGCGATCGTCCTGGGGCACACCGATGAGGTCGGCGATGGCCTGCAGCGGGAGTTCGGCCGCGATCTGGGTGACGAAATCGCCCTGCGCTTCCCGGCATGCTTCCGCCACGATCGTGCGGGCACGCGAATCGAGTTCTTCGCGAAGACCGTTGATGGCGCGCGGTGTGAAGCCGCGTGCCACGAGCTTGCGGAGTTTGGTGTGCTCGGGAGCATCCTTGTTGAGCAGGATGTGGCGTTGAAGTTCGATGGCCTCGCGCGGCATGTCGTCGTTGAAGCGCGGAACTGCGGTGTTCACCCAGTTGGAGAACACATCGCTCCGGCGGGACACTTCGCGGACCTCTTCGTGGCGAGACACCACCCAGAAGCCCTCGTCGTGAAAGCCGCCGACATCCGGCGACTTCTTGTTCCACCACACCGGTGCAGTCTTACGCAGTTCGGCGAACTCTTCGAACGGCATTCGCTCTGCGAAAAGATCGGGATCTGTGAAGTCGATACCTTCGGGGATGTTGGGCTGTGCCACCACTGAACCTCTCCTGCCCTTGCGTGGGATATCACGCTGTAATGTGGAACACGTTCTAGAATCATTGAATCACAGCGCGCGCGTGACGCCAAGGAATCCGTGCATCCAACCAGCGAGACCACGTCTTGCACCGTAGAATAACGTGTTCTACTTTTCGAGGTATCCAGGATTTCCCGAAAGGGCACACAGGAAGGAGCCCGTTGTGGGCACACCCGTCATCGTCGAGGCCGCACGAACCCCGATCGGCAAGCGCGGCGGATGGCTCGCGGGCCTTCACGCCGCCGAGATCCTCGGCGCAGCGCAGAGCGGGCTGATCGAGCGGGCCGGGATCGACCCGGAACTCGTCGAGCAGGTCATCGGCGGTTGCGTCACGCAGGCCGGCGCGCAGTCGAACAACATCACCCGTACCGCCTGGCTGCATGCCGGACTTCCGTGGCAGGTCGGTGCCACCACGATCGATTGCCAGTGTGGTTCCGCGCAGCAGGCCAATCACCTGATCGCGGGTCTCATCGCGACCGGCGCCATCGACACCGGAATCGCGTGCGGTATCGAGGCCATGACGCAGGTGCCGCTCGGCGCGAACGTCGGCGACCAGGCCGGACCCCGCCGTCCGGAATCATGGAACATCGACATGCCGAACCAGTTCGAGGCCGCCGAGCGAATCGCCCGCCGCCGTGGCATCACCCGTGCCGACGTCGACGCCCTCGGCGTGCGTTCCCAGGCCCTCGCGAAGCAGGCGTGGGACGAAGCGCGCTTCGAACGTGAAGTGCTGCAGGTCGTCGCACCCGTGGTCGACAAGGAAGGCAACCACACCGGTGAGAAGCAGACCGTCACCCGCGACCAGGGTCTGCGCGACACCTCACCTGAGTCCTTGGCAAAGTTGAAGCCCGTGCTCGACGGCGGCATCCACACCGCCGGCACCTCGTCGCAGATCTCCGACGGCGCTGCCGCAGTTCTCCTGATGGACGAGGACAAGGCGAAGGCGCTGGGGCTGACGCCGCGCGCACGCATCGTCTCGCAGGCACTCGTCGGCGCCGAGCCCGAGTTCCACCTCGACGGCCCCGTCCAGGCGACGTCGAAGGTGCTCGAGAAGTCCGGAATGAGCATCGGCGACCTGGACCTGTTCGAGGTCAACGAGGCTTTCGCATCGGTGCTGCTGTCATGGGCGCAGGTCCACGGTCCCGACATGGACAAGGTCAACGTCAACGGCGGCGCGATCGCGCTGGGCCACCCGGTCGGGTCGACGGGGTCGCGGCTGATCACCACAGCGCTGCACGAACTCGAGCGGCGCGACGCGTCGACCGCGCTGATCACGATGTGTGCGGGTGGCGCCCTCGCCACGGGCACCATCATCGAACGTATCTGACATGCCGGCCGCCGCAGCCCCCAAGGGACTAGATTCGAAGGCGACGTCCTCGATCATCAAATGGATGTCGCGGGGGAATGTCGCCCTCTACCGGGCCACCGGCGGCCGTCTCGGTGGTAAGTGGCGGGTGGGCAGCGCATTTCCCTGGGGTATCCCGGTGTGCCTGCTCACCACCATCGGCCGGAAGTCAGGGAAGCCGCGCACAGCGCCGCTGCTGTTCCTCGAAGACGGCGATACCGTGGTGCTTGTCGCATCCCAGGGCGGGCTGCCCAAGCACCCGCTGTGGTTCCGCAACATCGAGGCGAACCCCGAGGTGACCGTCCAGATCCGGTCGGACATCCGTCAGATGAAGGCGCGTGTCGCAACCGACGACGAACGGGCGCGTTACTGGCCGAAACTCACGGCGATGTACTCAGATTTCGACAACTACCAATCGTGGACCGAACGTGTCATCCCCGTGGTTGTCTGCGAATGATGTCGACCTCCCCCGACAGCCTCAGGAAGGGCGATACTGGGAACGGTCTTTCCATGCTCTCGAGAAGGGATGTCATCCGATGGCAACCACGAATCACGACCAGGCGCTCGATCGCCGCGAGATCGCGGCCGCGCTACTGCGGGCCCTCGAACGTCGTCACGAGGTACTCGACGCCATCGTCGAAAGCAACGATCGCGCCGCCGCCATCGCCACCGTCAGGTCGCTGCTCGATACCACCGATTTCTGCGCGGAAGCAGTGCTTGCCTTGCCGCTGGGCCGTCTGACGAAGGCCGAGCGCAAGAAGATCCGCGCGGAGCTCGATGATCTCGACGCGATCGTGAAGTGGACGACTGATGCGCGCCCGTACGCGACCGGGGAGCATTTCCGGCTGCGTCCGATCAGCGAGGATCCCGCGGACACCGACCTACTCAAGGCACGCTGCGCCGAGCAACTCGGCGACGGCAGCGACGAGACCGTGGAGACGGAGCGCCGGAAGGGCGCAGCACTGATGGACGACGAGTCGGGCATGTGGCTCGTCGCCGAGGACCTCTCCGGTGACGAGCCGAAAAAGATCGGTTTCGCGTTCGGTGAGCTCAGCGGTAATGAGGTGGAAGTGCGGATCTGGGTTCGCCCCGAGGCTCGCAAGCAGGGCTACGGCACTGCCGCGCTCAAGCAGGCGCGCGTCGAACTCGCGGCGTACTTCCCCGGCTCGACACTGATCATCCGCACACCCGCATAAGGCAGCTGCGCTGCCCGTGCGCGTTTCTGGTAGCCCGCGCTACCAGAAACGCGCACAGGGGGTTATGCGCCGTAGACCGGGGTCGGCGGCTCGGTGGAGGCGATGAGCTTCTCGACGACCGGTCCGAGTTCCTTCGGATCCCAGCGGTCGCCCTTGTCGACGGCCTCGCCGTGTCGCCAGCCGTCGGCCAGCGACACCTTGCCGCCTTCCGCCTCGAACACGCGTCCGGTGACATCCTTCGATTCGCTGCTGCCCAGCCACACGACGAGCGGCGAGACATTCTCGGGCGCCATGGCGTCGAATCCTTCGTCCGGCGCGGCCATCATCTCCGCCATCGCGCCGCCGGCCCCGACGGTCATCCGGGTGCGTGCGGAAGGTGCGATCGCGTTGACGGTGACGCCGTAACGACCGAACTCGGCGGCGGCCTGAATCGTCAGTGTCGTGATGCCGGCCTTGGCAGCGGCGTAGTTGCCCTGGCCGATGCTGCCCATCAGGCCGGCACCGGAGCTGGTGTTGATGATGCGGGCGTCGACCGGGTTACCGGCCTTCGACTCGGCACGCCAGTAGGTCATCGCGTGCCGCATCGGCGCGAAATGGCCCTTGAGGTGCACGCGGGTCACCGCGTCCCACTCCTGCTCGCTCATGTTCGCGAGCATGCGGTCGCGCAGGAAACCCGCGTTGTTGACGAGCACGTCGAGACGACCGAAGTTGTCGAGCGCCGTCTTGATGAGGTTCTCGGCGCCGGCCCAGTCTGCGACGTCGTCACCGTTGATGACGGCCTCACCACCGGCCGCCTTGATCTCGTCGACGACCTGCTCGGCTGGGGTCTCCCCCGTCGCGGAACCATCGGCGCCGGCACCGATGTCGTTGACGACGACCTTCGCGCCCTCGGCGGCGAAGGCCAGCGCGTGGGCGCGTCCGAGCCCACGTCCGGCCCCCGTCACGATGACGACGCGTCCGTCCAGCAGTCCACTCACTTTGTCTCCTTCGTTCGGGCCGCTGCCATGTAGGCAGGGCGTTCACCGCCGCCGTGGACGGTCAAAGTCGATCCGCTGACGTATGCCGACAGCGGCGAGGCCAGGAAGGCCGCAGAATTCCCGATGTCGTCGGGGGTGGCCAGACGCCCCAGCGGCACGGTCTCGCCGACCGCAGCGATTCCGGCGTCGTCGCCGTAGAACAGGTGCGACTGCTCGGTGTGCACCATGCCCACCACCACGGAGTTGACACGCACTTTCGGCGCCCATTCGACCGCGAGGGAGGCTCCGAGACTGTCGATTCCAGCCTTCGCCGCGCCGTACGCGGCGGTGCCGGGCGACGGGCGCGACCCGCTCACACTCGAGATGTTGACGATCGATCCACCGCCGTCCTGCGTCTGCATGACCGCGTTCGCGGCCTGCGCAACGAGCAATGGTGCGAGCAGGTTGAGCTCGACGATCTTCGCGTGGAACTTCGGGCTCGCGTCGGCTGCGAGTGCGTACGGGGAACCGCCGGCATTGTTGACGAGCGCGTCGAGGTGCCCGTGTCGTTCGACGAGGGTCGCCACCATGGCATGGACCTGGTCGGCATCGCGGACATCGCATGCGAGGAACTCCGCGGTGCGTCCGTCCACCTCGATCGGGTTCTCCGGTTCGTTGCGTGCGCACGTCACCACGGTCGCGCCTGCGCGGAGGAACACCCTGGTGATGCCCGCACCGACTCCTCGCACACCGCCGGTGACGAGTACTACTGCGCCGTCGAGTCCGAGATCCATCCTGCCTCCGCATCGATTCCTCACGGCTCCGATTGTGAGCCGTACCTGAAACTTACCAAGCAATCGCTTGGTTCGGTACTGCGGGCCCAGGGAAGTACCGAGCCGACGAACTCGGTACGCGGTCGATATGCGGGTCAGGACGAGCGAGGGCTCAGTTCGACGAGCAGCAGATCGCAGCTGCGCCGGATGTCTGCCTCCGTCTCGGCTGTGGTCGATCTGCCGTTGAGGAACGCGGTGATCACCCCGAACCAGAGCATCGACAGCAACCGCAGCAGGTCCTTGTCACGCTCGGTCGGATCGACGATACCGGCGGTGGCCAGCAGAATCCCCTGGAAGGCCGCCTCGATCTTGACCGTATCGGGCACCGCGGACGGCACCGCCGCGCTGTTGGACTGCAGCATCGCCAACGCGAGCGACGGATAGGCGACCAGTTCCCGGGTCATTCCGATCAACGCGTCGCAGATCGCGGCCTGCACCGACACAGGCGAATCGCTGACGGGCGTGTACCCCCTGAACCGCTCAAGGCGATCGAGCATCACCCCGACGAACAGGTGGGTCTTCGACGGGAAATAGCGGTACAGCGTGCCGATCGCGACACCGGCCCGTTTCGCGACCTCGGTCATCTGCACGCGCGGCAGGTCGAATTCCGTCGCCAGGTGAGCCGCCGCGTCGAGAATGCGCTCGTGCCGGTCGCGCTGCTCGGCCGATGTGGGTTCGGCCCCGTCTCGCGCCACCCCGATCCTGGGCATCGACAACTCTCCCTTCTGTACCGATCGACCTGCCGTGCTGATCTGCACTGACGATCGGCATCGATTGTCCCACCGAGGGGACGATCACCGTTATCGCGCCCACTCCCGCACACTGAGATCCATCATCGGACGGGACGCTTCGCCGTCAACGTGCTCGGTGCAGAACAGTGCGCCCTGTGCGTTCGGTGAAGTCAGACCAGGTTGTCTTCGACCGGAAGCCCGAACGCGGCCCGGCCGTATTGCGCCAGTGCGCGTTCCGGCTCGTTGGCGACGTGCACGCTTCCTGCGTGAGCGTCGCGCCAGGCACGCTGCACGATGTTTCCCAGGAACAGCGACGAACCGCCTGACGTCTTGAACAACAGGTCGATCGCCTCGACGGCGCGTTCAGTCGCCCGCACCTGGTCGCGGCGGGTACGAGCGCGCAGCAGCATCGGGATCTCCCGGCCATCGACCGCATGCTCCCACAGTTCGCGCAGGTTTCGGGTGAGCTGCAAGATCGCCGCGTCGATCTCGGAAGCAGCGCGCCCCACCGACGTCTGCGCGAACGGGTCATCGACGAATCGTCCACCACCCAGGCTCAATCGGACACGTTCGCGCATCGCGGCGAGGTAGTGCTCGTAGCAACCGTCGACAACTCCGACGACAGGCATGCTCACCGCCGTGCCGAACAATGCGCCGAACGGAAGCCGGTACAACGGACCGGTGTTGACCTTCTGGCCGGGCCCACACAGGTTCGCTGTCTCGAAGTTGCTCTTGACCCGGTACTCCGGCACGAACGCCCGTTCGACGGTGATCTCGTTGCTACAGGTGCCGCGCATCCCGATCACGTTCCACACGTCGCGGATCCCGTAGTCGGTGCGCGGCACAAGTACGGTCATGAAGTCGACGGGTCGACCTTCCGGCCCGGTGACGACGGCGCCGAGCAACGCCCATGACGCGTATTCGCAGCCGGATGAGAACAGCCAAGTGCCGGAGAGTTCGTAGCCACCGTCCACCGGGATCAGCTGCCCGACGGGCGCGTATGCCGAACTCACGAGCTCCGACGGGTCGTCACCCCACACGTCGTGCTGTGCGCGGTCGTCGAACAACGCGAGGTGCCACGGATGGACACCGAGCACCGAGGTGACCCATCCGGTCGAACCGCACGCCGCAGATATCTCCCGCACCACCTCGTAGAACCGGACCGGGTCGCTCTCGGTACCGCCGTAGCGGCGCGGCTGCAGCATCCGAACCACCCCGGTCGCGGCAAGCGCGTCGACTACGGCGTCGGGAACCCGTCTCGTCTCGTCGATCGTGGCGGCCCTGCCGGCGATGTCCGGAAGCAACGCACGTACCGCCGTCAGTATGTCGTTGCTCATCTCGAACTCCTGTGGGTGAAACGGACGATGCCACGCCGCGCAGCGGTCGTGGCATCGTCGGGTACAGCATCGGGTCGTGCTGGATCAGCCCTGCTTCGGTGGCGTGAACGCCGCGAGCGGCTCCGATTCGGACCAGTCGTGGCCCCAATAGCTATCGGCTGTGATTTCTTCTGCGGTGTAAAAGCTTTCGTCGACGAGCATGCCTTCAGTGCCGAACTCGATGTCCCAGCCTCCCGGAGCGCGCACGTAGAACGACACCATCTTGTCGTTCGTGTGCCGGCCGAGAGTCGACGAGATCGAGAAACCCAGCTTCCGGACGCGATCGAGCGCCTGTCCGACGGCGTCGAGGGTGTCAACCTCGAGCATCAGGTGCACGAGACCGGGTTCGTCGCCCGGAGGCGCCGGGCACATCGCCAGACTGTGGTGCCGACGGTTCACGCCGAGGAAACGTACCCGGCGCACCGGCGGCGGCGCCGACGGCCCGCCGAGGCGGATGGCGCCACGCGGAAGGAATCCGAGTACCTCGGTGTAGAAGGCGTATTCGGGGTCGAAGTTCGTCACGGGCAGCACGACGTGGCCGAGACCCTCGTCGCCCGTGTGGAAACGGCCGCCGAACGGGGTGACGATCGGGCTGTGGTCGAGGACGGGTCCGAAGAAGACCTCGACACGATTTCCGGCCGGGTCGTCGAACGCGATGACCTGTTCCGCGTCTCGGTAGGTCGCCTCCTCCTCCGACAGGAGCTGGACCTCGACGCCGGCTTTCTCGACGGCTTCGCGCACACGCTGCAGTGCGAACTGATCGCGCACTTCCCAGCCGACAGCGAGCGCCTTGTCGGTGTCGCCGGGCAGCACGATCAGGCGTGCCCGACGCTCGTCGATCCGCAGGTACAGACCGTCTTCCTCGGGCCCGCTGCCGACCGCCATACCGAGCCCGTCGACGACGAGCTCGCGCCACCGCGGAATGTCTGTGGTCTGGATCCTGAGATAGCCCAGGCCCCGGATATCCGTCATGTCCGAATATTCCTTCGCAGTTGTGGTTTCGAGGTTCTCAAATCATTCCGCGCATCGCACCCTGGGGTTCTCCACCGAGTTGCGTGAGCGTTGCCGCGTGGAAGATCGAACCGGGTACGTGAATCGCGTGGCTCAGACCCGCGTGCGCATCGCGCCAGAAGCGCTGCAGTGGATTGGTCAGCTGAAGGGCACCACCCCCCGCGCGGGAGAAGATCTCGTCGACGGCGCGCACCGCACGCCACGCAGCCGCGGTCTGGGTCCGCCGGCCGATTGCCCGCTGATCGAACGTGACCTCCTGGCCTTTCTCCGTCATGTCCCAGAACCTGTCGACGGTCTCGAGCAGCGCTGCGCGCGACGCCGCGATCTCGGCCGCCGCGTCACCGAGCGCCGACAGCACGTAGGGGTCCTGCTTGATCGCCGTTCCGGTGACCGTGACACGCTCGCGTTGTGTCTCGATGTAGCTGTCGAGCGCGCCCTGCGCGATGCCCACCAACGACGACGTGATGCCGAGCGGGAAGATGCACGAGAACGGGAACTTGTAGAGCGTCTCCTCCCGGCCCGCGTCCTTCCACGCGACACCGCCCATGACACGTTCAGCAGACAAGGTGCGGTACTCGGGCAGGAAGGCGTCCTTGACGATCAGGTCCTTCGAACCCGTGCCGCGCAGGCCGACGACGTTCCAGCTGTCCTGGTCGATCTCGTAGTCCGACCGCGGGAGCAGGACGTGCAGGGCCTGCGGCGGGGTCAGTCGGTTGCCGTCCTTGTCGCCGATGGCCGCACCGATCATGACCCACTGGCAGTGGTCGGTGCCCGACGAGAACGACCAGCGGCCGTTGAGGATGTACCCGCCGTCGACGGGCGTGGCAACACCCATCGGGGCGTAGGGCGATGCGATCCAGGTGTCGGGGTCGTCGCCCCAGACCTCCTGCTGTGCCTTCCGATCGAAGAAGGCCATCTCCCACGGGTGCACCCCGACGATGCCACTGACCCAACCGGTGGCTCCGTCCATCGCGCCGATTGCCATGGCAGTTTCGGCGAATTCGCGAGGGTGCGCCTCCAAACCGCCGAACTCCTTGGGCTGCAGCATCCGGATGACACCGGCGTCCTTGAGCCGCTTGGCGCTGCGGTCGGTCAGGCGCATGAGCTGGTCGCCTTCTGCACCGTCGGCACGGATCTCGTCGGCGAACGGCGAGATGGAGTCGAGAACCTGTCCCATTTTCTCTCCAGCTTTCTGATGTGGCGCCCGGAGCTGCCCGGGCGAGGTCTTGTCAGGCCGCTTACCGTCTCGACCTGGCTACGGGGCGAGCAGAGCGACGGGGGATGATGGCTTCTACGGTGGAGGATCAGCGACCGTTGTGTGCGAAATTTCCGCTCAGCGGGAGTTCCACGAGCCGACCGATGCCCGGCAGATCATGCGTCGTTCCGCTTCAGGAACGCGAGGACGGTTGCCAGCCATGCCTCGCGGGCTTCGATCATGGCCCAGTGCCCGCAGTTCGGGAAGATGTGCAGCTCGCCGTGTGCCAGCTCCCGCATCGGCATCATCGCCATGTCGACCGGGCTGACACGGTCGTCGCGACCCCAGGTGAGCAGCGTGGGGACCTTGATCTTCCCGAGCTGCGCCCAGTACGGCGTCTCGTTCGAGGCAGCGGCGGCGCGAGCTCCCGCCTTGAACGCCTCGGTGCCGTACATGCGACGGGCGATCTCGAGAGTCTTCGGTTCCGTGGCCAGGGCCCAGCGCTCCTCGATGAGTTCCTCGGTGACGATCGCCGGATCGAAGACCATCGAACGCAGCCAGCGAACCAGCTTCTCGCGGGTCGGGTCGTCGGTGAACTCCATGAGCAACCGGATGCCCTCACCCGGCGTGGGTGCGAACACGGAGCGGCCGGTGCCGCCGATCGTGACGAGCTTGTTGACTCGCTCGGGTTCGGTGAGAGCGAACTGGGTTGCGACGATGCCGCCCATCGAGTTGCCGATGATCGCGACGTCGGACAGGCCGAGCCCGTCGAGGAAGTCCTTGACCGCGAACTTGGCCATCGCCATGGGGTGCCCGTCGCACGGATCGCTGACGCCGAAGCCGGGGAACTCCAGGACGAGGCAACGGTAGTGTTCCGCGAAGTCGGCGAGGACTCCGCGGTAGTTCCGCCATCCCGTCACGCCCGGGCCCGAGCCGTGCAGCAACAGGAGCGGCGGGCCGTCGCCGGCTTCGTGATAGCGGAGAACTCCGCGATCGGTTGCGAGCTCGCGTGCGGTGCCTTCTTGCGTCAGTTCCGTCGTCATATCCTCGACATTTCCAGTGATACCGTTCACAATGCGCCGGAGTTCCCGTTCAACGAGACGATTTCATTCACATCCACCGCCCGGGTCGGGCCTTACATCCACCGACCGGATTGGGTCGTGACCAAGCGCTCCATCGCTTGCGGCGACCACGACCGAGTGGGCTCGGCCGCGGCGCGGCGGGCACGTCGCGGTGTTCCTAGTTCGGGATGCAGGATGCGGGAGATGTCGCGGGCGGCGTCGGCGACCAGTGGCGCGACACGCTCGAGATGCCCGGGGCGCGCGGGCCCGCACAGGGAGATGCCCGCGACCGGACCGACCGGACTGCGCACGGCTGCACCTACGCATGCCATGCCGTTCTGGGCTTCACCGGTTTCGAAGGCCAGTCCGTGGCGCTGCCTGATGCGGCCGAGTTCCTGATGGAGGGTGGCGAGGTCGGGGATCGTTCGTTCGGTGCGACGCACGAGGTGGGTGTCGTAGAACGCGTCGACCTGCTCGGGCTCGAGGCCTGCAAGGACTGCCTTTCCGCACGCGGTGATGTACGCGGGGACGCGTCCACCTACGCGGGAGGTGAGTGTGGCAGCGAGTTGCCCACCGATCTTGTCGAGGTAGATGCAGTCGCCGCGGTCGAGAATGGCGAGGTGCGCGACCATGCCGGTCTGCAGATGGAGTTCGTGGAGGAGCGGTGCCGCGGCCTCACGGATGCGACTGTGACCGTTGTCGCTTGCGCCGAGCGACTTCGCACGGCGCCCGAGGCAGTAGCCGAACGAAGCGTGGTCGACCCATTCGAGGCGGACCATCTGGTCGAGGATGCGGTGGACGGTCGAGCGGGGCAGACCGGTGCGGCATGCCACCTCTTCGAGGGTCAGGCGCGAACCCGCACCGTCGAATGCATCGAGGATCAGCGTCATGCGCTCGACCATCGACGCCGGAAGCTCACGCTTGGACTCCGACGTGCTCTGCGCGGTGGAGTCCGACGCTTCAACGGCCTGCATCTCTGCAAACTGGACCATCGTTTCTTCCTCTCCGAAATTTGCTTCTACCTGGAAAAACGACAAAAACTGAAATTCATTCTTGTGCCTCCGTGACAAGTATCACCCAGGCAGGGCAGATAACACAAGCGAAACCTTCGTGCACTTCGTCGCCCACTCACCGAACCCGACTCGGCGCAGCCACTCCGGTCCGTCCCACTGAGCAGGAGATCGCGTGGCCCACCGCGTTTCGACGGGTAGAAAAGTCGGACAGGACGTGCATGTGTCCACCCCGCGCTGCCGCGCCCAAATCGGTTCGAGGTGATCGGTCGGATGTATATAGGGATCACGTCACCGGTGGTGGTAGGCCACCCGGCCACTCTCTCCGAGTGGGAACGCTCCGCAGGTATCACCGAACTCGCACGTGTCGCGGAGACCGCCGACGACCTCGGATTCCACCATCTCAGCTGCAGTGAACACGTCGCCGTGCCGACGGACGTCGCACGCGAACGCGGCGGCGTCTACTGGGATCCCCTCGCGACGTTCGGCTACCTCGCCGCGCGGACCTCACGGATCCGGCTCAACACCCGGGTCCTCGTCCTCGGCTATCACCACCCCCTCGAAATCGCGAAGCGCTACGGCACCCTCGACACCGTCAGCGGCGGCCGGCTGATTCTCGGTCTGGGAGTCGGAAGCCTCGAAGAAGAATTCGACCTCCTCGGAGCATCCTTCGCCGACCGCGGCGCACGTGCCGACGAAGCGCTCACCGCCCTGCGCGTCTCCATGTCGACCCCGACACCCGAATTCCACGGCACCTACTACGACTTCGCCGACATCCGTGTCCAACCACATGCGATCCAGCCCCGTGTCCCGTTCTGGATCGGCGGGCGCACCGCTCGTTCCCTGCGACGCGCGACGACCCTCGGCGACGGCTGGTTGCCGTTCGGGCTCACCATCGAACAGACCGAGTCGATGCTGGCGAAAGTGGAGCTTCCGCACGATTTCGAGGTCGTGCTCGCCACCGGCAACCCCCTCGATCCGCTCGGTGCACCCGAGCAGACGCTGCGCGCGCTCGACCGCCGCAGACAGGCCGGAGCAACCATCGTGAGCGCGGCCGTCTCCGCCACTGGTGTCGAGCACTATTGCGACCAAGTGCACGCGCTGCGCGATCTCGCCACCCAGATCGGAGCTGTGTTCGACGCACCTGACGAAACGGCACCTTGCCAGTGACGCGAACGCTCTCCCCTCTGTTCCGGCCCCTGTCGATCCGGTCGCTCGAGCTACCCAACCGCATCGTGATGTCACCGATGACGCGCTCACACTCCCCCGGCGGAGTACCCGGACCCGACGTCGCCGAGTACTACCGGCGACGGGCAGCGGGTGGTACGGGGCTGATCGTCACCGAGGGCGCCGCGATCGGACATCCCACCGCGGTCGACAACCCGCGCGTCCCCCGTATGCACGGCGACGACGCACTCGAGGGCTGGCAGCGTGTGGTCGACGCAGTGCATGCCGAGGGCGGCCGGATCATCCCGCAGCTGTGGCACGTCGGACCGCTCTGGGGAGCGATGAGCTCGGACGTCGATCCCGCTCTCACCCCGATGCGTCCGTCCGGGATCTGGGGCGAGGTCGGCTTGACCTCCTACTCCGAGGAGTACGTCGCGCGGGCATCCGAGCCGTGCCGCGCTATGACCGAGGAGGACATCGCCGACGTCATCGCCGCCTACACCCGGGCGGCACGCAACGCCCTCGAGGCCGGGTTCGACGGTATCGCACTGCACGGTGGGCACGGCTACCTGCTCGATTCGTTCCTGTGGGGCTCCACCAACCGGCGCGACGACGAGTGGGGCGGCGATCTCGCACGTCGCACCCGTTTTCCCGCCGCGGTGGTGGCATCCATCCGGTCCGCGATCGGCGAGGGCTCCCCGCTCTTCTTCCGCTTCTCACAGCACAAGCAGCAGGACTACCGGGCGCGGATCGCGCAGACCCCCGACGAATTGCGGACGATCCTGCGCGCGTTGGCCGATGCCGGCGTCGATGTCTTCGACGCGAGCATCCGCCGCTTCGACGCCGCCGTCTTCGAGGGCAGCGACCTCTCGCTGGCCGGGTGGGCCAAGAAGCTGACCGGCGCGATGTCCATGGCGGTCGGCAGCGTCGGAATCGGGACAAGCCTCCGCGAGAACCGTGCTGGCAGTACGGCTTCCAGCGTCGACAATATTCCCGAGCTCGAGGCAAGACTCTCTGGTGAGGAGTTCGATCTCGCCGCCATCGGCCGGCTCCACCTCGCCGATCCTTCGCTCGCAACCACGCTCCGCGACGGTTCGGCACTACCGGAGTTCGATCGGTCGGTACACGAAGCCACCCTCACCTGACGATCGGTCCACCGACACCACTTTCGCCAGTCCCGATCCCCTCGGCGCCCCGACCTTGCTGTCCCAGCCAACGGGAGATCACGTCGTCGGCAATGCCACGCACGTTAGCGTGGGCGTCGCACCCCGTTCGTTTCATATCGAAGGAAAACCGCCATGACATCCGTTCAAACGCCGGTGAGCACGCGTGCGGTGGCGGTCACCGTGGCCGCCGTCGTACGAGAGACTGCCGACGCATGCTCGCTGGTATTCGACATCCCCGCGGACGCGAAAGACCGGTTCATCTACAAACCCGGCCAGTTCCTGACCCTCCGCATCCCGAGCGATCGGACGGGCTCGGTGGCGCGCTGCTACTCGCTCGCGAGCTCGCCTCACTGCGACGACCGGCTCAAGGTCACGGTCAAGCGCACGGTCGACGGATACGGATCGAACTGGTTGTGCGACAACGTCTCGTCCGGTGATGAACTCGTGGTGCTGCCGCCGGCCGGTGTGTTCACCCCGAGCAGCCTCGACGACAAACTGTTGTTGTGCGCGGCGGGTAGCGGAATCACGCCGGTGATGTCGATCCTCAAGTCGGCGCTCGCGGCCGGCAACCGCAACATCGTCGTGTTCTACGCCAACCGCGACGAGAACTCCGTCATCTTCGCGCAGGAACTGCGCGATCTGGCGCTCCGTCACCCCGGCGCCTTCACCGTTCTGCACTGGCTCGAAACCGTGCAGGGCCTACCCGTCACGGGTCAGCTCACAGCGTTGCTCTCGCCGTACGCCGGGCATCATGCGTACATGTGCGGCCCGCAGCCGTTCATGGATGCGGTACGCGACGGACTCGGGGCGGCCGGGATGCCGTCGGACCGGATCCACGCCGAGGTGTTCACGTCCCTGACCGGAGACCCCTTCGCCGAGATCGACCCGATCGAGGTGTCGGACGACGACGAGACCGCTTCCGTTCAGGTGAGCCTCGACGGCGAGAACCACGAACTGTCGTGGCCTCGTTCCGCAACCCTCGTCGATGTCATGCTCTCCAAGGGTCTCGACGTACCGTACTCCTGCCGTGAGGGCGAATGTGGTTCGTGCGCATGCACGGTCGTGTCCGGCAAGGTCGACATGCCCGAGTCGGCGATCCTCGACGACGACGACGTCGCCAGCGGATACGTGCTCGCGTGTCAGGCCCGTCCGATCAGCGACAGCATCGAGATCGAGTTCTGACCGAGCCAACTCGAACATGTTGAAGGGCCGGTGAGGTGTCCACCTCACCGGCCCTTCAACAGAGTTTCAGCGGTTCAGCAGTGCCCGCATCGCCTTCGCGGCGCCGTGCACCATCCTGTCACGGGGGAAGCCACTGCGCTTGATCGCCGCATCGTAGTTGCCGCCCGCGACCCACACCGGGCCGTCCGCCAGATGCTTCAGCCCCTCACGCGCCACATCCTCAGGCTCCGATACCACCATGCCCGGGACGTCGAAGTTCAGGCCGGCGCGCTCCATGGCGGGTGTACGGGTGACACCGAGGACCAACTCGACCACGTGCACGTTGTACGGCTCGAGTTCGATCCACAGACTCTCTGCAAAGACCCGGCTGAACGCCTTCGACGCGGCGTAGATGCTCTGATGCTCCGAGCCCATGTAGCCGGCCAAGGACCCGAGCAGCATGATGCCGCCGCGACCCATCTCCTTCATGCGCGACCCGAAAAGGTGCGACAACTCGATCTGACGATGCACGTTCAGTTCGATCACGCCGCGGAACCCGTCGAGGTCGCCGGTGACGAACTCGTGGCCGTAGCTGTTGGCTCCGGCGTTGAAGATGAACAGGCCAACCTCGAGTTCGGCGGTCGCCGACCGGATCGTCTCGACAGCGTCGGCCGTGAGTAGGTCCAAGGAGAGCGTGCGCACTTCACCGCCGTGCGCACGCACCTTTGCCGCGGTGTCCTCGAGAGGCCCCGGCTTGCGGGCGATGAGCAGCAGGTCGAATCCGGCGCGGGCAAGTTCGTCGGCGAAGGCCGCACCGACGCCCTCGGAACCACCGGCGATCACCGCCCATCGTCCGTAGCGGGCGCGGTCGATCGAAATTGGTTCGGTCATCAAGATCCTTCGAAAGCGGTTGTTGTGCTTGACGAGCGAGCTCCTGGACGAGCGAGCTACTGAACGATCGGCGCCGGGACGGGCGCGTCGTCGAGGATGTCGATCAGCCCGTCGGAGGCGGCGCGGGTGATGGTGGCCGTCATCGACGGGCACATCGGCGCCGGCGCACCCGGGCGCCGGGGCGCCTGAACCCCGGCCCCGGATTCCCGGTCCCGATACTGATGACACTGCCGACGCGACTGCTGGTCCCACTGCACCTCGGTGTGTTCCCAGCTGTTCTTCTTCACCAGCACCTGCGCCATGCAGTCCTTACACCTGAGGGGCTGCATTCGCGTTCTCCGCATCGGCCTTCGCGGCGACGTTGGCTTCGACTTCCTTCATCCAAGCAGCGACCGGCCGGGTGGTGTCCATCTCGAATTCGAAGCGGTCGGTCATCTCCGGCAAGATGTCGTCGACGTCGACGTAGAACTGTTCGTACCAGCGACGCAGCTGGTAGACCGGCCCGTCCTCCTCGCACAGGAGCGGGTTCTCGATCCGGGTCTTGTTCTTCCAGATCTCGATGTCCTGCTCGAAACCGCGCGCGATGAACTTACCGAACTTCTGCGCGGTCTCCAGGGCTGCATCGCCTTCGAGCTTGTCGGACTTCTTGACGATCATCCCGTACATCAGCACGAACTTGTCGGCCGAGATCGGGTAGTGGCAGTTGAGCAGCACCGATTCGACGTCGTAGCCCTCGTACTCGTACTTCAGATCGTCGATCATGAACGACGGGCCGAAGTACGATGCCTCGGAACGGCTACCGAGCAATTTCGGCTGTCCCGGAGTGTTCGGGCGCATATCGTCACGGGCCTTGCCCTTCATGACCTGCGTCGCCACGTGACCTTCGAAGATGTTCTTGAAGTACACGGGGAACGAGTAGTGCACGTAGAAGAAGTGCGCCATGTCGACGATGTTGTCGATGATCTCGCGGCAGTTGGTGTCGACCTCGGTGGTGTACCAGATCCAGTCGGTCCACTCGTCGCTGTTCGCGCCTTCGATCCGGGGGATCGCGAAGTCGTCCGTCGGCGGATTACCCTGCGGGTCGTGCCAGACGAAGAACAGTCCGTCCTGCTCGAGGGTGTGCCACGAACGGGTCTTCGCGACCGGGGGTACACGACGGGCGTACGGGATCTCCTTGCAGCGGCCGTTGCCGCCCCATCGCCAGTCGTGGAACGGGCAGGCGACGTTGTCGCCCTTGACGGTGCCCTGACTCAGGTCGCCGCCCATGTGACGGCAGTATCCGTCGAGCACCTTCAGCTCGCCTTTGCTGTCCGCCCATGCGACGAGCTTCGTGCCGAACGCCTCGATGGAATGCGGTTTGCCGTCCTTGAAGGACTCCGCCAATCCGAGGCAGTGCCATCCGCGAGCGAAGCGGGTAGGAGCGGAGCCGACGACGATTTCGCGGATTTCGGTGTTACCGGAAGTATCCAGGCTCACGGTCGTCCGTCCTTTCGGAAGTAGTGATCGAGTGAGCGGAACTCTTGTTCCGTTCGTGGCGCGGACTCGTCGCGGGCTGCGAGACAAGTCCTGGTGAGGCTGTACGAACGTCACGGTAGGTGGGTGATGTCGCCGCTGAGCTGCGGATCCCGCTCGGTGAGACCATCGCGCGGCTGCCGTGACAGCCGCGGCCCACCGCGACCTACGCGGAGGTCAACGGCGCCGGCAGCAGCGCGGCCCGGCCTTGCTCGGTGAAGTCGCGTTCGATCTGCGTGCGCGCCTCATCGTCGAGCAGAACGTATTCGGGGGTACGGCCCACCCGGACGTACACCGGGTCGGCGGCGCTCCACGCGGCGGCGCGCAGCGGCGCCTTGTCGATTTTGTTGCTGCCGGTGAGGGGAATGTGGTCGGTCACACGCACGAAGCGCGGCCACCACTTGTCACCCATATCCGGCTGCTCGGCGAGTATCTGCCCGAATACCTGCGGATCGAACACCGCACCGGCATCGAGCTCGACCGCGCACATCACCTGATCGCCCGTCGCAGGGTCCGGGACCGCGAACACCGGCGCCGACAAGATGCCGGGAATTCGTACCAGGATGCGCTCGACGGGTGCTGCCGAGAAATTCTCGCTGTCCACACGCAACCAATCCGATGCGCGGCCGGCGAAGTAGAAAAATCCATCGGCGTCGCGGTAGGCGAGGTCGCCGGACCAGAAGTCGTCGCCTTTGACACGTTCGGCGGCGGCCCCCGGGTTCTTGTAGTAGCCCTCGAAGGCGGCGGCGCCGCCGATCGCAACTATCTGCCCGACGGCCTCGGAGTTGAGCAACCGGCCGGCGGTGTCGAACTGTGCGCGGGGGCATTCCTCGCCGGAGTTCTCGTCCAGGACCCGCACATCGGCGCCGCCCGGCGCCACCCCCAGCGACCCGGCAGGGGTGTCCGGGGTGCGGTTGATACGGAAAACGCCCTCGCTCGAGCCGTAACCCTCGATCACGGTGCACCCGAATCGCTCGGAGAACCGGGCAACATCGACCTCGGATGCTTCGGTGCCGAAGGCGACGTCGAGAGTCCCGGTGCGGTCACGCGGATCTTCGGGTTTGTTGAGCACGTACGACAACGCACGTCCGACGTAGTTGACGAAGGTCGCGCCGTAACGGTGGATGTCGTCGGAGAACCGGCTGGTCGAAAACTTCCGGATCAGGCCGACTGTTGCGCCGACGCGCATGGCGGTGCCGAGATTGAGCATGACGGCGTTGCCGTGGAACAGTGGCATACACAGGTACGCCACCGAGTCGCGGCGCATCTGCGTGCGCTCGACGAGGACGTCGAGGAGCTTGCCGAGCCTGCCCTGCGTGACGATCACTGCCTTCGGCCGACCCGTCGACCCGGAACTGAACAGCAGCAGAGCGATGTCGCCGGGGGCGGGCAAGGTCTCGGGCAGGCCGGCGCCGCGATGCGGTTCGAGGAAACGCTGGTATTCGGGCGAGTCGATGTCGAGGATCCGGCTGGCGGGCAGACCGTGGCCGGTGTCGTCCACGAGGTGCGCGAGGCGCGATTCGGTGATGACGACATCCACGTCGGCCTGCCGGATGTCGTCGGCGATCTCCGCTCCGCTGCGACTCGCATTGATGCCCACCACCACGGCACCGGCGAGCGCACCGGCCCCGATCCAGAACACGAAATCCGGGACGTTCTCGAGAAGAACACCGATGTGTCGCCGACGATCGGCAGGTTCTTCGACGGCGGCGGTGAGCGCAGCCGCACGGTCGGCGCTCTCCTGAACCACCTGGTCCCAGGTCCATTGCCGGTCCTCGAACCGCAAGCCGGTCTTGTCGTCGCCTTTGCGAGAACACACTACTTCCGCGAACGTGTCCAACTTTTCCTCCAGAAAGGTTCGGTCCTGCGCGAGGGCGGTCAGGCGAACGTCGCGCGCCCGCCCGACACCACGGCGTTGTCGCCGGCGCGGACATCGAATTGCAGATCGGTGCTCTCGCCCCAGACGCGGATCTCGTGGTCGTCGCCGGGGAAGGCGGGGGCCGCGAAACGTCCGGACAGCGCCGTCAGGTCTGCCGGGTGCGCGCCGAGAGCGCGGGCCAGCGGAATCGTCGACGCGGCGAGCGTGCACAGTCCGTGCATGATCGGGCGCGGCTGCCCGATGTACGCCGCAGCCTCGGGATCGATGTGGATGTGGTGCCGGTCGCCGGTCAATCGGTACAGCGCCGCCTGATCCTCGCGGGTGTGCAGGTTGACCGTGAACTCCGGTTCGCCGTCGGGTGCGGGCGCTGCCGACGGTCCGCGTTCACCACCGAACCCGCCCGCGCCCGGCGCGAACAGCGACCATGTGGCGGCGAAGAACTCCGATTCGACCAGGACCTCGAACACCGCGGCACGACCCTTGTCCCACACCTCGCCGACCTTGGCCGACATCGTGAGTTCACCCGCCCGCGGCAACGGTGCGCGAACCTCGAGACGTTGCGACCCGTGCACTGCGGTGCGGGTGTCGAACCCACCGCGAGTACCGAGCTCGTCGGGTGCCCACTGCGCGAGTGTGAGGGCGAAGGTCGGGAGCACTCGGAGCCGGTCCTCGAACACGAGATCGAGGTCGGTCGCGGGCGCTCCGACCGCGAGGGCATAGAGGATCGCGTCGCTCTCGTCGTAACGGACGGTGCGCGAACCCAGTTCGACGCCGCGCCAGCGAGCGGCCGACGAGTCTTCGATGATGGTCATGTCGGTCGGTCCTTTCTCCACTGTGAGCAGGCTAAGTGGGGCCGTGACCGCCCTCCTCGAATATCTCACTCACCGGTACATTCGAAGGTCGTGGTCCGGAGCATGAGAGCCTTTCGCGACACGTAAGCGCCGTCGAGGAGGGGAGAGTTCATGACCGTCCCGTCTGATCCGCGGCCGTTCCTGGACCAGCTGATTTCTCGTCTCACGGGCCGGGGTGGGGCCTTCGAGATCGTCATGGGTGAGGTTCTGGGCACCGAGATGCCGGTGATGAAGCACCGGGCGCGGGCAGTCGCCGACCTGCTGTCGCAGTCGCTCGCGTGGGGGGACAGAGAGTATCTCGTCACGTCGGAGCGCAGAATCACGTTCGCCGAGCACGCGCGGGAGGCCTACGCGCTCGCCGCCGCGCTACGTGAACGTTACGGAGTTGCGGTCGGCGACCGGGTCGCTATCCTCTCGGCTAATCGACCCGAATGGGTTACTGCTTTCTGGGCGACGCAGGCGCTGGGCGCCATCACCGTGGGGCTCAATGCGTGGTGGGTGCGGCCAGAAATCGAGTTCGGGATCCGGTACTCGCGTCCGCGGGTGGTGTTCGTGGACGAACAACGTGCCGAAGCCGTTGCCGCTATGGGCGCGAGCGACGCGATCGTCCTCACCATCGAGGATGACATGCCGCGGTTGATCGGAGAGTTCGCCGGTGCGCAGCCTCCCCCGCCGAGGGTCGATGAGGATGATCCGGCGGTGCTTCTGTTCACCTCCGGCACGAGCGGTGAGCCCAAGGGTGCATTGCATTCGCAGCGGAATCTGCTGGCGGTGGCCGACTATCACCGCTACTCCGACGCGATCACCGCCGCCTGGTCCGGGGAGCAGTACGCACACGGCGTCCCCTCCGATACCCGCCATCTACTCACCTCCTCGCTGTGCCACATCACGAGCCTGCACAACACCGTGGTGCCCCGCCTAGCGGCCGGCAGCACCGTTGTCATGAACCAGGGCTGGCTCGGAATCCGGCCCGTACTGGAACTCATCGAAAGCGAACAGGTCACTCATTGGAATGCCGTTCCGTCGATGGCGGCGCGCATGCTGGAAGTCGACGATCTCGACCGGTACGACCTCACGTCACTGATCGGGTTCACGTTGTCCTCGGAACCGTCGACCCCCGAGCTCAAACAGCGCATCCGCGAGAGGTTGCCCTTCGGCAGCCATGCCGTCGTCGACAACTACACGATCACCGAATGCAGCACCTCGATCACTGCCGCAACTGCCGCGTCGCTCCACGAATATCCAGGGACAGTCGGCGAACCGGTGATCACGGTGAGCCTCGAGATCCGTGACCAACACGGAGGATGGCTCCCCGACGGTCAGCTCGGCGAGGTGTGTGTGCGCAGCCCGTTCGTGATGCTCGGGTACTGGGACGACCCCGAGGCCACCGCGGAGGCGATCACCGCCGACCGGTGGCTGCGGACCGGTGATTACGGCATTGTCGAGGGCGGCCGGTTACGGCTCCTCGGGCGGCGGGCCGATCTCATCGAACAGAACGGGGAATCGATCTACCCATCGGAGGTCGAGCGAGCACTCGGAGGCCACCCTGCGGTGCGTGAATGCCTGGTCAGCGGCGTGTCGCATCCTGAGTGGGGGCAGGAGGTGTGCGCCGTCGTCGTACTGAATCCAGGGTCGTCCACGACGAAGGAAGAGCTGACGGCCTATGTCGCCGATCGCCTCGCGTACTTCAAGGTGCCCACCCGCTGGCGGCTCACGCGGGATCTGCTGCCTCGGAACACCACCGGCAAGATCGTCCGACGCCGCTTTCCCGGGGACGACCTGCCCGGATACTGATCTGCAACTCGATGTCGCTGCATCGGAGAACGGGCATGTGCTAACTTACCAAGCAATCGCTTGGTTTGGTACCGAAGTAAGGAATACGCCATGGGCATCGCCTCCACCTCCGACGGAGCGGGGATCACCACGGTCACCGTCGACTTCCCGCCCGTGAACGCACTCCCCTCCGCCGCATGGTTCGAGCTTGCCGACGCCATCGTGGCCGCCGGCAAGGACATGAGCACGCACGTCGTCGTCCTGCGCGCCGAGGGTCGCGGCTTCAACGCCGGCGTCGACATCAAGGAAATGCAGGCCACCGAAGGCTTCGATGCCCTCATCGCCGCCAATCACGGCTGCGCCGCCGCCTTCGCCGCGGTATACGACTGCGAGGTCCCCGTCGTCGTCGCGGTCAACGGCTTCTGCGTCGGAGGCGGCATCGGACTCGTGGGCAACGCGGATGTCATCGTCGCATCCGACGACGCGGTGTTCGGGCTCCCCGAGGTCGACCGTGGCGCTCTGGGCGCCGCAACGCACCTCGCGCGCCTCGTGCCGCAGCACCTGATGCGGACGCTGTACTACACCGCGCAGAACGTCACGGCGCAGCAGCTCGAGCACTTCGGGTCCGTCTACAAAGTGGTTCCGCGCGAGGAGCTCGATGCCGCCGCCCTCGAGGTCGCAGGCATGATCGCCGCAAAAGACACCCGCGTCATCCGCCGGGCCAAGGAAGCGATCAACCGGATCGATCCGGTCGATGTGAAGACCGCATACCGCATCGAGCAGGGCTTCACCTTCGAATTGAACCTCGCCGGTGTCGCCGACGAACACCGCGACGAGTTCGTCGCCACGGGTAAGCCCCGAAGCAACCACTGAGTAGTACGAGAACTGGGCAGTACAGAGAACTGAGCAGTACGAGAAGGAGCTTGAACACTCATGCGTGACAAGAGGATGTCGCTCGACGAGGTCGTCGGCGAACTGCGCAGCGGAATGACCATCGGTCTCGGTGGCTGGGGTTCGCGTCGCAAGCCCATGGCGTTCGTCCGCGCGATTCTGCGTTCGGACATCAAGGACCTGACCGTCGTCACGTACGGCGGACCCGACCTGGGTCTACTGTGCTCGGCCGGCAAGGTCAAGAAGGCGTACTACGGCTTCGTGTCGCTCGACTCGGCACCGTTCTACGACCCCTGGTTCGCGAAGGCCCGTACCTCCGGCGAACTCGTCGCCCGCGAAATGGACGAGGGCATGGTCAAGTGCGGTCTCGAAGCCGCTGCCGCGCGTCTGCCGTTCCTGCCGATCCGCGCCGGACTCGGCTCCGACGTGCAGGCCTTCTGGGGCGACGAACTGCAGACCGTCACCTCCCCGTACGCCGACGAATCCGGCAAGCGCGAGACCCTGATCGCGATGCCCGCGCTGAACCTCGACGCTTCGTTCGTACACCTGAACATCGGCGACAAACACGGCAACGCCGGCTACCAGGGCGTCGACCCCTACTTCGACGATCTCTACTGCATGGCCGCCGAGAAGCGGTACGTCTCCGTCGAGAAGGTCGTCGAGACCGAGCAGCTCGTCAAGGAAGTTCCGCTGCAGCAGCTGCTGCTCAATCGCCTGATGGTCGACGGTGTCGTCGAGGCACCGAACGGCGCCCACTTCACCCTCGCCGGCGACTCGTACGGTCGCGACGAGAAGTTCCAGCGCCACTACGCCGAGGCCGCGAAGACCCCCGAGTCGTGGCAGGCATTCGTCGACCGGTTCCTCTCGGGCACCGAGGACGAGTACCAGGCCGCCGTGAAGAAGTTTGCAGAGGAGCAGGCATGACCACCACCGAAACCGTGACCCGCGCCGAGTACTGTGCGATCGCCTGTGCCGAGATCTTCTCCGGTGCAGGGGAAATCGTCGCAAGCCCGATGGCGACGCTCCCGCAGATCGGCGCTCGCCTGGCCAAGCTCACCACGGAACCGGACCTGGTGATCACCGACGGTGAGGCGCTCATCCTCGCCGAGGTACCCGCGCTCGGCGCGAAGGCCCCGGTGGAAGGCTGGATGCCGTTCCGCAAGGTGTTCGACGTCGTTGCGTCGGGTCGCAGGCACGTGGTGATGGGCGCGAACCAGATCGACCGGTACGGCAACCAGAACCTCTCCGCTTTCGGCCCGCTCCAGCAGCCGACGCGTCAGATGTTCGGCGTGCGCGGCGCGCCGGGCAACAGCATCAACCACGCCACCAGTTACTGGGTCGGCAAGCACTCCACTCGCGTCTTCACTGACAAGGTCGACGTCGTGTGTGGCGTCGGCTACGACAAGATCGACCCCGAGAACCCCGCGTTCCGTTTCCTCGACATCCCCCGCGTGGTCACCAACCTCGGCGTCTTCGACTTCGGCGGCCCGGACCACACCTTCCGCGCTGTGACCCTGCACCCGGGTGTCGACGCCGACACCGTCACCACCAACACGTCGTTCGAGGTCGCCGGTCTCGCCGAGGCAGGCGTGACCCGCGAGCCCACCGCCGAAGAGCTGCGGCTGATCCGCGAGGTCATCGACCCGAAGAGCCTGCGCGACCGAGAGGTCTCGCTGTGAGCAACGGGGGAACTGCACAGCTCCTGCGCACCCCGCTGACCGAACTCGTCGGCATCGAGCACCCCATCGTCCAGACGGGCATGGGGTGGGTGTCGGGTCCGCGCCTGACCGCCGCGACATCGAATGCCGGCGGTCTGGGCATTCTTGCGTCCGCGACGATGACCTACCCGGAACTCGAAGCGGCAGTGGCGAAGACGAAATCGCTGACCGACAAGCCGTTCGGTGTGAACATGCGCGCCGATGCGTCGGATGCGGGTGAGCGTATCGATCTGCTGATCCGCGAGAAGGTCAAGGTCGCGTCGTTCGCGCTGGCCCCCAAGAAGGAACTCATCTCGAAGCTCAAGGATCACGGCATCGTCGTGGTTCCGTCGATCGGAGCCGCCAAGCATGCGGTGAAGGTCGCGTCGTGGGGTGCGGACGCGGTGATCGTGCAGGGCGGTGAGGGCGGTGGTCACACCGGCCCGGTCGCCACCACGCTGCTGCTACCCAGCGTGCTCGACGCCGTCGACATCCCCGTGATCGCCGCAGGTGGATTCTTCGACGGTCGCGGCCTCGCCGCAGCGCTGTCGTACGGTGCGGCCGGTGTCGCGATGGGCACCCGCTTCCTGCTCACCCGCGACAGCGCGGTCCCCGATTCGGTGAAGCAGCAGTACCTCACCCGCGGACTGCAGGACACCACCGTCTCCCTCAAGGTCGACGGAATGCCCCACCGCGTTCTCAACACCGAGCTGGTGAACAGCCTCGAGAAGTCCAGCTACGTCAAGGGACTCGTGGCGGCCGCGCGGAACGCGACGAAGTTCAAGTCGATGACCGGCATGAAGTGGTCCACCCTCGTCAAGGACGGACTTGCCATGAAGAAGGCGAGCGACCGTACCTGGCAGCAGATCATCATGGCAGCCAACACACCCATGCTGCTCAAAGCCGGTCTCGTCGAAGGTAATACCGAGGCCGGTGTGCTTGCCTCGGGCCAGGCCGTGGGCATGGTCGACGATCTGCCGAGCTGCGCTGAGCTGATCGACCGGATCATGACCGATGCCGTCGCGCGCATCGACGCGGTCGGTGCACTGCGGGCCTCCAAGAACGTCGTCTGACGAAGCTCGCAGCCCTGGAGTAAAGTTCGCAGCCCTGGTGGATGACCACCAGGGCTGCGAGCTTTACATTTGCCCTGCCTACTTCTGTTCACGGTCGCAGCATGCGCACGATCATCTCCACCGTCCGCGCAGCCGGGTCGG
This sequence comes from Rhodococcus ruitaii, assembly GCF_055230935.1. Lineage (NCBI taxonomy): Bacteria > Bacillati > Actinomycetota > Actinomycetes > Mycobacteriales > Nocardiaceae > Rhodococcus > Rhodococcus ruitaii. The sequence continues at coordinate 59,110 of NZ_JBUYWC010000003.1, read as the reverse complement.
GTCGGGAGTCGGTGATCGGCACGACGATGCGCGTCCAAACCGCGCCGAGGAGCATGTCGAACACGTCGTTGGGATCGATCGTCGGATCGACGGTACCCGGTGGCGCAGCTTCCAGTATCGCGAAGAACTGGGGCCGCACCGAGACGCGCTGATAGGCCGCGCCGTGACCGGCGCCGGACCGGCGATACGCCAGCAGGGGCCCCGCTGCCGCACGTGTCGCCGGATCACTGAACGTGCCGATGTACGCGCGGATGAATCGGTGCAGATCCTCTCGAAGATCCCCAGTCGGGTCCACCTGCAGCGGAGTCTCCATGGGGAAGGCCGCGTCCTCGATCAATTCGATCCGCGACGACCACCTGCGATAGATCGCCGACGCGTGAACACCCGACCGCGCTGCCACGGCCTGGATCGTTGTCGCCTCGAACCCCTGTTCGGCGAGCAGTTCGCGCGCGGCAGCAAGCGTCCGTTCGTCGATGCTGGTGTCGCGCGGTCTGCCCGGACGACGGGACGTGTCCACCATGCGGGCGATCGTACCCAGCCCCACTATTTCAGGAGATAGTCTTCTATATTTCTCCCGACCTTGCTAGCTTTTCTCTCCAGGACTGTGTGACTCGCCACACAATGAGGGAGATCAATGATCCGGCGCACTCTTACCACCGTCGTCGCGGCATGCTCGGCGCTACTACTCGTGGGGGCATGCGGTGCGCCCAACTCCGGCGGCAACTCGGACGAACCGGTCGGAGACCCGGTCTCCGGCGGCTCGGCCACCATGATCCAGGTACGTGAACCCATGTCGCTCGACCCCGCGGCGTTGAGCAACAACTGGGTCGGCCAGAGCCTCCTCGGAAACGCGCTCTACGGAACGTTGATGATCGACAATCCCGACACGCTCGAGATCGAATATCGGATGGCGACCGACTTCTCCACGGCCGACGGCGGCAACACGTTCACCCTCGAGCTGCAGCCGGGGCTGACTTTCACCGACGGCACTCCCCTCGACGCCGAAGCGGTGCACCTCAATTGGTTGCGCATCGCCGACCCCGACACGGGCTCGAGTTCCTTTCCACAGGCCTCCCAGATCTCCGCAACGGAGGTGGTCGACGACCTCACACTGAGGGTGGTCATGGCTGACCCGAATCCGATGTTCGCCTACTCGATCACGAACAGCACGCTGAACTGGATCGCCTCCCCCACCGCGCTGGAGAAGGGCAAGGACGCCTTCAACAACGCCCCGATCGGTGCGGGCCCGTTCACACTCACGGAGTGGCGTCGCCAGGATCGCATGGAATTCATACGCAACCCCGACTACTGGGATGCACCCCGGCCGTACCTCGACAGCATGACCCTCCTCAGTGTCCCCGACGGAAGCCAGCGGGTGAACATGCTCGCATCGGGCGGCGCCGATCTCGCGTCGGAAACCAGCTGGACGGCTCTTGCCAGAGCCGAGGATGCCGGGCTCAGCACCGAACTTGCGACCGTCGGTGGCGGGCAGTACTTCGCGATGAACACCCGACGTGCCCCATTCGACGACCCCCGTGCACGTCGTGCCGTCTCGATGGCACTGGATCTCGACGACATCAACGTCGCCGCGTTCGAAGGCACCGGCGACGTCCCGGAAACACTGTTCCCCGAGTCATCACCGTTCTACCAGGACATTCCGCTGGCCGAGAACAACCCCGAAGAGGCCCAGCGTCTGTTCGACGAGCTCGCCGCAGAAGGAAAGCCCGTCGACTTCACGTTCCTTGCAACGACATTGCCGGAGACCAAGGCAGCCGCGGAAGTCACCCAGGCGCAACTGGCCGCATACGACAACGTGACCGTGAACGTCGAGGCCGTCGATTTCGCCGCGTTCATTCCGCGCAACATCGCCCGCGACTACGACATGATGATCTCGTCGGCGAATGTCCAGGAACCCGATTCCACGTTGTGGAACGCCTTCCACTCACGGTCGACGGGAAACGTCACCGGCGTCTCCGACCCCGAACTCGACGCGGCCCTCGATGCCGGCCGAGTGGGCACGACACCCGAGGAACGCGCCACCGCCTACGAGATCGTGCAGAAACGACTCACCGAAGTCGCCCCGGCCGTCTGGTACACACGGGCGGCTCCGGCGGTCATGACCACCGACAACATTCACGGCATCCGCATGTACTCGCTCGGTTCCCCGCTCCCCGCCGAAATGTGGGTCACGGGTTAACGACACGCCCAGACTCCGCTCTATGAAAGACAGGTACATCCATGTTCGGATGGGTTGTTCGGCACAGAAATCCGGTCTCCGCGCTCGGCGTCTTCTGCGCGGCAACACTGCTCCTCACCGCCTGCGGGTCGGGCGCCGGCTCCACCACGTCTGCCGGGTCCGACGGTGAGCCGGTATCGGGCGGCGTCGCACGTGTCATCCAGGTGCGCGAACCGCTTTCGCTCGACCCCGCGATCCTCGCCAACAACTGGGTCGGCCAGGGTCTGCTGGGCAATTCCCTGTACGGGACGCTCATGATCGACGACCCGCACACGCTCGAACTCGAGTATCGGATGGCGACCGACTTCTCCACGTCCGACGGCGGTGCCACCTTCTTGCTCACCCTGCAACCCGATCTCGTGTTCACCGACGGAACACCACTCGACGCCGAAGCTGTGAAGGTCAACTGGGATCGCATTCTCGACCCCTCGCTCGGATCCGGTTCGCTGACATTGGCGTCGCAGATCGCGGCGACCGAGGTCGTGGACGACGCAACATTGAAAGTCACTCTGGTCGCGCCCAACCCGAAGTTCGGGAATTCGATCACGTCGAGCGGGCTCAATTGGATAGCGTCCCCCACCGCGTTGAGCAAGGGGACCGACGCCTTCAACGCAGATCCCGTAGGTGCGGGCCCGTTCACACTGACGGAGTGGGCACGCCAGGATCGCATGAAACTCGAGCGCAACCCTCACTACTGGGATGCTCCACGCCCCTATCTCGACGCCATCGAGCTCCGCGCCGTCCCTGACGCCAACCAGCGCGTCAACATGATGGTCAGCGGTGGCGCCGATCTCGCGTCCGAATCCAGCTGGGCGGCATTGGCCAAGGCAGAACAGGCGGGCCTGGTCACCGACGCCGTGCCCGTCGGCGGCGGACAGTACCTGGTCATGAACACCCGACGTGCCCCGTTCGACGATCCCCGAGCCCGGGAGGCCGTGAGCGCGGCGGTGGACCTGGACGACATCAACACCGCCGTGTTCGAGGGTCACGGTCAGGTTCCCGACACACTGTTCCCGGAGTCCTCACCGTTCCACGCAGACATTCCCCTCCGCCAGGACGATCCCGAGCGGGCACAGCAACTCTTCGACGAACTGGCCGCAGAAGGAAAACCCGTCGAATTCACCTTCACCGCGACCTCGCTCGTCGAGATCAAAGCCGTCGCAGAGAGCGTGCAAGCCCAGCTCGCAGCGTACGACAACGTCGACGTCCAGGTAGAGGTGCTCGACATCGCGGGATACATGCCTCGTACCGCAGCCCGCGACTTCGACATGATCATCTGGGCCGCGGACAGCCCCGAACCCGACACCACCTTGTGGAACGCCTTCCATTCCACGTCGTCGGGCAATCACACCGGCATCTCCGACCCCGAACTGGACGCCGCCCTCGACGCCGGTCGCACGGGCACCTCGGGCGAGGAGCGCGTGGCCGCCTATCGCACGGTGCAGGAACGGCTCGCCGCGCTCGAACCGGGGATCTGGTACATCCGGTCTGCACCGTCGGTGATCAGCAGTCAGAATCTCCACGGCGTGCAGATGTACGCACTCGGATCTGCACTGCCCGACGGACTGTGGATGACACCGTAGCTATTGAAGCAGGCCGTCGAGTGTGCGGTTCTTGTCGCGTTTCGTGGGTAGTAGCGACGAAAAGTGCACACTCAACGGTGTTTTCAGGCTTTTCCCACGCGCATATTGACTGGCGTGCCGTTCAGATCCCACGCCGTGGATCTGCATCGGTGGAGCCGGTTGCTCGCCGAAGGGAAGGTCGATGTCGGCGTACCCACTGTCGACGTGCTTGCGTTCCTCCGGCCAGTACGGGCCGATCTCGGTCTGGTAGAAGTGCTGGAACCGATCGTCGAGGTCCGCGTCGAGTTGTATCACCCCGTAGCTGACCAACGCGAGAACGGCATCGAAATGTGATGCGAACTGCACCGTCAGCTGGCCTTGACCACATCCGACATCGACCGCGAGATCGGTCGCCGGAGCGAGGGAGGCGAGGAACTCCGCGAGCTCCGCCGGATACGCGGGTCGAAACTGCGCGTAGGCCTGACCACCACGATCGAACCAGTTCTTTCCCGCCATCACGCTGCGAAAGATACATCAGTGATCATCCACAAATCGGTAAACCGACGTGTGCACATCGTTGACCTGGGAATAGCCGACGGTTAACGTTGCCGAAAGCTGTTACTGCCGGTACGGGGGGAATACAAGGTGAAAAGACGCTTCATGAGTGCTGTCGTCCTGGCGGCGGCGACCGCGACCGCGATCACGCTCGCACCTCCGGCCGCAGCCGATCCGTCGGGTGGGGCCGACGCGGCCGGGTGGCAGGAAGTAGTCGATGCGCCCGACGCCTATCCGAACACCGCAGTCGAGTGGGACGTTCCGATCACCCTCAGCGATGGAACCATTCTCCGCGCGAACGTGTTCCGCCCAGCAATGGCAGACGGAACACCGATCACCGAGCAGACCCCGGTGGTTCTCAATCTCACGCCCTACACGAAACTCCTGTCGACGCTCGCGTCCGTCGCGATGGAGGACCCCACGCTCCAACCGCTCGTCGAAGACCTCGGGACGATCCTGGATCTCGATGCGCCCTTCGACGGAATCACCGAGTTTGCCGCCCCCACCGCGCAGCTCGGACGCACCTTCGGGCTCAACCGCGACCTCGTACAGAACGGCTACACCCAAGTCATCGTCGACGTCCGCGGCACCGGCTTCTCCCAAGGCGAATGGCAGGTGCTCGGCCCCCGCGAACAGCAGGACACCGTCGAGGTCATCGACTGGGCGGCGTCGCAGCCGTGGTCCAACGGGCGTATCGGCACCACGGGCGTGTCGTATTCGGCGATCAATCAGATCCAGGCCGCAGGGCACCGGCCTGCCGAACTCGACGCGGTCTTTGCCGTCGAGCCCGGCAACGACCTCCTCCGCGACATCGTCGGCACCGGCGGTGCGATCGGCGTCGGATTCATGCCGGCCTGGCTCGGGCTCGTCAACGGACTCAAATGGGTACCCGACGTCGAAGCGCTGCTGCAGGGCAGATTCGATGCGCAATGGCTCCGCGACCGGATGGCCGATCCGTTCACCAAGATCCCCGAACTCGTCGAGGCGCTCACCGCACCCACCATCGAGGGCGTCTCCCCCGAGGCACTCGAAGTCGCGCAGGACGGCCCGTTCTACCAGGACCGACAAGCCAATCTCGACGCCGTCGAAGTTCCTACATTCGTGTTCGGCAACTGGCACGACATCTTCGCCAACAGCGAGCCTGAGATCTACAATTCGATTCCCGTGTCGCCGGGCCACAAGCAGCTCGTGATGGGCGACGGCTACCACGCCGTGCTCGGCGAAGGCTTCGGAACACCCGGGCATCCGCCGACGATGGCGGCATTGCAGCGCGCCTGGTTCGACCACTGGCTCAAGGACATCGACAACGGCATCACCGAATACGGACCGGTGACGTTGCTGCAGCAGGGCGGCGGCTGGACCACCACCGACCAGTTCCCGCGCGCGGGTGTCGAGTACCAGCGTATGTACCTGTCGGCAGCATCGAGCGGCAGCGCCGCACACGCGGTGCACGACGGAAGCCTGCAGCCCACCGCGCCGGACTCACCTGCACGGCTGACCGTCGCACCTGGCCTGCGTGGAGTGTGCTCGCGGGAGGCCGCACAGGGCACAGCGGGTATCGCAGTTCTCCTCGGATCGAACTGCACGAAAGACGCGCGATTCAACGAGGCGGAGGGCCTGACCTTCACATCCGGGCCGATGGCAGAACCGACACCACTCTCCGGCCCCATCAACCTGCATCTGAACACGGTGCTCGACAGCCCGGACGGATTCTGGTCGGTGTCGATCAACGATGTTGCCCCCGATGGTCGCTCCACCGTATTGTCGTCCGGGTCGCTGGTCTCTTCATTGCGTGAAATCGACGATTCCAAGAGCACGTTCACCGAGTCGGGCGACTACGCGCAAGCTCACCCCTACCTCACCCTCGACACCTATCAACCGGTGGTCCCAGGTCGACCCACCCAGCTCGACATCAGCATGATCCCCACCGACGCGATCCTGCAGCCGGGTCACCGAATCCGGATCGACGTGTACGCGTCGAGCATTCCGCGGTCGCTGCCGCTCGGCCCGATGCTCCACGACAGTGGGCTCGCGCCTCAGCACCTCGAACTCGACCCGTCGGCACCGAGTTTCGTGACGTTGCCGGTCGTGCCCCAGTAGCGCGTCGCGCGTGCCATCTGCACCAGAATGCCGGGTCGGCCATGCCCGCCGAGTGCACTGGTCGGGATGACCATCAGCAACAGCGCTCCCCTGGGTTCACATCACTGGCAGCATGCCGCTCACGCCAGTACTCGCGCTCGGTCATGACCTGGCAGCCGGGATGCAGTCGCCGCTGCAGTGCGACATACCGCATGTAGTCGTGGTCGCCCATCAACGCACCGACCCACCACCACGCTCGACGGACCGCCGTGATCACGGCGTCTCCTCGTCGCGCTGATGAGCGTGATCAGCGTGAGCATGAGCGGCACCAGGTGCACGCACCTTCCCGGAAGCAATGAGCTCGTTCCACTGCTTCTGCAACTCGCGTTCGGCCGGTGTGGGCACGAACCCGGCTGGAGCGAAGATCTTCGACGGCACATCAGGTGACTCGGTCGTAGGCATTCCGCCCATCCGCATCGACCGGATGCACACTACCGCGCCCGCAATCGCGACAATGAGCACGAGCACCGCGAACACGATCGACAGGGTGCCCTGGATGAACGTGTTGCGGATGACGGCGTCGATCGCGTCCGACGAGGAAGCCGAACCGAAACTGGTTGCACCCGAGTTCTTTGCGTCGACAAACGCATTGTGCTGCGCCCAGTAACCGACCGCACGGTCGCTGGAGAAGATCTTCTGCCACGACGCCGTCATCGTCACAACGAGGTCCCAGGCCAGCGGGATCCCAGGGATCCACGCCCACTTCAGCAAACCCCTCTTGACCACGATCGTGAGGACGATCGTCAGTGCGATCGCGGCAAGCAACTGGTTGGCGATACCGAACAGCGGGAACAGTGTGTTGATGCCCCCGAGCGGATCGGTGACGCCCATGAGCAGGATCGCGCCCCACAACGCGCAAACGACGAACGAACAGAACCATGCTCCGGGGCGCCACGATGGGTCCTTGAATCGTTGAGCAGCACCGCCGAAGTTGCCGAGGGAGTCCGACAACATGAAGCGCGCGACACGGGTTCCGGCGTCGACGGTCGTGAGGATGAACAACGCCTCGAACATGATCGCGAAGTGGTACCAGAACGATTTGAGACTGTCGCCGCCGAACAGGTCAGAAAGTACGTTCGACATGCCGAATGCGAGCGTGGGCGCACCGCCGGTTCTGGAGATGATCGACTCCTCCCCCACCGCGGCCGCCGCGCCGGCGATCTGTTCGGGTGTGACATCCGGCGATGACAGTCCGAGGCTGTTCACGTATGCCGCAGCGGTTTCGGGCGTCCCACCGGTGAGTGCTTCCGGAGCGTTGAGTGCGAAGTACAGGTGCTGATCGATGATGCACGCCGTGACCAAGGCCATGATCGCCACGAACGATTCGGTGAGCATGCCGCCGTACCCGATGAGTCGGGTCTGCTTCTCCTTTTCCAGCATCTTCGGAGTCGTGCCCGACGAGATCAGTGCGTGGAACCCGGACAACGCACCACACGCGATGGTAATGAACAGGAACGGGAACAACGATCCCGCGAAAGCAGGCCCGTCACCGTCTATCGCGAACGAGGTGACGTCGGGCATCTGGACCTCGGGGCGGGCGACGAGGATTCCGATCGCGAGCAACGCTATGGTGCCGACCTTCATGAATGTCGACAGGTAGTCGCGTGGGGCCAGCAGCAACCAGACCGGCAGGACCGATGCCGCGAATCCGTACGCGATCATCAGCCATGCAATCGTCACCTTCGAGAGGGTGAACCATTCGACACCCCAATCTGTTTCGGCGACCCAGCCGCCGGCCACGATAGCCAAGACCAAGAGCACCACGCCGATCCCTGAGACTTCGGCGACCTTGCCCGGACGCAGGAATCGCAGGTACACACCCATGAACAATGCGATCGGAATGGTCATTGCGATGGAGAACAGCCCCCATGGGCTTTCGGCGAGCGCGTTGACGACCACGAGTGCGAGGACGGCGATGATGATAATCATGATGACGAAGACGGCGACCAGAGCAGCGATACCCCCGATCGGACCGAGTTCGTCACGTCCCATCTGCCCGAGGCTGCGGCCGCGGCGGCGCGACGAAATCCACAACACGAGGAAATCCTGGACACCACCGGCCAGCACGACGCCGACGATTATCCAGATCGTTCCCGGAAGATAGCCCATCTGAGCGGCGAGAACCGGGCCGACGAGCGGACCGGCTCCGGCGATCGCGGCGAAGTGATGTCCGAACAGCACCCGCCGGTCCGTGGGCATGTAGTCCTTGCCGTTTTCCAGAACCTCGGCGGGCGTCGCGCGATCGTCGCGCGGTTGCACGATCTTGCGTTCGATGAATTTGGCATAGAACCGGTATGCGACAAGGTATGTGCACACCGCCGCGATCACGAACCAGACCGCGTTGATGTTCTCTCCGCGAACCACCGCAATCATCGACCACGCGAATCCGCCGACGATTGCCAAGATCACGAACACGATACGCGCTGTAGCGGACATCGGGGTCCGATCGACGACCCCGACCGGGGGCAGGTCCGGATCTGTCCGCAGATATTCGACATTCGGATCGGTCTGCGACGCGGGGTCGACGGCCATCTCCGCTCCTCACCAGAGCCGATCTGGGGGCGGCAACCGATACGCCCGACGACTCTCGACAACGTGCACAGTTCTGGCCTGCGTCACGCTACCCGCGGGCAGGAGAGCACGAACCCGAATTGCGGATTCAGCGGGCCGCGATCCTCGCCTGGACTTCGGGACGACGTAGAGGTGGCACCGTCGGTGGAGGTTGTCTGCGTTCGGGGAGAAGAGCGAGCAGCCTGGTGGTCGTCGCAGTGACCTCCGCGACCGCCTGCTCGAACGGCTCCCGGGTGGCATCGGACAGTTTGTGGATTCCGCTGACCTTGCGGACGTATTGCCGAGCGGCCGCCTCGATCTCTTCGGCGGTCGCTACCGGCTCGAGCCCGCGCAGCTCCGTGATGTTCCGGCACATACATTCGAGGGTAGGCCTCGTCGTCGAACCGGCTGAGAGAAAACGCGCGCCCGTTCGCTTCCCACACCTGCAATTGCAGTCGCGGGAAGCTGACGGGCGCGCGAGAAGGGCTACCGACTTCAGAGGCGCTCGATGATCGTCACGTTGGCGGTGCCGCCACCCTCGCAGATCGTGAGCAAGCCGTAGCGGCCCTCACGACGCTCGAGCTCGTTCAGCAGGGTTGCCATGAGCTTGGTGCCGGTCGCGCCGAGCGGGTGACCGAGTGCGATGGCGCCGCCGTTGACATTGACCTTGGCCGGGTCGGCGCCGATCTCCTTGATCCACGCGAGCACGACCGGCGCGAACGCCTCGTTGATCTCGATGACGTCGATGTCGTCGATGGTCAAACCGGTCTTCTCGAGAGCGTGCTGCGTTGCTGGGATCGGTGCCGACAACATGAAGATCGGATCGTCGCCGCGTGCGCTCACATGGTGGATTCGCGCGCGAGGCTTCAGCCCGTGCTTCTCGACGGCCTCATCGGATGCGAGCAACAGCGCGCTGGCACCGTCGGAGATCTGGCTGGCGACCGCGGCGGTCATCTTGCCGCCCTCGACGAGCACGTTCAGGCCGGCCATCTTCTCGAGGCTGGTCTCGCGCGGACCTTCGTCGACGGTCGCCTCACCGAGCGGCACCACCTCATTGTCGAATCGACCGGCCGCGATGGCGGCCTTCGCGCGCTCGTGGCTCTGCAGCGCCCACTTCTCGAGGTCCTCGCGGCTGATGTCCCACTTGTCGGCAATCATCTCGGCGCCCTTGAACTGGGACACCTCCTGGTTGCCGTACCGCTCGGTCCAGCCCTTCGACTCGGCCGTGGGGGTGGAGAATCCGAACTGGTCGCCGACGATCATCGCTGCTGAGATCGGGATCTGGCTCATGTTCTGGACACCGCCTGCGACGATCAGATCAGCGGTGCCGGCGAGGATCGCCTGCGCACCGAACTGGATGGCCTGCTGACTCGAACCGCACTGACGGTCGACCGTCACTCCCGGCACGTGCTGCGGCAGTCCCGCCGCCAGCCACGACATGCGCGCGATGTTGCCTGCCTGTCCACCGACGGCGTCGACACAGCCGAACACGACGTCGTCGACCTGGGACGGGTCGATACCGGTGCGCTCGACCAGCGCGGTGATGATGTGCGCGCCCAGGTCGATCGGATGGACGCCGGCCAGGCCACCGTTCTTCTTACCGATCGGTGTGCGTACCGCGTCGACGATGTAGGCCTCGGTCATGATTTCTCCTTATGCGGGGTTCGGATTCGACAATCCGTCGAGAACGATGGATAGGTACTGCTGCGCAACCTGTTCGACTCTGAGCGCACCGCCCGGCCGATACCAGCGCACCGCGACCCACACCGTGTCGCGGAGAAAACGGAAGACGACGTCGACGTCCACGTCGGGCCGGAATGCCCCCTCGGAGATCCCGCGCTCGAGCACCCCCGACCACAGTGTGCGGAACTCGGTGTTGAGTTCGGCGATGTAGGAGAACTTGTCGCCGTCGAGGTGCTTGGCTTCGTCCTGGTAGATCGCGACCGCGGCATGTGATCGGTCGATCGATTCGTAGGACGTGGTGACGAGCGCTTCGAGGGTCTCGCGCGGGTCGAGACCGGCTGCCACGATCTTGCGGTACCGATCGAACAGGTCGTCGAGGAAGCTTCGCAGGATCTCGTCGACCATCGACTCCTTGGAGTCGAAGTGGTGGTAGAGGCTGCCCGAGAGGATGCCCGCGGCGTCGGCGATGTCGCGGACCGTGGTGGCGCGGACACCGCGCGAGGCGAAGAGGTCGGCCGCGATGTGGAGCAATTCTGCGCGGCGGCCGCTCTTCGCCGAGTCGTCGCGAGGTGGGGTCATGAGGGAAGAACCTTTCGAAGAACTACTAGGCCCGCTGCGAGGAGATCGACACGATCTCACCGGTCAGATAGGTGGTGTAGTCGCTCGCCAGCATCGCAATCGTCGCCGCGATCTCCCACACCTCCGCCGCTCGACCGTACGCTTCGTCGGAGGCCAGCTTGTCGAGCAGTTCCTCGCTGGTCACCTTCGCGAGGAAGGCGTGGCGCGCGATGGACGGCGCGACGGCGTTGATGCGGACGCCGTATTCGGCTGCCTCGATCGCCGAGCACCGGGTGAGCGCCATGACGCCGGCCTTCGCCGCGGCGTAGTGCGCTTGCGAATGCTGGGCACGCCAGCCGAGAACCGACGCGTTGTTGACGAGGACACCGCCGTGGCCCGCCGACTTGAAGTAACGCAGGGCTGCACGTGTCGCGCGGAAGGTGCTGGTGAGGGTGACGTCGAGGACGCGGTCCCACTGCTCATCGGTCATGTCGACGACCGGGGTCTCACCGCCGAGACCGGCATTGTTGATCAGCGTGTCGATGCGGCCGAGTTGCTCGGCGGCGCCCGCGATGAGGGCATCGACCTGTTCGGTCGACGACACATCGCACACGATGGACGAAACCTGCTGCTCGGGGAACTCCGCGGCGAGCTTGTCGGCGGCCTCGCCGAGGCGGCGCTCGTGGAAGTCGGAGACGAGCACGTCGGCGCCCTCGAGCAGGGCGCGCCGGGCGGACGAGAAGCCGATGCCCGTTCCGGCCGCCGCGGTGACGACGACTTTCTTGCCGGCGAGCAGTCCGTGGCCCGGGGTTTCGGCCGGGGGAACCGACAGGGGTGAGGTGGTCATGCGCGTGCCTCTCGGGGTAGGCCGAGCACCCGCTCGGCGATGACGTTGCGTTGGATCTCGTTGGATCCGCCGTAGATGGTGTCGGCTCGGGTGAACAGGAACAGCCGCTGCCACTCGGCGAGCTCGAGATGTTCCGGGTCGCCGATGTTCGAGGGTGTTCCCGCGTGATCGTGGTCGGGGCCGACGAGGGAGGCCGCGCCTTGGGCCTCCATCGCTAGGGCACCGAGGTCACGATGCCAGTTGGCCCACAACAGTTTGGCGACCGAAGCCTGCCCGGGATCGGCGTCGCCCAGGGTGCGGAGCGCGTGGGCGCGCATCACGCGCAACCCGACGCGGGCGCGGGCGATCTTCTCCCGGATGTTCGGATCGTCGATCGAGCCGTTGGCCCGTGCGAGGTCGACGACACCGTCGAGTTCGCGGGCGAATCCGATCTGCTGGCCGAGCGTGGAGACGCCGCGCTCGAAAGTCAGCAGACCCATCGCGACCTTCCACCCGTCACCGGGTTCGCCGACGACGAGGTCGGCGTCGGTCACCGCGTCGTCGAAGAAGACCTCGTTGAACTCGGACGTGCCGGTGAGTTGCTGGATGGGCCGCACCGTCACACCGGGCTGATCCAGGGGGACGAGCAGAAAGCTGAGGCCCTTGTGACGGGTCGAGCCCGGCTCGGTGCGGGCGATCACGAACGCCCACTGCGCGACGTGCGCGAGGGACGTCCACACCTTCTGGCCATTGATGACCCATTTACCGTCTTCGAGCCGTGCGGTGGTCGAGACGTTGGCGAGGTCGGATCCGGCGCCGGGCTCGGAGTAGCCCTGGGCCCACAGTTCGGTGACGCTGCGGATACCGGGCAGGAAGCGCTGCTTCTGCTCTTCGGTACCGAACGCGATCAAGGTGGGGCCCAGCAACTCTTCACCGAGGTGGTTCACCCGGGCCGGGGCATCGGCCTTCGCGTATTCCTCGTGGAAGGTGACACGCTGCTCCATGGTGGCTCCGCGTCCGCCGTATTCGGTGGGCCAGCCGATGCAGGTCCACCCGGCCTCGGCGAGGTGACGGTCCCACGCGAGTCGCTGTTCGAAGAACTCGTGCTCGCTGCCGGGCCCGCCCTTGCCTCTGAGCGTGGCGAATTCCCCGGTCAGGTTATCGTCGAGCCACGTCCGCACGGTGGCCGCGTACTCGGTATTTTCCAGGCTCTCGCTCTCTTGCACGTCTGTACGATAACCTACCAAGCAATTGCTAGGTAGGGAGCTCCGTGAACACATATCCGAGAACCACGCCGGCCGCCTTGGCCGAAGCTGCCGGCACCCGGCCGGACCGGCTCGCGATCGCCGACGGCGACACCCGTCTGACCTTCGCACAACTGCACGACCTCGTGCGTGATTTCGCTGCCGCCCTCGTTGCTCGCGACGTAGAACCCGGTGCGCGCGTCGCGATCTGGTCGCCCAACACATTCCACTGGGTGGTCGCAGCACTCGGTGTGCACTGGGCCGGCTGCGTGGTGGTGCCGATCAATACCCGCTACACCGGAAACGAAGCCGCCGACATCATCCGGCGCGTGGACGCTGCGGCACTCGTCGTCGTCGGGGACTTCCTCGGCGCCCAACGCTACGCGCAGCTGCAGCAGACCGACCCTGAGCTCACCATCCCGACGATCGTGCGAGTCCCGGTGGGTGGGAACGACACCCCCACCGACGATGTGCTCGAGTGGGAGGACTTCCTCACCCTCGCCACCGACGCCTCCCGCGCGGAGGCCGACACCCGCGCGGAGGCCGTCACGCCCGACGACATCGCCGACATCCTCTTCACGTCCGGCACCACCGGCAAGAGCAAGGGCGTACTCAGCGCACACCGGCAGACGCTCGGCGTCGCGCGGGCATGGGTCGAGTGCTCGGAACTCACCGAAGACGACAACTACCTGATCATCAATCCGTTCTTCCACACATTCGGCTACAAGGCCGGCATCGCCACCTGTCTGCTGGCCGGCGCGACCGTCATCCCGATGGCCGTGTTCGACGTGGAGAAGGTCATGGCCATGGTCTCGGCCGAGCGGATCAGCGTGCTCCCCGGCGCCCCCACGATCTACCAGAGCATCCTCGATCATCCCCGGCGCGACGACTACGATCTGTCGAACCTTCGTCTCGCCGTCACCGGAGCCGCTCCGGTGCCCGTCTCACTCGTCGAACGCATGCAGAACGAACTGAGCTTCGACGCGGTGATCACCGCGTACGGCCAGACCGAGGCGGTGGTGGCGACGATGTGCCGCACCGACGACGACCCCGTCACGGTGTCCACCTCGTCCGGTCGCGCGATCGCCGACTTCGAGGTCCGCATCGGCGACAAAGGGGAAATCCTGCTGCGCGGCTCCAACGTGATGCTCGGCTACCTCGACGACCCCGAGGCCACGGCCAAGACGATCGACGCCGACGGCTGGCTGCACACCGGAGATGTGGGCACCCTCGACGAACGCGGATATCTCGACATCACCGACCGCCTCAAAGACATGTACATCAGCAACGGGTTCAACGTCTACCCCGCCGAGGTCGAGGCAACATTGCTGCGTACCCCGGGAGTGCGTGAAGTCGCCGTCATCGGCATCCCCGACGACCGCGCCGGCGAAATCGGCCGCGCCTACATTGCCACGCTGGAGGGGCACGAACTCACCGAGGACGACGTACTCGCGTACGCCAAGGAGAACCTCGCGAACTTCAAGCGACCTCGGTCAGTGCGGTTCGTCGACCACCTACCCCGGAATGCGTCCGGCAAGGTCCTGAAAAACGATCTGCGACAGGAGAAGTCATGACAGTCCCATTCGAGCCCGACGTCGTCACCTGCGAGGTGCGCGACGGCGTCGCGATCGTCACCCTCAACCGCCCGGACTACCGGAACGCGCAGAACTCGGTGATGACGTACGCCCTCGACGCCGCCTTCGAAAAGGCTGTCGAGGACGACGACGTGAAGGTGATCGTGCTCGCCGGTAACGGCAAGCATTTCTCGGCCGGCCACGATCTCGGCACTCCCGGTCGCGACCACCACGTGCACTACGACAACAAGGCCGTCATGTGGTGGGACCACGTCGACAAGCCCGGCGGCGACCAGCGGTATGCCCGCGAGATGGAGGTCTACCTCGGGATGTGCCGCCGCTGGCGGGAGATCCCCAAGCCGACTATCGCGATGGTCCAGGGCGCGTGCATCGCCGGTGGCCTCATGCTCGCGTGGGTGTGCGATCTCATCGTCGCATCCGAGGACGCATTCTTCTCCGATCCCGTGGTGCGCATGGGCATCCCGGGCGTCGAGTACTTCGCGCACCCGTGGATCCTGGGCACCCGCTTCGCGAAGGAGATCCTCTACACCGGCGACCGTTTCACCGCGCAGCGCGCGTACGAGGTGGGCATGGTCAACCGGGTCGTGTCGCGCGACGATCTCGAGTCCGAGACACTCGCCCTGGCCGGACGGATCGCCGAGATGCCGCGCTTCGGCCTGGCACTGACCAAGCGCGCCGTCAACCAGTGCGAGGACCAGATGGGCATGCGCAACGGCATGGATTCGGTCTTCGGTCTGCATCACTTCGCGCACTCCTACAACGCCGAGGCCGGGGCCGACTCCCTCGGTGGGATGGACGCCAAGTCGATGGCCGCCAGCGCACGTCCGGTCGAAGGGAGCAAGTAGTGGATCTCGAACTCGACGCCGCCACCGTCGCTTTCCGCGACGAGGTCCGGGCGTTTCTCGCCGAGAACGTCCCGAAGACACCGCTGAAGTCGATGGACACCGCGGAGGGCTTCGAGGAGCACCGGGAGTGGGAACGCACCCTCGCCGATGCTCGCCTGTCGGTCGTGTCGTGGCCCGAATCGCTCGGCGGCCGCGACGCGACGCTCGAACAGTGGGTCGTGTTCGAGGAGGAGTACTACCGCTCCGGTGCGCCCGGTCGGGTGAGCCAGAACGGTATCTTCCTGCTCGCCCCCACCTTGTTCGAGCACGCGAAGCCCGAGCAGCTCGACCGGATCATGCCGCGGATGGCCCGCGCCGACGACATCTGGGCACAGGCCTGGTCGGAACCCGAATCCGGCAGCGACCTCGCGTCGCTGCGCTCGACGGCGACGAAGGTCGACGGCGGATGGCTGCTCAACGGCCAGAAGACATGGAGCTCACGGGCCTCGTTCGCCGACATGGGCTTCGGCCTGTTCCGCTCCGACCCGGAGGCACAGCGCCACAAGGGCGTCACGTACTTCATGTTCGATCTGCGCGCCGAAGGGGTAACCGTCCGCCCGATCGACCAGCTCGACGGCGAACCCGGCTTCGCTGAGATCTTCCTCGAGAACGTGTTCGTCCCCGACGATCCGGCGAACCCCGCCGAGTCCGGCGTGATCGGTGAAGTCAACGCGGGATGGCGTGTCGCGATGAGCACCGCCTCCAACGAACGTGGTCTGTCGCTGCGCGCGCCGGGACGGTTTCTCGCGACCACCGACCGCCTGCTCGACCTGTACTCGACCTCGGAGCGCCGCGGCGAGACGGCGATGCAGAACAAGGTTGCCGACGCATGGATCGGTGCGCGTGCCTACGAACTGTCGACGTGGGGCACCGTCACCCGGCTCACGAACGGCGGACAACTCGGCGCCGAATCGTCGATCAACAAGGTCTTCTGGTCCGAGTGGGACATCGCCGCACACGAGACCGCCCTCGAACTGCAGGGCGCGCACGCGGAAGTCGTCGACAACTGGACCGACGGCTACCTGTTCTCGCTATCCGGGCCGATCTACGCCGGTACCAACGAAATTCAGAAGAACGTCATCGCCGAGCGGCTGCTCGGCCTCCCGAAGGGCGACCGATGAGATTCGCACTCGATGAATCCAACGAGGATTTCGCGTCGAGCATCGACGCGCTCCTCACCAAGTCCGATATGCCCGCCGTCATCCGCGCCTGGAACACCGGCGACACCGCGCCCTGCCTGACGGTGTGGCAGCGTCTCGCCGAGACCGGTGTCAACGGCCTGCTCATCGCCGAGGAGCACGATGGTCTCGGCGCCGACGCGGTCGACCTCGTCGTCGCCGTCGAACAACTCGGCCGCCACGCGGTACCGGGACCGGTCGTCGAAACCGTCGCAGTCGTTCCGGCGCTGCTCGCCGCGGTCGCTCCCGAGCGTCTCGCGGCGCTGGCATCCGGGTCGCTGGCGACGGTCGCGGCAGCCCCGCACGTACCGTTCGCGGTCGATGCCGACGCCGTCGACCTGATCCTGAATGTGGCTGGCGATACCGTCTCCACCGCCGTCGCCGGTGCGCAGCACGCGTCGGTGGATCTGGCGCGTCGTCTGTTCGACGTGTCGCCCGCCGAGACACTGGGTTCGACCGCGTTCGACGCCGCCTTCGACCTGGGTGCACTCGCGACGGCTGCGCAGTTGCAGGGCCTCGGCCGGACCCTGCTCGACACCTCCGTCGAATACGTGCAGCAGCGCAAGCAGTTCGGTCGCGTCATCGGGTCGTTCCAGGCGATCAAGCACCACCTCGCGGAGGTAGCCATCGCGTTGGAGATGGCCCGTCCCCTGCTGCACGGCGCAGCAATCGCCGTCCGCGACGGTCTCCCCACCGCGGCGCGCGACGTGTCGGCCGCCAAGGTCGCGTGCGGCGACGCCGCGTACCTCGCGGCTCGTACGGCACTGCAGGTGCACGGCGCGATCGGATACACGCAGGAACACGATCTGTCGCTATGGATCACGAAGGTCCGTGCGCTCGTCACCGCATGGGGCACACCGGATCTCCACCGCGCGCGCGTGGTGGCAGCCCTCGAGAGCGACGTGGCGTCATGACTTTCGAAACCGAGGAGCGCGCGGCACTGCGGGAGTCGGTGCGCAACCTGCTCGCGAAGCATTCCGACTCCGCCGCGGTCCGCACGGCGATCAGCTCCACCGACGGCTACGATCCCGGCCTGTGGTCGCGGCTCGTCGAGCAGATCGGTGTCGCGGCACTTGCGATTCCCGAAGAGTACGACGGCGTGGGTGCGTCGTGGGCCGAAACCCACGTGGTACTCGAAGAACTCGGCCGCACGCTGACGCCGTCACCGTTCCTCGGTTCGGCGGTGCTCGCCGCGCGGGCTGTGCTGCTGTCCGGCGACGCCGACGCCGCATCTCGCCTGCTGCCGGGCATCGCGGCCGGGGAGATCGTCGCCGTGTGTTGGGCGTCGGAAGCGGGCTGGCATCGACCCGGTGTGGTTACCGACGGTGAGTCGCTCACCGGTACCGCGCATTACGTACTCGGCGGCGATACCGCATCGACACTGCTGGTGATCGCCGCCGACGGCGAGTCGACAGCACTGTTCGAGGTGGATCCGGAAGCGGACGGTGTCGTGTGTCGTCGGGTTCCGACGATGGACCCGACCCGCACGCTGGCCGAGGTGTCGTTTTCGGCTGTCACCGCACGCCGGCTGTCGTCGCCCGACGATCTGGTGGAAAAACTGCGGACGGCCGCGGTGATCGCGGTGTCGGCGGAGCAGGTGGGTGCTGCGCAAGCGACACTGGATCTGACGGTCGAATACACGAAGAACCGCAAGCAGTTCGGACGCGTGATCGGCTCGTTCCAGGCGCTCAAGCACCGCATGGCCGACATGTACGCGCTGGTGGAGACCGCGCGGTCGATGTCATACGCGGCTGCGCTGTCACAGGATCCGCAGGATGCCTACGCGGCGAAGATCTACTGCTCGGAAGCATTCCAGCAGGTCGCGGCCGAGGCGGTGCAGTTGCACGGCGGCATCGCGATCACCTGGGAGCACGACACGCAGTTGTTCTTCAAGCGCGCGCACGGTACCGCGCAGCTGTTCGGGCAGCCGCGCGAATATCTGCTCGCAGTCTCTGCCTGACCGCGCTAACCTTCCGCGGTGCCACTTCTCGATGCCTCCGCGCTTGTCCCCGACCGCCCCCGCCGCATCGTCGTGGCGGGGGCGGCGGGCTCGGGCAAAACCACGCTCGCGGCGCGGATTGGCGAGCAACTCGGCATCGCGCACATCGAGATCGACGGACTGCACCACGGACCGAACTGGACGCCGCGGCCGTCGTTCGTCGCCGACGTCGAGGACTTCACTTCGAAGTCTTACTGGGTGACCGAATGGCAGTACACGGTGGTGCGTCCGCTGCTCGCCGACCGCGCCGATCTGATGGTGTGGCTCGATCTCCCTCGCTCCATCGTGATGCGGCAGGTGATTCGGCGGACGCTACGCCGCCGGATCCGCCGTGAGGTGCTGTGGAACGGCAACGTCGAACCGCCGCTGCACACCATCTTCACCGACCGCACCTACATCATCCGCTGGGCGTGGTCGACGTACGCCCTCTTCCCCGAGCGCATTCGCGAGGTTCTCGAGCGGCGTCCCGAACTTCCGGTTGTGCGGTTGACGAGCAGATCCGATGTCGACGACTGGGTGCACCGTCTCGAGATGTGAGTCGCGACGTTTGCGCACAGGCCGGTTCCTGGTGTGTGCTGTCCCTCGAGCTGGACAACCGACCAGTTCACTGAGGAGGCCCCGATGCACGCACGCCGCAGAACCGTCCTCGCCGGGTTCATGGCGGCCCCCGCAGTTGCGGCACTCGCCGGGCCCGCACACGCCGAGTCCATACACGCACCTGCGCGACGGAACCCACCTGCCGGATCTGGTTTCCGCGCCGGTGTCGGCGTCTCCGACGTCACCGGGCCCGTCGCAGAGGTCGGCATGATGGGCTATTCGAGCTTCGATCAGGTCGCGCACGGCCTGCACCAGCGCACCCGCGCCCGCGCCTATGTGTTCGACACCGGCGACGGCTCCGCTCGCGTCGCGTATGTCTGCACCGACACCTGCATGATCTTCCAGTCGGTCCACGACGCCGTCCTCGCGCGCCTCGCGCAGCGCTACGGCGACCTGTACACCGAACGGAACGTGCTACTCACCGCCGTGCACTCGCACGCAGCGTGTGGCGGGTCGTCGCACGACTACGCGTACAACCTGGCGGTACTCGGCTTTCGGCAGCAGGTGTTCGACGCAGAGGTCGACGGCATCGTCGAAGCGATCACGACGGCCCACGACGACCTCGCGGACGCCTCACTGTCATTCGGCCGCAGCGAACTGCTCGACGCGAGCGTCAACCGCTCGCGGGACGCGTTCGACCGCAATCCCGCTGTCGACCGCGACTACTACCCGCACGGCATCGATCCTTGGATGCGGGTACTGCGTATCAGCCGCGACGGCACCGACGTGGGTGCCGTCAATTGGTTCCCGACACACTGCTCCTCGCTGACCAACGAGAACCTGCTCGTCTCGGGCGACAACAAGGGTGCCGCAGCGTACTTCTGGGAGTCCGACGCGGGCGTCCGCCACCTCGACGGTGTCGTACCGTTTGTCGCGTCGTTTCCGCAGACCAACAGCGGTGACATGTCACCGAACCTCGCATTGGAACCCGGCAGCGGACCCACCGACGACGAGTTCGCCAATGCCCGCATCATCGGCGAACGTCAGGTTTCGGCGGCACGCGCGGCGTTCGAAGCAGCGTCGACGCTTCCGGCCGGTCCGATCGACTCCCGCATCCTGTATCTCGACATGGCCGATCAGACCGTCACGGGGCGTTTCACCGACGACGGTCGCGAACACCGCACGTCACCCGCATGTATCGGTGCGGCGATGAGCGCCGGGAGCACCGAGGACGGACCCGCACTCGGCCTGTTTCCGGAGGGAGCACCGAACCCTGTTGCCGATGCGCTCGGCGGCATGAACATCGACGTCCCGCAATGGCTCGCCGATGCGCAGTACCCGAAACTTGTGCTCGCGCCGGTCGGGTTGCTTCCTCCAGACGGTTGGGTGCCACACGTCGTCAAGATCCAGCTTCTTCGGATCGGCGATCTCTACATCGCCGGTGGCCCCGCCGAATTCACGATCGTCGCGGGGCTGCGCATCCGGCGCACCGTCGCCGAAGAACTCGGGGTTCCGCTCGAGAACGTGATCTTCCAGGGATACGCGAACTCGTACTGCAGCTACTGCACCACGCCCGAAGAGTACGACGCACAGCATTACGAAGGTGGCTCCACCCTGTTCGGCCGCTACACCCTTCCCGCGTATCAGCAGGGTTTCGTGCGACTCGCGTCTGGGCTGCGCGACGGAACCGACGTTCCGCGCGGCCCTGCACCGCGCGACCTGTCGCACATGCAACCGTTCTTCGGTCCGACTGTCGACTACGACGAACCGCTGCCGGGAACGACTTTCGGTGACGTGATCCTGGATGCCGCGACCTCGGTGCGTGCGGGAGAACTCGTCGCGATCGAAGTCGTCACCGGCCACCCGCAAAACGACATTCGCCGCGGCAGCACCTTCCTCGAGGTGCAGTACCACGACGGCACGCAGTGGGTACGGCACGCCGACGACGGCGACTGGACCACCAAGTTCCACTGGCGTCGCGAAGGCACACACTCCGCGATCGCGCGGATCACCTGGGACATTCCTGTGGGAACCCCGCCCGGCCGCTACCGCATCCGGCATTTCGGCGAGGCGAAGGGTCGCAGCGACGGTGCTGTCTCGTCGTTCACGGGCACCAGCAGCGAATTCGACGTGATGTGACCGGATCGTACCGTTCCCACGAGGGGAGGTGCGTGATCCACAACGGTGCACCCCGGTGCACCGTTAGCCTCGAGGCATGAGCGCTCCCGACATCACGCTGAATTCCGGAACCACCATCCCGCAGCTCGGTCTGGGAGTGTGGCAAGCCACCAACGACGAGACCGAGCACGCCGTACGATTCGCGATCGACGACGCCGGCTACCGGCACATCGACACCGCCGCGGCCTACGGAAACGAGGAGGGCGTGGGCCGCGCACTCGCGGGCACGTCGGTTCCGCGCGAGGACATCTTCGTCACCACCAAGCTGTGGAACTCCGACCAGGGCTACGAGCCGGCGTTGAAGGCGTTCGACGCGAGCCTGGCAAAGCTCGGCACCGAGTACGTCGATCTGTACTTGATCCACTGGCCGCTGCAGGACAACGATCGTCTGCTGCGCACGTGGGATGCGCTGGAGAAGATCGCCGAGTCGGGTCGGGCGAAAGCCGTGGGTGTGTGCAACTTCGAACCGCACCACCTGCAGTTGCTCGTCGACCGCGGTGGGTTGCTTCCCGCCGTCGACCAAGTGGAACTGCACCCGAACCTGCCTCAGCAGGCGATCCGCAGGGCCGCCGCCGAACACGGCATCGCGGTCGAGTCGTGGAGTCCGCTCGGCGGTACCAGCAACTCCGGTTGGGGCCCGAATTCGAAGCCCAACACGCTGCTCACCGATCCCGTGATCGACCGGATCGCAGATCGCCACAGCACGAGCGCGGCGCAGGTGCTGATCCGGTGGCATCTGCAGAACGGTCTGATCGTGATCCCGAAATCGGTGCACGACGAGCGCATCGCGCAGAACATCGACGTGCTCGATTTCGAACTGTCCGACCTCGATCTCAGCGAGATCGACACACTCGACAACGGCAATCGCGTGGGCGCGCATCCGGACGACATGAATGTCGGTGCGCCGAATTGAGCATCGTCGCCCTGTTCCCATAGTTTCTAGAACGTGTTCTCATTACTGCTATGAGCGACATTCACATGGTGCTGGGCACACCCGTCGAGATGCCCGTACAGGTGCGCACAGCGACGGCGTTCATGGGCGTCTTCTCCGTCCCCGTCTCTCCCGCTCAGGCCCTGATCGACCACACCGGACTCGAGATCCTGCAGTACCGGCCCGGGCGCGGACTGTGCACACTCGTGTTCGTCGACTACGTGGACGGCGATCTCGGCCCGTACAACGAGTTCGGCGTCTGCTTCCTCGTGCGCGACCACGCCCGGCGCGGCGGCGGCGTACCGCAGGATCTGCGCGACCTCGCGACCGGGGGCGCGGGCGCGCTGATCCATCAGTTGCCGGTCGACGGCGAGTTCACACGCGCGGCAGGCCGGGACATCTGGGGCTTCCCGAAGATCCTCGCGGATTTCGACACCGACCACCGCAGCGCCACCAAACGAGGAACTGTGAGCTGCGGCGGCGAACTGATCGCGGAGATGTCGGTAACCCCCGGAATCCCCGTCCCGGGCAAGGGCCTCGCCGCGTCGCTGGCCGCATACTCGCACCTCGCCGGCGTCACGCGTCGGACCAGGTGGGACATGAATCCCAGCGGCGTGCGCACCCGACTCGGCGGTGCGACACTGCGGCTGGGCACCCATCCGATCGCCGAGGAACTACGCCGCCTGGGTCTGCCACGACGCGCACTTGTCACGTCGTCGATCCCCGATCTGAAGATGACGTTCGGCAACGCGGTCGCTCTCGGCGACTGACAAAAATGTGGATCCGAACCCGGTTTCCGGGCTCGGATCCACACTTTCTCATCTGCCGTCGCGGAGCCGATCGACGGTGTCGTGCATGTGCTCGACAAGAAGCTTGCGCACGACGCCGGGCTCGGCGGTGCGGATCGCCTCGCGCAGCGCAACGTGCTCGTCGACCTGCACGTGCAGATCCCGGTAGGTCGTGTGCAGCGCCCCGAGACACATGCGAGTCTCGACGAGGAGCGTGCGCGCCGACCGGATCAGCCGCGGGCTCGCGGCACCGGCGACGAGGGTCTCGTGGAACATCTGGTCGCCGTCGGAGACACCGCCGGCGTCGCCCCTGTCCGCTGCCGCGCGCATTGCGTCGATCGCTGCACCGAGATCCTGCCACGTCTTCTCACGCTGCCCGTCGAGTACGAGATCCAGCGCACCGCCCTCGATGACGCGACGATTGTTGTAGATGTCGACGACGTCGTCGAAGGTCAGTTCGGTGACGAAGATGCCGCGGTTCCTGACGCTGTAGAGCAACCCCTCCGACACGAGACGCTGCATGGCCTCCCGCAGCGGCCCGCGCGACACGGCAAAACGTGTCGCGAGTTCGGCTTCGCCGAGCTGTGCGCCCGGTTCGAGGGCTCCGCGGACAATTGCCGACCGCAGTTGATCGGCGATCAGTTCTGCCGTCGACGGTTGAGCCACGGGGTGGAGATCCCCGAGATCACCGAGCGCCATGATCGACACCTTCCTCGAACAGTGTGCCCAATTCCGGGCGTACACATGTATATCCCGCGAGCCGGAGTCCCTCCCACACCGAGACCTGATTGGCGGTGAGAACCGGTTTGCCAACACGCTTCTCGATCTCCGGCAAGAACCGCAGCGTGTGCATAGCGGTGTCGGGGACGAGAAGCACCTGCGCGTCGGGGTGATCGTTGGCTGCGGCGAGGTCGAGCACCTCGCGGGAGGTCAGGGTGCCCACTTGGGCTGCAGTCTCGATGCCCGCGCCGGTGAACGAGACGACGTCGATGCCCGCCACCCGCAGGAACTCGACGAACAGTTCGCTCACGTCGCGGGGGTAGCTGGCGGCGACGGCGACACGTGTCGCACTGAGCCGCAAGTCGAGGGCGCGCACCGCTTCCACGAACGCGAAGCTCGTGCTCGACGCCGGGATTCCACCCGCAGCTGCCGACAGCCGGTCGACCTGCCCACGAGCACCGTCCGGTCCGTACACGAAACTGCCGGACGTGCACGCCCACACGATGACGTCGGGCGACTCCGGTTCGAGTTTCGCCGCGCCGGCCGCCAGCTTGGTAGGGCTGCCCAGATCGAGGAGTTCGGGCACCGCATGTAGGTCGGTACCATAGATGTGGACGATGGGGAGCCGGACATCGAGGAGTTCGGCGGCGAACGGATAGTCGTCCTCCGCGGCGTGGTCGGGGTAGATGATCCCGACCGCCGGACGGCTGTACATCAGAAAACTCCCCTCAGCCACTGCCCTGGCCCGGTCATCGGCAGGTTCATCCGCCCCAGGCACGCCCAGATCGTGAGCTGATTCGCGGTGAGCACCGGTTTGCCGAGTTCACGTTCCAGCGGTGTGATCAGGTCGTAGGTCGGTAGGTTGGTGCAGCTGACGAAGATCGCCTGGGATTCGGGGGTATCGGCACCGATGATGCGTTCGGCGATCGTGCGGTAGTTGACCTTCCATATTCCACCGCCGAGCCCGAGATACTCGGAACGCAGAACTTCGGTTCCCGCTTCCGCAAGGAAGTCGCGCAAGAGCAGCGTCAGCTCCTCGTCGTACGGTGTGAGCACCGAGATCTTCGTCAGGTTCAGTTCGTGGAGCGCTTCGAGCAGCGCTCCCGAGGTCGTCAGCGCGGTGGGCGCACCGGCCTCACAGATCGCATCGCACAGTGTCTTCTCGAACGTCACGCCCTTGATGAAAGACCCGGAGCTGCAGAGGTAGGCGACCACCTCGGGTTCGACCTGCAGGATGTCGCGGGTAGCGGCCATGAGGTGACGACGATCGGAGACGAGTTCGGCCATCGCTCTGCTCACCGCGACGGGCTCGAAGGGTGTGCGCGCGAGGTGCAGGCTCACTTCGAGCGGAGCCCACCGCCACAACTCGCGTTCGAGCGCGAGATCGAACGGTGCGATGATGCCGATGCCTCGCTGCGCGAGGGGTCCCTCGAACTCGGGGATGTTCAGTTCCATGGGGCCCTCTACTTCTACCCGACGACACCACCGTACGAGGATTGTTGACAATAATACGATGCACTCATACGGTGTCAATCGTGACAGCGAATCCTGTGGTAGCGGTGCTACATGCCGAGACCGTGCCGGACGAGACGCTCCTGGCCCCGGTGGCCGAACACGCCGAAATCCGATACACCGACAGCGTCGGCCTTGCTACAGCCCTGAGGGGCGCCGACGCCCTGTTCGTCTACGACTTCCTCACCGACGCACTCCCCCACGCATGGCACGCTGCCGAGTCGCTGCGCTGGGTGCACGTGGCAGCCGCAGGCGTGGATCCCCTCATGTTCCCGGACCTACGCGACAGCGACGTCATCGTCACGAACTCCCGTGGGGTTTTCGATCAACCCATCGCCGAATACGTTCTGGCGCAGATCCTCTCGTTCGCGAAGGATCTTCCCGAGTCGTTGCGGCTCCAGCGCGAACACACGTGGCACCACCGCGAATCCGAACGTATCTCCGGACGAACCGCGCTCGTCGTCGGGACCGGCCCCATCGGGCGCACGATCGCACGCGTGCTCACCGCGGTCGGCATGAAGGTTCGGGGCTCGGGCCGACGCGCACGCGACGAAGACCCCGACTTCGGCATCGTGACCGCCACCGAAGATCTACCCGACGCACTCGCGAGCGCCGACTTCGTGGTCGTCGCCGCGCCGCTGACCGAACAGACACGCGACATGTTCGACGCCACACTGTTCCGTGCAATGAAACCGAGTGCGCGCTTCATCAATGTCGGACGTGGCGATCTCGTCCGCACCGACGATCTGGTCGACGCACTTCACTCCGGTGAGCTCGCCGGCGCTGCACTCGACGTCGTCGACACCGAACCGCTCCCGCCGACGCACCCACTGTGGGATATTCCGAATGTGATGATCACACCGCATAATTCCGGCGACTTCGCAGGATGGAGAAATGCGCTGGTCGACGTGTTCGTCGACAACTTCCAGCGATGGCGCACCGGTGGGGAGCTCGAGAACGTCGTCGACAAGCATCTCGGCTACGTGCCGAGTACCTGAGGCCTGACGCCCGGAGCGGGCCCGAACATCAGGGAGGCAGCGCATGAAGCCCACCGAGATGACCGCCGTGGAACTGGTGACTGCCTACTCTGCGGGCGAGCTGTCACCCGTGGAGACGGCACGGGCAGTTCTCGACGACATCGCCGCGCGCGACCGCGACATCAACTCGTTCTGCCTGGTCGACGAGGAACGCACCCTCGAGCAGGCCCGGCTCGCCGAAGAGCGCTGGCGCACCGGATACGCCAAAGGACTGCTCGACGGCGTACCTATCTCCATCAAGGACATCTTCCTCACGAAGGACTGGCCCACACTGCGCGGTTCTCAGGCCGTCGACCCCGACCAAGCGTGGGACGTCGACAGCCCGGCCGTCGCACGCCTGCGCGAAGACGGGATGGTATTCGTCGGCAAGACCACTACTCCGGAGATCGCATGGAAGGCCGTGACCGACTCCGCACTGTACGGAATCACCCGCAACCCGCTCGACACCACGAAGACGGCGGGTGGATCCTCCGGTGGGAGCGCAGCTGCCGTCGCCGCCGGCTTCGGTCCCTGCTCGATAGGCACCGACGGGGGCGGAAGCATCCGCATTCCCGCGGCGTTCTGCGGTGTCGTCGGATTCAAACCGACGCACGGACGGATCCCACTGTTCCCCGCGAGCCCGTTCGGTCCGCTCGCACACGCCGGGCCGATCACCCGAACAGTCGAGGATGCCGCCCTGCTCCTCGACATCCTGGCGCTGCCCGATCCTCGCGATCCGACTGCGCTCGCACCTCCCGTCATGACATTCCGCGGATCCTTGGACCGTGAGGTCGTCGGTCTCGGTGTCGCGTACTCGAAGACGCTCGGCTATGTCTCGGTCGACCCCGAGGTCGGCGACATCGTCGACCGCGCGGTGCGCCGGCTCGCCGATGCCGGGCTGGTCGTCACCGAGACCGATCCCGGATTCGACGATCCGCTCGAAGCCTTCGAGGTGCTGTGGGCGTCCGGCGCCGCCGCGATGCTGAAGAACTTCCCCGACGGCACCCGCGACAAGGTCGACCCAGGACTTGGACAGGTGTGGGAACGCGGCGAAACACTCAGCGCTGTCGAGTATCTCGATGCGCGCGCCGTCGCCGCCGCCGTGGGTATCACCATGGGCACGTTCCACATGACGCACAATGTGCTGTTGACCCCCGCGGTGCCGATACCGGCGTTCGAGGCCGGCTACGATGTGCCGCCCGGATCGTCGGCCACGACCTGGCCGCAGTGGACGCCGTTCAGCTACCCGTTCAACCTTTCGCAACAGCCGGCGATCAGCATTCCGGCGGGGACGACGGCGGCGGGGCTTCCCGTCGGACTCCAGATCGTGGGGCCGCGGCACTCGGACGACCTGGTTCTCGCCGTCGCACGGTTCGCGGAGTATGCGCTTGCCGACTAGAGCTTTCCTGCGGGCGGTCGTCGAGCAAGACCAGCGTCAGAGAGACAACGCCGTGATGCCAGCCGGGTGCATGACGTCGGTTACCCCCGTCCGACCGGCAGACCCGCCGAACGGAAGCTGCGCCACACCAACGATTTCGGCATACACGAGCTCATGACGAACGAGTTCGTGCATCGAATGAAATTCGTCCTCATCAACTGGTAGCGAGACGTGTTGAACTAGGCCGTGTTTCATAAATGTGCGCTCCGCAACCACACATTGATCGCCGAGATACCAACCGTGGCCGCATAACGAACCGCGAGCTTGTCGTACCTCGTTGCCACAGCACGATTCTGCTTGAGCAGATTGATCCCGCACTCGACTGCATGACGCTGCTTGTAAAGCTCGGGATCGAACTGCGGCGGCCGGCCACCGGCCGACCCTCGGCGCTTGCGATGCCTGGCCTGGTC
This sequence comes from Rhodococcus ruitaii, assembly GCF_055230935.1. Lineage (NCBI taxonomy): Bacteria > Bacillati > Actinomycetota > Actinomycetes > Mycobacteriales > Nocardiaceae > Rhodococcus > Rhodococcus ruitaii. The sequence continues at coordinate 30,571 of NZ_JBUYWC010000003.1, read as the reverse complement.
GGACTTGACCGGGATCGTCGCCCGGATACCACGTTTACGCAGGTGATCACGAATAGCGGCGCTACTGTACGCCTTGTCTGCCAGTACACGATCCGGGGGGACCTCATCCGTCACAGACCGATCACAAGAGTGAGGCGGAGAACCGCGCTCTGCGTCCCGCGTTGGCGTCTAAGAAGATACGGCTGCTGACCGAGGCGAAGGTGACGCGTCTGCTCACCGACCTGAGTGGCGCCAAGATCACTGCTGCCGAGGCTGAGTACCGCGGCCGGACCATCCGGATTGTCGCGAAGCAGTTCGTGGTTTCCGCGGGAGCGGTGAACACGGCGGCGCTGTTGTTGCGCTCCGCCACCGAGAAACACCCCGAGGGCCTCGGTAATTCGTCCGGCCTGCTCGGCCGGAACTACATGGTGCACAACAGCACCTTCTTCGTCGGTGTCAACCCGTTCCGAAAGAACACCACCGCCTGGCAGAAGACGCTGGGAATCAACGACTGGTACGAGCCGGGCCCCGACAACGAGTACCCGCTCGGCAACCTGCAGATGCTCGGCAAGCTGCAGGCGGCTCACGCAAAGGGTGTGCGACCGTGGGCCCAGATGTGGGCCCTGGGGATGTTCACCGACCGCAGCCTCGACATCTACCTGACCACCGAAGACCTTCCGGTACTCACCAACAGGGTTCGAGTAGACGGCGACAAGATCATCGTCGACTGGACACCCAACAACGTAGTTCCGCACAGGGAACTGGTTCGCCGAGTGTCGGCAGCCGTCCGCAAGGCCGGCTACCCGATGATCCTGACCGAGCGGATGGGCATCACGACCAACTCGCACATGTGTGGCACAGCTGTTGCAGGCAAGGACGCGACGAAGAGTGTGCTCGACCCGTTCTGTCGCAGCCACGACGTCGACAATCTCTGGGCCGTCGACGGATCGTTCTTCCCGTCGTCCGCTGCGCTCAACCCAGCGTTGACGATCGCCGCGAACGCATTGCGCGTAGCGCCGGTGATCGCAAGAGCTGCAGAGTAGCGACACCATCCGGAGCATGACAGGTGGCCTGGTCTCGGGACGCTCCCGAGGCCAGGCCACCTGTGGTCGTCCGATCTAATTGGACAGCCGGTCGGTCACGTTTTCACGAGAAATCCTGCGTCGATCGGGAAGGCCGTCGCCGTGATGTAGCGCCCCGGCTCGGTCACCAGGTAGAGGATCGCGTTGCTCACGTCCTTCGACTCCATCCACGGCACGGGCAGAAGATGGGTGCCGGTGAACGCGTCCACGACATCCTCCCGAGTCGGCTTCTCGAGATCAGGCCGGAACAGCCCGTACACGAAGTCGTTATTGATCATGTGGGTGTCGACGCAAGTCGGGTTCACCGAGTTCACACGGATGTTGTACTGACCGAGTTCACGGGCGAGTGAGGTCATGAGCCCCGTGACGCCGTGCTTGGAAGCCGAATAGGACGAGATGTTCTCCGAGCCTTTCAACGCCTCGGTCGAGCCGGTGAAGACGATCGAACCACCCTCACCTTGCGCAATCATGGTGGGCACCGCCGCTTTGACTGTGTGAAAGACACCGTTGAGATTGATGTCCACCATCTCACACCACGCGTCCGGGGTGATCTCCCAGGTCTTCGCGCCGGCGCAGATTCCTGCGTTGGGAAGGACGATGTCGACGCGGCCGAAACGCTCGATTCCACGGTCGAAGACCGCCTGAACTTGTGCGTAGTCACGGGTGTCCGCGACCTCGACGTGGATGTCGCGTCCGGTTTCCTTCACGAGGCGGACGGTCTCCTGGAGGTCCTCCTCCGTGGCTCCGTCGTACGCTGTCGTCGTGGGCTTCGCGCACATGTCGAGACCGATGATGTCTGCGCCTTCCGTCGCCAGGGTCAGTGCATGCGAACGTCCCTGTCCGCGAGCCACACCCGTGACGAACGCGACTTTACCCTCCAACTGTCCCATTGCCCTTCATCACCTTTCGATTCGACATTGTCTTCCTGTCTTCACGTCCTCGTCCCGCCTCCGCTCGGTGCGGTCCGAGCAGAGGCGGGATGTAACACCGGTCAGTCCCCCACGAGTGAGGAGTCCTTGCCCGGCAGCTCGTCGGAGCGCTCGCCGAGCGCCCCCTGTCCATCCTTTTCGCGATGCGACCGAAGCAGGTTCGCAATCTCGATCGCGTCGCCCTCTGCCGCGTCGGACCGCTCGTACGGCTTCGAGATCATCATGTACGCCAGGCCGACTGCCGCCACGACCACGAACCCGATCAGCGCGATCCAGCGGTCGTAGAATGGAAGGCTGGTATCACCGTTCGGGCGGGCGAGCAGGACCATCGACGCGATACCGTAGGCGAACGCACCGATGCTCACCGGCCACCCCCAACGTCCGAGGCTCCAGTTGCCGCCCGGCTTCCAGCCCTTCGTTCGGGCGCGCATCGCAGCGAACACCACCATCTGGAATGCGAAGTAGCCTGCGAGCATCTGGAATGCAGCCACCCGGAACAGGGCGTCGGGAAGGAAGTAGAGCAGGAAGAACAGGATGATCGGAATTCCTGCCAGCGCGATGGTGGCATTGAGGGGCACCTTCCGCGCCGAGATCTTCTTGAACACGCGGCTTCCGGGGAACATGTCGTCCCGCGCGAACGAGAAGATCAGGCGGCTTCCTGCGGCCTGCTGACCCATCACGCATGCGAGGAAAGAGGTGAGCGCGACGATCAGAAACACTTTCGTACCGAAGACTCCGAGGGAATCGTTCAAGATCGCGGTGATCGGGTTTGCAACCTCTCCGTTCACGATTCCTTGCAGGTTCGGCGCGGCCAGGATGTACCCGATGAAGGAGAACAGCGCCGCAGCCCCGCCCAGTACAACGGTCATCATCATCGACCGCGGAATGGTGCGACTGGGGTTGGGGGTCTCTTCCGCGACCTCGCCGCATGCCTCGAATCCGTAGAACAGGACGAGGCCGATGATCGCTGCGGTGACGAAGGCATTGAAGTAGTCGCCGTCGCCGGCACCCATGGTGTCGAACAGAACCGAGAAGTCGTTCTCGCGCCGGAAGATGAGCAGGTACAGCCCGACCAGGATGATGCCGGTCAACTCGGCGGCCAGGCCGATCTTCGCGATCTGCGCGAGGGTCTTACTGCCGGTGGAATTCAGTCCGAGTGCGATGAGCACCACGATGGTCGCGATCACCAGCTTCTGTCCCGGGGTGGACGAGATGTCCGAGTCCGTGTGGAACAGTGCCAATACGAAATCCGCGCTGAACATTGCAGTCGTCGTGCACCCGACGACGACTCCCGAGATGTAGATCCAGGACAGAATCCAGGCGTACTGACCGTTCCAGAGACGTCGCGCCCACTGGTACAGGCCACCAGCGATCGGGAACTGCGAGACGATCTCTCCGAACACCATGGCGACGAGGAGCTGCCCGCCTGCTGCAATGACGATCCAGATGATCGAGGGTGGCCCTGCAGTCGTGAGGGCCTGCGTGAACATCGAGAGGACCGCCACGAGCGGCGAGAGGTACAGGAACCCGAGAGCGAAGTTCGACCACAGGCTGATCTTGCGATCGAAGTTCTCTTCGTATCCCAGTACCCGCAAGTGGGCGTCATCGCCCGAGAGTGGCTTTCCTGGACTACTGGTGGACATGTTGCTCCTCTTCGGTGAATGCGGAGTGGGCTGTGGGCCAGTGGGATCGGCGTCGGTGAACGATCCGTGTTCTGTCATCCGTGCTGTGTCGTGAGGTACCCGGTCCGGTCGCTGCCGTTGCACGGACGCGGTCGAGGGCTTTTGCGCAAGACGGTTGCCTACTCGTGCTCACAGCGGGAATCACCGGTGTGATTCGCTGCTTGAAGCCTGTGACGGTTGCCACTCTTTCAATCTCGCACCACGGCGAGACCGGCGGCATACCCAAACAGTGCAATTGCCCGGCGCGCCGCTTCACCCGTTGCGCGTAGAGTTACCGGGTTGGATCGGCCTGGCTACGTGCCCACCTGTCCCGGAGCGGCCATGGCATGAACCACACCGCTTCCTGTTAGATTCTGGTGACCGCACCTACGAGTTCGCCACGCCGATCCGGCCCATGCCTCTCCACAGCGGTCCCGGCTGCTTCAGCTTCCGCCGCGAGCGCTTGCAGCCCAACCTCAGATGACATTCACTCCTACGAAGGGCAATGACATGTCCGACAAGTCGATCGAGAGCAACGTGCAAGTTCAGCTGTTGCACGACAGAATTCTGGCTGAGGAGCGGTCGATCTCGTTCGACCGATTCGACCACGCCGATGCCTGGGCGGTGGGAAGCCGACTCGTCGAGGTCGCTCGCCAGCGACGTCACCCTGTGGCGATCGCGGTGGTCTTCGGCGAGCAGAGAGTGTTTCACGCTGCGCTACCGGGCTCGTCGGCCAACAACGACGACTGGCTCGATCGAAAGTTTCGGGCGGTCCGGCGACACGATTGCTCGTCGTATGCGCTGGGCTGCGCGCAGCGCGCCGCCGGGGCCGACTACTTCCGGAACAACGGATACGAGCGACGCGAACTCGCAATTGCCGGCGGCGCAGTTCCGCTGCGGGTCAGCGGATCACTGATCGGTGCGGTGGGTGTATCCGGGCTGGCAGAAGAGGAGGACCACGCGCTGGTTGTCGAGATCCTGAGCGAGTTCCTGCGAGCCGACTGAGACACGAACGGGTGGTACCGGAGGGCTGCGGTGCAGCGCTTCCGTACCACCCGTTCTCGGTCGGACAGTCCCTCAGGGCCGCGACTGCTACCCGGATCCCGCCTCCGCTATCTCCACCGATCAGCAGGCGGCGCCAATCGTGAACCGGGCAGACCCTCGTAGAACCCGTCGGTCGAGCACGTCGTCAGCTCCATCTGAAGACCCCACGGTGCGCGGAAATAGAACCACCGTTGTCCTGCCACCGGAGCATTCTCGTCGACCGCGTTCGGTCCTTCCATCACCTGGACTCCGGGGATCGACTTCACATACTCGTATCCTGCATCGATGTCATCGACGTAGAAGGCGAGGTGGTGGCCGCCGATGTCGCTGTTGCGAGGTGATGTTGAAACCTGATCGGGTGCATCATATTCGAACAGCTCGATGTTCATATTCTTCCCCATCCGCACCATCGCGATCCGGCACACGGCCCGGGGTGCGACATGCAGGCGCCGAAACATTCCGTCCGAGTCCCCGTCGAGGAAGGGGCCGTCTTCGTAGACGAGCTCGCCACCGAAGTGGTCGGTGAAGAAGGCCACCGCTTCGTCCAGGACGGGGACGGTGAACGCGACGTGGTCGATCGATCTCAGCGTGGGCACACGAGGTGACTCGGGACGGGACACTGTTTGCTCCAATCAGACGGGCCCCGCCGACCCAGGGCGCCGAGTCGGATCTCGGCATCCGGATTCACCTGGGGACAAGGGTAATTCCTACTCCACGGGTAGTTTCGGCGGGCTCGTGCTCGCATACTCGAGTAGTGTAAATCGGCGTGCACATCCACACCGATGATCTTCGCGCCTTCCTTCGCTAATTCGACGACGTGTTCCCGCCCCTGGCCGCGCGCTACACCGGAAATGAAGACTACTTTTCCATCGAACTTACCCAACGGATACTTCCTTAGGTCGAGAGTGCTGAGATCGATCTCGCGGCATCTTCCGGCATCGAAACCTATTCTCCAAGAACAGCTAACCGTCATGAAAGACACATCGTGTGTTGCCGGACGCGCACCGGGTGCGCAGTGTGTCCACCCATTCCGGTCGACGTGCAACGCCTGCACGACGTACGAACGTGGGCTCGTCCCCACTTCCAGAACGCGAGATGCCCAAGTGGCCATGACGACATTCACTGCTGCGCCCGACCGACCGAAGTGGATTCCGGCAGTTCGTCAACGGGCGACATGGTCTGTCGACGATCCGGTCGCGTACCAGACCAGCTGGAGAACGCACTGATGGCACAGATCGTGAAGACCGCCAGCCACTGGACGACGCTCAGCGTCTCGCCGAGGATCACGAACCCGCACAACGCAGCAATTGCCGGATACAGCGCCATCAAAGTGCCGTATGCGGCGCGGGTGAGTCGGCGAATTGCGAATAATTCGAGCAAGGGAGGAAGCACCGACGCCAGGACACCGGCGGCGGCACCGACCCACAGAACCCGGGGGTCGGCAAGCGCCGGCCCGGCGGAGACGACTCCGGCGGGAACCACGACGAGCGCCGCCGCCGTCATTGCCACTGCCGGTCCGCCGTTTCCGGGAATCGACTCACCGAGAGCCCCATTGAGCATGATTGCCGTAGCCCAGCAGCCCGCGGCGACGAACGCGAGCAGGATTCCGACCGCATCGACATGGCCTCCCGCCCCGGTGAGCACCATGACCGCGCCGGCAGCGGTTGCAGCGCAGCCGGCGTCCCGCCACCTCTTCGACATCAGCAGCGAGACGGCGAGCGGTCCCATGAACTCGATCGTCACTGCGAGGCCGAGCCCGATCCTCTCGACAGCGGCGAAGAGGGTGAGACTCATCGCAGCCATCACAAGACCGAGGCAAACGACCTGGAACCGTTGCCTACGAGCGAAGTGGCGCAATCGCGGCCGGCCCACGACCAGGAGCACCGGCGCCGCGACTGCCATGCGGATCGCCACCACCCCGACGAAACCGATGGCCGGCATGATCAGTGCCCCGAGTGCCGCTCCCAGCTGGAACGACAGGCCGCTGAGGATCACTGCGCCCAGCGCGAACTGATGGGTTGATTTCTCCGACATCATCGTCGTGCTCACCGATCGATGGTTCGGGCCGCGGCACAGCACGTGGCGACGGCCAGCAGCGGGATCAGCATCGCCGCGTTGAGTGGGATGTGTTCGGCCACCCATCCGATCAGAGCGGGGCCGGCGAGAAGCGCCACATAGCCCAGGCCGACAACACGCGAGAAGTCGGTCCCGGACATCCCCTCGAGGTTTCCGGCGGTGGAGAGTACTTGAGGAATACACCCGGCGAGCCCGAGTCCGAAGGCCGCCCAGCCGATCATGGTAAGCGGCACGACGGGCGAAAGCACCACGATTCCCAACCCGATGAACGCAATCCCGCACCCGACCCGCACGATCCACCTTCCTCCCCTACGTCTGGCGACCGCATCCGCGGCGAATCGACCCACCGTCATCATCGCTACGAACGAGCCGAAGGCGAGCGCGCCGGTCGATGCCGAGGCACCGAGATGTTCCTGCGCATGGATGCTGCTCCAGTCCATTGCCGCGCCCTCGGACAGGAACAGCAGGAAGGCGAGGGCACCGAGAACGAGCACCCGGCGGTGCTTCGCCGTGCTCGGTGCTACAGGAACGCTTCGCTCGGCGGGTTCAGTTATCAGTCGGGTCGGCACCCTCAGGTGCGGAACCGTCGACAGGGTAAGGGTCAGACACAGGCCACACATCGCCGTGGCGGTTCCGGCCATACTCCACCCCGCGGCGAGAGTCGCCGCTCCGACGAGGGATCCCAGAACGCTACCCAGGGAGAAGACCGCGTGGAATGCCGACATGATGGGTCGCTCGTAGTTTTGCTCCACCACCACGGCTTGCGCGTTCATTGCCACGTCGGTCGCACCCATCGCGATGCCGAACAAGACCAGGCCGATGCCGAGCTGCAGGGGACTCGTGGCGAGCAGTGGCCCACTCAGCAGCAGTGACATCGCCGAGGCCGCCACGACCCCCGTGGTGCCGGCGCCGAACCGGGAGATGAGCGGACCCGAGAGTTGCATTCCGGTTACGGCGCCGGCGCCGAGCAGCAGGAGCATCGTGCCCAGCATCGATGTCGAGATGCCGGTCTGGCGTTGGATCGTGGGGATGTGGACCGCCCAGGTGGACATGGCCAGACCGAATACGACGAACAGCCCGAACACCGCCGCCCTCGAACGTCGAAGGGGTGGTGCTACCGCGGTGTGCATGGGGTTTGCTTTCGTTTGTTCCGCTCGCCGACCGGCCGCGGCGGTGAGGGGGTCCGGCCTGGTGTGCAGGCCGACCAGCCGGACATGTGCTGGGTGCCCGGCTCGTTCTCCGGTGCAACGTGCCGGGCACCGCGGTCGAAATGTGCTCAGGCGAGCACGCCCACACGGCGTGCCGCCCGCTCGCCCTCGTGGACGGCTTCGAGCATGGTCCTGCTGGCGACGGCGTCTCCGATGCGTTCGACCGGAACGTCGCTGCCCTTCAGGGCGAAGTAGAGATCGACCACCGGACGGTGCCACCCTGCCAGGATGACGGTGTCGACCCCTTCAAGGTTCTCCTCACGTCCCTTCTCGTGGATCCGAAGCGTCGAGCCCTCGACTGCGGTGAGGCTGGTGAAGGGATGGGTCGTGATGCCTGCATTGTGAATTCGAGGCACCGCCAGGTTCGCACTGAACGGCCCCAGCTTCGACCCGGCGAAGGGGAGCGGGGTGAGCAGCTCCACGTCGCGACCTTCCTCGGCGTACTGGAGTGCCAGACCGATTCCTTTCCATCCGCCTTCACCGTCGTCGACGATCACGACACGGTTCCCGACGGGCTTGGCGTCTTCCAGCACGTCCCACACCGACAGGACGTGTTCCTGGTCGAGGCCGGGAGTGGAGGTGATGCCGAGTGACACGTTGCCGACGATGTCGTCGCCCGGAGCGGAACCGGTGGCAACGATGACATGGTCCGGAGACAGCGCGAGAACTTCGTCCGCTGTCACGTTCCATCCGAGTCGGACGTCCACACCGTACTTGGCGACCATCACGTCGAGGTGGTCGATCACCAGCCCGATCTCGTCGCGGCCCTTGATCTTCTCGGCAATCCTGAGCTGCCCGCCGGTCGCCGCACGCCGCTCGATCAGGATCACGTCGTGACCTTGGCGAGCAGAGGTCTCGGCGGCCTTCATTCCGGCGGGACCGGCACCGATGACGACCACTCGACGGCGGATCGTGGCCTGTACCAACGTGTCGGAACCGAGTTCGCGCTCGAACCCTGCTGCCGGATTGTGGACACACGAGCTGTGAGTGGGCTTGAACAGCCTGTCGATGCATCCCTGGTTACAACCGATACACCGACGGATCTCGTCGAGGCGGCCCTCCCTGATCTTGTTCACCGTATCCGGGTCGGCGATCTGCTGGCGCGTCATGGCCACCATGTCGGCATGGCCCTGGTTGATGATGTCGACGGCGTCTTCGGGCACGTTGACCCGGCCGACCGCGATGACCGGCACATCGACGACCTCTCGGACACCAGCGGCCAGGTGCTCCCAGATGCGCTTGGGATGCTGCATGTCCGGGACGTTCTGGTGCGCTTCCAGGTACGTTGCGCCTTTGACGATGAGATAGTCGATCGCTCCGGTGGCCGTGCACGCGAGTGCGATCTTCTTCGCATCCTCGAGTTCCAGTCCACCGGGGCTGAAGTCGCTGCCCTGCAGGTTCATGCCGACGAGGTAGTCGGGGCCCACCTCTGCACGCACCGCCTCGATGACCCGCAGCAGGAAACGCATCCGGTTCTCGAGTGAACCGCCGTATTCGTCGGTGCGCTGGTTGGAGAAGGGAGACAGGAACGAGGCCAGGAGGTATCCGCCGTAGCCCGAGTGGATCTCGACGCCGTCGATTCCCGCCTGCTTGGCATGACGCGCACTGAGTGCATGTCCCGCGACGATCTCGTCGATGTCCTCGACTTCTGCCTCCTTCGGCATCTCGAGGTTGAACGGGCACGGGGTGTTGGATGGGCCCAGGAGTGCGCGGCCTGTCCACGTCGAGCTGCTCTGTCGACCGGTGTGGCCGAGCTGCATGACGATCCGGGCGCCGAACTCGTGAACCGCGTCGGCGATCTTCGTCAGGCCCGGTACGACCTCGGGCAGGTACGCGCGCACCTCGTTGGGCACGTTCTGCGAGGACGGGTGGACCTGTGGGAAGGCCATTCCTATCAGACCGGCTCCGCCCTTCGCGCGCTCACGGTAGTACGCGACGTGCTGGTCGGACGGCAGGTGGTTCTTCGCCATTCCGGTTCCGTGGCCGGTCATGACGACTCGGTTTCGGATCTCCACCTTGCCGAGGGTGATCGGTTCAAAGAGGGGTGCCAGCGCCGGATCGACGGCGGCGACATCGGTCTCGACGGTTGAAGTCATTTCCTGTACTCCTTGCAGCGGGGTGGGAACTCGGGGTTCTCGACGTGTGGTGCGTCAGTCGGTGAGCTGACCGGACTTGCCCAGTCGGAGCGAGAGGGCCGCGACGGTGATGGCGGGGTTGACCGCCGCTGACGACGGGAAGGTGGAACTGTCGGCGATCCAGAGATTGTCGAGGTCGTGTGCCTTCAGCCCGGCGTCGACCACGCTGGTCCGTGGGTCGTCGCCCATCCGTGCGGTGCCGCACTGGTGTGAGGTCGCTTCGATTCCCAGGCTCTGTGTGAGGACGATCGGAAAGCCGGCCTTCCGAACGACTTTTTTCATTCGCTTGATGAGTTCGCGATGGGCCGACACATTGGTTTCCCGGCGCTCGACGACGATCTGTCCTTCGTTGCCGACGGTTACCCGGTTCTCGGGCAGCGGGAGGTCTTCGGTCTGGATGAACAGGTCCAGCGTGTACTTCGTGACCTCGTCCAGGATCGGGAGCGGAACCCACGGTTTGCCGCGCTTCGCCATAGGTCCTTGCAGCTTTCCGAGGCCCTGGACGTTTCCGAGCGGCCATTCCGTAGTGGGCCCGGCCTCGTACCAATCGTTGATGCCGATGGTCTTCTGGTAGACGGCTTGGTTCTTCTTCCGCGGATCGATGGCGAGGAAGAAGGTCGTCACGTGGGCCATGTAGTTGCGGCCGACCTGGTCGGAGGAGTTGGCCAATCCGTGGGGATGGGCGTTCGATGCCGAACGAAGCAGCAGGGCAGCTGTATTCGCTGCGGCACACGCGAGAACGAACCGCTTCGCCCGAATCGAGATCTGTCGCTGCCCCTTGTGGGTCACTCGCGCAACGGTGACCGTGCGACCGGAGGCGTCCGTGTCGAGTCGGGTCACCTCGGCATTGGTCAGCAGTTCGACGTTCCCGGCTCTCAGTGCGGGACGTACGGCGGCAACGTCCGCGTCACCCTTGGCGTCGACCATGCACGCGAACGAATCGCACGTCTCGCAGAGAACACACGGCCCGCCCGGTCGCCAGTTGAGCGATTGCGGCGCGTGGAACGGATGCAGACCCTGCGCGGTCGCACTCTCGACCAAACGTGCCATCGCGCCTTCGTGCGGCACACCCGGGAAGGGGTAGTCTGTCGATCGCCACGGGTCGGTCGGGTCTACACCCTTGTTGCTGTGTACCCAGAACAGCCTCTCGGCTTCGCCGTAGAACGGTTCCAGATCGTCGTAGGTAATCGGCCAGGCCGGCGACATACCGTCCGGGTGGGCGATTTCACCGAAGTCCGATTCGCGGAAACGCGGAAGGGTTGCCCCGTAGAGTTTGGTGCTGCCGCCGACGTAGTGGTAGTTGCCGGGAACGAAGTCCTTCCCCGTCGTCCTGTCATGCCACGGGGCGGAGTTCTTGTAGCGACCATCGCTGTGAATGGCTTCAGCAGACCAGTTTTCGCGCTCAATCGGGAGAAAGTCGCCCTGCTCGACGAGGAGAACCCTGGCGCCCGAGTTCCGGAGTGCATAGGCAAGCGTGCCGCCGCCCATGCCGGAGCCGATGATCGCCACATCGTAGTCGAGTTCATCTGGCGGCTCGTGGATTACCTGTGACTGCAGAGCGGCTATCGAATCGGACATACATCACTCCCTGTGGGGCTGGTCTACTCACCCGTGAAGCGGGGCTAACACCCAAATCTAATGAGGCGATGCGGCCGATCAGAGGGGCAATGTGAGCCTGATCTCAAGGGAGGGTTGCGCAGTATGTGCAACTATCATCGCGGTGCGAGCAGCCTGCTCCACGTCAATGCCCCGAAGTAAGCCCAGGCTGACCTAGTGCGGCGACCGTGGGCGCAACTTTATCCCTGTTCGAAGGCAGGACGCTCCTGCCTGTGCAGTAGGTCGTGACCCCGGACCGCGAAGACCAACGCCTGTCGAGCGTCGGTCTCGTCCAGTGACCGACCGAGCAGTTCGGTGATGCGCTCGAGCCGGTAGTAGAGGGTCCGTCGCTGAACGAACAGAAGCTGCGCCGCCTGGGACTTGTTCCCGTCGCACGCAAGGTAGGTCCGCAGCGTCGGGAGCAACGGATTTGCTGCCTTGGCATCGTGCTTCAGCAACGGACCGAGCTCGTCCTCGATGTATCGGGCAAGTTCCGGCCCCTGCGCCAAGGATGCAAGCAGCCGAAGCACCCCGAGATCATCGAACCGGTGAACAGCCTTCTCGGGCCGCGCCGACGCCACCGACGCTGCGCTCCTTGCCTGTTCGATCGCCGTCGACAGCTGCGCCGGCTCGACTTGCCTGCTGATTCCGGCGCTCACGCGCAGGGCCGTGAGACGCCCGATCACCCGGACTTCCGCCTCCGGTCCCGTCAACCCCATAACAGCCAGCGTGTGATCACCGAGATCTGCCACGACCGCAGGTATGTGCAGTACGCGACAGAACTCGTCCATGGCATCCTCACTGGTCCGACCCGCTGGCGTCTCCTTGAGCACGAGCACCGCGATCAGGGTGCGATCACGCAGATCCCGCCCCATACGGAGAGCTCGCGTGACGAACATATCGCCGGAGATGTCTCCGAGAAGAAGCCGGCTGACAAGCGCATTCTGACGTTGCGCGGCCTTCGCCCCGCTCTCTCGTACCCCGAGAAGAGCGATGGCGATTCCGTCGGCTGCACGGTCCAGCGCGTAAGTCTCAGTGCTTGCGAGGGTGGATCCTCCGTGCAGCGCATGCAGCCAACCCCACCGTTCGCCACGGAGAACCACCGCCCGGCGGGTGCAACTTCCGGCCTCGTTCGACCCGACCATCGCCGAACCAGGCTGATCATGCTCGATACGAGAGTGATGCTCCCACTCGGAGAGGGTGCGGTCCGCCAGGTCGTTGGCCCCCGAGTAGGAAACGACCTGCCGGGTCGAATCCTCCAGCACCACAGCGCAACCGATCTCCTGCGCCAGAGCGTCAGAGAAGTGGACGTAGTCCCGGCCCGCCAGTAGGAGTTGCATGAAGTTGGCATTGAGCCGTTCGTACGCAGTCAGATCGACTACTCTCTGGTCGACTATCGACTCGTGAACTTGCGCAGACACCTCCACGAACGGGATCTCGCCATCAAGTCCGACCAGCGGGAACTCGAGGCGTCTCGCGGCCTCGACCAGGGTTGCCGGCATCTCGCCGAAAGTCCGGCCGCTCAGTTCGACGACGAGCACCGCAGCACCGGCCGTCGCCACCTCTTCGATGTATTGGCGCTGCTTGTCGCTGGTTTTTCCGATTCCCAGCCCGGCGGTCAGGAGCATTTCCCCACCGCTCAGGAATCGCGCGATGTCGGCCACCTCGCTGGGGTGAACCCATCGGATCGACCTATCGAGATTTCCTTCACCCGAGTAGACCGTCAATCTCGTGCGGCTGAAGACTTCGAGTTCCAGGGCTGTCTGGACGGTCATGGCCATGAGGACGCCTGCTTTCGTGATTGCCACAGACTGGGAATGGTTCGTGCAGAAGTATGCACAGGATGGGTCTGGAGATCGAGCATCCATGGTTGCACACTTACGTGTGAAGGTGGTCACATCCATACGGATCCCATGGTGACGTGCAACAGGACACGAACGTCGGCGCGAGCGTGAAACGGATCGGTGCTCGTACACCGAACCGACGTCGGCGCCGATGTACCCGCGTCACTCGAACGGAGCCGGGCGATCGCCGCAATGAAGGATCCCGCGCTGGCGAACATGGACGCGGGACCACCCATCAGAGAGGATTTTCAATGCCTAGGCTCAATGGCGGACAGGTCATCGGCCGGATCTTGAAGCAGTACGGGGTCCCGTACGTTGCCGGTATCCCCGGCCACGGCATCTGGGGTCTAATGGATGCATTCAACGAAGAAGAATCGAAGATCCCCTTCATCCAGACGTACCACGAGCAGAGCGCGGTGCACCTGGCCGACGGCTTCTACCGTGTGTCCGGTCAGCCGATCGCCGCCGTCACATCCATCGGCGCCGGCGCATCCAACACCGTCCTCGGTCTCGCGACCGCTTACAGCGACTCGACCAGCGTGCTTGTCATCACCGGCGGACCGCCGCGCCACATGCGTGGTCGCGGCGTTCTCCAGGAACTGGACCGCCAGAAGGACAACGGCTTCCCGCAGGTCGCCGAAGCAGTATCGAAGCGCAGCTGGGTGGCGAACAGCATCGAGGATCTGCCGTTCATCATGCATCGCGCCTTCAGCGCGATGCTGACCGGACGTCGAGGCCCCGCACACATCGAGGTGCCGTGGGATCTGCACGCCGAGACCGCAGACGTGTCGTTCCACGACCTCGAGCGTCGACTCCCCGTCGGGCTCCAGTATCCGGACCCCGAAGCCGTCCGCAGGGCAGCCGACCTACTCGCCGGATCCGAGCGTCCCGTGATCGTCGTGGGTGGCGGTGCGATCAGCGCCAACGCCACCGAGGAGGTCCTCGCACTGGCCGAGGCACAGAACATCCCCGTCGCTACCACCTGGAACGGCAAGAGCGCCTTCCCCGAGGACCACCCCCTCTTCGTCGGCAGTGTCGGACAGACCGGTACGATCCACGGCAACTACCTCACCGCCAACGCCGACGTTGTCATCTCCATCGGGTGCCGCTTCACCGACTGGTCCGCCTCGAGTTACAGCCGCGGAAAGTCCTTCTCCTTCCCGCCTGCCAAGCTCATCCACATCGACATCGATCCGCACGAGATCGGCAAGATCTACCCGGCCGAGGTCGGCATCGTCGCCGACGCCAAGCCCACTGTCGCTGCAATCGTCGACAGCCTGCCCTCCGCCAAGCCGTCGCGCTCGGAGTACGTCGCCGAAGTCGCGGAGCACAAGGAGAAGTGGGAGGAGGCGCTCGCCGGTCGCCGCAACTCCGACCGTTTCCCGTTCACCCTCCAGCGTCCTCTGGGTGCGCTGCGCAACGTGATGGACCGCGACGGCATCGTTCTCGTCGGCTCGGGCAACACGCAGGGCGCCGTGAAGCAGACCTTCCCGGTCTACGAGCCCCGCACCCACCTGACAACCGGTGGCTTCTCCTCGATGGGCTGGCCGGTTCCCGCTGCGCTCGGCGCGAAACTCGCCGCCCCCGAGCGTCAGGTCGCCTGCATCACCGGTGACGGAGACTTCCTCATGACAGCACAGGAGATCGGCGTCGCGATTCAGCACGACATCCCGGTCGTGTTCGTCGTGCAGGACAACTCCGGCTACATCTCGATCCGCGGTGGGCAGCGCAACGCCACCGACCGCATGATCGGCACCGAGTTCAACCGGCCCGACGGCACCCCGTACAGCCCGAGCTTCAAGGATCTGGGCAAGTCCTTCGGACTCGAGTCCTTCCGGGTCGACTCCCCTGCGGAGCTCGAGCCTACCTTCAAGCGCGCATTCGACGCCAAGGCACCGGTGCTCGTGGAGGTCCCGACCGACCGCGACCTCGCGAGCCCGTTCACTCCGGGGTGGCTCGACTTCCCGCCGCTGCCGCACATCACTGACGAGCGCGCGGACGAATACCGCGAAGCGCGCGCGAACGAGCAACACCAGTAAGATTCGCTCCTCCGCCGCCGCAGGACGCAATCCTGCGGCGGCGGTTGTCTATTCAGAAGACTCCAGACACCCACGGCGGTGGGTCCGCGTACAGAAAGCTGAGGAATACGTGATTCGTCTCGACGGGAAGGTCGCCCTCGTCACCGGGGCCGCGCGGGGCCAGGGCCGCTCGCACGCGGTGAGGATGGCGGAAGAGGGCGCCGACATCATCGCGCTCGACCTGTGCAGCCAGATCGACACCGTTCCGTACCCGATGGCCACCCCGGAAGACCTCGAGAAGACGGTCACCGCGGTGGAGGCACTCGGTCGCCGCATCGTAGCCCGCCACGTCGACGTGCGTGATCTCGCCGAGCTGGAGACGGCCGTCACCCAGGGAGTGTCGGAACTCGGAAAGCTCGACGTCGTTGTCGCCAACGCCGGCACCCTGAACGGGACGGCGACTATGTGGGAGCTCACCGAGGAGCAGTTCCAGGATCAGATCGACGTCAATCTGACCGGCGTCTGGAAGACGATCAAAGCGACCGTCCCGACACTGCTCACTGCGGGCAGCGGCGGTGCCATCATCCTGATCAGCTCGATCTCTGGACTGACGGCGGAACTCAACGTCGGCCACTACTCCGCGTCCAAGCACGGAGTGAACGGTCTGATGCGCACGCTGTCCGGCGAACTGGCGCCGTACGGAATCCGGGTGAACTCGATCAATCCCACCAACGTCAACACTCTGATGATCGACAACCCCGAGTACAACAAGCTGTTCGCCGGAGGCAAGACGGGCGCGACCCAGGCCGACGCGCTGTCCGCACTGCAGGCTATGCACGCGCTCCCGGTTCCGTTCCTCGACCCGGTCGACGTGTCCCACGCCGTGGTGCACCTGGCCTCGGACACAGGCCGATTCGTGACCGGCACCGCACACGTGATCGACGCCGGTGCCATGGCCCCGTTCAAGGCCCCGCACCTGCTCGCATGACCGACGCGCACGGCGGCTGCACAGCGTGACCGGAGAACCGAAAGGGTACCCATTGTGAGGGAGTTCGTCTTGTGAGGGAGTTCGTCGAATTCCTCGGTGAGCAGCCGCCATACGATCGCCTGGACGACGGTGATCTGGCGATCCTCGCCCGGAATGTCGAGGTCGAATACTTTCCCCGGGGAACGGTGATCGTGTCGGAAAGTTCTCCCCCACTCGACACCATGTACGTGGTTCGCACCGGATCGGTGGAGGTCCTGGATCGGGGGCGGGTCACTGATGTCCTCACCTCGGGAGACACGTTCGGCCACATATCCCTGCTCGCCGGGCTCCCGCCGGCGATGACGGTCTGGGCGGTCGAGGACACCCTGTGTTACCGGTTGCCCGACCCGAGGGGAATCCTGGAACAGCCCGAACAGCTGCGGTTCGGGCACTACGGCACGATGGTTGCCCGCGAGCGACTGTTGTCGGCAGGAGGCTCTCCCATCCAGCTCGAGCGGCCCTTGTCCACCACGATGCAACCTGTGCTGTGGTGTTCTCCGGACGATCCGATTCGAACGGTCGCCGCTCGGATGGCGGCGGAGAGTCGCTCGTGCGCCGTATTCGTCGCAGACGGTGACACCGGAATCGTCACTGAGAACGACCTCAGCCGCCTGGTCGCCACCGGCAAGTTCGGAATCGACGCCCCTGTCTCCGCCGTCGCGAGCACCCCTGCCCGCAGTGTGTCCGTCGCCATGCCGGCACGGACCGCATACCTCTACATGGTTCAGCACGGCGTACACCACCTCCTCCTTGACGACGTCGAGGGGAATCCGGTGGGGATCATCCGCGTGGTCGACGTAGCCGCCAGCGAGATCCGGGATCCGCTGACCATACGTGGAGGGATCGCATCCGCACAGAGTCTCGACGAGCTGCGCGAAGTGACGAAGCTGCTCAAGCCGACCACCGTGGAACTGTGGGAAGCCGGTGTGTCCGCGACCCACCTCGGTTCGGTGCTGTCGGCGATCTCGGAGGCGTTGCTGCACAAGATCATCACAATGCACTCGGAACGAGGGCTACTCAGCGAGCTCGAATGCAGCTGGATTCTGCTCGGCTCGCTGGGCCGGGGTGAGCCCATGCCCAACTCGGACATCGACACAGCGCTCGTCTGGAGACCCGTGGATCCGAACCGGACGGTGCACAACTCGGAAGTCCTGCGTTCCATCGCACCGATATTCGACGCCATCCGAGCCTGCGGCCTGACGCCGTGCCCTCAGGGTCTGAACGCCTCGTCTCCGCTGTTTTGCCGTTCCCAGCGTGACTGGCTCACCATCGTCGAAGGGTGGCGTCGCAGTCCGGGAAGTACGGACAGCCTACTCATGGCCTCGACGATCCTCGACGGTCGAGCGATCACCAACCCGCGCCTGACCCATCGGGTCAACCGCGAGCTCACAACCGGGGATGGACGCCGCGCATTCACCTCGGCACTGACGAAGAACGCCCTGAGCCTGCGCCCACCGGTCGGTTTTCTCAAGGAGTTCGTCGTAGGCCATTTCGGTGACCAGAAAGGACACCTCAATCTGAAGAAGAGTGGATTGCGTCCGATCGCCACACTCGCTCGTGCGCTCGCCCTTCGCGCCGGCGACACATCAGGGTCGACACCCGAACGCCTCACCCGCGCACATCAGGCCGGATACCTTCGGTCGAGCGAAGCCGAATCACTCAAGGAGGCGTTTCACCTGTGCTTTGATCTCTCGATCGACAGCCAGGTCAAGGCGATCCGGCAGAACAGGCCGGTCGAACCTGCAATCGCGGCGATCGATCTCAATCCCCTGGTCCGCCGCTACCTCCGTGACACCTTCAGGACGATAAGTCAAGTGCAGGATCGTTTTTCGAACTACTACGGAACTCGCCTGTGAAACCGTTCGGCTTTCTCTCGCAACGCACGGTCCGAGAAGTTCCTCCGCCGTCCACCGCCGTTCTCAATGCACCGTGGAGGGCCGCCGAGTACCTCGTGCTGGATCTCGAGACCACGGGACTGCGCCCGAGCAAGGACCACATCGTGTCGTTCGGCGCGGTGCCGGTGCGCGGGGGGCGGGTTCACCCCTCCGAGGCGACCTACAGCCTGGTGAAGACCAAACGTCCGGTGCCGGGCGCCTCGATCAAGGTTCACGGCATCCGCGGCGGCGATCTGGCCGACGCACCGACCATCGCAGAGGTCGTGCCCGTCCTGTGCGCGCTCCTCACCGGTCGAGTGTTAGTCGCGCACGGCTCGCGGATCGAGATGTCGTTTCTACGGAAGGCATTCGAGTCACAGGCATACACGTTCCGCAGCCCGGTGATCGACACGGCACGGCTAGTACCTACACGCGACGAGCCCTGCCTCCGTTCCGGAGACGTCGTGTCCCTCGAATACGCCGCCACGAGGATGGGGCTACCGGTCCACACCCCGCACCACTCGCTGGGGGACGCGGTCACGACTGCCAACGTCTTCATCGCAGCGGCAAGCACGTTGGCACGATCCGGGCCGCTCTCTGCGGCAGACATGATCGCGTACTCGTCGCAGTGATCTCTCGGGTTGCCCGCCGGACCGTTCACAACCCTCAGTGTGGTTGTCCGGCGGGGCTCCCATACCAGGTCAGTCCGGTGTCGGCGCGTCGTCGCGGATCAGGCGCGCTTCCCGCAGGTCGATCCACACCTGCTGTGGAACAGCGGTCGTGAAAAGGTCGTCGTTGCGCTTCTGCTGCTCGACGTTGCGGGCACCGATGCAGATGCTCATCACCGCGGGATGCGCATACGCGAACTGCAGTGCCACCGCCGCGAGGGGCACGTCGTGGTTCCGGCAGATGTCTTCGAGCTTTCCCGCCCTGTCCTTCACCGACTCCGGAGCGAGCGCATAGTTGAATCGCGCCGCCGGTGTCGGGCCGGTAGCGAGGATTCCACTGTTGTACACGCCCCCCAGGACGATGCCGATTCCGCGCTCCTCGCACAGTGGAAGCAACTCGTCGAGAGGGTCCTGCTCGAGCAGCGTGTAGCGGCCTGCGAGCAAGTACAGGTCAGCGTCCGTGCTCCGGACCGCGTCGACGACGACGTCGGTCTCGTTGACGCCGAATCCGATTGCCTTGACAACCCCCTGGTCGCGCAGTGACTCGAGGGCCGGATATGCCCCCTCGATTGCCTGCTTGAACAGGTCGGACTGCTCTGCACCGTGAGTGTACCGATCCACATCGTGGATGAAGAGGATATCGAAACGGTCACACATCATGCGCTGCATGCTCCGTTCGACCGAGCGCATCACGCCGTCGTAGCTGTAGTCGAACTGCGACACGAATGGTGGGATGTCGACGTACTGGCCATCGCTGTCAGGAGCATTGAAGCGTGGTGTGACAACACGGCCCACCTTGGTCGATAGAACGTAGTCCGACCGGTCGTAGTCGCGCAGTGCGTTTCCGAGTCGGTACTCGCTCAGTCCGTTGCCGTAGCCGGGGGCGGTGTCGAAGTAGCGGACTCCTAGATCCCATGAGTTGGCGACTGTGGAGCGCGCCTCTGCATCCGTGAACGGGCCGTTGAAGTTGCCGATCGGAGCTCCACCGAATCCAGTTGGCGTAAACTCGATCCCAGACCGACTGTGCCTGCGTTTCATCCTCACTGAGATTCCCTCCCCGTATCGTGATCACAACTGAAATCTCACACGCCGGGTCAGGATTGAGATCGCACGTAAACAGTCCTGCGGATCTCTTGAGCGCGGCGCTGATAGTCAAAGACTAGATACCCAGGGGGACCATCAAACATGCACATAGTGCGCAGTTATCCGAATGGAATCTTCCCGACTTGCAATGCTGACTTCTTGGCGCCTTGCGGGCAGTTGCAGACTTCCGGGACCTACCCGATTCCGGATCGCGGCCCGAAAGCCATCCCGGCGGTCCACCCCCAGAGGTACTTCCACGGGCGGGGATCACCCAGTGGTCGGGAACGGATCCCCGGCCAGCGCGGTGAGCTCTTGCCGATGTTGTGGACCGCGACGTGGAAGAACCACTCACCTCGGGCCCGGTCGAGACCACATCCGGTGAACCGTCGGAAACCGAGGTTGTGTTTGGCGTGACCGAACGGGGTCTCCGCAATGTGGGATCTCTTCCAATACAAGGTCATTGCCTCCTCGGTACGCAACCGGTGCTCCATCGCCGCGACCGGGCCCGCGTCCGGTGGCGGTGATCCCTCGACCGGATCGGTCGCCGCGGCCCGTTCCAGGTCCCGTCGTTTACCGACGGCGATGAGCCGGTCCGGTCCCTCAGCGGTCAGATTCGCCTCCGAGCAGTACTGAGGTCCCCCCCCCCCGAAAGTGGACATCGATTTGGCGGGACACCGGTCCCGCTGGAAGACATGTCACCATGCCCCCTCGTAAACGCCAGTCGTTCACCGCCGAGTGCAAAGTCGAGGCTGCCCATCGCGTGATCGATTCCGGTCACACCATCGCCGAAGTCGCCCGGGAACTGGATCCGAACGAGAGCCTGCCTCGCCCTGGACGCACCCTGACTCCGGTGTCTGAAACCCGCCCGACAGTGTCCTCTTCAGAGCGCGCGCACCTGCGGTTGCTCCTGGACCGACCGCGGTCGAGACGACGCCGTAATCTGCGGGGGTGGGTAGCCCCGCGCCCGCTGGCGTCGTCCATCGGATACGGAATTCTTCTGGCAGGTGGTACGCCGAAACATCGAGTCGAGACGCTCACCCGCAGGCGGCCACGCGCCGCTTGCGTTCCGGCATCGGCTCCGTCGCCGGCTCGGGGCTGTTGTCATGCGATCCTGGGGACATGTTCGTGCCCGAGGAGCGCTACCTGAACGTCTGGACGTTTCTGATCGCCGGACCGGATGCACCGCACGACGCTCCGGCGAATATGGTCGGTGCATGTCACGCCGTGGGGCGAGATCTGCAGTGCCGCTGGCACGGTCCCGACACCTATATGCAGAACTGCCTGTGGACGGTGTCAGTGCTTGATTCCGGTCACTGTCACCTGTTGCTCGCCGCTGGCCCCCGACCCCGGCACAAAACTGTGGGAACCACGACGCTCGAGAGCCTCGGGTTCGGGGGTCCGCACATCGAGCAGTCGGTGCAGGAGTTGACCGTGTTCATCGCCGGCGAGGTGCAAGATCAGTTGGCCGGGGGAATGCCTTTCGTGCAGTGGCCCATCAACGAGCAGCGACTGTTGATGCCGACGCTCCAAGACGGCAATCCTGTGTGGGTGGCGCGTAGCGCTGATCGCGTGATCGCCGACATCGGCGCGTTGTGCTCGAGGTGAGCGCATCCCACGGGCCCCACTCGAGCAGCAGCGATCGGTCGCGGCGACCCCGCAAGGATTATGCAAATCGCTGAGACTGGGCACCGAAAACCGGATCGATGCACCGACCGCGGCGACACGGTCGAATAGCGTCGCTCGAGGCACACACCCGGCCCAGATTCGGATCGTGGTCGGACGCGCAGTAGGCCGAATTCCGGTGTGCGGCGTCCTGTCCGGACGTTTCGTATGGTGTACAGCGGCTACCGACGACAACTCCTGTTACTGGTCCTGGTCGCATTGCTCTTCACCTGTGTCGATGACTCTGTGCGCCGCACCGCGCTGTGTGTGCAGCTGCTGGACGACGTAGTCGAGCCGGTCCAGGTACGCCGCGATCTCGGGGTCTGTGCGCAGTTGGGCGAGGACGGCGGGATCGGCGTCGACGTGCAGTTCCGCGATGCGCTGGCACTCTTCTTCGGTCATACCCGGTTGGACGCACCGCGTCGGGGAATTGTATAGATCCCAATTATGTGGGTTAGTCTAACCTAAGTATCAGATCGGCCGCTTTCGACAGGAGTACCTCGTGCGCCCACCACGCCGTACCACACGCACAGCATCCGTCCTTCTGACACTCGCACTGCTGACCGCATTCGCTTCCGCGTGCGCCGGCAGCCAGACAGCAACGGACGAAGAAACTCGAATCATCACCGACCGGTTCGGGACCGTCGAGGTCCCCGCCGATCCACAGCGCGTCGTCGCACTCGGCTGGCAGGAAGCAGACACCATGCTCGCTCTCGGCGTGCAACCCGTCGGCACCGCATCCTTTCCGCTGTCCCCCGATGGGCAGGTGCCGTGGCAGTCCGATCTGATCGAAGGTGAACCGACGCGGGTCAACACCACCCGAGCCGGCTTCGATGCGATCGATCTCAACCTCGAGTCCATCGCAGCGCTGCAGCCCGACCTCATCGTTGCGACGACGTTCGCAGACCTCGAGACCTACCACGACCAATTGAGCGAGATCGCACCGGTGGTCGGTCCGGAAAGCGCCACGTACCTGACGGTCCCGTGGCAGGACCAGGCCCGCCAGGTCGGTCGCGCACTCGGCCGTGAGGACGCCACCGAAACTCTCATCGACGAGGTCCAGACCCATATCGACGACACCGTCGCGCGCAACCCCGAACTCGGCGGGGTGACATACACGCTCGGCATCGCCACGCCTGTCGGCTACAAGGCCGTCAACGATCCCGACGATTTCAGCAGCGTCATACTCGGCGAATTCGGAATGACCCTCACCGACACCATCAGCAACCTACCCGACACGGGCGACGGCTCCGGGTCGGCGACGATCTCTCCCGAGAATGCGCACCAACTCGATGCCGACATCCTGCTGTTGAGTTTCTTCGCAGTGGGCGGGTCACAGCAGGCGTTGTCGGATCCGGTCTTCACGTCGATTCCGGCCGTCGCCGACGGCCGGTACGTCGACGTCGACGCCGCATCCCTCACAGCGCTGCGCAATGCCTCACCACTGTCGATCGACTACACGATCAGCGAATTGATCGAGGGACAGATCGCACCGAACGTTGCCTCGCACAATTGAGCATGTGACGCTCCTGGGGGCAGATGCGCCCAGGAGTGTTCACGAGTTCGTGTCAGATCCCGATGTCGAGGTCGTCGGTGGCAAAGACGCCGCGCCCTGCCTCCATCGACGACCGAGCAGCTTCGAGCCGAGCAACATCGATTCGCGTGTTGGATATTCCGCGCTTCCAGTAGCCGAAGACCTGGATGCTCTCGGCACCCAGCACGAGGTCGTCCCGACAGCGGCGGCGGACCTCTCGCACATCCTCGCGCTCCCCCGCCGCCCACACCGAAGCACCGGCCGGTACCTCCATTCCGGCGAATGCGGTTGCGAGGGGCCGATCGACTCCCGGTACAGCACGCTGCACTGTGACGGAATCCCTCCGATCCCCGAGATCCCCCTCGACGAGATCGATCTCGTCGAGGGGCGCGGCAGCGACGAGCACCGTCGGAGCCTCGATCGGCAGGCGAGTGAGGATACGGACCGCCGCGGGCAGTGCCGAGGAGTCGGCCAGCAGGATGCGCGGCGATCCCGGCCCCGGAACACGGTGTGGGCGAGGACCGGCGACCGGTACGACATCTCCACGGCACACCCGACCGAGCCACTTCATCGCCGGCGACGATTCATGGTGACGGACGATGTCGAGCGCGACCGTCCTGCTCTCGATATCCACATCGGCGACGGTATAGACACGGGCGGTGGTGTCGGGTGCTCCGTCGATCCCCGCGAACTCCGCCGACCGCTCCGGAAGCGACAGCCGAACGGCAGTGTTGGGCCCAGCCCAGTCCTGCAGTGAGTGCGTTCCGGAGATCGTGCCGCTCACTCGGATCAGTCCGGCCGCGCGATCGGCAACGGAGACGACGGTGAACGTCGTCTCCTCGAGCCCGGCCTGGTGCTCGGGTGTGCGCAGCACTTCCATCAGGTCGGCGACCCGGTCGGCAGTCAACGGTGCTTCGTCCGGCATATCAACCTCGATTTTCGTCGTATGGACCCATCCCGATAACGTTAGTGAGTCTAACCTAACAACTACTCCATGGGAGAATGCTCGCATGTCCTCACCTGGGCGACCTCGGCTCGTCACTCGCGAACGCCTCGTCGACTCCGGGGCGCGTATCACACTGCCCAAGTTGAGCATCCGAGCGATCGCCAGCGATCTGGGAGTGAGCGAGATGTCCGTGTATCGCCATGTCGGCGACCTCGACGGACTGCACCGCATCGTTGCCGATGGCATCGTTGCGCGCGCCCCACTACCGGTGCCGACCGCCGACGATCCGGAGGACGCGCTTATTGACCTCGCGTTGGCTCTGCGCGATTTCGTCGTCGAGAACCCGGGGATCGGCAGATTCCTCACCGAACTCACACCGCGCTCCGAAGGCGCGCTGGGCGCGATCGACCGCAATCAGAGGCAGTTCGCAGACCGCTACGGCTGGGATCCGGCCAATGCAAGCATCGCACTGTCCGTCGTTGCCGAACACGCAGTCGCACTCGCCGAGATCAACCCGGTCGCACACCGCGACGATCGAGATACCGTGCGCTCCTCGAGGGCTGATGGGTTCCACACGATCAACTCCGGCGCACAGAAACTCGGCCACCTCACACCTCGTGAAACCTTCGCGTGGTCGATGCGCGCAACCGCGCGCGGAGTGATTGCGATGCTCGGTGTCGAATCCTGACGCACGATACCCCCGGCGCGGTGGAGTTGGGGTACCGGTAGTACTCACCGAAGATGCAACGAGGTTGGCGGAGTTCAGCGGACTGTGAACCCGTTACGGATCGGACCAGCCACCCGCTCGGACGTGGACCCCGCAATGCGAGGTCCATGTCCGTGACTGCTATGTCCGCAGGGGGGAGGCCGAAGCCCGCACGCCCCACAGCTCGTGGCGCCGAGTGTACGTTTGCGTGACCTCTCGGTCACTCGACTCAGTCGAAGCGGTCGAACCAGCCCTCATCGACTTTCGGAGCCATCCGCACTCCGAGAACACTGGCGGGCAGGCGAACCTGAGGCGTCTCAAAACTCAACGATCTGGGTTGTTGTGGGATGCCCACAAGTCGCCGACCACACCCCGGGTCAGTTGACCCGAGGCGTAACGACGCCCACACAACGCTAGCGCATGCGCTAGCATGAGATAGGTGGCGAAGGCCGACAAGATCCGAGCCGCACTCGAGCGGAACCCACGCTCGGTGTCCTACGACGAGCTGCACTCACTGTGCGTGCGGATCTTCGGACAGCCGCGGCAACAGGGAACCTGCCATGCAGTGTTCCGAATGCCGTGGCCGGAAGACCCCCGAGTGAACATCCAGCGAGGCAAGAACGGCGAGGCCGAGCCGTACCAGGTCAAGCAGGTACTCGCAGCGATCAAGAAGATGGAGGAGCAGTCATGAGCGGTCCCGACGTCCGGCGTTATTCCTACCGCGTTCAGTGGTAGCCGGAGGACGAAGAGTACGTGGCGACGGTGCTCGAGTTCCCGTCACTGTCCTGGCTCGACCAGGACCAGACCAAGGCGCTAGAGGGGTTGGTCGAGAGGTGGTGGCCGGCGTCGTCAACGACCTGGCCAGCGCGTAGCTGGGACGCAACCCGGCGTCGGCCTGCTCCGGTGTCGTAGCCCGCACACCTGCGTCCGCATATCCCGCACCGCATCCGGGCTCGTGCTGCCGGGCGTACCGCGACGATTACCGCACCGGTGTCATCGTCGAAATCGACGCCGGTGACCACTGTTTTTCGACACCGAGCACCTGACGCCATACCCTGTGTGCGCACGCTGTTTCCGGCGACCGCTCACCGGTCCGGGTCAAAGGCAAAGTCTGCATGAGCCCCATCTTTGCCCTGCTCGGGTCAGGAACCATCAAGGTGGACCGCGGCCTACAGTGCTCGAGCGAAGCTCAGCGTCTCCCCCGCGACCCCCTGTATCCACAACTCGTTGCATGCGACGGCGAGTTCGGTCAGCCCGTCCTCGATGGTCGCGAACACATTCCCCGGCACCCAGCCGACGTCACCGTTGATCAGCAGGTTGTTGCGGCCGTAGAACAGGGCCAGGTCGGTAGCGCCCTGTTCGTGGTGGGCCTCCGATCCCGGTTCGTACCCGTACGCCGGGTTTCCGATCTCCCACGGTTCGAAATCGAAGAGGCACACATCACCGGGAATTGGTGTCACCGTGGGGTTTTCACGATGAGGCGCCGTCGTGATCCGCGAGACCAACGTGTAGAGCTCGTTGCGAGCGTATTTCGCGTGGAACGCGGCGCCGCTCTGCGGTAGGGCGTTCCATACCGCTTCGCAGGTGAGGGGAGCTTCGGCATCGAGAAGTCGTGCACGGCAGTAGATGCCACGCTTGTCGAGCGTGATCGTGATGTAGCGGCCCACAGAACCTCCTTCAGCGCAATCACACTTCGGCGAGGACCTCGGACCAGATTCCGAGTCCGTCCTCGACCTGCTCCGATGTGACGATCAGCGGCGGAATCATCCGCACAACGTTCATGTACGCGCCGCACATCAGGAGCAGAAGACCTTTACTCGACGCGAGCTTCTGTGCAGCCGCTGCGCGTTCGCGATCGGGTGCGCCGTCTGCGGTGACGAACTCGCTGCCCACCAGCAACCCGAGTCCTCGCACATCCCCCACGGAATCGGTCGCCCGGGAGCGCGCACCGGCGAGCAGTTCGGCCCCGCGCGCCGCAGCGTTCTCGACGAGGCCCTCCTTCTCGATGACGTCGAGAGTCGCGACCGCCGCCGCACACGACACGGCATTGGCACCGTAGGTTCCGCCCTGGGATCCGGGCCATGCCTTCGCCATGAGCTCTTCGGATGCCGCAATGCCGGACAGGGGGAAGCCGCTCGCGAGCCCCTTGGCAATGGTGATCACGTCGGGCCGGGTGTCGAAGTGCTGGTGTCCGAAGAACTTTCCGGTGCGCCCGAATCCGGTCTGGATCTCGTCGAAGACGAGAAGGATGCCGTGCTGGTCTGCACGCTCACGCAGGCCCTGGAAGAATCGGGTGTTGCCCGGGACGTAACCACCTTCGCCGAGAACGGGTTCGACGATGAACGCCGCGGTTTCGGCCGGTGAGGTGACCGTCGCGAAGAGGTAGTCGAGTTCTTTCAGCGCGAAATCGGTGGCCTGTTCTTCGGTCCATCCGTAGCGGTAGGCGTTGGGGAACGGCGCGATGTGCACGCCGCCCATCAGGGGGCTGAACCCCGCGGAGAATCGTGTGCCGGAGGTGGTCATCGACGCGGCGGCGACGGTACGGCCGTGGAATCCTCCGTGGAACACGATCACGTTGGGGCGTCCGGTGGCCTGGCGAGCGAGACGCAACGCGGCTTCGACCGCCTCACTCCCCGAGTTCGCGAAGAACAGCGAGTCGAGGCCCTCGGGCAGGACGGCGCCGAGTCTTTCGGTGAGTTCGAGCAGGGGTTTGTGCATGACGGTCGTGTACTGGCCGTGAATCAGCGAGCCGATCTGACGCTGCGCCGCTTCGACGACATGCGGGTGGCAGTGGCCGGTACTGGTGACACCGATTCCCGCCGTGAAGTCGAGATACCTGCGTCCGTCGGTGCCGTAGATGTAACTGCCGGCGGCGTGGTCGACGGTGACGGGCGTGGCTTGCTGAAGCAGTGGAGACAGTCGAGTCATGACAACCCTCCCGGGTTCGGCGACCGAGTTCGAATCCCAATCCTATTGTTGGATTGTTGACAATATGCATAACATGGGCGGAGGTCGAAGGCAACGGACGAAAGGCATGCCATGCCCGATCAGGCGGTCACACATGACGACAAGCTCAGCCCGAACGAAGACGCAGCCATCCGCACGGTCCCGACGGGCCTTTTGATAGACGGGCGGTGGCAGGATGCCGACCGCACGATGCCCGTCGTCGATCCGTCCACTGAACGGGAGTTGTGTGCGATCGCCGACGCCGGCCCCGCCGACGGGATGCGCGCTCTCGACGCAGCGTCTGCGGCCCAGGATTCGTGGGCGCAGACGTCACCGCGTGAACGCTCGACGATCCTCACCGATGCATATCGGCTCATGATCGATAACGTCGACCGTCTCGCGCTCATCATGACGCTCGAGATGGGTAAGCCGCTCACCGAGGCACGCGGCGAGGTCAGCTACGCGGCCGAGTTCTTCCGCTGGTTCGCCGAGGAGGCCGTACGCATCGACGGCGGCTACATGCAGGCTCCCGCCGGCGGATCGAGATTCCTCGTCACCCGGCAACCAGTGGGTCCGGCCCTACTCATCACCCCGTGGAATTTCCCGATGGCGATGGGCACCCGCAAGATCGGCCCGGCAATCGCCGCCGGCTGCACGAGCGTGATCAAGCCTGCGTCGCAGACCCCGCTGTCGATGCTCGCCCTCGCCGACCTCCTGCGCGAGGCAGGACTTCCGCCAGGGGTCGTCAACGTCGTCACCACGTCGCAGTCCGACGACGTGATGGCCCCCCTGATCCTTGATCCGCGTTCTCGCAAACTGTCGTTCACGGGCTCGACCGGGGTCGGCAAGCACCTGCTCGAACTGTGTGCGCGGACCGTCATGCGCACGTCGATGGAACTCGGCGGCAACGCACCGTTCCTCGTGTTCGACGATGCGGATCTCGACGCCGCCGTCGACGGCGCGATGGCCGCGAAGATGCGCAACATCGGGCAGGCCTGCACCGCCGCGAACCGCATTCTCGTCCAGCGCGGTATCGCCGAGGAGTTCACGGAGCGCCTCACCGAGCGCATGTCTGCACTGCCGATGGGTCGCGGTGTCGAGGACGGGGTGGTCGTGGGCCCGCTCATCAACCGCGCCGCCGTCGACAAGGTCGGACAGCTCATCGACGACGCCGTGACCCGCGGCGCGACCGTCGCCCTCGGCGGCGCCCCCGTCGACCGACCCGGCTACTTCTATCCGGCATCGGTGCTCACCGACGTCACCGACGACGCGCAGATGTGCCACACCGAGATCTTCGGTCCGGTCGCGGCGATCAGCACCTTCGAGACCGAGGACGAAGCGATCCGCCGCGCCAACGACACTCCTTTCGGGTTGGTGTCCTACGTCTACACCGAGAACCTCCGACGGGGGTTGCGCGTATGCGAAGCGCTCGAAGCCGGGATGGTGGGGCTGAATCAGGGAGTGGTCTCCAACCCTGCTGCACCTTTCGGCGGAATCAAGGAGTCCGGACTCGGGCGCGAAGGCGGCTTCACCGGAATCGACGAGTTCCTCGAAACCAAGTACATCGGTGTAGCGCTGTAGTCATTCTGAGCCTTGACGCCCTCCCCGGCCTGAAAGCCGGGAATTCCGACCAGCACCCATACCGGCACTCTCGGTGGGTTCCTGTTTCACAGAGTCGTGCTCCCTCGCTACGCGGGGAGGCTTACCGTCTCTCGCAGGCGTTTCGCCTCTCCGCCCGTCCGGCGGCGAGGATATTCTTGGCAGCGTTGAGATCGCGGTCGTGGACCGCCCCGCACGGGCAGATCCATTCCCGGACCGACAGTGGTTTCTTCCCGTCGACCCTGCCGCAATCCGAGCAGGTCTGCGACGACGGGAACCACCGGTCCACCGTGATCACGGTCCGCCCGTACCGGGCGGCTTTGTACTCGACCAGGCCCACGAACTGCCCCCACCCGGCGTCGTGCACCGATTTCGCAAGGCGGGTGCGGGCCAAACCGTGCACACACAAGTCCTCGACGTAGATCGCTTGGTTCTCGCGGATCAACCTCGTGGACTGCTGGTGCGCGAAGTCGCGTCTGGCGTCGGCCACCTTCGCATGGGCTTTGGCGACCCGCAGGCGTGCCTTGGCCCGATTCTTGCTGCCCTTGTCCTTGCGGGACAGGGCTTGTTGCGCCTTCCTCAACCGCCGTTCGGCACGGCGGAAAAACTTCGGGGACTCGATGACCGTGCCGTCCGAGCACACCGCGAACGTCGCCAACCCGAGGTCGATACCGACGTCGGTGTCCAGCTCGGGCAGTGGTTCCGGGGTGGTCTCCACGACGAACGATGCGAAGTATCGTCCCGCCGCATCCTTGATGACCGTTACCGACGAGGGTTCCGACGGCAGGTCGCGGGACCACCGCACCGGGATGTCCCCGATCTTCGGCAGCCGCAACTTCCCACCCTCGGTGACCGTGAACCGGGCGTTGCGGGTGAACCGGATCGCCTGCCGATTGTCGCGGCGGGACCGGAACCGGGGTGCACCGAGTGTCGGGCCGTTCCGTTTCCCCGACA